>JABSOS010000015.1 GCA_013216135.1 Candidatus Caenarcanales bacterium
CAATCAGGAGCTAGAAAAGGAGTTGTACGAGTTAGTAATTTCTAAAGAATCATAAAGTTTAATGGTCTAGAGCCTTAAAATTATTCAAGAAGTTATTTATTGAATCAAGCGATGCAGAACTCGAATCTAAATTATCAATAATGTGCTGAGAAACTTCCCCCATTAGCCTAATATCGTAGGTATTCCAAGCATTCATAACGGGTAAATTTTCTGCTACTTTTCTAACTAATTGAAACTCATTATTCAAAATGTTGGCTTTCTTTGTCTTATCTAAATTTAAACTTTGACAGATTTCCATATTTGCTTTTCCTGCAAAAGCAAAGCATTTAGTGACTTCCACAGGATTAGAACTGAAGTCGCTATTCTCAATCATTTTTTCCTGAGCATCATTAAACAGTTCAAATACTTTTTGAAAACCTTCTAAATCCTTAGAGCTTCGACCTTCAACATCAGTGCTAGCTATTAATAGTTGATTTAAAGGAAGTATTACAGCCTCAAAAATACTCTTAGAGTCATCCAATTCATCTAGGAAAATCTTATTTAAAACAGCCACAGATTTGATCCTCTTATTTGTTTCAAGAATTTTCTTTGCCTCTATAATATGAGAGTCGTTTATATTTATTGATTTATCTTTAAAATTATCCAAATTTAAAATCAATTGACCAATATCATCGACTAATTTATTTTTGATAAAAGAAACTAATTTAGTTTCCCCAATCCCACTATGTAACACACTTTTCTTATAATTTTCATAATCTTCCACTTTCAATTTCAAGACTTTTTCAAACTCATCAAGTCCAATTTCAGTATATAAACCTTCGACTTGAACATTTGGCATCGAATCTAAAAGTTCTAAAGTTGGACCCATATTCGGTTCTTTTTCAATTGCACCCTTAGATTCAAAAGGTGCACTTTGATGAACTATCATATTATCTTCTTGGGTCACTTCACTAGGAATAACCTGCTTTAAGCTAAGCTGAGTATTCATAAGTAAATCTGGTATTTTTTGCCGAAAAAAACTCAACATCCTTATCCATAAAAAGTTGAATTTTTCATTTTTTTTACAAATCCAATTTAAACTAAACCCAGACAAGCTCAAGATAACTCCAATTTTTACTTTCAATTTAATCTAAACTTAACCATATTACATTACTAATAAAGTCGGATGGATTCAGAACTCAACAGCTTCAACTTATCTTCTGAACTAGTTAAACGCTCTTTAGGGAGAGAACTAAATAAACTTGCTAGCGAAGATAAGTCAATGAGCTTAAATTTCAGCAGCAAAGAAGATGATAGTTTAAAACATGTTTCTTTGATGCTGCCGAATATCACAGTAAAAGAAATACAGGAACGATTAAATTCAGGTGAACTTGATTATAAGTTTCAATACCTGCAAACTAAGCAGAGTCAAGAGATTAAAGAAATTAGCATCAGGGATTTTATTGATAAATTAAAAGATGCCTCTCTATTTGAAGATGAAATTCAAGTAGAAAATCTTGAAGAATTAGAGCTAGAGTCTGAAAATAAAAAGATTAAATTCAAGCTTGATACTAAAGATTTAGCCTATATCTATATTAAACATGACCTCTTAAGTTCCTTAAAAGTTAAGTTAAATCTAGCGGCAAATAAAGAGTTTTTAACATTTACTACTAAGATCTTAGAGGCGAAGAAAAACCTTATAGTTTCTAAAGATGAAGTAGCTAAATTAATAGAAAATATAGAATCTGACTCACTTGATCATAAAATTGTCGTTTATTACGAACAAGAAGCTTATTTCATCAAATTAGAGAATCTAATTAAAAAAGTTTGGACTTGCAAATTACTAAGAAAATCACTGGGCCTATCTTCCAGCAATGATTCTAGTGCATTTATAAATTTCTCAAAGAACTAAGCCATAAATATTTTTCACAAATTAATATCAAAAAAGCTGTAATACATATTTGTATATACACAAATCATGATATCCCCCCGATGAACAAATACTTGCCTTGATGAATGAAAGATCCCTCATGCATAAGATATCTCCCATCATCTCCTTATCGCTTTTATTGATTAGGGCAAGTTGATTTTAAGAGAAGCGACAAAGCCGTCGCTTCTTTTTTTTGTAATTTTATAGACAGGATATACTAATAAGAGCATGGCAATTAAAAAATCTATCCGCTCTTTATATAAGATCATTGGTAACACCATCGGTAAACAGGTATGGAATAGAATCAGTGTCGATGAACATATAAGTCATGACCCTGCTATAAGAAAAGAGCTTGCCTATAAATGTATTGAACTTATTACCGAATGCAGAAAATTATTACAAGACAATGGTAGATCTCCAGAAAAAATAATTGAATTTATGAATGGTGATTCTATTGCACCAGAATATAGATTAAAACTAATCTCATGGGTCTTAGAAGCATATCTGCTACTTAACCAATCAAGTACAGCAAGTGCTGATGTTACTAAAACTCTAGAATCCGACAAAATCTTCAGTAAAGATCTTATTGAAAATTTACTAGATATGGGGATTTCAAGATCAGAGCTTGAAGATGTTTTCACGAAGGACGTTTCAGCAAGCTTAGTGCTTACAGCTCACCCTACAGCTGGAATTCAGCCAGATTACATGTATCATATAGCAAACATGATCTCTAGGGTTCAGGAAATAGCTGAAGTTATTAGAGACGATGAAAATAATTTAGTCCTAGAGCATAAACTAAAAGGCATACAAGAAGATTTAGCAGCTTCAATCTCGCACATGGTGAGAGTTAAACCTTACAATGAAAACAAATTAAAGCCTTCAGATGAATCTCAAAACTTTTTAGATGCTGTCAACCAAATCTATGAAATCATTCCAGAGAAATTAATTCGCTTGGAAACTGAAATCTCAAATGCATTGAATAAAAAATTTCAATTCAATCCTGAATTTTTCAAAATTCACAGTTGGGTAGCAAGAGACATCGATGGAAACCCTACAGTGAGTGCACAAGAACACTTTAAATCTTTAGTTCAAGAAAACCTTTTCTTTTTCCAAAAGTACTTTTTAGATCTTCAAAAACTCTGGAAAACACTCAGTGACGACTTCTCTTCAGACATAGACTTACCAAGTAAAACACTTTTCGTGGATGAAGAATTTAAACAACTATATGAATCTATTTTAGCGAAGCACCCTGAGTTTGCTGCAAACAAGCTTACCTATAGATTAGTAATTGAATATCATATGCTCAATCCACTCTCTAGATTCATTAGTGAGCTTGAAGTTCTTCACTCAGAAATACACAGTCAAGGGAAATATAATTTCAACTTTAACTTCAGGAAATTTTCTATCGATCTAATTTTACTTAAACCATTAAAAGCAATCCTTGCAAATAAAGAGGGGGTTAACACTAAAGAAATTGAAAAGCTGATTAAGAAAGTAGAAATCTTTGGAAGATTTGGTTCTAAAGGACATACCCGTCAAGGAAATGAAGTTATAAACCTCCTAGTGAAAAAACTTTTAAACTTTGAAAATTATGGACAAATCGAAGAAAAGACCAAGTTCTTAATAAGTCCAGATGAAAGATTAACCGATCTTCCTAAAAATATTAAAGCTACAGTTACTGAATTAAAAGACTCTCAGAATAAAAATGAAATCAAAGCTTTGCAGACTTTAGAACTACTAAGCTTAATTCCAGCTGGTGGAATAAAAAGACAAATCATAAGCATGAACACATGCTTTGAAGATATGCTTAACGCACTGTTATTGATAACTTGCTTCAGAGGTTTTAACTTTGACACTGTTCTGCACCCACACACAGATAACCAATTAGACATAGTTCCACTTACTGAGCAGATTATAGATCTAAGAAACTCTTATGAGTGCACTATAGAAGCTTTATTGAATCCGGTGTGGAGAAGATATTTATTAAAGAATGCTTTTAAATTTATTAAAATGCGTGGACCTTCAGATAGTGGTAAGCAAAACGGTTTCACTGCATCTCAATGGGAAATGTTCCGCTCAAAGCAGCTAGACGCTATTACTGTAAATATTTTCAATTCTTTTCTAATGAAACATTTGTATGGCGACAATTCAGAGCTAGAGAAATGGCAAGAACTTTATAAGCCTGATCAGAAAGATGATTATTCACTTGAAAATAAAGTCATAGGCTTATCTCTAGAAAAGTTTAAAACTTACTTTGAGACTGACTTTAATGATGAAAAAAATCTTTGGCTAGAAACAGCAAAATATTACTCACTAGAACAAGCTCAAATTAAGTTAATTAGCTTTGATGGCTGGGGCGAGCCTGTAGAAAGAGGTGGTGGACTAGAATTCAAGACTACTGCTACTTGCACGCAACCTTTAGGTAGCTTTGCCCACTATGAAAGGACCCTTCAAGGTGGTGGTGCTCAGCAGTTAGTATCTGTTTTTAGAAGCCATGAAATCATCCAGGACTTTATAGCAGCTGTTTCTGAAATCTCTACCAGAAACACTTTCTTGAATAATTTTAAAGAGAATAAATCATTAATGATCTTAGATTCAGTCTTTGTAAAGGAACTTACAAATATGATCAAACATATTCGTGAGAAACTGAGATTTGAGGTGTTAGGTTTGGATCTTGATCAAGACGACAAATGCTCTAATGAAAAGATTTTAAGAGAATATTTTAACCACGTTATCAAATCCCCTCTTATCTATTTAGATCTATTCAACATCGCAAGTAGACCTACAAGCCGTTCTGGAACTAAGATAAAAGAAGTTTTAAGTAAAGATGGTTACGATAATGACTTAAACCTCTTTGCAAGTAAGCTTCCAATAGAAGATATCCTAAATACCTTAGCTGATGTTCGTGCCATACCTTACTCTGCCATGTTCAACCTCATAGGAGGTAACCACGTATCATTCTATGGCTACCAAGATTTACTTGAAAATCAAGGACTCGTAGATATACTACAGTATTACTATCACTTTAACCAAAACTCTCAAGAAGCTAGATTAACTCAACACATTATGGATTCACTTGAAAGAGGAATTTTCACTGCTGATTTAGAAACCTATGCTTCGGCTAGATCTTTAATAGAGGGACAGATTTCAGATACTTATAAACCTGAAGAGGACGCTTTGCTTCAAAAACTAATCAGTGCAAATCAAGCTACTAGGAACTTTATAGCTCATATTAAAAAATATCCAGTTGCTAACCCTTATAAAGTTCAGCTTTCAGAACTACTTCAAAACAACCCTGATGAGCGTGATTTAATGCTCGCGAGAAGAAACGACGCTGCTGTCCCTAGGCTAGGAATTGCTTACAGCATGTCACAAATCATCGCAAACTCTAAAGCACGAAATGTAAACCCACTTGATATAACCACTATTCAAACTAAGTACTTAGATTTATTAAGGAAGGCGTTTGCAGCTGGAGCTTCAACTTTTGGTAATGGGTGTATAGATTGATCAGTTGAATATTGAAGATGGGCTATAATAGCTATCGATGGCTAATCCTATAATTTCAAAAATCAAAAACTTCAAAAAGTCTATTAAGATTCCTGGAGATAAATCTATTTCTCATAGATCTATAATTTTTGGATCTATCGCAAAAGGTAGAACTGAAGTAACTAATTTCTTAACTGGTGAAGACTGTATCTGCACTCAGAAAGCTTTTGAAGCATTAGGAGTTGAGATCGAAACTTACTATGGTACTCCTGATAACCCGACACTTAGAATAAATGGAAAAGGAATGCTTGCATTACAAGAACCTAAAGAAGAAATCTATTTAGGTAACTCAGGCACAGGAATGAGATTACTTTCAGGTCTTTTTGCTGGGCTTCCATTTGAATTTAAATTAACAGGTGACGAATCACTCAGCTCACGCCCGATGAAAAGAGTTATAAACCCACTTACAGAAATGGGTGCATCGATAGATTCTCAAGATGGTAAAGCTCCACTTTTAATTCATGGGACAAATAACCTTCAAGGAATTACTTATAAATCTCCAATAGCCTCTGCTCAAGTGAAATCTTGTTTACTTCTAGCGGGTTTAAATGCTGAAGGAGTAACTACTATTATCGAACCAGAAAAATCTAGAGACCACTCTGAAAGAATGCTTGAATACTTCGGCTCTCCGATATCTCATCACAGTGCTAGTTTAGAAGTTAGTATTAAAAAACCAGAAAAAGATCTTTTTGCTCAAATCATTAGAGTTCCTGGAGATATCTCTAGTGCAGCTTTCTTTATGGTAGCTGGAGCTATTTGTGAAAACTCTGAACTAGTTCTAGAAAACGTTGGCATCAACCCTACTAGGACTGGAATCTTAGATGTTTTAACTATGATGAAAGTTGATTTCAGTGTAGAAAATATCAGCGATGAAGCTCGTGAACCTAGAGCTGACATCATTGTAAAATCCTCTAATATTAAAGCGTGTGAAATCAGTAGTGATTTAATTCCTAGATTAATTGATGAAATCCCTGTCATTGCAATTCTTGCAGCTCAAGCTGAAGGTACTACAGTTATTAAAAACGCTGAAGAATTAAAAGTGAAAGAATCTAACCGTATAGCAACCACCGTAAATATGCTGAAGCTTTTAGGGGTTAATGTTGAAGAAACAGAAGACGGTATGATTATCGAAGGACTCGCCGGAAAAGCTTTCCCTGGTGCTAAAGATAGTGTTAACACAATTGCCATTGATAGTAATGGTGATCATAGAATCGCTATGAGTTCAGCTATAGCTGGGCTTCACTCAGAAAAAGGAGTGGAGATAATTAAAAGTGAATTTGTAAACACTTCATTTCCTGGATTTTTTGAGATATTAAGAAAAGAAGAAGCTAAGATTTAGAATTCTGGTTCAAATCTTTTAATTCTTGTATAAATTCATCAGAAAATTTAACTAAGGTATCATCAAAAATACCTAAGCTTTGAAGTTCCTGAATATATGCCTCAGGATAGTAACCTACTGAAGCAAGACTATATTCTTGAATAGCTTTATAATCTTGCTTTGGATCAAATTTCTTTTTAATTTCATCAATTGCTATTTTTAATTTTTGAAAACCGGGTCGTTTATTCACGAATACTTGCATTAAATTTAGGAAAATTGCCTTGTCTCTATCAACAAAATGTTCTGATATTTGTCTTGTTGGTTCATAATAACGAGCTGGATCTCTTTCAAAAAACTCATTTAATAGATATATCCCTAAATTTTCAACCTTTTCAATTTTCTCTTTGACTTTGTCTAAATCTGGGTGAGTACTATATTTGCCTTCATTGATATCATTCTCTAATTGTTGAGCATAAAAACTAATTCTGGCATAATCTAAAAAAACCTTCTATAGATGGATTTATACGTTTTTGATATAAGAAAGTACCTAAATGTGCTTTTTCAATATATTCTTTATGATTATCTATCCAACTACTATCATTTCTAAAAAGTAGTAAATCTTTTGGACTTAAAGCTTCTTTAAAAGTATATGTAAGATTACCTCCTCTTGCGACAGAATCCAAATCTGGAATAAATGATGCATAAGGTGGTTCATAAATTTCTCCATAGTACGCTAAAGGGAATATTTGAGCCTTTCCATCATTATTATTACTTTGATACTCATGCGTTAAAACGCTATTAAGTGGATAATTAAAGATAAGAGAGTTATTTTCTTGCAGCCCTAGTTTATTATTTAGAGTATAAAAAACTTGCTTTTCTTCCACAACCGATTTTTGTTTATTTAGATAAGATTGAAATATAAACTGATTTTGATCATTGTCTACTTTAACTTGTTGATATTTTTGTTCAATCTGATCTAATTTTTTTGCAACTTCATAATATTCACGCTTATTAATTGTTTTAATTTCTGCCGGAAAGTTTTTAAAGATTTCCTTAGTAGTACTTTTCTCATTTAATGCCCAAAATAAACTTTTACTATACTGATTCACAAAGTTATTGTTTGTACTATCAATTTCTACATTATCAGTAGTACTATTTTTAAGCTCTATTAAATCATCAAGATGCTCATTAATAGTTTGAAAAATATTAGTAAGACTTTGAATATCATTTAGAGTCTTCAACCCCTCTTTTATCTCGGAATCACGTTTTGATATAGTCTGACGAATATCAAGTGCTCTTTCAGGAGTTAGTCGAATTAAATTAATATCTTGCATGACTTAATCAATAATCATATGGGCTATTGGTAATACACAATACCTCAAAGACAGGGAGCTTACCAAGATAATATTCATGGTTTGAAAGATTAGGTAATAATTCTAATATTATTCTTAGTCTATTTATATCTATGCTAAAATAACTGATTCGAGGCGCATATTATGTCAAAAAAAATCAACCCAGATAAGCAACAGCCAGGAATGAAAAGAGCTGAAAAAGTATTAAAAAGAAAACAGAAAAAGGCTAAACAAAACCAAGCTTGAGAGTCCCTCTATTAGATTTACAAGCACAATACGTTCAGATTCAATCTGAGATTGAACCAGTAGTCATTGATATTCTTCGTAGTGGAAGATATATCATGTCAGAACACGTAAAATCATTTGAAAAAAATTCAGCTGAATTTTTAGGAGCTAAGCATTCGATTTCTTGTGCAAATGGCTCTGATGCACTCTATATTTCATTACTAGCCTTAGACGTGAAAGCTGGTGATGAGGTTATTACTACACCATTTACATACATAGCTAGCGCAGAAGCTATTGACCAAGTCGGTGCAAAGCCTGTTTTTGCAGATATTGATTTAAATAACTTCAATATTTCCCCAGAAAAAATTGAAGAGAAGATTACTAATAAAACTAAAGCTATTATTGTTGTTCATTTGTTTGGACAAGCATCTAATATGGATGCAATCTTAAAAATAGCTAAGAAAAACAATATTAAAGTTATTGAAGATACTGCTCAAGCCTTTGGGACTAAGTTCACAGGAGCTGATTCTAAGGAATTTAACGCTGGTGCGATAGCAGACATAGGAACTTATAGCTTTTACCCCACAAAAAACCTATCATGCGCAGGAGACGGTGGTCTAATGACGACTAATGATGATGAACTTGCAGCTAGACTCAGAAGAATTAAAGCTCATGGCTCAGATAAAAGATATTACCACTCTGAAATTGGTGTAAATAGTAGACTTGATGAGATCCAAGCAGCTATTTTAGACGCTAAGCTACAACTTATTAATAAATGGAATGAATCTAGAGCTAAAAATGCAGAGATTTACTTCAGTGAATTGGCAGATTTAGAAAAAGCTGGGCTTATTAAGCTTCCGAGAAAGGAATCATATAGCACTCACATTTACCATCAGTTTAGTATTTTAGTGAGTCCAGATTCTAAAGAATCCGCTTCTCTAAGAAATGGACTAAAAGAATTTTTATCACAAAGAGAAATTGGCTCTGAAATTTATTATCCTTTAGCTCTTCATGAGCAAGAAGTTTATAAATACTTAAATTACGAATCTGATGATTTTCCTAATTCAGTAATAGCTTCTAATGCTGTTCTTTCTTTACCTGTATATCCAGAGTTAACTAATGAGCAAATCAAATTTGTTTGTGATTCGATAAAAGATTTTTTTAAGAATAATAGTGAATTAAGAGTAGAGGCAAAAGCAGCTTTAGCTTAAATAAACCTAGACTTGTTCCGTGATAATTAGATCTGCATTACTAAACAAATCTAGTTAAATTACAAAAATTTTATCAAAGCATTTTCATTGCACTTCCCATAGAATGGGCATCTAATACATTCTTTAAAAACTTTTTCTGGCAATGAATCTATATCAATAAGTTCATAGCTTAATTTCTTAAAGAAATCTACCTGATAGGTTAAAGCAAAAACTTTTTTTATAGATATATCGACAGCTTCTCTCTCACAATCTTCAACTAATACCCTTCCAACTCCTAAACCATGATAATCAGGGTTAACAGCTAAACTCTTAACTTCAGCAAGGTTTTCAGTAAAAATATCTAAATGTGCAGAACCTATTACAATATCTTCTCCTGATTTAGAATCATGAGTCACTGCAACTCTAAAGCCTCGAATTTGCCTATAAAGATCATCAATACTTTTAGGTAACAAAAGCCTCTGGTCAGAGAAAAACTTTAAAAGCCCAGCTATAGATTCAATATCTTCAATCTCAGCTCTTCTGATTTTATAACTTACACCTAATTTCATTTTAACCTTTTAGGCCTCAGCTAGGTCCAATACGCTTAAATTACCGGGAATCTAAGTATACAAAAACAAAAAAAGACCATACTCAGGGGGGGGAGAAGTATGGTCTTGGATATATTTATAGCATATTATCTGACTAAAATAAAGTAATATTAACAATAAGTAAACATTACACTAACTGAACAACAGCTAATTGAGCGTTATCACCACGACGGAAACCGCTTTTGATGATTCTAGTGAAACCAGACTTTTGCTCTTTATATCTATCTGCTACAGCGTCAAATAAATCTTGAACAACTTCTTTATCATAAATAAAGCCAGCTGCCTTTCTTCTAGCGTGAAGATCACCACGTTTCGCTAAACCAATCATTTTTTCAACTTCACATACTAAAGCTCTAGCATTTACAAGAGTAGTATTGATTTGCTTTTCTCTTAATAGACATGTAGTTAAAGCTCTAAGAGCTGCCTTTCTCTGGTCAGCTGGTCTATTTAATTGTCTTTTCTTTTTTCTATGTCTCATGATTTGAACCTTTATTGTATGTAATGTTTATATATTTTGATTAATTAAAACTCACCGTGAGCTAAAGCTGAATCTCTGCTTTTTAAGTTATAGCCCATAGACTCTAATTTATCTAAAACTTCTTCAGCTGATTTCTTACCAAAGTTTTTGATGTTCATTAAATCAAAGTCAGTAAGTTTTAAAAGATCAGATAAGTTGTTGATATTTGCTCTCTTTAAGCAGTTATAAGATCTAACTGATAATTCAAGTTCTTCAACACTAACATTGTTCGCTTTATCTTCTTCTTGAGTTTCTTCTTCTTGTGTAGTTTCTTCAACAGTCTTAACTACACCAACTTTAGAACCAGTGAAATCGATAACAGCTTTCATTAAACCTGTTACTTGTGCTGCTGCTTGACCAATAGCGTCCCTTACTCCAACAGAACCGTCACCCCAAATTTCCATAGAAAGCTTATCGAAGTCATTAGACTGACCTGAAGGACCAGGTACTTCTTCTACAGTGTAAGCAACATTTTTAATAGGAGTGAAAACTGAATCAACAGGAATTACATCTAAAGAAACAGCTGCTTCATGCTCTTCAGAAACTACATAGCCATAACCTCTAGCTACTGTAATCTCTACATTTAAGTTACCATCTGGAGCTAAATTAGAGATTTCTAACTCAGGATTGACAATCTCAACATCTGCTGGGCATTCAATCTGAGCAGCAGTTACAGTCTGAGTACCAGAAGCTTTAAGAGTTAAAGTTCTAGTCTCTTCTGTATCCATCTTAACGATTAATTGCTTTAAGTTAAGCAAAATGTGAAGAACATCTTCAGATACTCCAGATAAAGAAGTAAATTCGTGATTAACTCCTTCGATTCTTACGTGAGTTACCGCTGAACCCAAAATTCTTGATAAAAGAATTCTTCTAAGAATATTACCTACAGTGTGGCCGAAACCTCTATATAAAGGCTCGAGTACAACTGTTCCACGTACACTACCACCTTCATCTGGTTGTTCATCAACGATTATTTTTAATTCAATATCTTCCATATTTGAAACCTTCCTATAAATAGATTCTACACTCTTCTTGCACTTGGTGCTCTACACCCGTTATGTGGAAGAGGAGTAACATCTTTTATTACTGTAACCTTTAAACCTGCTTGTTGTATAGCCCTAGCTGCAGTTTCTCTACCAGCACCAGGTCCACTGATTAAAACTTCAACTTCTTTAAGACCATAAGATTCAACAGCCTTACGAGCTGCAGCTTCAGCTGCTAACTGAGCAGCGAATGGAGTACTCTTTTTAGAACCTTTAAACCCAGCAGCACCAGCTGAAGAAGCAGCGATAGCACCACCTGCTGTATCAGTAATAGTTACGATTGTGTTGTTGAATGTTGAGCTAATATGAACAACACCCTTAGGTACCGATCTCTTATTCTTTTTAGCTTTGCTTTTATCTTTTGACTTACTTTTAACTGCTGCCATTTTTAAAATCCTTTCTAATTAATTATTTCTTACCAGGTTGTTTCTTACCAGGAACTGCAACTCTCTTCTTAGCTCTTCTAGTTCTAGAATTAGTTTTAGTTCTTTGACCTCTACAAGGTAAACCTTTTCTATGTCTGATCCCTCTGTAACAATTAACTTCAATCAATCTCTTGATATCAAGACCAATTCTTCTACGAAGATCACCCTCAAGTTCGTACTGCTTTAAGGCATCACGAATTTTAATTAAATCTTCTTCGCTAAGATCATTTGCTCTTACACTCTCATCAATACCTACTTCTTTAAGTATGCTTTGACTTCTCGTCAAACCTATACCATAGATATAAGTTAAAGCAATGACGATTCTTTTATTCGGTAAATCTACTCCGGCTACTCTGGGCATATTCTCACTTTATCCTTGTCTTTGTTTATGTTTTGGGTTTTCACAAATAACCATAACTCTACCTTTGCGGCGAATTACCTTGCATTTGGAACAAATTTTCTTAACTGACGACCTAACTTTCATTGTATGTACTTGTCCTATTTAACAAAATCAAAATTCTACCATACCACTTGACTAATTTAGAAATTATTTATGTTTTACTTAATAATTCAACTTCCAGTCTCAGTGTTTGGTCTCTTTTTGGCTACCCTATAAGTGATTCTTCCTACCTTTAAGTCATAAGGAGTGAGCTCAACCTTAACTCTATCACCGGGTAAAATCTTTATATAATTCTTTCTAATCTTTCCAGAAATACTAGCTAATACCTCATGATCATTATCTAAACGCACTACGAATTTAGCACCTTGAACAGTCTCAATTACGGTACCTTCCATTTCAATTATTTCTTTAGACAACTAATATTTCTCCTTGATTAATATAACGAGAGTACTAACACCACCGTTAGCACCAACATCTAAAAATAGCATCTACTAATAAAAAAAGTTAAACTTTGTTTCTAAATTTACAAATATTTAGGATTCAACAGCATTTTCTTCGAACTTATTTCTAGTTTTACGAACATCAGTGATGATCTCGATACCTTCTTCAGTTACTAAAGCTGAATGCTCAAAGTGAGCAGAATTTTTCCTGTCAGCAGTAGTAATAGTCCAACCATCTTTATGTTTTTTAACAGCAGATGTTCCTAAATTAAACATAGGCTCTACAGCTAAAACCATACCGACTTTGATCTGATCATCTGGGTAATGCTTGAAATATTCAGTGAAATTAGGGATAAATGGCTGACAGTGATATTCAGGACCAATGCCGTGGCCACCAAATTCCATCACGTTCCCGTATCTTTTCTCACGCGCGATTTTCTCAATAGCAGTAGCGATATCACTGATATATCCACCAGCCTTAATAGCATCGAGCCCGGCCCAAAGACCTCTATTCGTATCCATTAAAAGGCGCTTAGACTTAGCACTAACTTCACCACAAGGAAAAGTGAAAGCATTATCGCCAACATATGTAAAAGGCTTACCATTAAAATCTTCCGTCACTGTTACACCGACATCTATACTGACAATATCGCCTTCTTTAAGTTCTTTATCATTAGGAATACCATGAACAATATTTTCGTTTACAGATGTACATAAGGTATTCGGAAAACCCATATAGCCCTTAAAAGTAGGTATAGAGCCTTGATCACGAATCCACTCTTCAGCAAAAGCATCTAATTCAAGCAAAGTTACACCGGGCCTAACCCTTTCACCTACTAGGTGTAAAATCTCCCCCGCTTGGGCCGCTGCTTCACGGATAAGAGGGTATTGTTCCTTTTCAAATATACATATCGGTCCCGACATAATTTATAAGAAAAAGCATAACACGATGTGCTATTATTATTTTTCCTATGCCAAATATTAAATCTGCTAAGAAAAGAGTTGAAATTGGTGAAAGAAACCGTAAAGTAAACATCGAATTAAAATCAAAGGTAAGAACTTTGATCAAATCAAGCTTAAGAACTGCTGAAACAGGAAATGAAGAGGCAGTTATCGCTACTCTAGCTCAAGTTTTCAAAGCTATCGATAAGGGTGCTAAAGGAAGTACTTACCATAAAAATAAAGCTGCTAGATTGAAGAGCCGCTTATCTAAGAAAGTTAAAGCAATCTTAGAATCAGCTAAGTAATAGTTCAATAATTTTTTTTGTAAAGAGATCAGGAGCCTTATTGGTTCCTGATTTTTTTTGTATTAAGCTCACAATACTGTTACCATAAAGAGAAAGTGCGTATTTTCTTATCAACTTTATTTATTTTTTTATCAAGTAGTCTTGCTGCAAATGCAGCTCCAGGCTTAAATATTTCCTTCGGTGATGGTGGACCCCAAGGAGTCGGCTTAGGTGTTCAGATACTAGTTTTATTAACTATATTAAGTGTTGCCCCTTCAATATTATTACTAACTACAAGCTTTATCCGTTTTGTAATTGTCTTCGGTTTACTCAGACAGGCACTTGGTTTAGGTAGTTTACCACCAACACAAGTTTTAATAGGTTTATCTATAATCCTTACTTTTATGGTTATGAATCCATACTTTAAAAGAATTAACGATGAAGCTTTGCAGCCTTTCCTCACTAGAGAAATAGATGAAAGAACTTTTTTCAAAAAAGCTTTTGATCCACTTGAAGAATTTATGCTTTCACAAACTCCAGATTCAGAACTGGAACTAGCCATTAAAGTTGCACACATCGAGCAACCTGATAAACCTGAAGATTTACCAATGCATATCCTTATGGTTGCTTTTATCCTAAGTGAACTGAAAAAAGCTTTTCAAATAGGCTTTATTCTATTTTTGCCGTTTATTGTTATCGATATGATATCTGCCAGTGCTCTGGTGTCCATAGGTCTGATGTTCTTACCTCCAGCCACAATTTCACTACCATTTAAAATCGTTCTCTTCATTCTAGTAGATGGTTGGAATATAATCTCAGAGAACCTAGTCGAAAGCTTTTATGTAGGTCAATGATGACTTTCCATAGCCAGATTCTCAAGCTGGGAATATAATTAATAATAGTGAAAGATACTTTGATTCTTGAAGTTACGAATAAAACATTGATCGTTTCTGCAATGATCAGTGTTCCTATATTAATACCTGGACTAGTAGTTGGTATTGTTGTAAGTATTTTTCAGACTATTACTTCGATTCAAGAGCAAACTTTAACATTTGTCCCCAAATTTATAGTTCTTATAATTACCTATCTTCTCGTGGGTGGGTGGATTACTCAATATGTTGTCGGTTTTGCAAAAGAAATTTTTAACAGAATACCAGAGTTTGCAGCATGAAAAAAAGAACAGCATTAATTACAGGCGCCTCAAGTGGCATAGGCTACGAACTAAGTAAGTGCTTTGCTGCTGAAGAATATAATTTGATTTTAGTGGCTCGAAGAGAAGATCGTTTAAGTGAATTGAAAAACTATATTAATGAAGAGTTTAATGTTCAAGCAGAATACATAGTAAAAGATTTAAGTAAACCAGAAAGCGCAAATGAGCTTCACGCTGAAACTATTGAGATATTGAAAAAATCTCACCTAGAGAAAATTGATGTATTGATTAATAATGCTGGAGTCGGTGATTTAGCTGAATTTAGAGACTCTAGCCTTGAGAAACTCGAAACTATGGTGAATTTAAATATATTGAGTTTAACCAAATTAAGCAGGTTATTTATTGATGATATCTGCTCATCTGAAGATGGCGCCTTGATTAATATTGCCTCCACTGCTGCTTTCCAAGCACTACCTTGCATGGCAGTATATGCGGCAACAAAATCTTACGTATTAAGCTTCACAGAAGCTATAGCTGAAGAGATTAAATCTCAACAATTACAAACTAAAATAATTTGTATATGCCCTGGAATAACAGAATCTGAATTTCAAGTCAGAGCTGATATGGAATCTTTAAAAATAGATCGAAAATTAGTAGCAAGCTCAGCAGAAGTCGCTGAATATACTGTTAAATCTCTTAAAAAAGGTAAAAAGACCACTGCTGTACATGGCTTAATGAATAAAATTGGTACTTTATTACCTAGAATTTTACCTAGGGGCTCAGTAAGTAAACTAAGCCATCAAATAATGAAAAAAATTGTGTAAAACTACTTGTCTTTACGACTATACATGTCTTTAACTAAGTCCTGAGGACGTGTTTGATTAAATACTTTATACATATCCTTATCGAAATAATCCATAAATTTCCGGTATGCATCTGCTGTAATATTCTTTACTTTCTGAACTAAAACCATATCTCTACCTACAAATCCCTTTTAATAAAAAATTTGATAATCAACTTTGATCTATCTACTCCATTTGGACTATAAAACGTCCGCACCTAGATAAATCATTTTTTTGTTAAAATTGGTTTAAGTATAACTGCGAAGAACCCTAAGTAATTTTGCACCCAATTGCATATAATCAGTGATAGTAGGCATGCAAGTAGTTTTATTATTAATATTTTTTATTTTTTCACCTGTAAATGCAAGAGAAAGACACCCCTTGGAGAACGATTTAAGTAGATTTAGCTTTGATTCTTTTAAGAAGGTACTAAGCAGATCAAAAAGATTTACCAGTGTAATTAACCCTTTTTCTCTGCTTCGAGCTCAACCGACCGCTTATCAAGTAATCTTTGAGACTGAAAAACTAAAAAAGCAAAATATTCGTGCTCTTAGACTGATGCACCATCACCTAAAGCAAGATTATAAATTGACTAAGCCTGACAATATCTCTACTTATATATTTCCTCTTAACCAATTAGCTCATGATTATAATGAAAATACAATTATCGGCTTTAGAAGCAGAACTCATAGGAATTTCAACTCTGCGAAATTCATGGACTCTAAAAGAAAATTATCATGTGAAGCTGTGCAAAGTGAAAAAATCAAACATAAAGTCCCAGAAGATAGAATCATACTCATGGCACAAAGAACTCCATATATACCAATGGGACCAAGCTTTGGAGAGCCTCAGTTTTGGTTAAACCGAGATCTTGATTCAGTTTTTCTTGAATTTGATAGAGACTGTGTTCAAAAACTTAAAAAGCCGATGCTGGTAATAGAATCAAAAAATAAAATCAATGGTCAATTAATTTATAACCACATAGGCTTAGATGAAAGTTTATATGAATCTTGGTAACATCTATACCGTGTCTAAAAAGCTACTAAAACTTATTCCAGCACTCTTACTCTGCCTAACATTTTTCGTTGGCACTAATAATTTCACATCAGCAAAATCTGAAGAAATCAAGCTCAAAAAAAGAAAACATCGAAAATATATTTATCGTGTTCCCAGAGGGATTTTAAGTGATATGCAATACAGTGAAGAAGCTCACTTTCAGCTAGCTTTCATTACTCCAAAGGTACGTGAATACTTAAAATCTAGAGATAGAATGCCTGCAGAAGTGCCATATTGGGATAAATCTGAAGATCTAACAATCTATGTAATCCCCGTAAAAGTTGATCATGAAAGTGGGCGCAGAGATTTTGCGAGTTACTCTGGAGGAGCACCAAAGAAATTCTATTTTAAAGATAAAAAGAATGATAGCTTAACATGCCTTCCAGAGACACAAGAAAGTATTCCACTTAAAGGAGATACTTTGGAGTATATGTATCGAACCTACTGGATAACTGATATTGCAGACTCGTATGTCGTAGATATAGATCATAGAGGAGTTATTCCTTTTCTGAAAACGACTTTCACAAAAAATTGTCTAAGTAAACTCGCAAAACCAGTTGCATACTTAGAATCTGAAGGTACAAGAAATAACCTTGGGACTTTTTGGGTTAATTATAAGAAGCCGATAGTGATTAAAAAAGTTACTACAGTTAGTAAAGCTAGGATTAAGAAAAGTGTTCTTGAGTATTTGTTTGAGCAGTTTTAATTCTATTTTTATCTACGAGATATATAAAAAAATCTTACAAAAATACGTTTTAGATAATAAAACGGAAAACACCAGTGGAAATAAATAGTCAGACTTCAGCTGAAAAAATTCTAAAAGCTCAAAAGCCTCAAAAAAAGAAAGCAGCAGAAGAACTACAAGAACAAACTCCAATAAAAACAAATGAGAAGACTTCAGAAATAACTGAAGCTCAAACTCCGTACTTTACTAAAGAATTTCTTCAACTACACCTAGCTAAAGATGAGAGTCAACAATCAAGACTTGCTATTAGCAATAGAATAAATGCTTATTTTCGTTTTGCAATTACGGGAGCACAAGTAATGCAAAATATTCAAGAACAATACCATGAAAACCCAGAAATTACTGCAAAAGAAATTCAAGCAAATATACTTGAAACCTTTAATGGTAAATTAGGAAGAAAGCAAATTGCTATTCTTAACCAAATTACTGAAACTCGGGAAACACAAGCACAAGATTTACAAACTAGTTTAGTAAAGTCATTGAATGAGGCTAGAGAAAAAACAGGAGTAGTTGAAGGGAAAACACCTTCCACTCTATATGAATGGCAAAGCTTATTTAGTGAAGCTGATAAGGGAGAACCTGGTACAGCACTAGAATTCAAAAGACAATTTTTACAAAATAGAGATATTTATTCACAAATTAATGTTCAGGAGCTAATAAGTGATGAAAATATTAATAAGGTTCAAGTAAGTTTAGTGATGAATGCTCCGTCTGTGACATATAATTTTTTAGAAGCTATTGATCATGATTTATTTACAGATTGCAATGCATTAGTCCCACCAATTAGCTCTAAGAGAAAAAATGAATCTAATAATATATTAGCTGGTCCAGAAACAGCATTGTATCCATCTCTTGTACCTATAACTAGTAAAAACTATTCTAATGAACTCTATGACTCAAGCGATGAAATAATGAAACACGAAAGTGGACATATTGCTTACAATAACCTGATTGAAGTTCTTAATGCCAATGAAAATTCAAATGAGATGAATAAAAAATTAACAAAACCATTGAATCAATTCAATTTAGAAGAATTAATGATATGTAGTGAAGAGATATGTGAAAGTTTTGAAGATAGTTTAACTTTATTTGAAAAACATACACAAACAGAAATTATTGAATATATGAAAATGAATACCGACCTTACAATTTTTAATAGTAGTAGAGAAACTGCTGATTTTGAAACAGAGTATGAAGATATTTTCACTTTAGAAAATATCTATGAATCATTTTTAGGTCCAAGTAGCGATGCTGCAATATACACGAATATAGAGCTTATAAGAAATATAGACCTCAGAGCAAAGCTAGGAGTTAACAGAAATGAGCTTGCAACTTTGACATACGCAAGCCCAGACCCATTTTCATTACTGCTAAAGCTTGAAAATGATTACCCCTTAGAGAAAGGTTCTACAGATGACATCATAGACACGATTAGCCATCTATCCTATCTTCCAACATTTCACAGTGGTGAATCAATTCTTAGATTATTAGATGTTCTTGAACAGAGAGGAGAAGAAGCAATAGAAAGTTTCGATGATTTCTTCCTTGAACTTAGCGAGCAAGATCAATCAGACTTCATAAATATCATGCAAGATCTTGATGGTGAATTATATGGGGAATTCTTCTACGAAGGTATTAATCAGGAGCGGAAAGAAGAACTATATCAATGGGTCGATTCTCTGGTTGAATAATTTGAACTAAGTTTTTATCTGCTAATTTAACAAGTATATTTATTAAATCTTCTGAACCAATATTACTGAGTCTTTTATTAAGCTCAGGAAAACTAATCCTAGGTGCTTGACCTTTAGACAATTTTTGACCTTTTAGTCTTTCAAGAAAAGAAAAAACATTTTTATATTTAATGTCAAAATCTGTAAATTTATTTTTAGGGCGAATTTTATAATTTGGCAATATTACATTATCTTTGACTAAAAGATTTAAAGTCTGACCTAAGTATTCTAAGTTTTGCTCTCTTGATTCTAAATGATAGAAATCTTCTAAACTTAAACCAATAATATTCCCTTCTTTCATATCTGCAATTTTTTTTACAATTACAAAACGAGAATCTTGATGAGACTTTAATGCCTCTTTATTTAAAAGAAATGTTGTATTTCCAAGACTAATCTCTAGATTTAGCTTTTTGCTTATTTCCAAAAGATCTAAATTAAGCTTCTCAAAATCTAACCTTTGTAAATCAATATCATTTTCAGGAAGAATATCATGAAAATCAAAGCCATCAGGTTTAAGATTTATGGCTTGACGAACTTTAGCTGCAAGATTATATTCACGGGTATAAAGTTTTCTAGCAAAACCACCAAACTGAAGATGAAGCGGCTCTTTAGCTTCTGGCATTAATTAACCCCAGAAAGCTCTTCAGTCTTAAACGGATTCTTCTCAATAATAATCTCATCACGTCCAGGACCCACTCCGATAATACTAACCGGCGTATCTAAGTAATCTTCAATGAACTTCAAGTAAGCTTTAGCATTTTCAGGTAAACTCTCTCTAGATCTAGCACCGAAACACTTAGTTTCAGCTGATTTCCAACCAACAAATTCTTCAAACACCGGTTCAAAATCTTCTAAATCAGCTGCTGCAGGGAAATCATTACAAAACTCACCTGTTTTAGTATTTTTATAAGCTACACAAGCCTTTATAGTCTCAATGTCATCTAAAATATCAAGCTTGGTAATAGCAACACTAGTTAAACCATTAACTCTTACCGCAAGCTTTAATAAAACTAAATCAAGCCAACCTACTTTTCTAGCTCTACCAGTCGTCGTACCGAATTCAGCCCATGGTGTGCCTTCAGCCACTAAGATCTTAGCGTCTTCACCATCTACTTGTGTAGGGAAAGGACCTTCACCAACTCTAGTATTAAAAGCTTTAGCCACACCTACCACATGGTGAATAGCTGTAGGACCAAGTCCAGTACCAGTAGTCGCTGCACCAGCAATAGGGTTAGAACTAGTTACGAAAGGATAAGTTCCGTGGTCAATATCTAAAAGGGTTCCTTGAGCACCTTCAAATAAAATCTTCTCACCACGCTTAGTTCCGTTCCATAACTCTAAAGAAACGTCTGTTACAAATGGTTTTAGCTGTTCACCGAAAGCTAAATATTCTTCAAGAATTTCTTCTAATTTTAGTTCTTCTTTTCCGAAAACTTTAGATAAAATTTTATTTTTCTGTGGCAGAACTAATTCCAGTCTTTCTTTTAAAACATCTTTATTTAAAAGATCATTAATTTTAATTCCAGAACGTGACACTTTATCAGTGTAAGTAGGTCCAATTCCTCTAGCTGTAGTCCCGATCTTCTTATCACCACGAGCTTCTTCGTTAGCCTGATCAAGAAGAATATGATATGGCATAGTTACGTGCGCAGACGAGCTAATCTTAAGATTACTTAAATCAATTCCTTCATCTTCTAAAGCTTTCATCTCTTTAAGTAAAGACTTAGGGTCAATCACAGTACCATTACCTATGAAGCATTTTTTCCCTGAGTAAAGTATTCCAGAAGGGATTAAATGGAACTTATATTTTTTTCCATTAGCGGTAACTGTGTGACCAGCATTATTTCCGCCTTGGTATCTAACTACGAAACCAGCATCTTCTGCTAAAAGATCTACGATCTTCGCTTTACCTTCATCGCCCCATTGGGCACCAACTACTACAATATTCGCCATGCTTACCAATGATAGCAAGGAAAATGCTAGAATTGTTAGCGATGCTTGAAACTGAAGTAAAAACTAGTAGTCCATATTCACAAATCCTGGCTGGAAAGAAAGTCCTAATCTCAGGTGTAGCGAATAAAAGAAGTATTGCATGGGGAATTGCTCAGCTTTTCTATGAAGCTGGAGCAGAAGTTGCATTCTCTTACCAAGGTGAAAGATTAAAAGATACTATTACAGATTTAACTAAAGATATGAATGATCCACTTATCGTAGAGTGTGATGTAACTAAGGATGCTGATATCAATTCAGCTTTCGCTGCTGTTTCTGAAAGATTTGATGGAAAATTAGACATTATGGTTCACTGTTTAGCTTTCGCTCCTAAAGAAACTTTAGAAGGTGGCTATATCAGTACTCAAAGAGAGCACTTCGCTTTAGCACAAGACATTTCTGCTTATTCATTAACAGCTATGGCTAGAGCAGCTAAGCCATTAATGCAAGCAGCAGGTGGTGGTTCTATACTTTCTTTAACTTACTTAGGAGCTGAAAGAGTAGTTCCTAACTACAACATGATGGGTATCGCTAAAGCTAGTTTAGAAGCTGGTATTAAATACTTAGCTCAAGACTTAGGTCCAGACAACATCAGAATCAACGGTATTTCTGCAGGTCCAGTTAAAACTCTAGCTGCAAGAGGAATCTCTGATTTCACTTCTATGTTAAATCACCACGCTGAAGTTTCTCCGATGAAGAGAAATGTAGCTGTAGAAGAAGTTGCAGGTTCTGCACTATTCTTAGCTAGCCCTCTTTCTGGCGGTGTAACTGGTGAAATTCTTCACGTTGACTGTGGTTACAACATCATGGCAATGTAATCGTTACTATAATTCTTTAAACGATAATTTATGCTTACTCTAAAATACAGACCTAAAACCATAGGTGATCTTATCGGACAAGACTCTGTCCGTGAGACTTTAGAGCATGCTTTTAATAATAATAAACTTGCTAACGCTTATTTATTAACAGGTCCCCGTGGTGCTGGTAAAACCAGTACCGCAAGGATCATAGCGAAATCTATTAATTGTAAAAACAAAGCCGAACCAGGCAAACCGACCCTAGAACCATGTGGCACATGCTCTAGCTGTGTTAACATCGCAAACTCAAATGACTTAGATGTAATTGAAATCGATGCCGCGAGTCATGGTCACGTAGAAGATGCAAGATCGTTGATCGAGAAAGCAAGCCTTGCAGCTATCAATAGTGATTATAAAATCTACATCATAGATGAAGTTCACATGCTAAGTAATGCTGCATTTAATGCTTTACTTAAACTCTTTGAAGAGCCGCCTCATAATGTAATTTTCATTTTAGCGACGACAGAAGCCCACAAAGTACTTCCGACGATTACTAGTCGCTGCCAGCAATTCCGCTTTAAACCTATAAGTATTAAAGATTGTGAAAGTCGTTTAAAAGAAATCTGCAATTTAGAAAATTTCAACATTAATGACTCAGCTCTTGAGTTTATCGCAGAAGAATCTGAAGGTGCGATGCGTGATGCGCTTAGTATTTTAGAACAAATCAGTGTTTACTGTGATGATGGTAAAGAAATCGATAAAGCTTTAGTAGAAAAGATTTTAGGGAAAGTTTCTCAACATGAAATTATTGATTTATTAAATGCTATTTATGCTAGATCTGACTCAGAATTACTCACTAAGCTAAATGCTATTTTAGAAAAAAACTCTAATCCTAATATTATTGCTGAAGAGCTTTTCCAGAACAGCATCAGTATTCTTAATAATATTTGTTTAAATAAAAGCGATGAAAAATTCAGTGCTGTAAAAAATTATATTAATGAAAACAATATTCCTAAAAGTGAATTAGTTTATATTGCTGAAGAATTATCTAAACTTGATTCTAGTCTTAGACTAACTACTCAAGCAAATAAATTATTGCAGACGCTTTGCTTGAAGCTATGCTTTAGAGAAGATTTTATAACTTTAAAAGAACTGAAGGAAAGGTTAGAGAAAATTGAAAGTGGTTCTGTTGCGATTCCACAGTCGCATGCTCCTAGTTCTGTAAGCAAGCCTAATTTCAATGCAGCTCCAGCTGTACCTAAACCTCAGCCTATAGCTGAAAAACCAGCAGCAGTAGCTGCTCCACCAAGTAGTACACCTGCTCCATCGGTATCTGAACCTACACCACAAGCTAATCAAGCAGCTCCATCAAGCGCTAGCCCTGTAAATTCTGAACCAGAAAGAAAATCTGGCTTTGTAGATTTAAGTAATCCAGAAACTAGACCTAGCAATGTAAGCTCGTCTAGTAATGATTTTGTTTCTGAATTGAGTCCTAGCTGTAAAGGTTTATTTATCAGTAGTAAAGCAAGTCTTCACTCAATAGAAGGTTCGGTAGCTACAATTAATATCCCTGAACGTTTTAAATTCTTAAAAAATAAGCTAGAAGCTAAATCATCAGAGGTTATAACTGCGATTAATAAAACTAGTGGTAAAAATATTGCTCAGATTAATTTTGAATTATCGAATGCTGCCCCAGCTCAAGCTGCTAATACTTATACACCTCAACCCAAGGTAGAAGTGAGTAATAGTTCACAAACTGTAAGCACTTCAGCTCAACAATCTTATACACCTTCATCTTCACCTCAAATGAGTTCAGAGCCTAGTTCAATGTCAGCTCCACAAGAGGCGTATACTCCAAACCAACAAGCAAATAATAATCCTGACACCTGCTGCGATCGTGAATCAGCCTTAGATGAAGTACTACAAGCTGGTATATCTATCTTTGGTGGTAGTATACTTGAAGAGTAAGCCCCCGCTTATGGAATTATCTTCCCTTTGAAATTTGGAGGTATGTAAGTGAGTTGCCCCTTTCTACCATATACTTCCGGACACTTAAGACTATCGCTCAGCTTTGTTATAGAACTCTTACCGATATGAAGTGAGTCTTCAACAGTTAAATTATTAGGTAATTCTCGAATCTCATCTGAAACAAAATGAACAGTCTTCTTCACTCGTGTTTTATCTGGAAAAGTAACCTCTGCTGGTTTTACAACAGACAATCCACCTTCGATATTAATATTTTTAGAAAGTTCAATATTACCATCCCATAAAGCTAAATCACCTGATACATTTTCAAGAACTAATTTATTTTCATTCTCTCTTTGAATAGGGTCTACACCTTGAATAATTAAACTACCTAGTACGAGTCTTAAGTTCTTAATTTTATTAATATCAGAAATCTCAGTCCTTTCATTAGCTAAAGCAATCGTGTTTTCATTTAACTCATCTATACTTGTGGCTATCTGATCGTGATCACAATTGAGGATTTTTGATAGAGATGACTTCAAATCAATATTATTCTTAATAGTTCCAACTCGACTATCCTCTCCATATCCGAAACCAGCAACTTTTTCTTGATATAAAAAAACTAAATCCTCAAGACCTAATGAATGACCTTTTTTGATCTTAGTATCAATTTCATTAAGCTTCTTTGCACTATTAAGTTTTATTCGTACATAATTACCGTGTTTTATATTAGTTAATTTTTCTTCCAGAGCTTGATCATAGATACCGAGATTTTGATTCTCAGTAACTCCACGAATTTCTCGAGCCTCACCATCTTGATTAAGTATCAATACCTTAGGGATTGTATAATCTCCAGTTTTATCTTTCACTAAATATAAAAAAGCATTACCCTGTCCTAAATATATCTCTGCAGATGGGGAACACCTTACACAGAGATTTGTTCCTTGCCCAGCAAAAGATTCTACAAGCTCACTTGCACTTGAACCCTGTGGAAAAGTTCTCCATTCACCATCCATAGGATCCTCACCTTCTTGATCCTTTAGAGCAATGTTGAAGAAATGAGTATAAATTTTATTAAAGCTAACAAAAGTATCCTTAAAAAGACTCTTTTTATCTTCATCAACATTTCCATTATTCAAATATTGAGTTACAAGTTCAACAAAATCCTTTAAAGCTTTTTTATTAAGTTCAGGGAAAAATTTACTACTATTTTTATCTCTTTTACTTAGAACCACATTATTACTTTTATCTACGGTTTGTTCAGCATTTGTAATTTGTTGCCAAATATAATATTTCATCCAAGTCGGCGTATTTGACATTTCAGGTGAGCTTAAATGATCCAACCATACTTTTAAAGATTCAATTTTACACTCCTTAATATGGCTATTTCCTTCATTAGAAGTATATTTTTCAAGATACTCTCTCTCAACTTGATTATAGAGAGAATGATTTTTTTGTTTCATCTCCATATATTTATTGAAATAATCATCAATCAAATTAATTGATTTATCTTCAAAAGATAGGTTGTGAGCTTGAATTCTATTATTAGATAAAACTTTATTATCAGCAACAAGCTTTTTAATTACCTTATGTTTATGAGGTAAGTGAGATTTCAAAAATTTATTTACTTGATTTGCAGTTAGCATTATTTTGGATTCCAATCGACCACTATTTAAGATAATACACTTTTCGCCGCGACAAGTCAATACTATTTAGACAGGCTTCAAATTATCCATATTTTCAAATAATTTCAGCTTACAAACAAATTGGTTAATTAGGTTATGGATTATTGATAATTAAGTTTAAATCCTAAGCTTCATAGGACCATCTAAAGCACCATCTCTAAACTGCCTAGCAAAAGGATTATCATTATTATGATCAAACAACTCCTCCGGAGTTCCTTCCCAAACTATATAACCTTCATATAACATTAAAACCCTTTGAGCAGTTCTTCGAATAGTAGACGCTTGGTGGGTTACCACGATAGAAGAAGCTTTCTTCTCACGCTGAAGCTTCACAATCAAATCTTCAATAACAGTACTTGCCATCGGATCAAGTCCAGCAGTAGGTTCATCATAAAGCATAATCTGTGGATCATTAATAATCGCCCTAGCAAAGCTCACTCGTTTTTTCATTCCCCCAGAAAGTTCTGACGGAAACTGATGTTCTATATTAGGTAAACCTACTAAATTTAGAGTATCACTAACCTTAGTATTTATTTCTTTTAAACTGTAGCCAGGCAAATCCTCTCCAACCTCAAAAGGAAACGCAATATTGTCTCTCACTGTAAGCGAATCAAATAATGCTGAATACTGAAAACTCATCCCAATATTATCAGAAGAAAGATTAATATCACCTTCATTATATGTTTCCAAGCCAGCAATTATTCTAAGTGCTGTACTTTTCCCACAGCCTGAAAAACCGATAAGAGCGACAACCTCCTCGTCAGCGACTTCAAAGCTAACGTCTTTTAAAACATCATTTACCCCGAAGGATTTTTTTAGATTCTCAACTTTAATCATTAACTTTAACTATTTTAACCGTTATCAAGTTAAATATTTCCTATCCTTTAATTCCTTTGGTAAATATTCCTGCTCTACTTGAGAATTAGGGTAATCATGAGGATATTTATACTTAGTAATCGGGTTTTCTTTTTTATTATCAGATTTAGCTGGGCAAGCATAATTAATAGGCTTTAAATGAGCTGGAACCTCAAATTCAGGAAAAGCATTACAATCCTTCATAGCCATATTCATAGCTTTATATGAAGCATTAGATTTAGGAGCATTTGCGATGTATATAACAGCCTGAGCTAAAGGAATCCTAGCCTCTGGCATCCCTAGTTCTAAAGCTGCCCTGTAGGCAGCTTCAGCTATTAAAAGTGCATTATTGTCAGCAAGTCCCACATCTTCACTTGCTGTAACTAAGACCCGCCTAGCAACAGCTTTAAGGTCAGCCCCACCATTTAGAAGTCTAGCTAACCAATACACAGAAGCATCCGGGTCAGAACCACGCATAGATTTCTGGAGAGCAGAAACACATGAGTAGTAAGCATCAGGATCACCTGAGAAGATCTTCCTCTCCACTAACTCTTCACAAAGTTTAAGTGAGATATTTGCCCCAACTTCCTCTTCTGGGAAACTTAAAAGACAAGCTTCTAAAGCATTAAGTAAAACTCTAGCATCACCACGAGCAGCTTTAATTAAAAACTCACGTGCATCATGATCAATACTAAAACCTTCTTTTCCTACAACTTTAGTAACAAGATTACGTAAATCTTCAAAGCCATGTGACTTTAATTCAAACTTCAGAATTCTACTTAAAAGTGCTTTGTTAACTGAAATTGCTGGGTTTTCAGTAGTCGCTCCAATGAAAATAATTTTCCCTTGTTCAATTGCATTTAATAAGGAATCTTGCTGAGTTTTACTAAAACTATGAAGCTCATCTACAAATAAAATCCCTGGTTTTACTTGCTGCTCAAGAAAATAAATACTTTCACGAATATCCTTAACCCCTGAGTTAAAAGCCTGAAGTTTAATAAACTCACGCCCAGAAAGATTTGCAAATAATTCAGCAATAGTAGTCTTACCTACTCCAGGAGGACCCCAGAATAAAGCTGAAGGAATTTTCCGATTAGAGAAAGCTGTATTGAACCAATTTCTAAAACTTTGATTCTTTTTAATAGGTCCTAATAAATCATCAAGAGACTTCGGGCGATACTTTTCAGCAAGTGGCTTATTAGTCGGGTCATCTTGGAATAAGTTTAATTGCTGCATATAAATATAAATTCCTCTATTGAGTAATACTATAGCTAAGAGTATACTTTATATTGAATTGAGTCGTTCAAGTATACTAATTTTAATCTGTGTAAGTCTTTTTGCTGTCTTAGCTGCAAGACTATTTCAGATGCAAATCCTTGAGCATAATAAGTACAAAACCTTAGCTAAAAACAACTCCACTAAGGCTTCTATTATTAGAGCACCGAGAGGAATTATCTATGATCGAGAGGATTCTATTTTAGCGACAAGCAAACTTGCGTTAAAGATCATCGCTTACCCTAGAATCCTTGCAAAAGTAAAAGATAAAGAACAGCTAGCAACAAGACTAGCCTCTGTTACAGGAAAAGACGCAGAAAAAATTCTTAAACAAATAACAGATATAAACTCAAGGTTACCTTTACCTATAACTCTTGCAAATGATGTTCCTGTAGATAAAGCACTGCAAATTTTTGAAAATGCTCACCTCCTACCTGGAATTGACGTAGAAAGCCAACCTCAAAGATACTATCCATATGAGGAAATTCCGGCTCATATCTTAGGTTATGTAGGAGAAGTTAATGAAAATGAGCTTAAAGACAATAGTCGTGTTAAAAAGAAACTTAAACTTAGAGACCAAATTGGAAAAAGTGCTTTAGAAAAATATTACGATCAAACCCTACGTGGAGTCGATGGTGAGAAAAGAATCTTCGTAGATAGATACGGGAAATCCTTTGCTAAAAGAACTAACCAAAAAGAATTACATAATGATGCTGTAAAAGGCTCTGATATTCACTTAACGATAGATATTGATTTACAGAAAGTTGCCTATGATGCTCTTGGAAATATCCATGGAGCAGCTGTAGCCATTAATCCTAAGAATGGTGAGATACTCGCTCTAGTGAGTAAACCAAGCTACAATCCCAACCTCTTTGCGCAAGGAATCCCTTATTCCATCTACCAAGAACTCAATAAGAAAAAAGCATTTTTAAATAGAGCCGCTTCAGGATTCACTCCTGGAAGTATTTGGAAACCGATAACAGCTCTTACAGCTTTAGAAAGAAAAGTTATAAGTCCAAACAAACAACTTTTTGTTAGTGGTGCAGTTAACTTCGGTGGTTTTCGTTTCGGAGACTGGACTGGTAAAGAAGACTTTATGGATATTAGAGAAGCTTTAGCTTGGTCTAGAAATACTTACTTTTATCAAATCGCTAAAAAGATGAAGCCTGAATGGCTTGCCAAATCAGGTCGCGGCTTTGGCTTAGGCTCCAAAACAAATGTTGAAACCAATAATGAAAGTAGTGGGATAGTTCCAGATCCGAGTTGGAAAAAGAAACACATGCGTGAACCATGGTTTCCTGGAAATACTCTTCACTTATCTATAGGACAAAGCTACCTTATGGTAACCCCGCTTCAAGCAGCCCGTATGATAGCTGGGATAGCGAATAGAGGAAAAATCCCACAGCTTCACATCATCAAAGATGAAAGTAAAGAGAAATTTGACTATGAGAATAAAGATTTCTCTGATTCGAGTTATGACGTGGTCCATGAAGGCTTAAGACGCTGCGTTAAAAGTGGTACGGGGGCAGCTGTTAATTTATGGGGACCATATAGAAAGGTTAAAATAGCTGGTAAAACTGGCTCTGCTGAAGTTTCTGGCTATGCTCATTCTACTCACGCTTGGTTTGTATCATTTGCGCCGTTTGATGATCCTGAAATTGCAATTGCAGTATTCGGGGAAGGAGCTGGGCATGGTGGTAGTATCTGCGCGCCTGTAGCAAGAGAAATTTATCAAAAATACTTCGAGAAGTATCACCCTGAAATAGCTGAATAGCCCCTGCTATAATATAGTCTGCATGAATAAAGCACTATTATTAATTTTAGATGGCTGGGGTTACTCAGAAGAAGAGAAAGGTAACGCTATTAAAGCTGCTAAGACTCCGTGTTTTGATTCTCTTATCCAGAACTACCCTAACACTCTTTTAAATGCTAGTAGCACCCATGTAGGTCTTCCAGAAGGGATTATGGGCAACTCTGAAGTTGGTCATGAAAATATAGGTTTAGGTAGACCGATTAAACAAAAACTGACTCAGATCTCTGACATGGTAAAAACTGGTGAATTCTTCCAGAATCAAATCCTAATAGATGCTGTAGAGCATGCAAAGAAAAATAATTCTAAATTACATTTCATGGGTCTAATCTCAGAAGGAGATGTTCACTCTCACCTAGGTCACCTCTATGGTCTTATAGAACTAGCTGAGAAAAAAGGTTTAGATAAATCTCAAATTTTCCTTCAAGCCATCTGTGATGGTCGTGACGATCCACCTAAAGTTGCTGAAAAATTAATGGAAAGAGTGGCTTCTAAAATTGAGATTGCTACCGTTTCTGGACGTTACTGGGCTATGGACCGTGATAAGAACTGGGAAAGAACAGATAAATACTTTAACACTGTAGTTAACACAACAGTGACAGAGCTAAAAGATTTCACTCCATTTAAAGCAAGCTCTGGAGCAGAAGCTATTACTAATTACTATGACTATGCAGCAAAGAATCCAGGTAAAGTAGTCGGTGATTCTGATGAATTCGTAGAAGTTACTGTAATTAATGAAAATGGTTTAATAGAAGAGAAAGACTCCATAATATTCTTTAACTTTAGACCAGATAGAGCTATCCAAATCTCTACTCGTTTTGAAGAGTTACAAAAATCAAAGCCAGATTTACACTACGCTTGCTTTACTGAATATAACTCAGACCTAGACTTACCTGTAGCATTTGATGCAAATAGTTTACCTAAACAAGAATTTGCAAATGGTTTAGGTGAGTGGATTTCAAAGAAAGGCTTTAATCAATTCAGAGTTGCTGAAACTGAAAAATATCCACATGTAACTTTCTTTATTAACGCTAAAACTTCTAAGAGAAAAGATCCTTTTCCTAATGAGGATAGGCTTTTAATTCCTAGTCCTAAAGTTGCGACATATGATCTTCAGCCAGAAATGAGCGTAGTAGAAGTTACAGATGGTCTTTTAGAAGCTATGGCAAATAAAGAGAAAGACTATAAGCTTATCATTTGCAACATTGCAAACCCTGACATGGTAGGGCATACAGGAAATTGGGATGCTGTGCTTAAAGCTTTAGAAGAAGTTGATAATCAACTCGCTAGAATCGTAAAAGCTAGTGAAGAAAATGAATATAAGCTATTAATAACCGCAGACCACGGTAACGCTGATCAAATGCATGATGGTGATGGCACTACTAGAACTGCACATAGTACGAACAAAGTTCCATTTATAGTTTTAGATAAAAACCATAAGCTTAAAAATGAAGAGAGCAACGCTCTTAAGAACATTGCTCCTACTATTTTAGACTTAATGAATCTTGAAAAACCAAGTGAAATGACTTGTGAGAGTCTTTTAGTTAAGCAAGAAGCTAGTGTTTAATGCCGGGCTTTCTCCATAATCTCCTGCATTACACTCAGTGGTAAAGTAATAGTAAATTCTACAGATTCATTATTAATGATTTTCATATCACGTATAGTTGTCGGCAACTCAAACCCTAAAGGTACGACTAAGTCACCTGAACCATTAGCACCGTCACCAGAAGAATCCTTCTCTTCTTGAATTCTTCTTAGCTCCTCTTCATCTACCGCTAACTGAGCTGGATCTATATAAGAGACTTCAAGGTATGGCTTATTCACTGCTGAATCCTTAGAGTAAATTCCATTCCAGCCACCGCCATCATTAGATAAGTAATTCATTAAAGTAATTTCTGGAACTGGATTAGCTAATAAATATTCACTTAATCCAGATGTAACATCTACATGGAACCACTGGTCTCCAGCTGAAACAGCATCTTCACCGATTACAATAGATGGGTCACGCTGAGGAAGTTGCAATGGACTCTCTGTCCAATTATTATCGCCATGTACGTGAGTCAGTATAGTTCTTGCTCCTTTTATAGGTGAGCCAAAACTAAGATTAAAGTTTGCACTTACGATTTGCTTACCAAGCAACTCTGAGAAATCAAACTTAGCATAAAATCTATTCCATCTAGAGATAGAAGTCTTAGCTTCCAGTCCTGTTTTCACACCTTGTGATGAGGTATCTTCACTTGGATAAATAATAGTTGAAAGTTCACCAGCGGCTCTGGTTTTCACAGTTAAGAGAGCTGGACTTGATACATTATTAGAAGTATCAACAGCTTTTAAACTGATATAGTACTTAGTATTTGCTGACAGAGAATTAACATTTAAACTATTCACATCACCTATGTTCACTGAATTAAATCCAGGAAGAGCTGAGCTAAAATCACTGTTTTCACTGATAGTTAATAAATAATGACTAACCCCAATATTATCAATAGCTGCCCCCCAGTTCAAATCAAAGCTAACTAAACCTAAGTTACTAACATTTAAATCAAGTGGTGAACCAGGTTCAATTAAATCTACTTGATTAGAAGATTCAGTAATAAAATTCGTTATAACTTCTATCTTAGCTGTATCTGTAGCACCTTTCTCATCTTCAATAGTATAAGTGAGTATATCCATACCATCAAAACCATTATTAGGAGTGTAAAGTATCTTAGAGTCTTGGATAGAAACACTTGCATTCGATGAATCACTCACTGTGATAATTTTCAAAGCATCACCGTCATAGTCAGTATCATTAGCAAGAACATCTATTATAGTTTCTTCTCCAGGGTTAGCTCTGACTTTATCAATCATGGCAAAGGGTTTATTATTCCCTGGAATATAAGTACCTAAGTACTGTGCATTTGCAAAAGTAGATGACCAATCAACAGTAACATCAATAGGAATATCTTTAGATTGAATTTCACCAGTAACCCTATCTTCAAAGATCTCACTAACAACTAACATCTTAGTTCCAGATTCATCCCCTGAAGTGTAATAACCAACATTTTCAATTAAATCTTTTAATCGACTTGAATCCCAAAAGGCTTCATCATTACCAAACGGAAAACCAATATTACCAAGTGAGTCATGTTTAATACCTTTAATATCAACATTCTTTCTATTTGCTTGCCAAGAAGATTCTGGGTTCAAAGTCAAATCAGCATTATCACCGATTTCAAGACTTAAAGGCTGAGTCTCTAAGCTCGCAAACTCTTCAGTTGTAAGGAAAGTATCTTTCTCTGGATCCATTTTAGGATACAAATCTCCATCATCTTTATAGTCCTCACATTGGATATTTACTAAGACATACCCTAGGTCACCATCTTCAATACCAACTCTATCTTGGGTATGTCTTCTAGTAGCTTTAACACAATCAGCAAAGCCTTTAATATTAATATCTTTAAGGACTATATCTTCAGTTGTGTTATAAAGAGTTACCCCCAGCCATCTTGATATGATGACTTAGAGCGAATCAAATCAAAATCTTTCAAAGTATAGTGAGCAGTGTATTGCAGCAATGCTCCAGAATCCACTTCCCAAGCAATAAGCCCATCTAGCATAGATCTATGATCGTGCCCCTGCTTCATTGAAGCTTTGATAATTTCAAGTGCTCTTCCTGATGCTATAACTTCATTATCGTGAAAATTATGAATTGGAGGCTTATCAGTTGGTGCCATCTCTTTTCCTTTAAATACTTCAGGAATATCTGAATGGGCAGAGTATACAGGAAGATTGTCAGAACCTCTATGCATATAGACAATACCGTGGCTCTTTTGACTAATAGCCACATTTTCTTCATTTGAGACTAGTCTTCCCTGGTACCAGTAACCAACACCCTGGAAACCAACATCAAAATTAGCAGTGTGTTTAGCGATACCAGACCTACCACCACTTTTGATAACTATATTTTTACGCCAGATACCAGTTTCATTACCAGTCTCAGCGACGATACCTGCACCATATGAATCATAGACTAAATTATGTTCAATAATTGCATGACTGTCATGGTGAATAATACCCCAACCTGGTGAACCTAAAACTACGTTACCAACTGCGATAGCGGGTTCATCTTGATGCATCACCCCAACTCTATGGAAATGCACTGGGTATCTACCGCGCATATTGTCTATGAGAAGAGGATCTTCTTTATAGTAAGTAGGTCTATAAGAAGGACCAGTAAAAATTCTTTTACCATTTTCATCTAATTTAAAGTCATCAAATGGATAACTTTTATCAGATCTTCCTAAACCTATAAAGCTTGCGTATCTCAAATCAACTTTATGAGAGTGCATAAACATAGTGTGTGCTCTTTGATTATTGGGCACATTTTGATTTTCATTTTCAAAAATTATATTCCTAGAGGCATTAGCAACATATGCCTTAAGGTCTGCTCTAGGGCTATCGTGGTCAAAGTCTAATGGTTTATCTAAACCAATGGTGTTTCCAGAAATTGAACTAATAGTTCTAATCTCATCTTCTGTCACATATGGAGATTTATCTCCCCATCTCATTCTTTTATAGTGAGTACTTCCAAGTATAATTTCATCCCCCACTTTCCAATTCATAGGAATTTTAGAAAGTAGAAGCTCAGTGTCACCGGCAAAAGCATCTCTGGCTATTTTCATGTGAGAATCTTTAGCTTGACCTACTATAGAAGTTTTACCGTGTACAACCATACCTCTTGAAAGTTGTTGCGGGTCAATATTTCTATCTAAAGCACCATTATCTAAGAAAACTATTTTCACTGAAGAAGTTACTGGCGCAGCCTTAGTACCAATCTCCAAATAACTAGTGGTATCACCTACAATAGTATCTACATATAATAAAGAGTCTGAATTCGCGTCAAAGATTAATGATCCGTTAACGCGAATATACTTAATACGTTTAGTACTTGTACCTGAAAAGCTAACAGTTAAATTCTCCGGGATTAAAACACGAGCATTATCATCCGGAACCTCAGCCGGACTCCAAGTACTAGCTTCAAACCAAGAACCATTTTTTACAGCCTTATGAGTCATCGTATCTTCAGATACTAAATTCAATAAAGCCATATGCTCCGCCATTTTTGCCGGATCATCAGGGTGATGCATCATCGCATATGAGTTAAAAGTATTACTAAATAAAAAACTAAAAATTAAAAATAGGATAAGAGATTTTAGACGCATATTCCCCCCGAAATATTTACTAAAATAATATGCCAAGATCAGGTTAAGATAAAACCAACAAACCGTAAATCTTTGTAATTTTAATGATTTGTAAGAGCCACTACTTAGCCTAAATCACAGCCTTAACAGGCTGTTTAAGCATATATCCAGAACCACGCTTAGTATGAATTAATTTCCCATACTTTTTCTCCATTAATTTAGAGCGCAAGTATCTAATATAAACTTCAATAACATTACTTTCACCAATAAAGTCATAACCCCAAACCTTATTAAATAAGAATTCACGAGTTAAATACTCTTCAGGATGCATCATAAAGATTCTTAATAAAGAAAATTCTTTTGTTCTAAGTGAAAGTTCCTCTTCTTTTCTTTTAGCAGAACGGCTTAACTGATCCAACCAAAGATCACCATAGATAAGCATAGAGCTCTGTCCTGGAGCCTTTCTTCTAAAAATAGCCCTAATCCTTGCAAGTAATTCTTCTGCTACAAAAGGTTTCACTAAGTAGTCATCGGCACCACTATCTAAACATTTGACTTTATCTTCAATACCATCCTTCGCAGTAATGAAGATAATCGGCTGATCAAAACCTTCTTCTCTTAACTTTAAACAAACCTCTTCCCCACTTAGGCTAGGCAGCATACAATCTAATAAAATTAGATCGGGGTTATGTTCTCTTACTAATGCTAAAGCTTCTTTGCCGTCTGCGCTGGTGATAACATCATACCCTTCATATTTTAATTCCAGCTCAATTAACCTCAGTATCTGCGGTTCATCTTCTACTACTAGGACTTTAGTGAGTTTAGGATCTTTTGAAGAATTGCTTTGCATGACGAACACTAATGATTCTACAAATTCAGTTATACGAATGTCAATTTATATTTCCCTAACACAAAATAATACGATCAAAAAACTAAAAGTTTTCAAACATAATCAGCTTTTTTCGATTATTATTAAAGCTATGGAAACAAGAATTGAAAAGGATACTATGGGTGAATTAAGTGTGCCAGCAAACAAATATTACGGTGCACAAACGGCAAGGTCACTAATTAATTTTAAAATTGGTCACGATCATATGCCTTTAGAAGTTGTAAAAGCTTTTGGTGTTCTAAAAAAAGCAGCAGCTTTAGTTAATTCTGATCTAGGTTTACTAAGTAAAGATAAAGCTGACTTAATCTCAAAAGCAGCTGATGAAGTTATCTCTGGAAATTTAAAGGATAATTTCCCATTAGTAGTTTGGCAAACAGGCTCAGGCACTCAATCAAATATGAATGTAAATGAAGTTATTGCCAATAAAGCGATTGAATTTGCTGGTGGAGTTTTAGGGTCCAAAGATCCAGTTCACCCAAACGATGACGTGAACAAATCACAATCATCAAACGATACATTCCCTACAGCAATGCATATTGCAGGAAAACTATTTTTAGAAGATTCATTAATTCCTTCTCTAGAATTGCTTCAAGAAAGCTTAGAGAAGAAAGCAGAAGAGTTTAAGGACATTACCAAGATTGGTAGAACTCACTTAATGGATGCCACACCTTTAAGCTTAGGACAGGAATTCTCTGGCTATGCTGCGCAATTAAAGAAAGGAATCGAAAGAGTGAAAACTACTCTAGCAGATCTTTCTGAATTAGCACTAGGTGGAACTGCTGTAGGAACGGGTTTAAACTCACACCCTGAATTTGCAGTTAAAGTTGCAGCTAAGATCTCAGAGATTACAGGTAAAGAATTTATCACTGCTCCTAATAAATTTGAATCTCTTGCAGCCCACGATGCTGTAGTAATGTCATCTGGAGCATTAAAAACCGTAGCAGCTTCATTAATGAAAATTGCAAATGATATTCGTTTACTAGGTTCTGGACCACGTTCTGGCTTAGGTGAATTAAATCTCCCAGCGAACGAACCAGGTTCTTCAATCATGCCAGGTAAAGTTAACCCTACTCAGTGTGAGGCTTTAACTATGGTTTGTGCTCAAGTAATGGGCAATGATGTCGCTATAAACTTCGGTGGCGCAACTGGTCATTTTGAGTTAAATGTTTTCAAACCAATGATGATATTTAACTTATTAAACTCAGCAAGATTACTTGCTGATGCCGCTCAGTCATTTAGAAACAACTGCGTGATCGGAATTGAGGCTAATAAAGAAAACTGTCAAAAGCATTTAAATAACTCTTTAATGTTAGTAACAGCTCTTAACCCTCATATCGGTTATGATAAAGCAGCTGAGATTGCGAAAAACGCTCACAAAAAAGGTTTAACACTTAAAGAATCTGCTGTAGCTTTAGGTCACTTAACAGAAGCACAGTTTGATGAATGGGTAAAACCAGAAGAGATGTGTGCACCTAATATTTCAGCTAAAGCTGGAGTTTAAAGTTTATTTTATTCCGAGGTAAGACTTAATCCCAGGCACAGCCTGATGCACAGCTTTTGCATCCCAGATCCAATCATGCTCTGTATTCTTAAGCTCAAGAATAGATTTTTCTTGAGCTGGCATTTCAGCGAAAAGTTGGTCCATGACTTGGTTGTTTACGACTAAGTCATTTTCGACTTGGATTAAAAGCATCGGGTTTTTAAATTTAGATAGCTTTTCTGGGAGCTTTTTTGACATCATTAAAATCTGCCAAAGTAAGTTAGGACTTACATCGTATACTTTAAGAGGATCTTCATCTGTAGCATCCGGCTCATCTTTTGAGCTTGGTAAGCGAATTAGACGGTCTTCATGCTTAATGAATCTATCTTCAAAAAGCTGCCAAATAGTTTTAATAGTAAAAGCTAAGCTAAATGTAGATTTAGCTCCTTTAAAACCTGGAACTGAAAAAATCAGTTTATCTTCTGAGTCTATTTTAAGATTCGTAAGGATAACTGCACCTAAACTGTGCCCCATTAGAATAAACTCTGCTTCCGGATATTTCTTTTTTAACTCTGCGTACTTCGATTCTATTTGATCTAACCATTGCTTATAAGAATCTAAATGCCCTCTAGGCTCATTTTCTCCAAAGCCTTGCAAATCTGGACAATAAAACTTAATCTCATCAGATTCCAACTCTTTCACTAAATTATCAAACCATGCACCTCTACCGCCTAAACCGTGAATAGCTAGAATTACTTTGTTCATATTTACTTTATACACTGAAATGAATAATATAAAGCAAATTAACACTCAAAAATACGAGAATGATTATTCATATATTTGCTAGACTTGCAATTCGAGATAATACACATGGATCAAATAAATCCCCAATTGTTAATTAATACAAATGCTAAAATAGCAGAATTTGGTAAAAAGCAAATATAGCTTCAAAAATGCGATACGTAAGAAACATCGCAGAAAATTACGGTATCTCAGCTAAAACATTCGATGATTTAGAGCCATATAAACCAATAGCCATGGGATTAAAGAAGAATGGTCTTTTCAGCCTTGCCTTACAAGAAGCTCATAAAGAAATAGAAGAAAATTATCATTAACCATGAATATTTAGCTACTGAAGATATGGGTAACATGGTCGAAAATTTAATCAATAAAGATTCAAACAATAGATTCAATCTTGGACAGTTTTTCAAGAATAATATTCTCGCCCCTAATTTACTAAAAAATAGTAAAAATCTAAGTTCTTTTATTGCACCACTTATCCAAAAATATAAACAAGAAAGAGTTGATATTCAATTTAAAGCAGGTGAATCATACAACAATATAGAAGAATATAATCTGATACTGCAAAGATCTTTAAAATATTTTGAATCACTAAATAAAGTCAAACAATCCTTAAATACTAAAATTAATCAAAATTCAAATTTCAATGTCAAAGAATTTACAAAGATGCTTGAAAACCTTAATAATGAAACACAAAAAACCATGTTTACTGAACACAGAAATATTAATCAAGCAAACAGACTTATTGAACTAAACTCTCAAGAACCTGATGCAGTAATTATTGACTTATTTGGCTATGCCCACTCTAACCAAATACCATTAATCACAGAAATAGAGCCTAACTCTATCACTGTGCCTGTTGGATACCCAGATAGCGAGAATAAAGACTTTAGCCCAAATCCTAATAAAAATATATCTATGATGAAAAGTACTAGCCCTATTCAAAATTTACTAATTGACTATGCGAAAAATGACAATGATATTAATTTTGTCCAAAACTTAGCCCCCGAGCAAGAACAGCAATTTATCACAATATTGGAACAAAATATTAATTCATCTAATTCAAAATCAAAACTTTCAGAATTTATAGAAACAAGCTTTCAAGAACTTGTAAATTACTAAACCAAAACCAAATGCACAGCTAAACTAACAGCTATACCTAAAACCGCTCCAGCTAAAACTTCACGTGGACTATGTCCTAAAAGTTCCTTTAGACTAACTTCCTTAAGATCGTGTCCATCAGGAAGTTCATGAATAATTTTATTTAAAGCTGCAGCCTGCCTTCCAGCAGAGCGGCGGATTCCCGCCGAATCATACATTACCACCGCTGACATAGTCAGCGCTATCGCAAACTCCACTGAATCAAAACCAGCTATTAAGCCTGCTGAGCAAGCTAGCGCTACTATAGAGGAGCTGTGACTCGATGGCATACCACCAGTATTGATTAACATATGCCACATGATTCTCTTCCTAACTGAAGAATAAATAATAGTCTTAACAACTTGTGCGATTACATTAGCAAGAACAACAGAAGTGAGAACTTCATAACCATTGTTTTTAATTGTTTCTGCTAATAACATAATCTGCGATCAATTTTAGTTTATCAGAATAAATTGAAGTGGTCTCTAAAATTTCTTTTGCTTCTATAATTAAGTCTTTTGATATTTTACGTGCTTCCTCTAAACCATAAATATCAACATAAGTAAGTTTATTTTGCTCAGCATCTTTTTGAGTCTTCTTCCCCATTTCTTCAGTACTGGCTGTGTGATCTAGAATATCATCTGCAATTTGAAAAGCAAGTCCGAGGTTTTTAGAGTATTTCTCTAAAGCAAAGACTTCTTCATCTGATGCTCCAGCTAAAATCGCTGCATTTACTATAGCTGCCGATAATAATGCGCCAGTTTTATACTCCTGCATCACCTTAGATTCTTCAAAACGTTTCTTTATATATGTTTCTGTTTGTTCATCCGTATTAACATTTTCGCGTGCCAATTCTAAATCCATCGCTTGACCAACTATCATTTTTTGAACAGCTATTAATATATTTTGACTAACTTTTAAAACAAGATTAGCATCAAGATTTAAATTATCTTGGCTATATTCTATAAATACAGATATAGGATTTACTAATAAATAGTCTCCTGCAAGTAATGCGATATCTTCACCATACATAATATGACTAGTAGGTTTACCTCTTCTTAACTCGTCATTGTCCATACATGGTAAATCATCATGAACCAAACTACCACAATGTATTAACTCAATAGCAAGTGCTAACCCTAAAGCAGGGTTATGATGTATGTCTCCAGCATCTTCATTCTTTGCAACAGCATCAGCTGTCATTAACGCTAAAATAGGTCTTAACCTTTTCCCACCATTGGAAAAACTATAGTCGATAGCCTCAAAAAGTATATTTTCGGTATTTTTTTCAAAAAACTTTAAGAATTTTAATTTTTTTTTCAAATTTAAGAGAATATCTTCGAAATTTCGGGTATATAGTTTATGTGAATTGGCTAAAGAATAGGTCATAAGAATGATTCTAACTTAATTCACAAAACAAATTAACACTTTCTTAACTAAGGAATGTTTAATTACATGAGTGTGAGCGTAATCAAGGAGGCAGTGAAAAATGGCGGCAATAAACACAGCACAACAATTGGCGAAGGTCAGGTCAAAGATCGACGCACAACAACAAATTGTAGATAAATTAGAATTAGAATTACAAAAAGCAATTTTAGGTGATCAGACAAGTACAACAGTAGGTAATGTACTTACTGATATACAAAACATTTATAACCCATTATCAGATGGTACTATTTTATACAACTCATTATTTAATGGATTAGAAGAGTTCGCTGGACACGGTACAGGTTTCGCTGCAACAGAAACTGACCAGACCATGCTAAGACAGCTTCTTTATCAAGCAAGGGCTATGTTAGGTGAGCTTAGAATCGAAGAGCAACACTATAACCAAGAAGTCCAACAAGAACAAAACTTAAGAAAGTCATTGATTGACTTATCGAAAGCATAATAATTTTTATCTTTGCCTTGCCGTAGGGGGGAAGTTGAAGAAGAAAAGAATTTTATTACAATCCATCAATTTGCGCTAAAAACCGACAGCTTATGCTGTTGGTTTTGTTTTATTTAGGAGTTTTTAGTTTTTGATTCAGTAAAAAATCTTTCATCCATTTTTATGAATTACAGATAAAGAGCTACTGGACTTGCTAGAAGAAGAGATAATATAGGTCCTAATACTTCTTTTAGAGAAAAATTATCAAAGTCTGTCATGTTGAATCTCCACAATTTTGTTTTTCTTCTTTTTGAATAATATTCACAGCATAAGACATAATGAAATTAGCAAAATATAAAAAGAGAATTGATACCAATAACTTTACTGCTTCAAGATAGTTAAATGGTGTATTTGCATCTAAAATAATCCTAGCACCATATTTCCAAATGGAATAGCAAATGCCCGCAAGCTGTTTGCCTTAAATTTAGTGGATTCTAAAACCTCCTTCATAATAATAATTATGAATTCAAATGCAATCAAAATCTTAAAATGCAGTGATCTTACTATATAAAAAGCAAAAAACGAAAATCATAAAGACTTTCGTTAAAAATAATTTTTTGTTTGTGCTTATTTTATACCCAAATTTGAAATGTTTTAAACCTGTTTTTTGCAAATATTTGAAAAATTTTTCAAATATTTTTACTCGAAGTCAGAAATATCCTGTTTTTATATTTCCTCAAGACTTAAATATTAGGATATAAGTTATAATTAATCTTTGATTTGGTCCCATAGCTCAGTTGGCTCGGAGGCGATCAGCCTCACGTAAGAAAGAGTCAGTCAAGACTGCGGGAATCAAAACGAATGGTCCCATAGCTCAGTTGGTCAGAGCAGTCGACTCATAATCGATTGGTCGTTGGTTCAAGTCCAACTGGGACCACCATTATTACTAAGCCCTGGTCGAGAGATTGGGGCTTTTTTATTGGATAAATGCTACAATTTGTATCACATATCTTCGATCTAAATATATAGAATGGCAAATATTGCAATTAATCAAGCAAAACCATTAGGGAGTGTGCAGAATAACACACAATCTCTCCAGAAAAAAACGAGTTCTAATAATAAAAATACACTAACTATTCATCAACCAGAAGATAATTATTTAATTGGTCCAAGTCTATCTGAGATGAAAAATCAAATTAATTGGGAGAAAATTAAAACTGAAAATTCAGATAGAAAAATTAAACTTACAGATATTTTTAATCCAATAAAACTTTTAAATAAGGTTCTTAAAAAGATTTTTTACCCAGGTACTTTTCAAAAACATCCTAGTTCTTATATAGCATCAGCACCATCTAATCTTGATCAGTTTAGAAAATTAGGAGCGAATATAAAATCTGAGTATATTCTTACCGGGAATAAAACCCCTATCTTGGTTTGGCATATAAGACAAGCAGACAAGTCTGATGCAAAAACTAAACTTTACTTTCACGGTAACGCTGGTTCTGTTAATGATTTTTCCAAAAATGCCTTAAAAGACTTTAAAGCTGGTAGTAATATTGTTTTAACAAGCTATGGTGGATATTCTGCTAACCCAGGCAGTCCATCACAAGCAAATCTCACAGAAGATTCTAGATCTATAATTAGTTATCTGATTGACCAAGAAGGGGTTAAATCAGAGGGTTTGAATATTATTGCTCATTCATTAGGTTCTGCAGTTGCTTTAGCTGGTCTGGAGAAGAGAAGTCAGGAGAAAAATCCTGAATACTACAAATTGCTTGAAGATCTTGAAAATTTAGCTAAGAGTAATCCTGAAGAGTTACAAAAGCTAATGACAGACCCAGAAAAACTTAGATCGAAAATATCAGATAGTATAAAGGAAAGGTATGGAAACTTAACTCTAATATCTCCTTTCTCCAAGTTTATTGACTTATTAAAAAATAAATTGAAAATCATTTCGAAACCACTTTTATCGAAAGTGTTTAAAACAGAGCTATGGGATAATCCAGATAAAGTTATAAAATTATCTCGTTTAATAAATTTTCTCGAAATTAAACATGGTGAAAAAGATACCCTAATTCCAATAAAACATGCAGAGGACTTACATCAATCTGCTAGACAAGCTTCTATACCAATATACTTTAATAAAATAAGTGCAGCTGGACATAATGATATTTTGAATGATAGTTATGAAGCAGAATTATTATCATTACCAATAGATAAAAATTTAAATCCTTCTCAAATGAGCTCACCAACAAGCCACATGAAAGAAACAGGACAAGAGTTTGCAATTGATTTATTTTCACCACAATTACAAATTGGATCTCCTATTTATGCCTGCGAAGGTGGAATAGTCCTTGATGATTTAGTTACAGGGAGTGGAGTAATTGATAATAATATTGATAGACCAGAAGGTGACTTTTCTTTTAATCCAAGTGAGGAAATGAAAATAAATCGTTTATTTATTCAAACCCCTACTGGCAAAATTGACTTATATGCACACCTTAAGCAAGGAAGCACAAAATTGAAGCCTGGAGATAAAGTCAAGAAAGGTGAAAAGGTCGGGGAGGTAGGCAATAATGGAGCGAGTGATGGTCTTCACTTACATTTTGCAAGAGGAGATAAAGATCCATCTAAGGTTTTTAAATTCAACTCTATACCAATAAAATTTGGATAATATTTTTTAGAAAATGTGTTTAAAACTTTTCAAAACTGGGCATAATATACTTATCGAAACAAAATAGAACTTTTAAATGATCCAAGTAATTGGGTCTTTTTTATTTTCAAGAAACTATTCTAAAATTAAGAGTTTTACTCATTTCAGCAGTCGCAGACCTTTCTTGATTATCGACATGAATACCAACCGAATCTTCTCCAGCATCATACATTGCTATGGTAGGAATTCCTAAACGCTTATGAGTATTTATAGTCTCAGGATCAGTTCTCCTATCATCATTTGTTACATGCCCCAATCCGTTTATTGTGATGAACTTTTTACCTGGACTAGATAAAGATCCTTTAATTACATTTTCAATATAAGGTTCAGATTCTTTCTGCCTCAATGCACACCAATGAGCACCTGTTTCAGCATGAATAGGAGAGATCCCTGTATTTTTATCAAAATCTAGACATTCACTTGAATCAGCACAAAGAACTTTAATACCATTAAGCTGAGCTGCTTTAAATAATGCAAGATGTGATTCTGCAAATGCCTCTGCATCCTCAAATGGAGGAACCCAAGATTTCAACCTTGTTCTTAAAGCTTCTTCATTAGTACTTTCTTCAGCTGTTCCAATCGAATCCAAATAAGCATTAACAAGATCAGTATTTCTATTATCTATCTCAAAAGCAATGACCTCCAAGCCTTGCTTCTTCAAATCAGACAATAAACCAGCAATTATATGCCTATGTTTATTACTAAAATGGTATTCGCCAACCGCGACACCTGGGTGCTCTTCTAAAAGTCTTGAGAAGAGTTCGAAAACTGGATTTTTAGTTGAATTAATTTCTCCACTTTGAACAGCTTCTTTGATTTCATCCAAGTCTAGTTCTGGCATAGATAAGTTTGGAGATTCAGTATAGTTTTCATATTTTGCAATTAAGCTTGAAAGTTTTTCATCATAGTTTGCAACTCTAAGGTCAGTTTTAACAAAAGAAGTAAAGTCATCAAACTTAACATCATTAAGATCAGCTCTTATCATATAAGCTTCATCAAACTTTGCAGCTTTAAGATTAGCACCAGATAAATCAGCTTCACATAAGTCTGCACGAGTAAAGTTTGTACCTAAAGCTTTAACATCTTTTAAAATAGCAGAATCTAATGATGCTCCAGTGAAATCTGCCTCACTCAAGTCAGCGCCAGTAAAATCGACACCATTTAATAAATCATTTGTATTCCAGTCTTTCTTTCCTCAGAGAACTTCAGCTTTAGTTCATGAGTGAAAGCTAAGCTTGCACCTCTTAAGTTTGCGTTAGAGAGCTTTGCTCCATTTAATAAAGCACCTTCTAAATTAGCTCCATCTAAATTTGCGTATGATAAATCAACATTAGATAAATCACAGTTGCTTAAATCAGCACCTTAAAAGTTAGCTCCTCTCAAATCAGCACTATTAAAATTAATACCTGATAAATTTAGACCTTGAAAATTCTTACCTTTATAATCTTTAGCTGCATGATCATGCCCTGAGATATCGACTAAAGCATCCATTTGAGGTCTAAAAAACAATGGAGCAAAATTAGCAGTTTGAACTTTTATCGATTTCTTTGTATTTTGAATTAACTTATCAATTACTGGAAATAATGATTTAACTAATTTAGACTCTTTAATTTCACTTAATGAGTCAAGCTTCCATATCTTATTCTGTTGAGAATTTCTGATTTCCATTGATAAAGATAATCTCCATCAATCTATACAAATGTAAGAAAATGTATATCTTGATAAAGGCTTATGAGATCAACTGATACTATACTGGATTAATTCAGCCTCTTTATGAGTGATTTGCAGCTCCATATAGCTTTTTAAGAATTTCTTGAAATACATAAATATATCTAATATAGTGAATATGTGGACTTTGAAGCTTGGAAAGTTTTTTTTACTTTATTACTAGGTTGTAACGGTTTTATTTTTGGTACATTTATGACCGTTGAAAAAGTCGTAAACGAAAAAACCAAAAACTCAGCTGTGACATGGCTAACTAATAATGATTTATCAGATCAGTATTACAAAGATTGGGGATCCATATTTTTAGCAACCTTTGATGGATTATTTACTAAAAAACATTTATCATTGGAATGTTTTAAAAGATCAGCGATTATTTCCTTAACGACTTTTATTTTCGTTTTTTACCTTTTTGAAAATTTTAAAGATGAGACTGCTACATATCAATTACGTGACCTCGTGATAATGTCTCCTCTTTTTTTTACGGTTAACATTTTTTGGAATATCTTAATTGACTATTTATCGTTACTAGAAACTAGATATATTTTAAGATGGCTCATCAAAAATACATCTCCCCTTAAAGTAACAAGTATTTTATTGCTTGACCTATTAGCTACTGGTTTAATTTATTTTATAGGTAGTGTATTATTCTTACTTATACTTATATTCGGTTATGCAAATGAATTAGTGATTTCGATAATTAATTATATGACTAAAAGTTTCGATAAAGATGGATTAATAATCTTTTACATTTTAGGATTTTTTTTCATCACAACTTTCTTTACATCAATCTATTTATATTTATACCTAATATCTTCCTTTACTATTAAAAACTTAGTAAAACTTAACCCTATATTGAGATTCTTAAAAGAACGCCTCGCAATTGAAAAGCAACCTTTCATCAGCATGGGCGTTATATTAGTATTATTAATCTCATTAATTGCTTTTATTATAATTTTTTCTATACAACCAATAGTTTTTATTTGGAATATGTTGTTTACCTAAAGCAAAATTTTCACGATAAAAATATATACAAAAATTTCAAAAAACACGTTTAAAACTTTTCAAAAATGGGCATAAAATATTTATTGAAACAAAATAGAACTTTCAAATGATCCAAGTAATTGGGTCTTTTTTGTTTTGTAAACGACTTCAAGCAGATAAGCTTATATTGGTAAAAACTTCTAGTATTTGATATAGTGGTGGAAAAGATAGGGAGCTTAAAATGTCAATTACTCGCAAGAAAGAAATACAAGATTTTGCATCCGAATTAAAAGAAATTAACACTATAGATGAATTCATCTCAACGATAAGAGAATGGTTTCGTGAAGATACTTATGAATTCAAGACAAAGTACTTAAATGCTGTTAAAAATGTGAATCCTTTTCCAGCAGGTACCGACTCTAGTGTTAAATACGAATGGAAAAAGCCTAAGAGTGAGGCATTAGATAACTTATGTAATTTTTTTAAAGATTGGTACGAGTGGAACCCTAGTCTTCAAACGGGATTAGAATATATTCAAAAATTCAGTTGGCTCTATTATGAAAATCAAGATGGTTTAGATTTTGTCACGACTGGCATGGGTTTCCTTATGACTCTAGCCTTTGTTAAATTAAATGGAACTAAAATGGATTCTTCTGCAAGCAAAGCACTTGTAGATAAATGGATAGATCAGATTGGAAAAGAAGAAATGTCCAAATATATTATTCCAGAAGGCGGCTACAAAAATTTCAATGAATTTTTCGCAAGAGAATTAAAAACCCCTAGAACAATTAGTTCTCCAGATGATGAGTCTATAGTGGTGTCACCAGCAGATGCAATTGTAAACATGATAGATGACAGCTTAACTGTAAGCAAAAAGTTAGATGTCAAAACTCAAAAGTTAAGTGTAGAGGAATTATTAGATAATTCTCCACATGCAAGCTCCTTTGAAGGAGGAACCGCTATATCTAATATTTTAATGCCCACTGTTTATCATCGCTATCATGCACCAGTAAGTGGTCAAGTTATTGAATCAAATGAAGATGTTACAGGAATTTACTTCGGTATTCAAGATTTCCCTAAACTCATAAATGGTGGAAATGTCGGCTATGGCTATGATTACAGCATATTCGAACATTTTAGAAGAGGCTATTTAATCATCGAAACTAAAGATTACGGTAAAGTTGCAATGATCCCTGTAGGTTTAAACACTATATCCTCAGTCATTTTCCACTCAAAATTCAAAAAAATTGAGTCTGGTGATAAAACACATGAAATCAAAAAAGGTGAAGAAGTAGGTTACTTCCAGTATGGAGGCTCTTTAAATATATTGTTGTTTGAAAAAGGGGTATTTCCAGCTATTAGAATCCCACAAGGACAAATGATAGGTACTATGAATAAGATTCAATAGTCTGAACATAAGCCTCAAAGCATTCAACTTAATATCAAACCTTTAAACATCTTATCTTTATAATAGTGTATTTACACACACGGAGTAGAGTGATGAAAAGATTTAAAGAATTGATGGCAAGACCTAGACTTGCCTTTAAGGTGTTTGGTCAATATTTAAGTATGTTTGACTATTCAAAAGCTAATGCTAGTATTGCAATAAACTCAAGTAGTAACTTTGAGAATAAAAATTTATCAAAAGTTATTTATAATCCTGAAGAGCAATTGGGAAAAGTTAGTCTAGAAAATAAAAATATAAAATTAGCTCAAAATATACATCCCCAGGTTCAAAACCCTATGAATGTAAATTTCCCACCAGCTAATGATAGCAGCAGAATTCAAAATACAGAACAGAGTGTTAGAAAAGAAGCTATTGAACTTAATGATAAAGAATTCCAGTAAATCCTCAACTATATTAAAAGTGGAAATGCAAAATCACCGATTGAAGCTCTAGAACTGTATGCAAAAAAACAAGGTATTGATTTAGAAAAAAATGAGCTGAAAATCAATGCAATTTCTCTTGCAAACTTACTTGATGTACAAGCTTCAGCAAATATAGACAACAGCACAACTTCCAAACCAGGTTCTTCAGTTGAACCTCAACACAACACATCAAATAATGCTGGTGACCTTGGTACAGGTTTTTCAGTAGGAAGTAACTCTCAAAATACTTCACAAGTAATAGTTCCTCAACCCAATATAACTAGCCCCGAAAATAATATTTCCAGTCAGCAATTAAGAGTTGCAGCAAACCTAGTAAGAGCGAGTGCAAATGCTGAGCAAAATATTAGTTTATCAATAGATAAAAACTCCGGTTCACTAGTATTTAAAACCGAAAAAAATATAAATTCAAGTGCTATAGAAATTGACGCTAATGGTAACTTAAAACCTGGAAATATTAATGCAAATGGTGAGTTCACAGGAGATACTAGCATCAGCTTAGAGTCAAGCATTCGAGCAATTTTATTTAGATCAAATACGACAGATTCAATTGAAGTCGTTCCTAAAGATGAATAAATAGGTAGTGAAAACATTATGGTAACTATACTTGAGACATTCAAGCCTTTCAGACAGAGCAATTCATTTTCAAATAATGAGCAATTAATTGCTAGATCTTTTATAAATGAAACTAGCAAATATAATAATCTCACTCAAAAGCACGCTATAGAGCTAGCACTTAATCGCTTATCCAAAGGAGAAGACATTGACATTGCTTTAATCTTAGTTGCTTCAATAGACGCTAATTCAGAAACAGAAACCTATCAATTTAAAAGAGGAATAGAAAACATTCTTAATGCTAAATCAAACAGACAGCGACCTCAACAAAATAAAGTCCTAGCAGTAAGTATCAATCTTGATAGTGACACCAATAGAAAGTTTTTAAAGCAAATAGCTAAAAATAGCAATAGTAAAATTAGCAAAACAGGCTTAGAAGCTTTACAGAATAATGATTTAGAAAAAGTCTATCTGCTTATTGATAAATCTTTAGACTCTAAATCTAAATTAAACATCCTCACTCCAAGCGAGTTTGTAAATTATAGTAATGTACCTGAGGAAAGAGATTCTGAGCTTAGAATATCAACTGGAGAAAGTCAGAGTCAAGAAAGCCCAAGAAATCTACTCAGCAACGCTAGATTAAAACTTCATTCAAATACCTCAGTACCTTTATCTGTAATTGAATCTATAGGAAAAAGTTTTAAAAGTAACCCTGAAGATTCTGATTTCAAAGCTGGAATAAGAGCTATATTAGGTGAGGATTCTAAAAATAAAGCTGTAAAAGTTTATTTAGATAAAAATCATAGAGAGTTTGGAGTTGCCTATAGTGCAGTATCTGAATCGTCAGGACTTGTTACTAGTTTTGAATTAGGAAAGCAGCAAGCTGTTTACCTTTTTTCAATTAACGAAAATAATGAATTGATAGCAGAGCTAGAAAAGAATGAACAGAAATTAGAAATTAACTTTAATGATCAAGCCTCAAGACAAACTCTTGATACCATCGCCAAATATATTTCTGAGAATTCAGGTGAACTTAATAATTTAAATATAGATAAACTAAATAGTGAAATTAGTAAGTATGGTTTCACTGTGAAGATTAATGAGCTTGACAATAAACCTAGCTTAGAACTAAGCCATATATCTGGCTCTATAGATAATGATAAAGTCAATGCTTATAGAATAGCTGTTGATTACCAGACTAGTGGTGATAATCCAAATTTGAAACTCAAATTCACTTTACTGAATAATAATTTAGGGACAGAGGTGGAGCTTGACTCAGATGCACAATATAACTTTGAAATTTTATATAATATTTTTTAAAAAGATGTTTAGAACTTTTCAAATCTGGGCATAATATATTTATCGAAATAAAATAAAGTTTTCAAATTGATCCAAGAAATTGGGTCTTTTTTGTTTTTATATTTAATTTTAAGCATAGTCAAGCTCTATACTAAACTAATATGCGAGAAAGGGAAAACAGTTAAATCTGTTCTCTCTTGAACATTTTGCCCACCATAAACCAGTACTCTTTGTTTACATTCATTTGGAAAGAGTTTAGATAAATAATCTAAAGAACTCCACAAACTTTCTTTAATTGTTTCCGAATATTTAATCTCTACAGCTGTAAATTTTGAAGCATCTCTTAAAATCAGGTCAACTTCTTTACTTTTATCTCTATAAAAATTCAAATTATTGGTTTTCCCCTGATTAAATCTTGCTTTCAAAAACTCCATAACAATCATATTTTCAAACAAATTTCCCTTAAGAGGATGACTACTCACATGTCCTTCACTTTCAATATCAAGTAAAAAGCTAGCAAGCCCAGTGTCATAAAAGTAAATTTTTGGAGACTTAATAAGCCTTTTATTTATATTTGCGTGATATGGCTCCAGGCGAAATAAGATATAACTCGCCTCCAAAATTGATATCCATCTCTCGACTGTCGATGCATCTATGCCAACATCATTACTAATACTTTCTTTATTAAGCAATTGACCAGTTCTTGCAGCACATGCGCGTAGGAATTTACGAAATAAGCTTATGTTTTCGATTTGTGATAATTGATTTAAATCTCTTTCTAAATAAGTCCGAACATAGTCAGCATAAAATCTTGAAGGGTTTATTTTATCCTTAAAAATGGCAGGATAAAAACCGTTATAAATAAGGAAGTCCTTATCGTAAAGTTTATTTTTAAAGTCCTTTACTTCTTTTGTTCTCTTGGATGAGTAAATTTCACTTAAACTACAAGGTAATAAATTAATAATACTAGTTCTTCCCGCAAGAGATTGACTTATATTTTGCATCATTGAAAACTGTTGAGAACCAGTTAAAATAAATTGGGCTTTTTTATCTCGGTTCTCATCAACTTTTACTTGAATATAGGACATTAGATTTGGTACATGTTGAATTTCATCAATAATTGCACCATCTTCAAGTGGCTTTAAGAAAGCCTTTGGGTCACTTTGGGCAAAATCTCTTAACTCTAAATCCTCTAAATTAAAGTAAGGTTTTGCTTTGAAAAAATGTTTTGCAAGAAAAGTCTTTCCAGTTTGTCTAGGACCTGTAATGGTAATCACTGGATATTGGCTTGAAATTTCATTTAAATGTATTTCTATATCTCTTTTAATCATTAGTTACTTTATACCACAATTGGACAAATCAGGGATCAAGTCCTTGTTTTGTCCAATCGTGGTATCTCGAATTCGAAAAGCTCAATACTCACCTTTTAAAGTAAGCTATTTTATCTGCTCAATTCGGTAAAGGGAAAACTTGGTTTATTAAGAAATTTTTCACAGAAAGCAAGTATAAAAAGGACATCTTTGAATTAATCAAATACGATATTTTACTTGAGATCAATTCAAAATATCAAGCAATTAGAACTTTTCAAATCTGGGCATAATATATTTATCGAAACAAAATATAGCTTTTAAGTGATCCAAGAAATTGGGTCTTTTTTGTTTTTTAAAAGATACATTACATCCAATAAAAGGTTAATCAGGAATATTGATCTTAGTTTCTTGCCCCGGACGTCCTATCCTTAAACTTTGAACCTCACCATTTTTAACACTAAAAACTATTCTATCCTGTCCATTCCCTTGATATTTTTGAAAAACTAGTTCTTCCTTAGCTGGAAAAATTTTTCCTTTCCTCTTTCTTTCTGGAGAGTTTGTTTGCTTTAAATGAAGTCTATCTATATTCGAATAACCACCAAAACCATAATTTGTCTCAAAAATTGATTTATCTTTTTTGTCTAGTTTTGTAAGCACTTCACCTACATCATTAGTATTTGTTTCAACTCCAAGATTGTATGACAATCTTGGTACATCCCCTGATAAATTTTTATATGCTTTAAAAATCGTTGCACCATTTTCATTAAAAATCAAATTCAAGGATCTATTTTTTGGATCAAGTTCGAATTCATCTATGTAAGCTTTAGTCACATCATCTTGCAGCTGTGTAGTTTCATGCATAAGTATATTTACAGCTAAATGAATTTTATCTCGCTCTTCACTTAGTAATAGATCTTTTACAAAGTCATAATTTATATAGGTGTATCCAGTAGGGGTTTGATATGTTTGATCAATTGGAATTCTCGCTGTTTTAGCCATAGTTCCATTTTTAATGATTGCTCCATCTAAATATTTATCATTTCCAGAAGATGGTTCAAAACTATTTCCTCCTGGTTCAACTTCAGCAGCAAGTACTCTAGGTATACTAATTTCCCCAGGTTTATTATCTCTTATATTTAATGCAGCAGGAGCAACATAAGCAAATTCAAGAATCTCCTTGAAATTTTGAGTTGGAGGCTGTTGATTATTGAGATATTGAGCAGCCCTAACTGCTTGTTTTAATGGACCAGAAAACACCACAATCAAGATAATAGTATAAGTCTTATATTGATTTCTTTTTTTTGCAGATTAAGTAAAACTAAACTCCTTTAAAGCAAAAAACGAGTTATAAATAGCCTCATCAACTTCATTTAACTTCATCTGAAAATCATCAATAAACTCATGCAAGCCGATAGCTAAAATATTTTTAGTATCATTCGAATCAAGCATATACTTAAGATCCTTCATTCTTCTTTCAGCTGGAATCTCAGATGAAGACTTAGAATTTTTACAGGATTTTATCCCTTCATCTTCTTTAATAATCGCAATAATTTTATTCAAAGAATTAAAAGCTTCATTTACACAGAAGGACATTGAGCGAGGGAAATCTCTGTCATAGATTAAGAACTCAGAAACATTTTCATAATTAATCCTATGATATTTTTGCCTATACATCTGAAAAGCATTTACAGACTTAAGTACCGCACCCCACTCGATAGCATCATAAGGACTATCCACATAAGTAGGGTTAGGGAGTAAAGAAAAATACTTAACGTCTAAAAGCCTAGCTATTTTATCTGCCCTTTCTAGATACTGAGCTAGCTTTAGAAAATGCCATGCCTGATCATGTGTTAAAGAATTATGAATCAAACCAATAATCTGATTATTATAAGCTTTAATAGCTTTATAGAAATCCTGAAGCTCACTATGTTTCTTTTTCTTCGCTTCGTCTTTTACATAGTAGTAAAGTTCATTTGTAACTTCCCATTGTTCAGTAGGAATAATCTCTCTAACCGTCCTTGCATTCTCCCTGGCGTTTTTCACACAAGAGATTATTGAATTAGGATTCTCTTCATCAAAGCTTAAAAACTTAATTACACTTTTCTCATCTGATTTTTTATATCTTTCAAAGAACAATTTATCATCACCACTAGCAAATATAAGTGGTCCCCATTGAGTTGGTTCATCCGTCGCAGCCTTTTCAAGCATTAGAAAGTAATTAACATTTATAAACCTAGAGATACTATCAAGCCTCTCTAAGTATCTACTCATCCAGTAAATAGAATTAGCAACACGACTTAGCATGGAATTTCATCCCCTTCTAAAACCCAAGTATCTTTACTCCCACCACCCTGAGATGAATTAACTACTAAAGAACCTTTTACTAGAGCGACTCTAGTTAAACCACCAGGTGTCACAAAAATATCTTTTCCATAAAGAATATATGGGCGAATATCTACGTGTCTTCCTTCTATACCTTCTTCTACTACAGTAGGTGAACGCGACAGTGCTAAAGTTGGCTGAGCAATATAAGCACGAGGATTCGCTTTAATTTTCTCTTTAAACTCTTCCCTTTCTTTCTTCTTAGACTTAGGTCCTATAAGCATACCGTAACCACCAGATTGATCAACAGCTTTCACCACAAGGTCTTTAAGATTATCTAAAACATATTCCCTGTCTTTTTTATTATCACAGAGGTAAGTAGGAACATTAGGGATGATAGCTTCTTCACCTAAATAGTATTTGATAATTTTAGGGACATAGGAGTAAACAGCTTTATCATCTGCAATCCCAGTACCAGGTGCATTTGCTAAAGCTACCTTACCTTTACAGTATGCATTTATTAAACCTGGAACTCCTAATAGTGAGTCTGGATTAAAGACTTGTGGATCTAAAAAGTCATCATCTATTCTTCGATATATGACATCTACTTTTCTAAAACCTTTAGTGGTTCTCAGCATGACTTCGTCATTGATTACAGTTAAATCGGAGCCTTGGGCTAGAGTAACTCCCATTTCTTGAGCAAGGTAGGTATGCTCAAAGTAAGCTGAATTATAAATCCCAGGAGTTAAAACTACGATACTAGGATCTTTACTAGATTCAGGAGCTAAGTGCATAAGCGTCTCATAGAGCTGGTCAGGGTACTCAGCAACTCTTCTTACTTTCATAGTATGGAAAACATCTGGAAAAGTTTTTTTTAGAATCGCTCTATTCTCTAGGACATAAGAAACTCCAGATGGGCATCTTAAATTATCTTCTAAAACATAAAACTCTCCATCTTTATCTCGAACTAAGTCAGTTCCAGTAATATGAATCCAAATCCCTTTAGGTGGCTTCAATCCCTCACACTCTTTTAAGTAAGTACTTGATGATTTAATTAGATTTTTTGGAACGACTTTATCTCTAAAAATCCTTTGCTCATTATATACATCATCTATAAAGAGATTCAAAGCTTTAATTCTTTGCTTAAGACCTCTTTCAAGTCTATCCCACTCTGAACCAGGAATTACTCTAGGGATAATATCAAATGGAAAAATCTTTTCTATACCTTGTTTATCACCATAAACACTAAAGGTTATACCTTGTTGTTTCAGCGCTCTATCTGCAGCTAAGCGTCTTCGCTTAAGTTCTCTTTTAGAGAGTGTGTTGATTTTTTTGATGAGGGGCGCAACAAAGTTGCGTGGCTCTGAGCTATCATCAAAGAGCTCATCATAAAACCCACCAATATCATAAGAATCAAAGTTCATCGAAGACTTCTTTTATTTTAACTTCAACTTTCAGAGTTTCAAGTCCCCCGCCTCTAAAAATCGTCCCCGAGGTCGGAGTTGCATCACGGTAGTTTCTACCACAGGCTACCCTTATATGATCCTGTGAGACTTTGCAGCCATTAGTAGGATCAAAACCACGCCATCCCATATAAGGTAAGTAAACTTCTGCCCAAGCGTGAGATGCTTCTGACTGGAGTTTATTTTCATAATTAGCTCCAGTGTAAATATACCCCATTCTGTATCTAGCTGGAATACTGAGCAAACGGCACAGACAGATAAAAAGATTTGCAAAATCTTGGCAAACACCTTGACGTGAAGCGTAGACTTCAAACGGAGTCGTACTGAGAGATGTACTCCCTTGGATATAATCATAATCTTTATAAATAGTTTGATTCATATCCTCTAAGGTGTTAATCAAATGATATTCATTTCTCTCAGCAAAGCTCATTGCATAATCAGTTAATTCAGAGAGTTGAGTCTCTGGAAGCTCCTCCGGAAGAAGGTATGACATCATCATCTGCCTTTGCCATGGCATCCAAACAAGTGGCATAGAGGTTTTACGACTTGCAATATTATAGTCATCAGGTGGGGAAGCATATAGCTTTACTCTACTAGTAGCTTCTATACAAAGTGCCTTATAAGGTAAATCTATACTGTAATGAACACTCTGATTACCGAAGACATCTTCATAATAAATTTCTTCCCCTTCGACACTTACTGTAAGCTTCGAGAGAACTACATCCTGCACCTTATCTTCTAGTGGCTGTAAACGAAATCTATGAGTACTATGCTCGACCGCTTCAGTATATTCATAGCTACTAATATGAGAAACATCGAAGACTCTATAAGTAAGTGGCTCACCTTCATTCGTATGTGTCATCGCCCTAATGTTAGTAATTGAAGCTATGTGAGGTAAAGGATTTAAGTCTTGAATAACTGCTGACTGATTAGTCTGAAGTTGCTGAGCGGGTCTATGAACATTCGTGAAATCTTTTTGCTCTGCACTAGGTTCTAGTCCCTGATAGACAGGTGATTTTTCAGAAGCATCAGCTTTGTTATTCCAAACCACAGCTCCTCTTTTAGCAACAATTATTTGTCCAGGCTGCATTTGCTGCCATTCACCCTGTTTAAATTTAGAACTACTAAAGATTACAGCTGTTCTATAACTATCTCTTGGATCATTAATCTCAAGAGATACTTGGTCTGAAAAAAACATTTTTGTTTTAGTTTTGGGTTTAATTCTCGTGTAGTAAATAGGTGATGGTGATTGAGATCCCTGGAAACAAACTAAAGTTAAACCATCTGTGATAACCATATCAGCGCTACCTAATTTATCTAATTCAGTAAACCAAGCCTCTAATTGTTCTGGTTTAATATCTGCAAGTTTACGTGCGCCAGAAGCTTGCATCATACCTAATAAGTAACAGAAAGCAATTTCAGAATCAGTAGTACCTAATGGCTCGAGGAAACGAGACTTATTAGCATGAAGCTTATATAAGCTCATCTTATCTAAATCACCATTATGCATAAAAACCCAGTCTCTACCAGCAAAACTTCTGGAGAAGGGTTGAGTTTCATGATTAGTATAGCCTTGTGCAGCGCCTAAAATTTTAGAGATAAAAGTAGTGGAACGGAAATTTTCCCAGTCCATTAAAGCTTCAGTTAAAATCTTAGTATTTTTTGCTCCGGGATCTTTAGCGACAGCAGCTCCCTGATAATCATTTGGGTACCAAGCAAAGCCCCAACCTAAAGGATGCCTTCCCTGAGCAGCTTCAGCTATATTCAAACTAATTGAAGGGGAGCTTAACGCATCAAAATTAAGTGCAAAGATATCGCTCAAGACTTATCCTAGGTACCAGATTATTATATACCCTAGATTTACTGATTTAAAGACCCACTTTAAAATCCTGAACTAATTTTCAGTCCTTAAGATAAAAAATAACTAATCTCTATGGTTGAGAAGTACAAATTAAAGATATTTGTATATTATATAGATGGAAGATAAAGCAAATGGGTAAGCTGGTAGCATTAAATCATAAAACACATTATAAGTATGATAAATTAATCCAGCTTGGGAGTCAGACGATAAGGCTAAAGCCTGCACCACATACTAGATCCCACATCCAGTCTTATTCTTTAAAGGTCACTCCAGAAAATCATTTTATAAACTGGCAGCAGGATCCTTTTGGGAATTATTTAGCAAGATTAGTTTTCCCAGAAAAGACTAAAGAGTTTAAAGTTGAGGTTGACCTCATCACGGAAATTAGAGTTTTTAATCCCTTCGACTTCTTCTTAGAAGAATACGCTGAGACTTTTCCTTTCACTTATACAGATAACCTAGAAAAAGAATTAGCACCTTACTTAGAAATTAAAGAAAAAGGTAAACTTCTAAAGAAAATAGTTAAAGAAATTAGCAAGGATATTGAAGCTAAAGATGAGTATAAAAGTATCGATTTCTTAGTTAGTGTAAATCAAAAAGTATACGACTTACTAAAATACGTAATCCGTTTAGAACCAGGAATTCAAAGCTGCGAGGAAACATTAGAACTTAAAAGTGGTTCCTGCCGTGATATGGCATGGTTATTATGCCAGGTCTTTAGACACTTAGGCTTAGCCACTAGATTTGCTTCTGGATATTTAATTCAATTAACAGCTGATGAAAAAGCACTAGATGGTCCTTCTGGTCCTGATGAAGATTTCACTGATTTACATGCATGGACTGAAGTTTATTTACCTGGAGCTGGCTGGGTAGGTTTAGATGCCACCTCTGGTTTATTTACGGGGGAAGGTCATATTCCACTTTGTGCTACCCCAAATCCATCTAGCGCTGCTCCCATCAGTGGTTCATTAGAAGACTGTGAAAGCTCTATGGAGCATGAAATGTCTGTAAGTAGAATTCATGAAGAAAAAGCAGTTGCAAAACCATATACAGATACTGAGTGGAATGAAATCAATGAGCTTGCTTATAAGGTAGATAGAGACTTAGAAAGTGAAGATATTCGTTTAACCATGGGAGGAGAACCGACCTTCGTTTCTCTAGATGATAGATCAGGAAAAGAGTGGCATTTTACTGCACTTAGTGAAAATAAAAGTAAGCTTGCACTAGATTTACTTTATCGATTAAAAAATAAATTCTCCGATGGCGCTAGTTTACAATTCGCTCAAGGAAAATGGTATCCAGGAGAAGAATTACCGAGATGGTCAATGAATTGTACTTGGAGAAAAGATTCAGAGAAAATATGGAAAGATGAAACCCTGCTTGCAAGACCAGATATAGATCTTGGGCATAGTGAAAAAGATGCTAAGAATTTCTTAGTAAAACTTGCAAACAAGTTAGGTATACCAGACTCATATATAATCCCAGCCTTTGAATCTGAAGCTCATTTTATTAATATTGCAAGAGGCTCGTTTGTCTCAGGAAAACCTATTAAACTCGATGAAGTACGCAAGAAAAATATTAATAAAGAGGTAGCCTTCATTCTTCCTCTACATCACTCACCTACTCGTGAACAATGGATTAGTAACAAGTGGGAATTCTTTGAAGGTAAGCTTAGTTTAATAGTTGGTGATTCACCTGCTGGTTTACGTTTACCCCTTGCAGACTTACCTTATGTAGAAGCTGCTAATAGTGAATTTAGAGAAAACAGATGCCCATTCGACCAAAAGAAACAACTTCCAAGCCGAGAAGATTTAAGTAAGCAACTAAAGTCTTATAAAGTTTCAGATGAAGCTTTTAAAAACGATCCTAATGCTCTTATTAAAAGTGCAATGTGTACAGAGATTAGGAACGGAATCATTCATGTCTTTCTAGCACCAACACATTTAATAGAGCATGGTTTAGAACTTTTAATAGCTTTAGAAGAAACTGCAAAAGAATTGAAAACACCTATCGTGGTAGAAGGTTATCCACTAGCTAAAGATTTAAGAGTAGAGAACTTTAGTGTTACTCCTGACCCTGGAGTAATTGAAGTAAACATCCAACCTTCCTCTAACTGGGATGGCCTTAAAAATATTATTTCAAATATCTATGAAGAAGCACGTAAATCTCGTTTAAGTGCTGAGAAGTTTATGCTAGATGGTAGGCGTGTTGGAACAGGTGGTGGCAACCATATCGTAATCGGCGCCGCTAGTCCAGAAGACAGTCCATTTCTAAGACGTCCAGATTTATTAAGAAGCTTTCTTGCTTTCTGGCAAAACCACCCTTCTCTTTCTTATTTATTCTCTGCGATGTATATAGGACCAACTAGTCAGTTCCCGAGAATTGATGAAGCTAGACACGATTCTCTATATGAATTAGAGATTGCTTTTAAGCAGATAGATAATTTAGATACCCCATATATTCAGCCTTGGTTAGTGGATAGATTATTTAGGAATTTATTAGTAGATCTCACCGGGAACACTCATAGAGCGGAATTTTGCATCGACAAGCTTTATAGCCCTGACAGCAACACTGGTCGCCTTGGTTTACTCGAGATGAGAGGCTTTGAGATGACCCCTCATCCACAGATGAATCTTTTGCAAGCACTGCTAGTAAGAGCTGCCCTAGTAAGTTTCTGGAAGAAACCATATAAGCAAGACTTAGTTAATTGGGGTACTTTATTACACGATAAATATATGCTTCCTACTTACCTAATGGAAGACTTCACAGATGTTTTAAACTACTTATCAGACTCTTCGTATCATTTTCAAAAGTCTTGGTTTGAACCTTTCTTTAATTTCAGATTCCCTAAATACGGTGAAGTAAATATAGAAGGTATTAAGCTTGAGCTAAGAATGGCACTTGAACCATGGCCAGTCATGGGTGAGGAAGCCAATGCAGGAGGAACTAGCAGAGCTGTAGATTCTTCTGTAGAAAGACTTGAAGTAAAACTTACAGGTATAGTCCCAGAAAGACATATTCTGACTTGCAATGGCATTGAAGTTCCACTAAAACAAACTAGAGAAAAGGGAACTAGTGTAGCTGCTATTAGATTTAAAGCTTGGGCACCTTATTCAAGCCTGCACCCTAATATCGATGCTCATGGTCCACTTATCTTTGATCTTTTTGATAAACGTTACGATAGGTCAATCGGTGGCTGCACTTACCATATATCCCACCCAGGTGGTAGAAACTATGATACTTATCCAGTAAATGAAAATGAAGCTGAAGGGCGTATACTTTCTCGCTTCGAAGCTGCTGGACATAGTCCAGGAGAAATATCAATTACTAAAACAGAAGCGAATTCATACTTCCCACATACTTTAGATTTAAGGCTCTATCCTAATATTAGAAAGGTTTTTGTGTAAAGCTAAAATCTATAGTAAATTAAACTTATGAGTAAAGATGCCTTAAAATATTCTGGCTACAGCCTATTAGTCCTAGCATTAATAGGAATAATAATACTTAATGTCACATTTATAAATGAAAAAGTAAAGTACCATGAATTCATTAATGACTTCATTCCCCAAGCATTAGAAAAAAATATCTTTAGCTTCCCGATAAAGAAAGGACATGATCTTTTTGACCCTAAAACAAATCATAAAATAACTAAAGTCTATGCTCCTTATGGAATCAGTTTAGATGCCATCTCACAAAACCCAGATTTAAGAGTTTCTAGATTTAGAACTAAAAAACAAATCCCTATTAATTCAAACGCTTTACTTTATTTACCGAAACCTTACTTAATCGCTGGAAGTTTTCATAATGAAGCTTACCCACACGATACTTCTTACAGCATTGAATTATTCATGGATTTAATAAAATCAGCTGCTATCGATAGAGATTATGCACAGAAGCTTTTAGAAATCACGAAAGATCAGCTCGATAATTTTTATTACGAAGTGAAACATTTTAGTTACCCACTAAACGGTAATAGAGCTTATTTTTCAACTCGAAGCCAAGCAAACACTATAGTAACGAACGTTAAAGATTATTATGAAATCACAAAAAACAAAAAATGGTTAAAGAAAAAAGGTATAGCTTTAGCTCAAGGAATCATAGACTACTGGCTTAAAGGGAAAGTTTACTTAGATAAAGAAAGACAGCATTTTGCTTTCAAATGGATCGCAGATGGTTCAGGAAAGTGTTTTGAGTTAATGGAAAGCTACGAAGATCATGATTACTTCTACGACAAAATTCATGATCAATTAGAAGCTTATAAAGAATTACAGGAAAAAGATGATTTGAGCTTACCTCACTTTGCTAAAGGCTTTGACTATAAAAAAGTTTTAACAAAGAAAAATAAAAGTAATCTCGGTTTGAGTTACTTCTATTACTATAGCGATCGATTAAGTAAAGTATCAGGCTATGATACTAATTCTATCTATGGTCCTTTTAATGCTTTTACAGATGATTTCATTCCAGCTGACCACAACCTAAAACTCTATAAGTCTCTCAATGACTTTATCTTCTTACTTAACGAAACAGAAGCAGAGCCAGTAACTATTAAGAAATACTCAAACATAGCTAAGAGGCTAAAAGAAAGTATCAACAAATATTTATGGGATGAAGAGCAAGGTTATTTCTTTGAATATAACTATAAAAGAGAAGATTTAAGAACAAAGTATGGCTTTCTTTCTTCTGCTTATGCTCTATGGGCAGAGTGGTTTGATATAGAAAGCTCAGAAGATCTAGAGCAACTCTATAAAACATTTAAGTATCTAAAGAATAATTTCAAAAGTAAAAAAGGTTTATACGCCTCTAATGTAGAAACAGGAATCCAATGGGACAAGCCATATATCTGGCCAATTCAGCAAGGCATGGTGATTAAAGGCTTAATGAATTACTCGAAGAAATTAGAAAACTTAAACCCTAAAAAATCCAAGAAGTTTAAAAAGTTTGCCTTAGAGATGGCTTATAACTTTAATAATTCAAATTTTCAAGATTGGCTAAAAGCAAATGGTACAAGCATTAAAGAGAAAGTTACTCCAGAGGAAGAAACCTTATTTACAGGTTATGCAACTGGGGAGAACTATACTTGGAATATGGCTACGGTATTGTATTTTGACTCTATATTAAATTAAAACTATATCTTAGCGAAGCTTCCTACCACCAGAATTCCCGCCAGGACTTGCATTCAAAATTTTATTTTTTGTATTAGCATTATAGTTCCATTGAATAATCTTAGTTAATTTAAAACTTGCACTTGTAATCGCCTTCTCAAGTGTAGTTTCACCAGAATCTTCTATCTGTTTAGAGTTAACTACTGTTAAAATTTTATCTTTGCCTAAAACTAAAATCAATGCAGGTTTCAAATCTTTAATTTTCTCTGGGTGTTTCTCCAAAAATTTCAATATCGAAACAGCCTTGGCTTCATTGTTTATGAAGTAATTCTGAAGCTCAGTAAAAGCTTTTGTAACTGGAGAAGTTTCTTTATAAACTATCTTTAATTTTTCTTTACCTGATTTACTCATGTCTCTACGTGCATTTTTTGGAAGTAACTCAAATACTCTATTGAGATTTTCATCTTCTAATACAGTCGGAACCATATTCAAGATTGATTGAAAGTTCTGTTCATCACTATGAGCCTTCTTTTTCCTATCTAACACTAAGCCACCGTAACTTATATTAGCTATACGACTAAGAGCTTTAGCTGAAGATTTATCTGATAAACTCTTTAATTGTTCACCAAGAGATTTTCTCACTATATTTTGACCATTTGCAGTTGAAATATTAGAGATATGGTTTTCCGCTGGATTGAAAATATACTTGTCAAAGACATCCTTATTCTCATACAACTTTTTAACTCCACCTTCCATATTCTTCAAAGATTCAGTAATATGCCCCCAAGCCTTTCTCACAATCTCTTTCGAAACTTCTTTTAAATTAGACTTCATTTCATTCATAGAGCCATTTTGACTATCCAAAAAATTATTAGCCCCTTTATAAAAACCAATATAAGAATCTAAAAATTCAAAAACAGGCAACATGTCCTCAATAGAATTAGCTTTACTCAAAGAAGTAATCGCTTTGTCTAAATCAAGCTTAACTTCCTTCGGTAATTTTTTTACAAGTTTCAAATTATATTGATTCACTTGATCAATATTTTCTTGAAGTGATGTAATTTGACTATAGTCATTTGCTTTAATAGTTTGAGCTTGTGTTTTCATAAATTTTTGAAAATTTTACAACACCTATATACACTTAAGAATTAAATCTAATTAATATCAGTCAAAGTAAAATAAAAAAAATTATATCTTCTTAAAAACCAAAGTCCTATTATTAGCAGGCATTTCATGATCAGCAACTAGCTCAAAACCATCTACAGACATAGCTTCAGCCACAGCTTCAAAATCACGGATTCCACTAAGTGAGCTTCTATCTTTTAACCATAATTCAAACTGAGCATTAGACTCAGAAGTAAAATTACCCCTATAGTTAAACGGACCATAAATTATAAATAAGGCATTTTCAAATAAATTCTCCCCTGCTTCTTTTATTAGGTGGAGCACATGCTCCCAAGACATAATATGAAAAGTATTTGCAGTAAATAAGTAATTGAAATTCCCCTGAGGGAAAGAATCTTCCATAACCTGATATGAAAATATTTCTTTCAAATTATTTTTAAGATTTTTTTGCTTACGCTCCTCAATTTCATCATCGAGCCACATCTTAATCCCAGAGTGTTTATCTAAAAGATCAGAGCAAAACCATTCAAGCTCAGGGAAAGATCTTGAGCAGTAAGTGGCATGCTGCCCTGTACCTGAACCTATTTCTAATAATTTACCAGCTTCATTTTTAATATGGAGTTTTAAAACCTCTAAAATAGCTTCCTTGTTTCTTTCACAAGATGGAGAAAAAGGTTTTTCATTTATCATATATATTTTTTCCTATCATCTCTAGCAAGGCTCATATCTAAGAAATAAGTTTGAACTCCTTCATCTGCAATCTCCACAATAGGGGTTTCAAAACCCATTTTTTTCCTAACCTTAAAGAATAGTTTTTTAGTCATAGCTTCTGGAAGTGTCAATTCCCAGTTACTAGTTTCTTTAGGGTTTAGTCGAGCAAGGTAAAAACAACCAGTCTCATCACAAGCTTTCTTTTTCCAGTACTCAAGCACTTTGTTTTTCAAAGACTTTTCCTGAGAACGAATGTGTTTAATCAGATCAGTAAACTCGCAAGTTAATCCTGGTCCCAGGTTACACATCTCAATTCCAAATTGCCCACTATATGAGTAATTATTAGTTAAATTAATAGAATAATGGTAAAGATTGTCATTCAGCTTTTTCTCAACCCCTAAAAGGTTAACCTCAAGCTTAATTTTATCCTTTTCCAAATAATTTTGAACGATAGGAACCCCAACCATAAAGGTTGTGAGAATCGAACAAAAACCAGCAACGATATTTAATGCACGCATCTCTCTTCTAATTATATTTTAATGTATTTCTCGTTTAAATAAACGATTACAAAGATAATACTCCTTACGAAAAATAAAGAAACAAATAATTAAACAATTCACAGAAGGAATTTATTATCTCGACCTAGACTGAACTCCAAAATCTCCTCTTACAAACTATAAAAGATTTCCAAAAATTAATTATTCATTCCAGGCAAAATTGATCTAGTTATTATATTAACTTAAATCATAGAAATGATTATTAATTTGTAAAAGAGGCCGATAAATATAATGCTTAAAAGGACAGACACATGAAGAAAGTAATATCATTACTATTAATAAATTTATTACTATGTTTAAACTATGTTCAAGCTAATACTAATGCAGTCGATGCTATTGATGACAACATCAGTGTAATTGAAGGCGAATTCATTAGTATTAGTGCAGATGAACTACTCGCAAATGATAATGTACCAGCAGGAGCTGCACCAGGTACTGTTCAAATACAAAACTATACTTTCCCAACAGAACTTCCACTTAGCTTTGATAGTGTAACTAACACTTTCCAAGTTCAAAGCTATCATGGACAGTTAGGACTTACGGATAGTTTCACCTATACTGTATATGACCTAAACACTGGAATAACAGACACTGCAACTGTAAACTTAACTGTTGTTGCTAACCCTAATGCAGTCGATGCTATTGATGACAACATCAGTGTAATCGAAGGTGAGTTCATTAGTATTAGTGCAGATGAACTACTCGCTAATGATACCGTAATAGCAGGAGCTGCTCCTGGTTCCGTTCAAATACAAAATTATAGTTTCCCAGCAGAGCTTCCACTTAGCTTTGATAGTGTAACTAACACTTTCCAAGTTCAAAGCTACCATGGACAAATAGGGCTTACTGATAGTTTCACTTATACTGTATATGACCTAAACACTGGAACTACAGATACTGCAACTGTAAATATTACTGTAGTTGCTAATCCTAATGCTGTTGATGCTGTTGATGACAACATCAGTGTAATTGAAGGTGAGTTCATTAGTATTAGTGCAGATGAACTACTAGCTAATGATAATGTAATAGTAGGAGCTGCTCCTGGTACTGTTCAAATACAGAACTATACTTTCCCAGCAGAACTTCCACTTAGCTTTGATAGTGTAACTAACACTTTCCAAGTTCAAAGCTACCAAGGACAAGCTGGGATTACTGATAGTTTCACTTATACTGTATATGACCTAAACACTGGAACTACAGATACTGCAACCGTAAACTTAACTGTAATTGCTAATCCTAATGGAGTTAATGCTGTCGATGATAATGTAAGTATAATCGAAGGTGAATTCATTAACATAGATGTTTTAGCAAATGATGAAGCATTCCCTGGAGCGCCTCCTGGAACTCTTCAAATCCAAAACTACACTATACCTGCTGAGCTTCCACTTAGCTTTGATCATGTGACAAACACCTTCCAAGTTCAAAGCTACCAAGGACAAGTCGGAATTACAGATAGTTTCACTTATACTGTAATTGACTTCAGTACTGGAACTACAGATACTGCAACTGTAAATATCACTGTAGTTGCTAATCCTAATGGATTTGATGCAGTGGATGATGAAGTAACAGTCGTTGCTGGATTCATTGACAGTGTCGATGTATTTGCAAATGATCTTGGAACATCTGGTCCTGGAACTATTCAGATACTAAGCTACACTAACCCAAGTCAACTAGCACCAGTCTACTTTGATTATGGAACGAACACATTCCAGATCACATCAGACCCATGGCAAGTTGGTTTAACTGATACATTTACCTATACTGCAATGGATATCAATACAGGAACAGTTGACACAGCAACTGTGACGATTACGATAGGAGCTGATCCTAATGCATATGATGCTGTAGATGATGAAGTTACTGTCGTTGCTGGATTCATTGATGGTGTCGATGTATTTGCAAACGATGTCATCGCACCTATATCAGATCCTAGTGCTATCCAAATTATGACTTTCACAAATCCTGCACAGTTACCGATTTGGTTTGACCCAGGAACGAACACATTCCAAATCCAAACAGACCCATCACAAGTTGGAGTCACTGACACATTCACCTATACTGCAATGGACATTATGACTGGAACTATAGATACTGCCACAGTAACTGTTACAGTTGTACCAGATCCAAATGCATTCAATGCCGTAGATGATAGTGTCACTGCTATAGAAGGTGAAACTGTAAGTGTCGATGTATTTGCAAATGATGAAGCTATCGCTGGAGCAGGTCCTGGTAGTATTCAAATCATGACATATACTAACCCAGCTCAGTTACCACTTAGCTTTGACTATGGAACAAATACTTTCCAAATCCAAAGCTTCCCGGGACAAGCTGGTATAACTGATACATTTACCTACACTGCAATGGATATTAATACTGGAACAATTGATACCGCAACAGTCACAATAACTGTTAATCCATCGAATTAATCAGTTCATTTAATATCAAAAAAGGGGACCAAATGGTCCCCTTTTTTATTTTCAAGATATAAAACTAATTATATTTGTTGAATTCTTCTAGCTTTTCTAACTATATCTTTAACTTCTTCTATCACTTCTCTTTCTACATCAGGCTCAAAGCTTGGAATTTGAGTCGGATCATCTTGAGGAATATCAGACTGACAGAAACCAGCTCTTCTAGCAAACATATTAAAGTGAGCTGATCTTTGAAGATCACCTTGTCTTAAATAAATCTGATGATGACCTGTTCCCATAGATCTTTTCTTCTCATCAGTAGTTAATTCCCATTGATGAGCTTTCATAATACTAATATCAATTCCGATAGGTCCTAAGAAATAATCTCCCATCATTGTGATCTGATCTCCTTCCTGACTAGCTTTACCAGAAATGCTAGGGTTTGATTGAACATACCATCTATATCTTTGGTGTGTTCCTAAAGTAAATTCATAGTCAAAACAAATCGGCTCACCGAATAAAGTATCGTGCGATGGACTTGCATCGTTATAGTAAGTAAATCTCCATAAGTTTCCATTCTGAACTAAATCAGGTAAATGTGGAACAACCGCTCCAGCAAAGTTACTTTGCAGCATTGCAAAGACAAATAATAAAGCTATTAACTTTTTAGAATTTTTAATCAATGTTTTCTCTCCTTTTTGTAATGGAAAGAATATCACTGATTTATTTTTTAGGACAGAGTCCTTTAGGTTGATATATTAAATAGATTTTAACGATCTCTTAATATAAATTCAACATAATGGTAAAGGATTAGAAAATGAAAATGAAATTCCATAAGTTTAGATTAGAGTTTGAAGTCAACTGGGACGGAGCAGGTAAGTTTTGGGAAAATAATATCCAAAAGCCAATACTTGATCCTGTAGGTGAAACATTTAATGATGTGGTAACAAATAATGGCAGAGGCTATGGTATAGACAAATACAATCCAGCTGGAAATAGTAGAACTGAAGAAGTCTCCAATATAGTAACAAGATATAACGATGTATTTAAAGAAGGTGCAAAAGTAAAAACTATTTCTTTAAATAGCATTGGTAAAAGAGGAGCAACAAGATTAAACGAAGGAAGACTTGGCATGGAAGTAGATATCCCGAGTGATCCAAACAAAAGTATTTATGGTGTAATCAGAACAAAAAGTGGAAGACTTGGAGTTCAATTGCTCAGTGATGGAAACAACACTTCTCGTTATGGTGGAGATTTTGTAGGTGTAATAGTAACTAAAACTACAGGGTCAACTGGAGCAGTATTAGGTACTGGTGCCAAGAGAGGTGTTGGTGCAAAACTTTACAAGTTTACAGATGATACAATCGCAGCGGCTACTCAACCCATTGAAGGAGAAGATAAATTAAGCCAAGCTGGTAGCCTAGCAGCAAATGGATGGGAAGCTTTGGGGAATCTAATGCCTGGTGAAGGCAGCTACGGTAAAGTTAATCTCACGTACGCAAATGACAGCCAAGATATTTTTAGAAGTGACAAAACAACAGAATCTGTCACTATAAGCCCGCTCAATTCAGGTTTTTCACTACCGATTGACCATTAACTATATAAAAAACTTAAACCCAGTCCCTTTAACACAGACTAAATACTTATTCTTCAAACTCTTCAGAAACGGAATCCCTTCCACCTCTATCATCGCACCAGCCTTTAAATTCTTCAAAGTAGAAACCGACTTATCAAAAAACACGTAGTAAATAGACTGATTCTTTCTCTTATCTATACTCAGATCTACTTGAAGGGGGAACAAAATTAGCTCACTTTCCTCAGCGTCCCGCTCTTCGGTGACTTTGAGTTTAGAGAGCCTGATATCTTTTACTATCTTTCCTTTTAGAGTAATAAAAGAGTTCATAGCTAACTACATTATAAAGTTTTTATAAAATTTGCCTAGGCTAAATTAAGAAAAAGTTAAGAAGCATAGAAGCGGGAACATGATAAATATCTAATCTAGGTCAGGAAATCAAGACTTAGATTAAATATAAATTAGGGAATCACCCTTTATATTGCGGATATTTCATCCTAAATATTGATGTCAGAAGTTATATTATTCTCATGTTCATAAAAAACCCAATTTCGGGTAACCAAGCTGGGCAAACTAAAGAAGGTAAAACAGGAGTAACAAGTTCCCCTGATACCGTTGAGCAAAACATAGGTAGGGCAAGCCCTAACAATAATAGGCAAAAATTAGAATTCATTAGCCTAAATTTAGGGGGACCGCAATACGCTGATAAAAGCAGTGAGCTGATCACCTACCTAGAAAATCTAATTAAGCTAAACCCAGATACAAAAGCCGATAAAAATATTTTTTTCTTCCAAGAAGCGACTAAGTATCACATCAAAGATTTAGTTAAAACCCTATTTAAAGACGATAAAATACGTTCACATATTCTTTACGATGAAAACACCGATTCTGACTCAGAGGCTAATGGTCATGCCATTATAGAAGGTGATAAAAACTGGTACATAGTTGCGCCAGATTATAAAAAGATGACTCCAACTGAGACTAAGTTAATTAACAGCTTAACGGGAATTGCAAATTTCATCTCTGGTAAAGATATAAAAAAGTATTCATTAGAGGATAAGAAAACAGGTTATTCCTATTTAATGACTGTTATCCCGAAAAATTTTGCAAAGAATGTATCTGAATTAATGGTTAAACGTAATAATAGTCAGAAGTTTCTAGAAACTCAAACCACTCACTTCTTTCACCACGTAGGTAAACCAGCAATGGGCTGGGGAGATAGAAAGAACTATGTTCTTCAAGTAAATACACCAGCTTTAGATACCGCAAATATCCACTTAAGTACTGTAGGAACACCATACCGAAGATTCCTTGAGGTTTTCTCAACAGCTTTAATGTTAAAGAACCCTGAAGAAAGAGTCCCAGAAACAAGAACTGAAATAGTAATGGATTTAGATAAAGCAGCTAAAGCTGCCACCTTTAGAAAAGAACCTGATACTAAAGGTAAAGCACAAATCATAGCTGGTGATGCAAACTTCTTTAGAAGTGCCATGGGAAATGAACCAGGGATATTTACATCTACAATAAAACCCCTTCTAAAGTGGATGTTTGGTTTAAATACTAATTATCCGACTGGCAATTCAAGCTTCAAACCTACAGATGGAAAAGCAAAGCACGGACCAGAGGAGTTAGATATAACTCTTTCCAATAAAGAACTGTTGTCTACAAAAGTAGAAGAAATTCCTAAACATCTTACTGATCATGATCTTCTACGCTCTGAAATTCCTTTTGAATCGTCGAGTAAAGAAAAGCAGGAGCTTTTTTTAGATTCTGATAAATTGACTGAATCTGCGGCATGATTTCATTTTTATGTTTTTTCTCTAGTAAAAACTGATTCAGTTCATCACACCGATCAGGATTGGTCCTGCACTGTAAACGCAGATACTTTTCTTTTCGGCGCAGCTCTGTAACCTTAATCAAATCAATATTTGCACCTAATTGTGCTTGACGTTGAAGTGGTGCAAGCTTAAACTCTGTGTCTAAAACCCCAACATTTTTTTTCAAACCTAAACCGTTAAACTGTTTCTCCTTCTTCTGCTTCTTCTCTGTATTAGAATTATCTATTTCAGGCTTTGCTAATATTAAGGATTCTTCGACTTCAGAATCATCAGATAAACGAATCGGCGCAAACTCTTTTGCTACAAGCACGCTTGCATTATTAAACAAACCAAGAAAAAATATTAAAACAAATAAAGGCATTTACTCTACTGGTTTTAATTTTACTAAATTACGCTTAGCAGATAACTTTTCTTTACCATAAATATTATCAAGTGCTCTATTCGTGAAGCTAATGATAATATCATCAGGTTTAGGTTTAGCTGTCTTAAGATCTGTGATAAAGTCTAAAGACTTATCCTTATGAACCGTGAGTAAATGAGTAGCACCAAACTTCTCACCAATCTTCTGAAAATCCTCAAACTTAAATTTTTTAGAAAGCTGTGTCGCCTTAAAACCCCAACCATAAAAGATTCTCTGCTTAATATTTTCATAGAAAAGATCTTTATCAGCAAGAAGCTGCCCACCGAAGCTCTTAGAAAGAGTTTCAATTCTACTCTTCTCAGTTTCCATCAATGGTAGCTGAAAGATATTATTCTTTCCAAAGTCCTCACCAAGTGAGCCACAAACATATGCGTTGTAAGCATTATTATCAGTAGCAGTAAATAAATACCCATAATCACTCAGATCGAGCTGCCCAGTTTCAATATCTAAAACTATTTCACCGTAGTGAACTTTAATTCCTTGCTGGCGGGGACGCTTTAGCTTATACCAGTTAGAATCTACGATTAAAACTTTAACCCCGAGATCACCTAAGGTCTTTGCAAACTCAGTTGCCCAGCGAGATGAACCTACTATAACTAAGCCCTTACCGTCTTTAATCTGGATACCTAAAAGTTTAGCTACGTATTTAAAACTGATTCCATGAATAATGACAGTGGCAAAAACCACTAAGAAAACGATCGGAAGAATATATTTGGCTTCATCAAAGCCGACTTCCTCTAATCTCAAGCCGATGATACCAGCTATCGATGCCGCAACGATCCCTCTTGGACCGAACCAACCTACAAGTAAAGATTCACGCCAGCTCATATCACTTTTTATAGTCGAAATAAATATCGCAATGACACGAACCACTAAGACGACAGCTGCTATGAACAAGAAGTGTCTAAAATTAAGAGCGTGGATAATCTTAAAATCGATATTTGCTGAAAGCAAAATAAACAAAATCGAGACGGTGAAAACACTGATAGACTCTTTAAATTTCCTCAATTCCGAGAAAACTAACATCTCATTATTCGTAAAATAAATCCCTAAGAATGTAACAGCAAGTAAGCCTGAGCCTTCTTGGACTTCCCTAGAAACGATAAAGATGAGTAGAATCACCGATAAAACCGTAGGGATTTTCAAGAAATCAGGATACTGAGTCTTATCGAAGACATATTTAATAAAGCTGCCGATGATTGCTGTAACTAAAATCGAGAAGCCAACTGCTTTAAAGATAGACCAAAGAATAATCGTATAAGAAGAACCGCCCTCAGCATAAACTAGATACTGATAACTAATCATCGTCATCAAGACTCCAATCGGATCATTAATAATCGCTTCCCACTTGAGATACTTTTTAATTTTTGGATCGACATTTATCTGCCTAAGAACAGGAATAATCGCGGTCGGACCAGTAACTACTAAAATAGAGGCGATAATCCAGCTAATTTCCCAACTCAAACCACCAATTTTGTGAGCACAAAAAGAACAAATAACAGCATTTACCACGACTCCTAAGGAGATCAAACGTTTAACCCCGAATGAGGAACCTTTCAATTCGTGGAATTTTAGGTTTAAACCACCTTCAAAAAGAAGAATGACAACAGTAAGTTCAATAATTACATTTAAGGCGTGCCCAAAAACTTGATCAACATCGATCACACCAGAAATTGGCCCTAAAATAACCCCAGCGATAATAAGGAAAATGATAGATGGAACGTTTAATTTCCACGCCACATATTGAGCGATACCCGCAGCAAATAAGGTCCAACCGATAGCATGTAGTAATGCGTGTGTATCCATCAAGAACTTCTAAGCTAGTAAATCTAGATAAATTAACTTAGAATATATTAATTCCACATTTAGTGTTTTCTAACTCTTCTTATTTAAGTTTTTAAGTATTGATTAATAATAATTAATCTCGCCAGAGTGTTATCTTGAATTATGTTATTAGATTCTTTCTAAACCGAAATGCAACAGTGCAATATTTCTAACTTTGTAAATAAACAAAAGGAGTTAGAGAATGCAGA
>JABSOS010000016.1 GCA_013216135.1 Candidatus Caenarcanales bacterium
CTCTTTTACTGGGACAAAACTTCCTCTAAGTAAACCTGCACGCAGTAAGCTACAAATCCACTCACTGTCTTTAACATCCGTTTTCTTACCTGGAACATTCTTCATATGTCTTGCATTTACAAGTAGTAATTCAAAATTACCGCTCTCTAAAATTTGATACACTGGCTTCCAATACACACCCGTGCTCTCCATTGCTACGCTTTCTATCTTCATAGATTCTAGCCACTCTTTCAATGCCTCTAAATCACGGGTGAAACTGCTAAATGTTCGAGTCTCTTTAGCTAAATCACTACCCATTATTGTTGCCACCACATTCTTCTTGTGTATGTCTAAACCACATGCTCTATCTGATAATATTTCCATTTAATATTAATACCCTGAACACAATTCTACTTTTTAGATTAACTTCTCTAAAACTATTGGTTTCATGCTGGCTGGTGCTAGCATATCATGTGGGTTTTAAAAAGTCTTAGATAATATACATATGAGAAAGATATTCCTTAGTTTTCAATTAATTGCTTTGCTTTTTATCTGCTTTCCCGCAAAGGCAAACATCACAGATCCTTTCTTTGGTGGTGATGGACCAGACAATGGTTCATTCTTTATGCGTATAAAAGATTCGCGTAATAATAATAAAATCTCAAACCAAAAAAGAAAGATCACCATTCAATTATTTTTCTTGAATAGATTTTATGATGAAATAAATAGAGTTAATGACTTGGATCTTGCTGCTGCATTTAATAGATCACTAAGATCAAGAGCACTACTGAAAAAGAAAAGCCAACTGCAAGCATCAAAACAAGGAATTAAGTTTTTCTACAAAGACATTTCAAATGAAGACAGGGACAAAAAATATAACCGTGTAAGCTTCGTCTCAGAGAACATCATTATCTCAGATCCACAAAGAATCAACTTCAGTTTTGATCAAGAAGAGTTTGCTGATTACTTAGATGTATCTATTGATGAAAGCAGTAATTATAATAAAGGAGTTAAATATCGCCCTTTAAGTACTGAGATAGAAAGCTTCGATGGTAATGTAAATGAAGACACTAAGATTGTAAGAATTACTGGAACCTTCACAGCAAACTCAGAATTGAATTTATCCACAACTAAATTTAGTTTCAAATTCAAAGAAAAATCTAAAAGAGTAAAGCCAATAGCTAAAAAAGGTAAAAGGAAATTAAGACTTACAGCAGATTTAGTTGAAGACTCTCCAGCAGAAGTAACAAGAGTTAATGATGACAGTTTAGATTATCAAGTAAATCTTCCTATTACGCTCAATACTAAAAATAAATCAATACTAAAAAGATATAAAGAAGACGAGACATATGAAGTTACCATACCAGTCTTGCTTGAAGCTACTACTAGTTCAGGACTTGAGTTTGAAGTAAAAGCTACGATAAAAGAACAGTTCACCAACTTTCTAAAGCTTAGTGATTAAAACCATACTTGCTCTAAAAGAATTGACTTGAATTAGATCTTTTAAAATCACTTTATTGTTACTAATGTTAGTAAAAGTTGTAGGGTTATTAAGATTATCAAGCTGAGTAAACTCGCTAAACTTAAGATCAATCTTTTCATAGTGACAATCTTCTCTAGTCCACAGTTCGGGGCTGGAAGAAAACCTTTTAGTGTTATCACCTATCCAAAGGTATTTTTTTACAGAAGGGAAATCTAAAACCTTAGAATCATCTCCTAGGTTATATTTAGGATTAACAAACCATGAACTCAAAACTGACTCAGGTTGATACTTCTCTAAAGCTTCTTCTAGCTTCAAATTCTCAACCAGTTCACAAATTGGTCTACTCGCTAAGATCAAATTCGAATCCCGGAGCTTATTACCATAGGCTAAATCATCAACAGCTTTAATCTCAACTCCGTACTTATGATTCAAAAAATAGCTTAAAGAGCCATCACCAGCACCTATTTCAAGAATCTCCTCTGACATTTTTTGTCCGATAACAGTCTTCAAAATCTCAAAAAACTCAAGAGTATTTACAGTAAACAAACCACGCTTATCTACATAAGGAGTATAAAGCCCTTGCTGCATTAGCTTAGCTACCATCTTTAAGGTTTTACTTAGGGAATAAATCTGCCTATAACCTTCAGTATCAAAGAAAAAACTATCAGCTTCACTTATCAAATCCTGATAATCTTCAATGTATTCTAGCCCCTGATCCTCAAGCTTAAACTGAAAAATACTTTCTCTAAGCATCTGTTCATCTTCACTTAGACTAAAATCAGTCCAAATCACTAGAGAAGTTGCCCTTGAATTAATTTAAAATTCTGCAAAGCAATTAAACACTCTACTTTAGCTTTAATCATTTCAATATTAGCTTCTACCATAGATCTTTGACGTCTAATAACTAAAAACAAAGTTCCATCCCCTAAATCAAAACGATCTAATTCCCCTTGTTCAAGCTGTTTTGAAAGCTCAAAATTTTCTTTAGCAGCAATATATTTATCATAGTTATTGTTTACTATAGAAGCACTGTTTTCAATATCCAAAAATATGTTTTGGGTTAACTGTTTGTTCTGAATAGAAAGCTGCTCTAACCTATACTCTGCTTGTTGTCTTTTTGCTCTAGCTGTTCTAACTCTTAAAGGGAGTGACAAATCAAATCCAGCTGCAAGCGTTGGACCGATACTATTATCACCTGTTTCCATTCCAGCATTAACTAAAGCATCCAACTGAGGCAAAGCCTGATTCTTAGCAAATTTTCTTTCAAGATCAGCAATATCTTTATTAAGCTTAATAGCTTCAAACTCAGGTCTATGTTCAAGAGCAAACTCTTTAGCCAAGCTAATATCAGCTTCACTTAAAAGCTTAGGCTCTTCATCAAGTTCTGGACTATTAGAATAGCTTAAAGTCGCATAAACATCCTGTTCCTTTGTCCATAAGTATCTAGTTAAATCGATACTCTCTCTTTCAAAGGATCTATTAGCAGTAATAACTTTAGTGTTTCTACTTTGCAGTTCTCTTTCAGCCTCGACTATATTAAGCGCTGCTAAATTCCCCAGATCAACTTGTTTATAAACTAATTCGACTTGGCTTTTAAGAAGACCAAAAATATCTCTTTCAACATCTAAAATAGTTTTACTTGCAAGCCACTTAAAGTAAGCTTTGCTTGCCTTTGCTAGTAACCCAAGCTGAGCTTGGTAATAAATATAATCAGCAATTAATTCATTAATCTTGGCTTTTTGTTCAGCAACATTTGCTGAGTTATAAATAGCGTCACGCATCAATGGTACAAAAAGTTTCACAAAGTATTCACCAGATTCTCCTGTAGGGGAGATCGGCGTAGAAATATCACCTTGGGCAAACTTTGCCCCTAAGCCTATCTTCGCGCCATAGCCAGTTAAAAAATCCACACTAGTGTCAGAAGTAAAAGCGTCTTTCTCTTCACCAACATCAGAAGAGCTATTAAAACGGTTTACTAAATTCAAAGAATTAATACTCGGGTCAAAACGACCTTGTGCTTCAAGTCTTCTTGAGATAGTAATATCACGGTCAAGCTTTGCTCTTAAAACCTGTGGATGGTTCTCTTTTACAGTATTAATAAAATCCCCAAAGAATAATTCTCCATCAAAGATCATCGAAGAATCTTTTTCTTTAGCCAAAAGGCTTTGGCTAGAACATAAAAGAATAAAAGCTAGTAAGACCCTAAGCATTTATTTTGGTTTAACCTTTCTACCACCGTGTTTCTTAGGAGTTTTCATTACAGATGGAGCAAAGCCATTAAGGATTCTCCACAGCTCGTACCATACTGGAACTTCATCTAAAATCACCCAACCAGTAACTTTCATCCCTGGTCTAAGCTGCTGAGGAATAGGCCAAGCCTCATCTCTACCACTTTCGATTCGTCCTAAATCAGGTTTTATTAAAACACGGAAATCACCATTATCACTGACGCTTGCATCAATTACAGTAACTTTACCAGCAAAGGTACCGACAGCAACAGAAGGCCATCCAGAAAACTGCAAAGCAGGCCAACCTGCAAACTGCAACCTGACATCTCTTCCAATTTCAACGAGTGGAATAAAGAAGTCTGAAACATATAACTCTACAGCTCTATCACTACTCTCTGGGACTATAGTTGCTAAGCGAGAGCCAGCTTTTAAAATCTCACCACTACCGTAGGCTTTAAGTTTAACGATCTGTCCATCTACTGGAGCAATTACTCTTCTCTGCTCAATACGATTTTCAAAATTTGAAATTTTTATATCCAGGTCATAGATTAGCTTATCTATGTTTGCAAGCTTCTCTAAAGCTCCAGCAAGCTTTGCTTCAGTTTCTTGAATCTTCAAAGAAGTATTCGCTGAGACCTGAGTAACATCTAGCCTAGCAAGTGAAACATCACGCCTAGCGATACTAAGTTTAGCTTCTGCTGCATTGAGCTCTGACTCTGCTTTAATTAAAGCAAGCTCCGCTAATTCAAAGTCTCTTTTAGAGCTTAAACCTTTTTCATATAACTGCTCACGCCTGTCATAGTTTAGCTTAGCTGTCTTATAGTTTTGATCAGCAGCATTATAGTCTTGCTTGCTTGCCATAAGCTTGTCTTGATTTTGAGCAATACCTAAATTTGCACTCGGAACAGCAGCGTTCTGAAACTGATACAAAGAACTTATTTGTTGCTTTAAGCTTGAGATTAATTTTTTATTAGCTTGTCGCTTTTGCTCTAAAGCATCTTCCTGACCTAATAATTTTTCAAGCTGTCCATCATCTAAATACTCTGGTTTAACTTCAGCTAGTTCTAAAATCAAATCCCCTTTATTTACTAAATGTCCTTCTTCTACATACCACTTATCAATCCTTGCATCGATTTGAGTATTTATAGCCTGTGGTCTTTGCATTGGAGAAAAGACAGTAACATAACCACTTCCAGTAACAGTCTGCCTCCAAGGTAAAAACAAAGATAGGAAAATAATCCCTGAAATAGTCAAAGAGATATAAGCTAGTGAATTAACTATAATAGGAGCTTTAATTTGCTCAAGTGACTTCATTCGAGGCTTGCTCCTTTAACGATTTTATATAAATCAGGGAACAGTTTCGAGAAGCTAGATTCACTATTTTCAAGAAGCTTTTTCGTTTCTCCTTCTTCAGCTATTTTCCCTTGATCTAAAAGATAAATATAATTAGTTCTCAATACAACTTCAGCATCATGAGTGATATTTAGAATAGTCCACGGTTTACTTGCATCAAAAATATTATTAATAATTTTAAGTTTAGTTCTCTCATCCATCCCCCCAAAGGCTTCATCTAAAATTAAAAGCTGTGGCTTGCTTACAAGTGCTCTTGCAAGTAAAATTCTTTGTCTTTGCCCGAGTGAAACATTACGCCCTTCACTTAAAAGTTCAGTTTTTATACCTTGAGGGAATTGCTGTAAATCTCTTTCCAGATGAACAAGTTCAATAACTTCATCTAAGTCTTCTTTACTTATATCTGTTCTATTTAAAACTATATTTTCTTCAATGGTCGCAGCAAAGATTTCATTATAGTCACTTACTAAGGCGATGTTCTTTCTAATAGAATCTAGGCTTAAACCTTTTAACGGCGCACCATTTAAAAGAATATTCCCTTCTTGAAATTCTTGAAGACCAGATATTAAATAAGCAAAAGTAGTTTTACCAGCACCACTAACCCCCACGATACTTTTCCTAGAACCTTGCTCTAACTTAAGATTAACTTTATCTAGAACCTTTCTCTGTGCATTATATGAGAAAGTCAAATCATCACAAACAAGCTCTACACCTTTTTCACTTAGGTTAAGCTCAACACCATCATCTCTTTCAGTATCAAGATCTGTGATATGGCTAACCTTATCAATTGCAGTCAGTAAGTCATACCAACTCTCAAACTTCTGAACGATTTTATCGAGTGAAGAAACAATCATCAGTATGACTAGCTCAGAAGCTACTAACTGACCTAAAGTAAGCTTACCCTGCATAACCAGCCAGCCACCAATTGCAAGAACAGAAGCACTTGCTAAAGCCGCGATAAAGAAACTCGCTGAATACTGTCTGAAAAGAACTTGAAAGTGATCTTTCCTTCTATTTACATAATTAAGAATTCTATTATCTACTTCATTAGTAGCATAGTCATTTGCAAGGTTCATCTTGAAACTGATTTGGCATCTTGCAATCTCTTCAAGCCAGTGAGCTACTTTATACTTAGCGTTTGATTGTTTTTTACTTGAGCTTACACCGTTATAACCAAGCGTGTAAACAAACACAATAGTCAAAATCAAAAGCGTATCAAAGATAATTAAAAGAGGGCTGTAGATTCCCATTAATATAAAGCCTAATAAGATCTGAAATACAGCAGAAGGAACCTCGAGTAAAATCAAAGTCAAAGTTTTTTGAATTGTAATCGTATCGAAAAATCTATTTACTAATTCAGGTGCATAAATTTCCCCAAAGTATTTTTGAGAAATTTTAGGAATTTTCTGAGAAATCTCTAATGCAATTTTTGCAAAGATTTTTCTTTGAATAATTTCAGCTATAAATAATTGAAAAATTCTTAAAACACCTAATAAAAGAAGGCCGATAAATACAGCCGTAGTGATCATAATAATCGGCTGCAATAAGACTCCAGTCGAAATAACATTCACTAAGATCTGTGCAGCTAAGGGGATTGCAAGGTAAAGTAAACTGATTATAGCCGCGTAAATAAAGAACACCAGCATATTCTCTTTTTCATCAAAAAGAATTGCATAGAGTTTTCTTACAGATTCAATTTTTGGTTTTATCTGCATTTGTCGCCTATTAATATACTTACCATAGTATTTGAGTTTCTAAAACTTCCTTCATACGACCTATCATTATCTTAAATATTCACGAACCATCATTAGCCCAACTAATAGTAACCATAAAAACTTATAACTTTACTTATAACTATATATTAACTAAGATTGAATATAAGTTAAGTAGGAATACTTATTTCTTCATGGTCGTCTGCCCTTGATTTCAACCTAAATGATTCATCATCTCTTCTATCTTCAAGGGTAGACATTAATTTTCTAAAATCTAATGATTAATGATTGTGCTAAAGTTAAAGCAATTATTAAACCATGCCTTCTAATATTAATACTATAGACACCACTTGGATTCTAGTTTCTAGTTCTTTTGTCTTCTTTATGATAATTGGGCTTGCCTTTTTCTATTCAGGTTTAGTTCGTAAGAAAAATGCTCTAAATACCATGATGATGAGTTTTATTCCGATGGGGATAGTAACTATCACTTGGGCGTTATTTGGTTATAGCCTCGCCTACAGTGATGGAAACCTTTTCATCGGTGGCTTTGAAAACTTTTTTTTAAATGGTATAAATCTTGAAGCCACAGAAGATGGTGGCATTCCTATCATTTTAGATTTTATCTTCCAAGGAACCTTTGCGATTATTACAGCAGCTCTTATTAGTGGCGCTGTAGTAGAAAGAATTCATTTTAGAGCGTATATGTTTTTCATATTCCTCTGGAGTATTTTAATCTATGCCCCTATGGCTAAATGGGTCTGGGGTGATGGTTTATTCGAGCATCTTCCTACTGGGGCTGCTTTAGACTTCGCTGGTGGAACAGTAGTTCATATAAATGCTGCCATTAGTGCAGTAGTACTTTCATTTTTTATAGGTAGAAGAAAAGATGTCGGAAGACTAGCTATGCTGCCACACCAGGTACCATTAACTCTTTTAGGGGCTGGTATTCTATGGTTTGGCTGGTTTGGCTTCAATGGCGGTAGCGCCTACGCAGCTAACGCGCAAGCAGCTTTAGCTATGGCAAATACTCTACTAGCTCCAGCTGGAGCTATAGTATGCTGGGCAATCTTAGATTGCATTTACACGAAGCGAGTTACAGCTGTAGGTTTAGCAACCTCTGTAATAGTAGGGCTAGTAGCAATCACTCCAGGAGCAGGTTTAATGTCGCCTAGCTCAGCTATTATCATCGGTATAATAACAAGCATCCCTTGCTTCTATATGATCATGTGGCGCTCAAGAACAGCTTTTGATGATTCGTTAGATGTCTTCGGCGCTCATGGACTTGGTGGAATAGTAGGTTCTTTGCTTACTGGTTTATTTGTCAGCACAGCTTGGGGCTCAGAAGTAGATGGAAGTTACATGCAATTCCTGACTCAACTCATAGCAGTAATCATCGCAATAGCTTATAGCGCTGTAGGAACATATCTCATAGCCTCACTTGTGAACTACATCATTCCTATGAGAGTAGAAGAAAGTGATGAAAAATTAGGTTTAGACATCACTATGCATGGTGAGGAAGCTTATTCTGATGGTGAAGGAGCTTTACTAATTTTAGAGAAAACAGAAAAGGTCTTAAATGAAGTTAATTAGTGCAATTATTAGAAAAGAAAAGTTAAATGATGTTTTAGAAGCGTTATTTAATGTAGAGGTTCAGGGTCTTACCGTATCTAAAGTAACTGGACACGGTGGAGAAACTGAAAAGATCGAAACTTATAGAGGAACCACAGTTAAAGTAGGTTTAACTGAAAAAGTAAAAATCGAAATCGGAGTCTCTGATAATTTTCAAGATACAGCTGTACAAGCGATTTTAAAATCAGCAAAGACAGGAGAAGTCGGCGACGGAAAAATCTTCGTCATGCCGATAGAAAAAGTTTACAGAATTAGAACTGGTGAAGAAGACGAAGAGGCTGTTACACCTAGATAAATCTACGAATTAATATTATCGTGAAGCTTCGCTAAAACATAATCAGCAAAAGATTTTATTGCTTTTGATTTAGTTTGTTTCATTAATAATGCGATATGAGTATCTTCAAGCTTAGGAAGCTCACTTAAATTACAAATTTCTAAGCCACTAGGGATCATATTTTTAGGTAAAACTGTAATTCCAAGCCCTGCTTTTACAGCTGCAGTCGAGCCAATATAACTTGGGCTAGAGTATACGATCTTAGATTTAATGTTACTTTCATTTAAAGCCTTTAGGGCTCTTGCCCTATAAACACAAGGCTTCGGTGATAACACTAGGGGCAAAGCCCCTTCTTTTCTTTGAAAGCCTTTAGCAGCTACCCAAACTAATTTTTCAGACCAAATCTCGACACCATTTGGAAAATCATTTAAATCGTCTAACTTCACTAAAACTAAATCAAACTTATTTTTCTTAAAGCTAGCAAGCAAATTTAAAGTTAAGTCACACTCTACGTTAACTGAAATCCTAGGATGATTAAAAGTAAAATCAGCAAGTATATCTTGCAAGTACAGAGTCGCAAAATCTTCAGGTAAACCAAAGGATAGTTCCCCCTCTAATTCTGGTTCTAGGAAATAATCTAATGCTTCTTGTTCGATTAATACGATCTGCTTTGCATATCTCAAGAGGTTTTCACCTGCATCAGTTAAAGAGTTATTCTTGTGTCTATTAAGCAATTGTACCTTTAGATTCTTTTCCAGCCTTGAAATTTGCTGAGAAAGAGCAGACTGAGTAATACTGATTTTATTTGCAGCTTTTGTAAAACTACCTTCTTCTGCTACTGCAATAAAACATTTCAAATTACCAATTTCTAAACTGGACATATTATTATCATACCCCAATATTAGTAAAACTAATTACTTCTGCAAGCCCCAAATCTTTACTTATGATTAAAGATTCAATTCTTATTGTGATTTTCCCTAAAATAGGGAATAATTATAGGATGGACACCCCAATATTTCAGATAAATACACTTGGCTTAAGTCTAACCATACTAATTTTATTTGTGGGGTTTATCGTTATTCAGTTTTCAAAAAACTACCTTAGTGGCGATACATTATATAAAGCTTATTTTATAAGACTATTTGCCTTAATTATATCTGCCTGCCTTCTAGTTAATACAGATAACTTGATTGCCTTCTGTCTTTTCTTTGCATTAACAAATGCTTTGCTAACTTTACTCATGGTTCATAAAAGTCAGTGGAAAGCAGCACTCGAATCAGGAATTGTGGCAGCAAGAAATTTTGGGGTGGGAATTGTATGCCTTTTAGGCTTTAGTATTATCGTATATTCATTTACTGGTGAACTGAGTATCAGTAAATTAAACCAAGTGTTTAGCTCAGTCCCAGGAATATACCAAATAGTAGCCCTTAGTTTAATCTGCATAGCAGCTTTAACTCAATCAGCATTATTTCCATTTCATGGTTGGCTTATATCATCGATGAACTCACCAACTCCTGTCTCAGCTCTTATGCATGCAGGAATAGTAAATGGTGGTGGCTTTCTTTTAGTTAAGCTAAGCCCAATGCTCCTTGAAAATCCAGTATTCTTACCGATCCTAAGTTTCATAGGAGCTTTAAGTGCTTTTCTAGCAATGCTTTGGGCATTTACAAAAAATACAGTGAAAGCGACTTTAGTCTGTTCAACAGTTTCTCAAATGAGCTTTATGGTTCTTCAAATCGGTTTAGGTTTATTTCCTGCAGCAATAAGTCACCTAATCATGCACGGCTTATTTAAAGCATTTCACTTTCTAGCAGCAGGTTCTGGAATTCAAATCAAGCGTCCAGCAAAGTTAAATTTAAATTTCCAAGAAAAAACGATTTATCTTTTAGTCGCTATGGCTTTTTCATATGTATCAATAAACCTTTTCTCTATTGCAGCTCACATCCCAATTAACTTCTATGATAGTTCAATCATTTTGTTTGCTTTCATCTTCATGGCGTTAACTCAGCTAAGTATTAGCATACTTACAAGTAGCAAAAACTTTTTAGTTCCATTCTTTGCTTTCTTTGTATCTATCTCTGCAGCTGTACTCTACGGTGCATTCATCCATTTCTTTGAATTAATACTTGCAAGTAGTGTTCATATGCATACATATGCAGTTCATTTACCTCAGTGGTTACTATTAAGTCCATTTGCAGTTTTATGGCTTGCGATGAATTATAAAGAGGATATACTTTACCTACTTCCAGAGGAAATCCACTTAAGAATCTATGCATTCTTGAAGAATACTTCTATGAGTAAAGAAGTTACTAATACTAGTGTTAGAGGGGAATACGCTAATTAAGCATAATAAAAAAGGCAATTAATTATGATCACAAGTTTAAAAGACCAAGAATCTCTAAAAGATACCATCAATAATGTTTATAAAAGCTTCGATGATAAGAAGTTTACAGGAAATATGATAAAAGCCTTTGTGGCAAATGCCTTTGAGGTAGTTAATACAAACTGGTCATTAAAAAGTTTCATAGCAATCAATCCACTAAAAGGGTTTGAAGATGAACATTTTTTCGAAGCTACTAAGTCAGCTGCAAAATATTTCAGCGCTCAATCATTTTTCCCCATTGAAAAATACTATGAACTTCTGGATAAAGGTGAAATTAGCCGTGAGTATTTATTAGAAATTATTGAAAAAGAATTTAATGAAACAGGTATGTCTTTGATTTTCCTTCAGATGCTAGAAGATAAGCTTATAAAAGAGCCTCACGTAAATTTCAAAAAAATATACCCTTACTCTCAGCATATTAATAATGGTAGAGTTCTCGATAAAGTAAATAACTACATGAACTACCTTTGCGCCGCTTACTTTGATGAAAGTCAAGCCACGTGGGAATTACCAAACCGAGATAAAGGATTCTATACTTGTTGGAAAAAGCTTGGACCTTTTGATGATAAGTTAAGCAAGAACTCTAAAATCAAATCCTGGATGAGATTACTACCGGATTCAGCAGAAAAGACTTTAGTCGTAGGTTTAGAAACACTAGGTTTAAAGCAGAGCGACTGGAATGAATATCTAAAATCAAATTTATGTTGTCAAAGCGGCTGGGCGAGCTTCATTAAATGGAGAGATATCAATAGTGAAAATAAAGACTTTAAATACAAGATCAGTATGACTGATTTTTTAGCTGTTCGTTTAATCGTCGAAATCATTTACCTATTTGACTATCTAAACTTCAAAGATAAAGATGGTTTAAATGACTTTGAAGAATTTGAAGCACAGATCCTGAAAAAGCTTTTAGCAGAGCAAAACGATCAGATTGAAAAAAACCTTGAAGAAAGTTCAACGAATGAAGTAAGGGAAAATGAAGAAAAGATATCTACTCTTATTGAAAAAAACAACTTAGATTCTAAAGACCCAGATATCAAAAACACTCTTGAGAGATTCTCGGAAAAAGCTAGCTACCTTATGCAATGTGCATGGGAACTTACCGAGCATAAAAACTTACTTGAACATATATCAGCCAATCATGAAATGATGAACTTTAGTTCATCAAAGAAAAAACGTTCACTTGCACAAATGATTTTTTGTATCGATGTCAGATCGGAAGGAATTAGAAGATCAATAGAGAGTGTCGCTAATGTAGAAACACTTGGTTTTGCAGGATTCTTCGGCTTACCTATCAGTTATAAAACCCATAAAGATACTAATCCTCAAGCTGCCTGTCCAGTTTTAATAACTCCAAATCATGAAGTACACGAGCACGTTCACCCTAAGAGTGCTGAAAAATTTATAGACTTTCAAATTAACCAAAGAATCTCAGAGCTTGTCTATAAAGCTTATAAAGCTCAGAAAAACAATGTAGCAGCAGCTTTCATCTTCGCTGAAGCATCTGGTTTAATTTATTTAGGTTTAATGTTATTAAAAACAATTACCCTGAAATTAAAAGTAGGAATAGAAAAACTTTTCTTTAAAGATAAAACTAAAGTTTACTTTGACCCTAATATTGACCTAAGTCCTACTAATGAGCACGGTCTTTCAAGAAAAGAGCAAGCCTTCTTTGCCGAAACAGCTTTAAGACTTATGGGGCTTACAGATAACTTCAGTGAGTTCATTCTCTTTACTGGACACGGCAGCCAAACAGAGAACAACCCTTATGCATCAGCTTTAGACTGTGGCGCCTGCGCTGGACAGCATGGTGGGTCAAATGCTAAGACTTTAGCAAAAGTACTCAACAACCCAGAAATCAGAAGATCTATAGCTGAAAATGGAATTCAAATTCCAAATGATACTGTCTTTATCGGTGCGGAGCATAATACGACAACAGATGAAATCGAGATCTATGATATTGAGATTACAGATAAAGAAAACGTAGCCAAGCTAAAAGAATTAAAAACAAATTTAAAAATCGCAGCAAAGCTTAATAGAGCATCCAGAAATAGTTATGAAGAATATGATGTAACTGACGCTGCGATACTTGCAAAATCTATCGATTGGTCTGAAACACGTCCTGAATGGGGACTTGCAGGGAACATGGCTTTTGTTATCGGTCCTAGAGAGCTTACGAAAGGAAATAATTTATCAAACCGTGTATTTATGCACTCCTATAGACAGGAATCTGATCCTGAAGGAGCTTTACTAGAAACCATAATGGGTGGTCCTATGGTAGTTACCCAGTGGATTAATAATCAATACTACTTCTCAAGTATGGACATTAAAAACTTTGGTAGTGGGAGTAAAATTACTCACAATATAGTTGGTGACTTAGGTGTACTTCAAGGAAACATGAGTGATCTCTTTACTGGTTTAAGCTTACAGTCTGTGTTTATGAATGATGAAGAGCTTTTTCATAAGCCTTTAAGATTAAGAGTTGTAATTCACGCTCCAAAAGAAAGAGTCAAAAAAATCTTAACTAGAAATCAGAATCTTACAGCACTTTTCACAAATCAATGGATTTATCTAAGCATAATTGAACCAGAAACAGGTAATATTATTAATGTTGACAATATAGATAATATATAAAAGGAAATTTATATGGAACAGTTACATTATGATGGAGAGAGCACAAGTATCCCACTAAATAAAATGCTTAAAGTCGAGGTGATAGTTTCAGGTGAAAACCAGGAATTAGTTACAGGGATGATGCAAGACTCTGGGGTAACAGGTTATACCATTATTAATAACGTTTCTGGATATGGTCACGGTGGCTCTCATGAAGCGAGATTACTTTTTAATGATAAAGCAAACTTAATTATGATCGTGGCTGTAGCACCAGAATCCGTTATTACTAATATCGCAAAAGGTTTAAAAACTTTACTGGAAGGACAATCTGGAGTGATGTTTGTTTCTGAAGTTTCAGTTGCTAGGCTTACTTATTTTTCTTAAATTACCAAATAATTTAGGTATAGATTTATAAATATAATCAACCATATCATTTGCATATGATTCTATAAATTCTTTATACTTTGGGTTCTCAAAGCTATCTACAGCAGTATTATACTCATGAAAATCTAAAATACCTTCATCTTTATCATGAGCTAACTTATTAAAAAGCTCTGCTTTATAAGCAAACTCATCAAGTAAATATTCTTGATGATCAGTACTCATCGGGATTACAAAATCATTTTCCTTCAATAATTTCTCTGTCACCTTCTTATACTGATGTGAATTACTTTCAATTTGATAAAAATCTAATCTATCAACAACTTCAGTCAAAAGATTTTGCACAATAGGTGCTGTACCAGCAGAATCTACTTCCACTCCATTAATACCTTCACGGCGCAAATAGTCTTTGAGACATTTTTCAGCAATCATGCTTCTAAAAACATTTCCAGTACAAATAAATAGAATTTTCATAATAGTTTTTAATATTTTTCAGTTAAAAAGTTAAGCATTGCATATGTAGAAACAGCTATTGAAGCATTATTTTCACAGGCTACACTTAAATACTCGCTAATATGCTTTCTCTTAATCACATCCAACATCATCACAATACCATTATCTGCTGGTCTTAATAAACTGAAACCATATGGATTTTGTTTAACAGGAAAATGGCTTTTAAGATCGTCTAATGAATTATGAGAAGCATAAAGAATAAACAAGTCAAAAGTTTGAGAAGTTAAATGCCCAGATACTGCAAGATTCTTAGCCACAGAAAAAACATTTGTTAATTTCAAACCTGTCTCTTCAGCGACTTCTTTAATGATAGTTTTATCTGCGGTCTCGGTACCAACTTCATCTCCGATACTTCCACCTACAAACTCAACACAAAAACTTGCCCCTCTTTCAATCTCAAGTGGGATTCTTCTTGCTCTTACAAAAACTACTTGATCATTTTCTTGCTTACCATGTTCATCTTTAATTAAAATTAATCCAATCGCAACTCTATGTGCGTGAATATATGGCCATTTCTCAACTTTGGATTCATGGGAATAAAGACCATCAACATTAATTGCTTTAACTTGCATGGAACAGGTATCAGAACTATGAATATCAGTTAAGTGATAAGAGTCACCTAAAATCGTAAAATCGTTTCGATCAAAAATTTCTGTCATAAATATCTCCAAAGATATAAAGATAATTCCAGGGGTGGATTTATAGGTAATACTTAATGGTCAATTAATTCAAAGGTAATGATTTGAACCAACCATAAAAAACAATAAAAAAATTACTTTGTATTATACGGAACTTAATATTTTAGGGGAGTAAAATATGGAAACTCAAGCTTTAGAGGCAATACAAAAAGTAGATCTAAGAAAAAAATCAAATTTAGTACCTAATAAAAAGCCTTTAGTGAAAAAAGCACAAACTAGTAAAATATGGCAACCACCCCCTCAAGTAAAAATAGCTCTAATAAATTTCAGCCCTCTTTCACTTCCTGAAGTTAATGGTCAGGATAAAGATTACGAGCTAAGTAAAGCGGAAAGAATGAAATTCATATCCTTTACCTCTTCTTTAAATTTAAACCAGCAGCAAACCTCAAAACTTACCCCTGAAACCAAGAAAAATATTGCAATATTTGCAAATTCAGGAATCACTGAAAAGCATTTAAATACAATCAAACACTATACAACTAGTTTAAATGGAGATAGAACCCCTCTTTATAATTTCCTAGATAGTATCCGTAAAAATCCACAACATGCAAAAAAAAGAGTGGAGAAATTAATGGAAGTTCAAAATAAAATAAATGGCTTTAAAAATATTCAAGAAGATAAAATTCTAAATCCCTTAAAGCAAAACTACTTTAGCGAAAAAAGTAACATAGACCAGGATGCTTTTTGGCTTTCAGTATTTAAGATTAGTTACCTTGATGTTCATAATCCAGATTATCTGAAACCAAACGTCATTGAAGCTCTCAACTTAATTGCTCCAAAGCCAGGAGAACTTCAAACTTACTCCTACATTCAAGACATATATTCTCACCCTCATAATGCAATTTTAGAAAGAAAAGATGAAAACACATTAATCATTTCAGAAAAAGATTTTGAAAATAATCTAAAAAATAGTCTCACTAAAAATGTAATAAATAATGGCAATACCGATGTAACTTATGAAATTGATCTTAAAACTGGTAAAGTTACAGAAATTGAAAATCTAAGCACTGATATAAATGGAAACCCTGTAGATGATGAGGTAGTAAGTTCTGCCCTTAAAATTGTAATGGATGTTTTAGGTGGGTTACCAGTAACTAGAGCTAAGGGTCCTTTCATTGAAACTATTACTGAATCTTCAAAAAGCACACAATACATTCTAGAAGAAGGACTGAAAGATAATCAATTAAAAGCTTTAGCTAAAGTATTAGAGAATAATCTACTTGAACCAGTTTATAGTTTGTAAGTAAAACTTCAATAATCTTTGAACCTATGATTATTACAAACTCATAATAATAATTTCACTCTATGATGAAGAAAAAGTCAACACTGATAAATCTTCATTTAGTTCTTTTAACAGATTTTGCAAAGCAGGTTCAATTTCGTGAACATCGCTACTATCAAAATAATTATCATCATTGCTAGTTATAGATAGCTGATAAGGCTTACCTTTGTCTGTGACCGTTAACAATAATTTAAAGTTATAACCTCTAAACTCAAGCTTCCCAGTATAATTAGACATTCCAACTTGATCTTCTCTATTATTTAAATCATCTTGAACAATATTTCTAAACTCCCACTTATCAAAGGAAGTAAGAGCTTGTTTCAATTCAGTAGCAATGGTACTTGAATCATTCTTATCATCTTTAGCTTCAGAAAGTTGATTTAAATTACCGATCGCTTCCCAAGATGGCATCAAATGTTGAGTAATTTGTTCAATAGAACTCTTTAAAGCATTAATCCCTTTATCTAAAGTTTCCTGAACAAAATTCATATCTATCCTCTTATCAGTATCAAGAGTAGGAATGTTTGCTTGCGGGGATTGAGTAATGAGTTCTTGCTCACGGTTTGATAGTGCAGAAGCAATTTCTCTTGCTCCAGGTAATAAATAGTTTTCAATTTCTTTCCCAATAGCATTATCAATTCTTGCTTTTGTTACTCTTTCAAGAGTAGTTGGAGGTGAATAAGGAGTGATGAGCGAAGACACGTTAATACAGTAGCAGCGCAAGTATTATCTTGTCAACGAGGGCGAAAAATATTAAATAAAAAAGCGCCCCTTCGGGGCGCTCCACACACAAAATCTTACGCCAGGAAAGGCTTAGAAACTAAACATCTTTAATCAGACGAGTAGCATGATAATCGTTATACAAAGAAGTATCTTTTGTTTTAACGAAATCCATAACCGTGTCCAACTCTTCATTCAAGATTTCATTTGCTTGCTCAAAGATCTCTGTAAGCTCTTGTCTTGCAGCTTTGCTCTGCCCGAATTTAGCATCTTTAGAATCAGAAGCGTTTTCGTAGTCATCTATCTTCATCTGTAAATCTTTTAAGATATCTCTTTCTAAGCCAAATTTATTTAATTTCTGAAGATTCTCCTCAACCAAGACTGCAATAGCCTTTGCTTTTTGCAAAAGGTCAGCATCTCTCATTTTCTTAAGCCCACTATTTGTAAGCCTAGTCATAATCTTCAGCTGTTCATCATCATTTCTTCGAGCGAAGATATGAACCACACCAGCTACAGCAAGCAAAGCATCGATCAAATCATCTTCTGCCTTCTCTTTAGTCGCTGCCGCTCCTTCAGAAACTAATTTATATTTATTGTCGACCTCTGGGATTTCCTTTAGTAATTTCTGGAAATCTTTAAACACTAATGAAAGCGCGGGAGTTGAACTCACCGTTTCTTTACTTTCAAGAAGCACTTCCTCAACAGCTTTAAACATTACGTATCTGTTTTTCTCTTTTCTATCCACACAAAACTCCTTCTACAAATATTGGATTTCATTTTCTTTTAAGATTTTAGTCTTTTTCCAAAAAAAGATCATGATTTCTTAAGTTTTTTTGCAAATTTCGTCACTTTGGATGACTATTTCGCGACTAAACTGAGTCATTTCGTGACAAAAGACATCAATTTCTCGACTTGAGATACCAATTTCTCCACTTAATCCTTAGAAATATCTAAAGTAAAAAATGTTTTACGGAGTTACAATCATTCTTAAGGATAGTTTCTATGGATCCGATAGCAAATATAGTTCCAAATTACCAAGATTTACCATTCCCAGCACCACTCTGGCTACTCCAAATACTCTTAATCGTCGGTTTTTTCACACATGTAGTGCCGATGAACGTAGCTTTAGCAGGTGGAGCGGTCTCAAGTATACTTTTAGGTAATAAAGAAGGTAGCTATGCCCATAAAGCTGGACGTCAGCTTGCATTTTCGCTGCCATTCTTCACTTCTTTAGCTATAACACAGGGTATAGTGCCTTTACTTTTCCTTCAATTAATATATGGACCAGCTTTTTATAGCTCGTCTATATTAATGGCAGTGCCTTGGATTTTGATTTTAGTATTTTTATTAATAGGTTATTACGCTCAGTATATTTATAAGTTCAAGGGTGAAAAATTTGGTAAAGCTGCACCTATCTTCTTAGTAATTTCAAGCTTCCTATTTTTAATAATCGCTTTTATTTTTGTTAATAATATGACGCTAATGCTTAATCCTAATGAGTGGTTAGAACTAGCGAAAAAAGGAACTAGTGGTATTAATCTAAATTTAAATGATCCACAAATCATCCCTAGATTTTTACACTTTGCAATTTCTTCTATCGCAATCACCGGTATCGCTTTAGGTGGCTTTGGTCTTTACTATCAGAAAAAAGATAAGGACTACGCTCACTGGTTATATAAGACAGGATCAGGAATCTATGCTGCTGTAACTCTTTTACAGTTAGGCTTCGGTACTTGGTTTATGCTTTCCTTACCTTTAGAAAGAGCGATACTTTTCATTAAAGGCGGTGGACTCGCTACAGCTTCATTCCATAGCTCAATGTTATTCATGATAGTTTCACTAGTATTTTCAGTTTTAGTTCTAATTAAACCTAGCAAAGCTAAATTCATCGGTGCTTTAATCAGTTCACTAGTAACAGTTTTACTCATGATAGTAATGAGACACTTCCTTAGAGTCTGGAGTCTAGAAGGAGCCTTAGATCCAGGAATAGTTCCAGTTCAAATTCAATGGGATTGGTTAGTAATATTCGGTGTTCTAACTATAGGTGTAATTTTTTATATAGGTTGGTTAATTAAAATTTGTCTAAAGGCAAATAAGTAAGAGGTTTTGAGATGATAGCAGGCACAAGAAGAGTTTTTGTTAGATGGATAACTGGAGTTTTTGCTGCTCTATGGGCAGGGATGGCAAGTTACCCTTTCTTTAGATATTTAATTTCAGGTACTAAGAAAAAACAAGCAGGTGAAGAATTAGTAACCTCAATTTCACTTGGGAGCTCTGAAGAGTTTTTACCGGGAGCTTCTAAGAATTTCAAATTTGGTTCTGCTCCTGCTCTATTAGTAAGATCAGAAGATGGTGCTTTTCACGCTTATAATGCTATCTGCACTCACTTAGGCTGTACAGTTCAATACAATGAAGAGAAAAAGAACATCTGGTGCGCTTGTCATGGTGGTGTCTATGACACAGCTTCAGGTAAAAACTTAGCTGGACCTCCACCTAAGCCATTAAAGGCTCTAAACGTGGAAGTTAAAGAGGGAGAGATTATTGTTTCAAGGGCATAGAAAAACAAAGAACTTAGGCAATTTCTCAAATTCAAGGCTTTTGAGGATGAAAAAGCGCAGTGTAATGGAATTACATGAGCATTTTGAAGACGAGAATAACGCAGAAGTTGAGAAAGTGAGTAAGTTCTAAAAAGGTGTATAGTATGAGTTTAACGAGTTCCGACAACAAATTTTATAGCTGGCTTGATGATAGGGTTGGGGTTTCTGGCTTTATTAAAGCAGCTGAGAAAAAAGAAGTTCCAGTTCATAAGCAAAGCATGTGGTATTACATGGGTGGAATTGCCATGGTATTACTTGCAATTCAAGGCTTAACTGGAATCTTATTAATGGTTTACTATGTACCAGAAATAAGTTCTGCACACTCATCTGTTTTATTTATTAATACTCAGATTGAATTTGGTTGGTTTGTAAGATCACTTCATAGCTGGGCTGCAAATATTTTGATTTTCATTTTATTTGTGCACATGTTTAGTGCTTACTTTATGAAAGCTTATAGAAAGCCACGTGAAGTAACCTGGTTCAGTGGTATGGCACTTTTAGGAATTTGCTTTGCTTTCGGTTTTACTGGTTACCTTTTACCATGGGATGAAATCGCTTTCTTCGCAACTAAAATAGGTTTAGACATCGCTGGTAAAACACCTTTCATCGGTGGCGTAATCGCTGACTTATTAAGAGGTGGTGCAGAGATCGGTCAAGGAACTATCTCTAGATTCTTTTTAATTCACGTTATTTTATTACCGATAGCATTATTTGCTGTTGCTGGTTTGCACCTACTTTTAGTTCAACTTCACGGTATGTCTGAACCAGAGAGTTTTAAGAAAGCTAAGAAAAAGAAATATGAAAAATTCTTCCCAGACTTTTTAGTAAAAGATTTTATGGTTTGGTTATTTTTCTTTAACTTAGTTGCAGGAATAGTAGCACTCTTCCCTTGGGGCTTAGGTCCAGAAGCTGATCCATTTGCTCCAGCTCCAGCTGGTATTAAACCAGAATGGTATTTTCTTGCTATGTTCCAATTCTTAAAACTTCTTCCTCCTCACATCGGACCTTTTGAAGGAGAGATTTTAGGGATAGCATTCTTTGGAGTTTTAGCGTTAGTGCTTTTCGTTGCACCATTTATAGATACAGGTAAAAGTAAAGCTGTGAGTAAATTCTTTGATGTCTATGGAATTCTGTTCACTATAGGATTTGTTGGCTTTACTGTTTGGGGGATGCTTGATTAATGAAACCTTTTGATAAAACTAGGGCTTGCGCACTTGCACAAGTTCAAGGCTTGCGAAAGCTGAAAAACCGCAGTTTACTTTTTGTAAATGAGGATTTTGAAGCTGAGCATAACGCAGAAATTGGGCAAGTGAGTAAGCCCTATGAGGAGTTTGAATTATGAATTACCCTGTTTGGAGTATACCGGGAATAGGCGGATCATGGTTAGTAGGATTAATCTCTGTTATCCACGTCTTCTTGTCACACTTTGCAGTCGGTGGTGGAATTTTCTTCGCTATCACTGAATGGATCGCTTATAAGCGTGGTGATGACAGAATTTACCAATATCTAAAGAAACACTCTAAGTTTTTCTTACTTGCAACCACAGTTGCTGGTGCAGTAACAGGTGTCGGGATTTGGTTCTCTATTAGTTTAGTAAGTCCTGATGGTACTGGTACTTTAATCCAAAATTACACACTTGGGTGGGCGACTGAATATCTATTCTTCTTAACTGAGATTGCGACAGTATTTGTCTATTACTATACTTGGGATAAAATCTCTAAAGAAACTCACTTAACTTTAGCTAGATGGTATGCAGTTTTATCAGTGTTCACACTAGTAATTATTAATGGAATCCTTTCATTTATGCTTACTCCAGGAAACTGGGTCGAGTCTAAGTTATGGTACGAAGGTTTCTTTAACCCTACTTACTGGCCTTCTCTATTCTTAAGAATCTTTGTAATGCTTGCGATAGCAGGAATGTATTCTTTAGTAACTTCAGCTAGAATTAAGAATAAAGACTATAAAGAATTAAAAGTTAAAAACCCTGATCCAGAGCATAAGAACGAAGATGACTTTAGAGCGTACATGCTTAAATACTCTTCTAAGTGGTTCTTCCCTGTTTTCGTTTTAGGTCCAGTATTTGGTTTCTGGTTCTTCTCACAAGTCCCAGGAAATGTACTCGATAACATCTTCAATGGTATTCAGGCTTCTGGAGTTGGAAACTTCTCTATACTAGCGAGAGCCATTTACCTAAGTTTAATTCTTTCTGGAACTATACTTATCTTCGCTTATATCGGACCATACTTAAACCCGAGAGGTTTCTCTTTTATAGCAGCTTTAGCCTTTATGGTTTGTGGTCTAGGTGTAACTGCTATTTCAGAGTGGTCTCGTGAAATGCTGAGAAAACCTTACGTAATCTATGGTTACATGTACTCAAATGGTATTAAAGTCTCAGACGTCGATAAGATAAATGAAGAGGGCTTTTTAGCCCATTCTAAATGGCGACCAGCAGATAATGAAAGTCCAGGCGAGTTTATCTTTAAGCAACAATGCATGAAGTGTCACACTACAGATGGATATAGAAGTATGACTAGATTGCTTGGTGAAAGAGATAAAGATGCTATTAAAGGTTTCCTAACTCTTATGCATGAAACAGATATTGAAAAGAATTCATATCTGAAAATTATGCCACCGTTTGTTGGGACTAATGAAGAGATAGATATGCTTGCTTCTTACCTGAGTACTTTAAATAAGAATAAATAGCACCTTGGCATTATCTTAACCGAAGTGCTAGTATATCTTTTGTGTCACTAAGAAGAATTAATCCTTTTTCACAAAAGACCATAACTCAAGAAGAAAGAAGGAAGCTCATTGAACAAGATAAGCTAATACCTCTTAGACAAGGGGTTTCTTTAAAAAGATCTTTAATTAATCTAAAATTATTAGCACTAGATGAACAGATAGAAGCCCCAGAAAGTCATAAACATTTAGGTTATTTGAAATCTATAACTGGAATCAATACCGAAAATAAGGATCTCTGGAAGAAACTAGGTATCTATGAAAAAAATAAGATCAAAACATATTTCATTAATAATTTATCTCAAAAAGAACTATTAACTTTAAAGGAAATTTTTAATACGGTCTATAAACACAAGAAGCATGCGGTTTGGCATTTTTTTTCACTTATATTAAATGATAAAAACGACACTATAAAAAATAAAATTAAAGCATTTGAAAGAACCAAAGAAAAAGAACTGGAACACAAAAAGCTTTCTTCAGAAATCTTAAATTTAGTGAATAATAAATTTAATTTAAACTTATCTCAATTTGAATATCATTTACTAGATCCTTTTAGAGGAGAAGGAAATAAAATTAACAGATCACACAGAGAAATATTAAAACTAATAAAACCTCAGCACCCCGTTGTTGAAAAGAAATTTTCATTTTTAATTCCTTACTATAAACATAATCACCAAGTAACAGTAAGAAGTTCACCAGGTACTAATAAATTAAGATTCAAAGTAAGAGATTTAGAAACTAATCTTCAGCATTATTTCTTCAAGACACCAGACCGTGATGAATCCTTAGATTATATATTTGATATAGACTTAGAAACTGGTGATTTTGATATAGTTGAAGACAACTCAGCTAAAGTTAAAAAGCCAAAAAGTGATCGAGAAAAAATTGGTTTAGCAATGAGTTTCATATTTAGAACTTTACATGGTGGTTATTCCCCTGGACTGGGGCAAGGTCCCGTAATTTCGGAAAAGGATATAGACGGAAATGTTAATCACCGACAAACTCTTTATACTGGACTAAATGATAATGAAATCGAAGCATTAGGCATTCTTGGTGAACTTGCTTAATCTTTGGTATATATTTTCATTTTTTATATTAAGACTCTTGATCTAACTTATATTTCTCAAGCTTTTTATGCTTAGTTAATCTACCAGAAACTCTTTTACGCCATAATCTAAAGCTTCCAGCTTTAAGTTCACGGCGCATTAGCATGATAACTTCAGCTTCGCTGAAACCCATACTTTCATGAATTTCTTCAAAGCTTGTCTTATCATCCCAAGCAGCTTTAATGATTTTATTAATCTGCTCTTGCTTTAAAGCTCTGATTTTTTTTAAGCTTTTGGACATATGGAAATCTTACCCAAAATTACCTTAAACTTAGTTCAAAGATGCCCAAAAGTAAGATTAACGGTTCAAATAAAGGAAAGAGGCTTTTAAAAATATAAATCGCAATAAAGTGAATTTGATAATTTAATATCAAATACTTGATTTTCAAAGCTTATATGTATTTCAATATAAACAATCTTCAAAGGAGTATATTATGAATTCAATCAATAGTCCCAAAAGTGCTGTAAAACCCTTTATTCGTTCAGTATATCAAACAGGACCTAGCCCTGATAAACCTACAGGTACAAAAATAGTTGATACTCCTACTAATTCAATAGTACCCAGTCCAAATATTACGAATGGAGATGTAGCTGTTAAAGACACCACTGGAAGAGCCTTAGCCTCATAAAACCAAGTTTTAAACTTCAATTACAAAAAAGACTAAAGCAAATTTGTTTTAGTCTTTTTTTATACTAGGCTTCCACATAACCTCCAAACACCCACCCCAGAAATACTACTTCTTCCCAAACTAGAACTCTGAAGCTTAATCTGAACAGGTATCCTATCCTTAAGCGCAGGAATATGCGAAATAACCCCTATAAGCTTGCCATCATCTTTCAAATTAGATAAAACTGAAAGTGCAGTCTCTAAAGCTTCTTCATCTAATGTCCCAAAGCCCTCATCTAAAAACAATGAATCAACTTGCACATTAGCACTCGCCATCTTAGATAAACCAAGTGCTAAAGCTAAACTAACGATAAAACTCTCACCACCAGAAAGATTCTTCGTAGAACGAATTTCACCAGCCTGATAATTATCCAAAATATTTAAAGCTAAATTATTTTTCTGATCTCTAACTAAAATATACCTATCAGTCATTTTTTCAAGCTGAATATTGGCTTGTGCAATCATTATCTCAAAGCTAAGCCCCTGAGCAAAATTCCTAAACTTCTTACCATCAGAAGAACCTATCAACTCATGTAATAAACTAAATCTTTCAAGTTCCTTTTTCTGAGCATCTAAGTGAGTAAGCTTATCTTTCATCTCATCTTTGGCTTTAGCATTACTCTCTAGTTTCTCTTTAATAATCCCAAGTTCTTGATTTAGTGAACTAATCAATGCAAACTTAGCATTAAGTTCTTTTTCATTTTCAAGTAAATCTTTTTCTATATCTAAGTCTTGAGAGTAAGCTAAATTATCAAGCGAAATAGAAAGCTCTTGCTGGCGGGTTTTAATATTTTCGATATTTAACTTAAGTAATTCATTTTCCTTTTCCAAATTATTCTTAGCAATATTAATATCTTTTTCTTTTTTAGTTAAAAGGTTCTCAGCACTTACTAATTCATTTTCAAAGTCAGCTAAACTTCCTTCTCCAAATAAATCAATACGCTTACTATATAAATCTTTATTGATTCTCTCCAACTCTAAACACTCAAGCTCTTTCTTTGAATATCTTTCATTAATTTGCACTAGTGAACTACTTATGGTTTCTAACTTCAATTCAGCTTCTCTAGATCTTAGCTTCAAGTCTTCAGCTTCATTTTTCTTTTGCTGGATTAGTTTAAAAGCTTTTTCTAAACTTAAATACTTATCTATAATCTTTCCATCACCAGAAATTTTAATTTTAAAGTTTGAGAACTTCGCATCAAATCTCTCTTCTAAAGCTTTTAATTCAGAGTCCTGTTTTTTAACTTGCTCAGAAACTAAGCTATGCTCTGACTTAAGCTTCACTCCTTTTTCTTTGATAGAATCTCTTTGAGATAAAGATTTCAAGAAATCAGCTTCTAAATTCCTAAGGGTTTTATTTTTTAAGCTAAGCTCTTTTTCTAAAGTCTCAACTTTATTTATCTTAGACTTTAAATCAACAGCTAAGTTTTCTAAATCTTTTATTGAAAGCTGTTCTATATTTTCAGTAAAACTTTGATCTAAATTAAACCCTGTTATTCTCTTGAAAAGGTTATCAAGACTTTTATTCGTTAACTCTATTTCCTTTTCAAGTGCACTAGTCTCAATCAAAAACTTACTATGTTCTTTATTAAGCATGTCTAGATCTTTTCTTTTTAGGTCCAGTTCTGAATCAGAATAATTCAAATCAGGTTCCTTATCTACATACGGATGTTCAAGCGAACCACATAACGGGCACTCTTCACCATTACTTAGTTTCATCCTTTCTTCTTCTAAACTCGTTATTTTAAGTGCTTGTTCTTTATTCTTCTCAAGTTGAACACAAAGCTCTTCCAATAAAGCTTTCTTATCAGAATTAACTTTCATATCCTTTGCTAATAAATCTAAAGATTTTATCGCTTCAAGTTTATTTTTTTCAGTAAGGGTAATTTCTTTTCTAGTACCAGTAGTTTCAAACTTAGCTTTAAAGTCATTTAAATCTTCACCATTTAAAATTTCATTTTTTTGGCTTTCAAGCTGTTTCAATTCAAGTTCAAGTTCATTTTTTTTCTGTTCAGAATTTTTCGATACTTGATCTACTGTTGCAAATTCTTTTCTAGCTTTTTGAAGCTCTTGTTCTAAAGAGCTATACTTAGACTTCATTTCTAGTGAGTCTTTTTCAAGCTTAGTTAGATTATCCACAATGTTTTTTAATAGAGGTAATTCTTGTTCAGCAAGCTCATAATCTAAAGCCCCTTTAAAATATTCTTGATATTCATTTAATCTAGTCTGTGACTGACTAATAAAAGTTTTCAAGTTTAAGCTTTCTTGATTAGTTTTCTCTGATTCAAATTTAATCTGCTTCAATTCACTTAAAGCTTTATCTGAATTTCTTTTAGCTTCATCTAACTTAAAATCAAGCTCACGAACATTTTTAATCAAGTCTAAATTTTGCTGTTTAGTTTCAGCAAAAGCCTTCAAATCTCTTTCAATCTGTGACTGCTCTTCTCTAATACCTTCCATTTCACCAGCTTTAGAGTTTAAATCTTTTTCTAAAGCCTGAAGAGAACTTTTAGATTTATTCTGCTCAGCTACTAAAGACTTTATTTCTTTTAAATGATTAGATTTCTCTGTTAACTTTTTATGCTCTTGACTCAGCTCAGCTTGCCTAAGATCTTTTTCCTTAGAGGAATTTTCAAGTTCTATCAACTCTTCATCACTGAGTAATTTAATCGAACTCAATTGATCTTCTAGAGACTGTAATTTAATTTGTTCTTCTCTTCTTCTTTCATGGACACGAAGAGAGATCTGGCTATAGATTTCAGTTCCAGTAATCTGCTCCAGTATAGGAGCCCTTTCATCAGAGCTTGCTTGAAGGAAGGCAGCAAAGCTGCCTTGTGCTAAAAGAATAGAACGAGTAAACTGTTCAAAGCTCATCCCGATCTTAGCTTCAACAACTTTTTCCACTTCTTTTAATTTATTAGCTTCAATAATATTTCCTGTTAGATCATCAACTATCTCATGCTTAGGCGTCTGAAGTTTACCATCAGCCTTTTTACGAGAACGCCTCTGACTCCAGTTAACTCTATATCTTCCCTTCTTCGTTTCAAAACTGATCTCAGAGAAGCATTCTCCAGTATGACGAGACATAATCTCATTACTACTTTCTGTAATTTTCCCCAAACGTGCTGTAGAACCATAAAGAGCTAAAGTAATAGCATCAAGTATAGTAGTTTTACCAGCTCCAGTAGGTCCAGTAATGGCAAAAATACCATTTTCAATAAAGTTTTCATGACTAAAGTCGATTAGCCATTCACCTACTAAAGAGTTTAAATTCTTAAAGCGTAGTTCAAGTATCTTCATTCAGCTTTAATATCTTCCTCCTGAATCGACTTGAGAACCTCACTATAGCTAGCTAGTAACAAGTCTTGCTTACCTTCTTCAACTTCATTAGTCACTAAACATCTTTTAAAGACTTCCATAGGACTTAAATCCTCAAGCTTCTCTTCGACTTTAAGGCTTGATAAATAATTTTTCAAAACAGTCTTATTTTTAAACCTAAGCAACTCTATCTCTGAACCAGAAAGTAATTCTAATATTTCTTCTCTAAAGCTCTGTCCTTCAAGGTCCCCTTCGTACTCTACTTCAAGCCAAATTGAACTATTTGCCGAGAGTAAATCTTCGATACGTTTTTTAATTACAGTTTCATCACCTGCAATTTTTTCAAGTGACTGAAAATTAGGAATTGGGATTTCTTGAATAGCAGGCTTAGTATCTTCAACTCCATATGCTAAAGTAATTATTTTTTTTACTTGCTTAGCTTCACCAAAGCCCATAGGAATAGGTGAGCCACAATAGCGAATATATTCTGAACTTGAAACTTTTTGAGCTATATGTAAATGTCCTAAAGCGACATAATCAAATTCTTCAGGAAAAGTCTCTGCACTAACATATCCAAGTGAACCTACATACAGATCACGAACTCCTTCTCCAGGGCTGCCTCCGGCAGCAAACAAATGTCCCATTCCGATAATTGGAATATGTTTCTCAACTCCAGACTTTCCTGCACTTTCTAAGTAGTCATCACGGATAGTAACTGCAATCTCAGCCACCTTAGCATAATGATCTTTAATACCTTGAACCAGATTCTCAGACTTAGTCTCTAAACTTTCCCCAGCTTGAACTTTACGCACATCTTTATCTCTAAGATAAGGCACAGCACAAACTAATAATTCTAAATCCCCTTGATCATTTTTCAATTCAATAACTTCATCTTCTAAATTCTCAGTCACGGTGCCCACAACATGCACATCTAATGATTTCAAAATATTTTTAGGAGCGCTTATAAAAGATGGTGAGTCATGGTTACCTGCGATAACTACGATATGACGGCACTTTGATTTAGCTACATTACATAAAAAACGATAATAAATCTCCTGGGCACGGTTATTAGGAACAGAAGTGTCAAATATATCACCTGCAACCAAGAGCACATCAATTTCCTGAAGTTCTATTTCTTTTAATAACCAATCAAAAAACGCTTCAAATTCGTCATATCTCTTTCTATCATAGAGATAGCGCCCTATATGCCAATCTGAACTATGGAGAATTTTCACTCTATTTCAATTCCTATATCTTTAGGTCCAAAAGCAAGTGGCAATAAATCAGATATCTTAGAAACTATAACCTTGTCTGAAACTGTATTTGACATGATTATTTCAATATCATGATTAGACCTTTGAGCTGCTTCATATATGACTTGCCTACAAACACCACACGGTGCAACGACATCTTCCGTGTTAAAGTCATCACCTTTGCCAATTATTGCAATAGCTTTAACTTTAGTTTCTCCGAGAATATTCGCTCTAGCTAAAGCTGATCTTTCAGCACAAATCCCTGGGCTATATGCTGCATTCTCAACATTAGTGCCAGTTACAATTTTACCTGAAAAACTTCTAAGAGCTGAACCTACGTGAAAATGAGAATAAGGTGCATAGGATTTATCCATTGCTTTTCTAGCTTCATCTAAAAGCTTTTTTTGCTCATTATTTAAGGACTCATAATTAGTCTCTAGCATCTTGCCAGCCATCACTTTGCTAGGCAACTGAGAACTTTGATTTTGTTTAACACAAGAACTTAAGCCAAATAATAATATGACTATTACCGCAAATCTCATTAGTATTAAAGGATATCAATAATTAGCTTTGGTGAAAGAATAAATTTTCTGGAACTTGAAAACCAGAAATTTCAAGAAAAAGCATAAACTCACCATGAGCAGAGTCACCATTTTCTTTAGAAGCCTTTAGCTTTCCGTCATTTAATCTCTGAACTAGAATAATACTGTGATTATGCACATCACCTTCAATATTAAAAACCATAGAACCAGCAGAGACATATTTCTCAGCATCATAAAAAGATGGAAGTTGAGACATTGAAGGATCGTAGAAATAGCCTTCACCATTTCTATCTAAAAGCTGGTCTTTTAACTTATTAGCATTAGCAAACTCTAAACTTTGTTGAAAGTATTTATTTTCTCTTAGTTCAATATCTTCAGCACCATCTAAAAAAGTCGGCTTTAAGACACCATATACTAAATCTAGTGCTAATAATACTTTTCCTTTAGTTTCGATAGTAGGATCTACGATCACATAGCTACTATTCTGACCAGAGTCATCTACCTGACAAAATAATTTAAATTTACCTTGGTCTAAACCTTCTTTAATATCTAATATTTTTGCTTGATCTCTTAGGTCCATCCCTCTACCCACTAAAATTTTAGCGTATTCTCCTTAAGTTGCCTGAGTAATTCCTAATAATTGTTGAGAAACAGCTTCACTCACTTCTGGGTTAGCTTCATTTAAAACTAAATTTCCTGCTCCTGGTTTCAATTGATTTTTATTAACTTCTGCTTCACCTAAAGCTACGACATCTGTACCTATATCAATTCCAGGTTGTTCTTTTATTATCGCATCAGATACGATATTCTCATTGTTAGTAGTAGCAACAAGACCTTTTTCACCAATAGGGTCTTCCTGAACAGCATTGCCAAATGCCATCCAAGCATCATCAGCCATATTAAGCTCATCTTGTCCCCTAATTCCATCTTTAGGTTGCTCATTTGTAATGTCTGTTGCCTTACCCATTATTACTGGATCAGTGTCTTTTTCAGCCTTAGACTGAGTTTTTTCTGCAACAGCTACTAAATTATTAACGTCTGCACTCGGTAATGGACCAACTTCGGAAATTTTACCATCAGCAATATTTATAACATTATCTCGAGTTAAACCTGAATTATTAAAAGCTTCAGCTTCTGAACTACTAGGATCTTTTAATGCAACTTTAGCAGCATTTGAAAGTTGACCTTTTTTCTCACCTGGTAAAGAATCTAATCTTTGGGTTTTAACATCTCCACCAACAGGTGGCTTTGACTTATTAAACGCCAAAGTTCTCTGTTGCATTATTTGAGATTGATTGTTAATTTCACCCACGATTTCATCCTCTCTTCATGTATTCTTAGTAATTACATGAGCAGATTAAGATCTGGTAAACAGACCCTTACAATTTACCCAGATAAGTATAAAAACATGTCAATCAAAAACACCATTAACACTACAAATCCTAGTCTAAGAGGGAATTAGTACCCTGTATTGGTATAATTATATCTTTTAATTTTCTATTAACTTTTCACCTTACATTTATAGGTGTTTATTAACCTAATTTTTACTTTCAAGGTATATAAAATAGTTGAGAAGATAACACCATAATTTGGGCTTATAATATATAAGCTCAGATTAAGAAGTCAAAATGGAAAAAGAAGAAGCTCTTAATCTTATAAATACACTTAGAGATGATACTAAAGAGTACAAAAAGTTACTCATCAGCTCAAAGCATCCAACAATGTCTAAGATCGTTAACAATCATGATCTGATAGAAGATTTTCGTCAAAAATTAATCACTGCCTATGAACAAATAAACTATGTGATTTATGATATAGGTGATAAACCACAAATTACTTATGGAATTACCCCTGAAGATTTTTGTGCATATGAAGCAGCCTACGATGATGATCAAGGAAAACTATTTAAAACTTTACCTGCACTAGAGTTATGCATTGAAGATTTACTAAAAATAAGGAAGAAAGTTATCCATATTGATGAAGCATCCTTCCATGATGTATACGGTGAAAAATTCAAACCTGAAAAAGTACAAAAACAATCAAGCTGGCTTGAGATGATTTTAGAACCATTTAGTTGGATGTTTAACATAGTACTTAGAAATAAAGTTACTTGCCTTACCATGTCTTTTTTAATACTAGTTTTTATCAAATTAGTCTTAAACTAAAGAAGACAGATCTTTTGAGCTTGAACTTGTTATCATAGTACTGATGGCTATTGATAAATTCAAAGAGACTGTAAAAGCTTTAAGAGACAAAGAAAAAGGTTGCCCTTGGGTTAAACAACAAACCCATTCATCTTTAAAAAGATATTTACTTGAAGAATTATATGAATGCTTAGAAGCTGTAGATGAAGTCACAGACTCTAATTCAGAAGCCGATATAGAAAAAGCCAATAAAACGCTTAAAGAAGAACTTGGTGATGTCCTTCTCCAAGTCATGCTTCACTCTCAAATCGCAGAAGAAAGAGGTGCATTTAGTTTTGCAGATGTAGTGAAAGATATTGATGAAAAGATGATTCGTAGAAACCCTCATGTATTTGCTACAGCAAAAGCTGAGAATACAGATGAAGTGGATAACAACTGGGAAAAAATTAAAAAGGCAGAAAAGAAATCACGTAAATCTATTTTTGAAGGCATTCCTAAAGAGTTACCATCACTAGCAAGAGCGTGGAAAATCTCGAAAAAAGCTGTTCGTGAAAGCTTTGAGTGGGACGAAGAAGAAAAGTTGTATGAGCAATTAAATAGTGAAATTGAAGAATTTAAAGAAGTTACTTTGAAGAAAGAAAAGCTGTCTGAAGAAGAGCATGCAGAAGCTGAACTAGAGCTAGGTGATATTTTATTTACTGTTGTAAACCTTGCTAGATGGTTCAAAATTGATCCAGAAGAGGCTTTAAGAAGAACTAACAATAAATTTGTTGAGCGCTTTAATATCATGGTAGAGATTATTAAAGAAACAGGCTCTAGTGGCTTGAAAGAACACAGCCCTAGTGAACTTCAAGACTTCTGGCAGAAAGCAAAGTATAAACAACTTGAATTAAAGTCGAAAGAAGCTTTAAGCCAGTGAGATGCAAGAAAAGTTTATAGCGCGATGCTTTGAATTAGCAAAACTTGGTGAAACAAATGCTTTCCCAAACCCAATAGTCGGTGCTGTAATAGTCCATAATGAAAAAGTTATTGGTGAAGGTTTTCATCGTATTTGTGGCAAGGAACACGCTGAGGTAAACGCTGTAAACTCAGTCATAGCTAAGTATCCTAAAAACCATAAGGAGATACTAGCTGAGTCAGAAATCTATGTGAGTTTAGAACCTTGTAGCCATACAGGTAAAACCCCACCATGCACTGAGTTAATTAAAAAATACAGATTCAAGAAATTATGTTTTGCAATCAGTGACCCTAATCCAGACCTTGATCAGAATCGCTTAAAAGCTTTTAAAGCTATTCACAACAATGGGACAGAGATAGTTTATCCAGAAGAATTAAGCCTAGAAACTAAAAACAACGCAAATTTTATAAATAGAATTTTTTTTCATCTAATTTCATTAAAGAATAAACAAAAAAATGAAACGAGAAATCCAAGCTGGATCAATATAAAAATCGCATCATATGCTGACTGTAACATGATTACAAAAGATGAAGATCAGTGGATTACAAACAGTGAATCAAGAAAAGATGTTCACCGACTTCGTTCAACCCACGATATCTTAATTACAGGTATTAACTCAATAAAAAACGACAATTCAAAATTAAATATTAGGTTTTCAGCTGAAGAACTAAATTTAGCAGATATAAAAACACCTGAGATTGTAATTTTAAAATCAAAACAGAATTTTACAGAAAATGAGAAAAAGAATCTTAATATCTTTCAATATCATCACCCTCAAGAATATAAAATTGAAGATGTAGCTAAAGCAAATTCTCTTAAATCAGTATTAGAAGAGCTTTGCAAAAATTCACCACAAAGAATTATGGTCGAAGCAGGTCCTAAGCTTGCTGAGAGTTTTCTAAAACAAGATCTCTTTAATGAAATTACCCATTACATGTCTCTAAAGGGATGCGACAGTTTATACAATGTTAAGAATATCCAAGCTCATGTTTTTTTCCAAAACAATAAAATCATACAAATCTTAGACAATATTCTCAAACACCACCAAAACTTCTCGAACCACAAGCTTAAAATCATCCACAAGGAGCTCATAAATTCAAAGTGTGGCGAAACACCAGATTTAAAAATAGTAATATCAAAATCACTTTAAGATACATATCAAATACTTAAAGCCAAACCTTTGTATTGCAAAGGAAATTTACATGTCTTCCATTCGCGATATTTTAACTGCCCCACAACGTATTGAAAGGTTTAATATTGAATACTTAAATCCAGAACATAATGAAATTTATAAAAAAATTGATGTTGAATCTGAAGATGGTAGCCAAGTTCCAGACCAATTTATAACTCCTACAGAAATCCAACAAGCGATAGAAAACAACACTGTAACAATTCCAGAATTAAATAGGGCTGGATTTAAAAAATATACTTCTAATAGCAACACAGACTCTAATTACTGGTACAACTATGAATACAAACCAAATATCAACTCAAATGATGAAATATTAACAGAGGGAATACAAAATAATTTAGAATTAATAGCCCAAAATACTAAAAATGGCTCAATTCCCATGGCAAATAGTGAAGATAAACCATTTATCTTCTCGATAGGAGATGGTGAGCAAAAGATAGGCTTAAAAGTCAGAGAAATTGATGGCGATAATGTAACTTACGAAGTATTTAACGGTACACCTATATCATTTATGCAGGAAAACAACTATATAAGCCTTGGTAAGATTACTATAAACAATGCTAACAGCGATACTGAAGATCCGTCTTTCAATAATGTAATTGAAAATACTCCAACTCCACCAGACTTAGAAAGATATCTATATTAATTTTAATCTCTAATCAAGTAAAGTCTTTGTTTGATATCTATGACTCTGAATATAAGAAAGAATCTGATTTCTTACATCTACAGCGACACCAACTAAGATGATTAAACTAGTAGATCCTAAACCACCTAAAGTGTTTACTTGGAACCACTGCTCAGCGTGGATTGGTAAAACCGCAATTAAACCAATAGAGCCTGCACCAATTAAAACTAATCTTGAAATAGTCTTCTCAAGGAAATCACATGTAGGCTTTCCAGGCTTAACACCTTCAAGTGAGCTACCTGATTTCTTTAAGTTATCAGCTATATCTCTAGGGTTAAGAACGATAGATGAATAGAAGAAGGTAAAAGCAACGATTAGAACTAAATAAACAATCGAATGCTCAACTTTCGAATACTGGAAAATATACTCAATTCTTTCAGCTATCCATGAACCAAATCCACCAATTGAAGTTCCAGCTAAGGCAGTTACTCCAGGAAACGCTGCAAAAGTCTCTCTTAATAAAATTGAAACTGATTTATCTTGCATCCCAGCAAAAGTTAATAACTGAACTGGCATAAATAAAAGTGCACTAGCAAAGATGATAGGTAAAACACCTGCCGGATTTATTTTTAAAGGTAAAGCATGATCTTTAGTAACTACAGACTGCTTTCTTGCCCCAAAAATAGTTAGATTTCTAGAACCTTCTTGAATATAAATAATTAAAACGGTTAATGCTAAGAATAAAGCTACTAGGGCAATTACACCCCACTGAGGGCTAGAACCAACTCTAAGTGCTGTAGCAGTATCTTTAATCATTACTGGAAGCTTAGAAGCAATACCAACAAATATTAATAAACTTGCTCCATTCCCCACACCTTTTTCAGTAATAACTTCACCTAACCACATTACGAATAGTGAAGTTACAGTTAATACTAAAATCGTTCTAGCATAGAATACAAATCCTGGATCTACTGCAATCTGAGCCACATCAAGGAATCTAGCTAAAGCTAAACTTTGGAAAAATGCTAGGAAAATAGTTAAAAAACGAGTAATTTTTTGAAATTGTTGTCTACCATCTTCACCATGATTTCTTTGAAGATCCTTTAAATATGGTACTACTTCAACCAAGAGCTGCATGATAATACTTGCAGTAATATATGGTCCGATACCTAAAGCAAAAATGGATAGAGCACTTAATGCTCCACCTGCAAACATATCAACTAAACCAAGTAACCCCGATGAGAGGACAGTACTTGATTGTAGTGCCTCTTGATCAACACCATATAGAGGTATATGAACACCAAATCTATATACTGCAATCATTACTGCAGTGAACAAAATCTTCTGCATTAAACCAGAAGATTTTGTTATTTCTTGAAAACTAAGTACTTGATTATTTTCAGACTTCAATTGCTTTACCACCGGCTTTCTCTATAGCTTCTTTTGCAGATGCACTAAATTTGTTAGCTTTAACTGTAACAGCTTTAGTTAATTCACCTGCACCTAAAACTTTAAGTCCATATGGTTCAGCTTTCTTGATAATGCCGGCTTCCTCTAATACAAGTAAACTGATTTCAGTAATACCTTCTTCTGCTATGACTTGTAAGTCACTAAGATTAACAACAGAATATTCTTTTCTATTAATTCTTGTGTTAACTTGTCTCTTTGGTAGACGTCTGTATAAAGGAGTCTGTCCACCTTCTCTCCAAGGCTTTTTAGAGTAACCAGATCTACATTTCTGTCCTCTCATTCCTCTACCACTAGTTTTACCAGCTCCAGAAGCAATACCTCTACCTTTTCTAGCTCTTTTTCTTGTAGCGCCTGTAGCACTATCTAAATTTTTAAGATTTTCTGACATTTTTAAACTCCTAGATTGCTATTAAACTAGCTCCTCTACTTGAACTAAATGGTCAACTTTCTTAACCATTCCCATTATAGTTGCAGAACCAAAATGCTCGACAACTGCGTTCGTTCTTCTAAGACCTAAAGACTCTAAAACTTTAGATTGTCTTTTTGAAGCTGCCGCATAACCTCTTACTAATTTAATTGATAGTTTTTTCTTTTTTTGTTCTGCCATGATTCTATCCTTTAACCTTTTATGCAAAAAGCATTTGTTTAACAGTTAAACCTCTTAATTTTGCAACCTCTTTGAAACTTCTAAGTGATTGAAGTGCACCAACAGTCGCTCTTGCTACGTTTAATGGTGATTTAGAACCTTTAGACTTCGCTAAAATATCACCTAGTCCAGCAAGTTCTAAAACGATTCTAGCTGTACCACCAGCAATGATACCAGTACCTTCAGCAGCTGGCTTTAACATAATCTCAGATCCTGCTGATTTAGAAACAACTCTATGAGAAATAGTACTTCCAACCATAGAAATGTCAACTAAATTCTTTCTTGCATCGTAAACAGCTTTTCTAATAGCACTTAGTACTTCAGAAGCTTTACCTACTCCAACTCCAACTTTACCTTTTTCGTTACCGATAATAACAACTACTCTAAAAGATAGTTTCTTACCACCCTTAACTACTTTAGTAACTCTTCTTACTTGAACAACTTTCTCTACATATTCAGCTTCTTGAGTTTCAGATCTTTTCTGTCTTCTTTGTCCGCCGTCTTTTTTCTTTTTCTTTTTGTTGAAAGCTTTTGCGTCAGATTTTTCTGAAGTAGTAGCAGCTTCTTTACCAATTACGGCATTAGAAGTATCATCCTTTTTACCTGCTGAAGCAGCAGTTTTATCATCAACTTTAGCTTCTGGATTGTTTTCTTTTTTATCCGCAGCTTTAGCTTCAACAGCTTTTTCTGTTTCTTTCACTTCAGTATTTTCGACTTTATTTTCTTCTTTTTTTGCTTCTTCTGACATAAAAAACTCCTATTAGAACCATAGTCCCGATTCTCTTGCCGCATCAGCTAACGCTTTTACACGACCATGATAAAGGTTACCACCCTTATCAAAGACTACAGTTTTTACTCCTTTTGCTTGAGCTAACTCAGCAATTTTCTTTCCTACTGCTTCAGCAGCACTTACAGTTGCACCTGAACTAAGATCTTTTTTAAGATCACTAGCATAAGATGCAGTACCACATAAAGTAATTGAACCTTTGTTTTCAGTAGCAGGATCAGCGTCAACGATTATTTGTGCTGAGATGTGCTTATTAGATCTATAAACAGCTAATCTTGGTCTTTCTTGAGTACCATGAATTTTCTTCCTAGCTCTAACCTGTCTTTTCTGTCTTCTTACTTTTCTTGAACTTAACGCCATTTATACTACCTCAAACTTACTTACCACCAGACTTACCAGCTTTCTTACGAACGTGCTCGCCTTTATATCTGATACCTTTTCCTTTATAAACTTCAACAGGTCTTAAAGATCTGATAGTCGCAGCGATCTGACCAACTAACTCTTTATCAGCTCCAGCAACTTTTATACCAAGACCAGTTTTCTCAACTTCAAAACTAATTCCAGCAGGTGGCTCAAGAAGCTCAGGGTGAGACTTACCTAATTGGAAGTTAATGTTAGCTCCCTGTAAAGCTGCTCTGTAACCAACACCTTGGATTTCTAATTCTTTAGAGAAACCTACTGTTACACCAACAATCATGTTGTTAACAAGAGTTCTTGATAAACCATAGAATGCAGCTGATTGCTTAGTTTCTTTAGCTACAGTTAACTTTAACTTGATCTTATCTTCTAAAGTGATAGCGATCTCTGGACGAATTAATTTTTCTAATTCACCTTTAGGACCTTTAACCTTAACAAGAGTACCCAACTCAGACTCTTCCAATGTCACTTGGACATTTTCTGGGATTATTATTTCTTTTTTACCGATTCTTGACATTTTCTCTTATCCCTTTAAAATTACCAAACTGTGCAAAGAAGCTCTCCACCGCATTTATCTGCTCTAGCTTTCCTATCAGTTATTAAACCTTTATTAGTAGAAAGTACACAGATACCTAAACCATTAAGTACTCTAGGTACATATTTAGATTTAATATATTTTCTAAGACCAGGCTTAGAAACTCTTTTTAAACCTTTAATAGCCGGAACACCGCTTACATACTTTAATTCAACGATAATTGATTTAGTTGCAGGGTTATCATTGTTAACAATCTCATATGATTTGATATAACCTTCTTTCTGAAGTAAATCAACTAAACTTGCTTTTAATTTACTGAAAGGCACTAAAACTTTAGCTTTCTTAATAGTAATAGCGTTACGAATTCTAGTTAAGCAATCAGAAATTGGGTCATTGCTTACTTTATTCGACTTAATATTTAATTCTTTTGTTGCTGACATCTTACTTATTAAACTCCTATTACCAACTAGCCTTCGTTAAACCAGGTATTAAACCTTTATGTGCCATTTCTCTTAGAGAATTACGACATAAACCTAAATCTCTATGGTAACCACGAGGACGACCAGTTAACCAACATCTGTTTCTATGTCTTACTCTTGAAGAGTTAAGAGGTAAATTTTCAAGTTTTTCCTGAATTAAAACTCTTTCTTCGAAATCAAGCTCAGGATTGTCTAATTGCTTCTTAAGTTCAGCACGTTTTTTAGCGTACTTCTCAATTAACCTTTCTTTCTTTTTAGTTTTTTGAATACAAGATTTTTTCGCCATGATTAATTATCCTTTTGCTCCTGGTAATTTCTTGAACGGCATACCAAGCTTTTCTAAAAGTACTAAAGCATCTTTATCGTTAGTAGCTGTAGTACAGATAGTAATATCCATACCTCTGATAGCATCTACCTGATCATACTTGATCTCAGGGAAAATGATTTGCTCTTTAATACCTAGTGTATAGTTTCCTCTACCATCAAAAGCTTTTCTTGAGATACCTTGGAAATCTCTGATACGTGGCATCGCAATGTTAACAAGCTTACTGAAGAAGTTGTACATTTTCTCTTGTCTAAGAGTTACTTTAATACCGATAGGCGCAGTTTCTCTTAATTTGAAACCAGCAATTGACTTCTTAGCTCTAGTGATAACTGGCTTTTGGCCAGAGATATTAGCTAATTCTTCAATAGCTCTTTCAAGGGTTTTTGAATTACCTGCAGACTCACCAAGACCAAAGTTGATAACAATCTTATCTAACTTAGGAATCTGGTGCACATTTGCACAGCCAAGCTCATCTTTAAGATTGCTCTTGACTTCACTATTATACTTTTCTTTTAAACTAGTCGCCATTAATCTAATTGCTCCCCACTTGCTTTGGAAATTCTAACTTTCTTTCCATTTTCAAGAACTTTTTTACCTACACGTGATGCTTTTTTAGCAGTCTCATCCCAAATCATTACATTAGATGCATAAATCGGTGATTCTACTTTAGAGATCTCACTTTCTTGTCCAGGTGCGTAAGCTTTTTTATGCTTAGTTTTAATGTTTACACCCTCTACTAAAATTTTTCCGTTTTGGTAAACTTCAAGAACCTTAGAGATTTTACCTTTATCTGCACCAGCGATAACTACAACTTCATCACCACACTTAACGTGAGACTTAACTCTAGGGTTAGAAGCGCCAACTTTATTTAAGGCTCTTGATAAAAGTAACTTAGATCCTTTCTTTACGAAAGGCTTAACAGCTGCTTTAGTATATCTTTTTACTGGTTTCTTTTTCGTGTTCGGCATTATACTACCTCCTGTGCAAGAGAAACGATTTTCATGAAACCATGCTCTCTTAATTCTCTAGCTATAGGACCAAATACACGAGAACCAATAGGATTTCCTGCTTTGTCAATTAAAACGCAAGCATTCTCATCAAATTCAATCCAACTACCATCTTTTCTTCTCTTACGCTTCTTCATACGTGCAACGACACCACGAACAATCGCAGATTTCTTTACTGACATGTTAGGAAGTGCATCCTTAACAGTAGCAACAAAAGTATCTCCAAGCTCTGCAAACTTTGCATTCGCTTTTAAAACTCTTATTATTCTGACCCTTTTTGCGCCAGTGTTATCAGCAACATTTAACTCACTTTCTTGTTGTAACATGCTTTATCCCTTAAATAGCTTTCTCCAATACGTTTAATAGAACCCATCTCTTAGACTTAGAAATAGGGCGTGATTCTTCAATAAGAACCTTGTCACCTTCAGCTGCTAGATTTTCTGGATCATGTGCAGCAAAAGTTTTAGATCTATTGATAATTTTGTGGTAACGCTTATGTTTTACTTTCGTAGTTACTAAAACTTGGATAGTTTTATCAACTTTAGCGCTCTTTACTATTCCGACTAAACTTCTCTTAGGCATTCTCTAGCTCTTCCTTTTCCTTGATTATCGTGTAAATTCTAGCTATGGACTTCTTAATCTCTCTGATTGAAGATAGATTCTCAAGTTTTCTTGAGTGAAGGGCCATTTTAGCCTCAAATAGATCATTATAAAGGGTTTCTAACTCAGATTTCAAATCTTCTAATGATTTATCTCTAAGATCTTTAGCTTTCAATAACATTTATAAGCCCTCCTTAGTAATGACTTTACATTTACATGGAAACTTAGCAGCAGCTAGCTCAAGTGCTCTTTTAGCTAAAGCTAAATCAACACCAGCGATTTCAAAAATCACTCTACCTGGCTTAACAACAGCTACCCAAAACTCTGGATTACCTTTACCAGCACCCATTCTAGTTTCAGCTGGTCTCATCGTAATCGGCTTATCAGGGAAAATTCTAATCCAGATTCTACCACCCCTCTTGATGTGACGAGTCATAGCTCTTCTGGCTGCCTCAATCTGTCTAGAAGTGATCCATTTAGGCTCTAGAGCTTGAAGACCGATATCACCAAAATGAATCGCAGCACCACGGGTTTCCTTACCCTTCATGCGCCCACGCATTTGTTTTCTAAATTTAGTTCTCTTAGGCTGCAGCATTAGCTGTTACTCCTCCCATATTTCCAGCAGCAGCTTTAATGTTTAATTTAGCTTTCTCTCCTGGCTTAAGAATTCCATGATTTACCCAAACTTTAATACCAATGTTTCCATAAGTAGTTAATGCTTCAGCAAAACCATAATCGATGTTAGCTCTGAAAGTGTGACAAGGAACACTACCTTCCTGAGATCTCTCAGTTCTAGCAATTTCAATACCTGCTAATCTTCCAGAAACTTCAATCTTGATTCCAGTAGCTCCTGCTCTCATCGCTCTCTGGATAGATTGTTTCATAGCTCTTCTGAAAGCTATTCTTCTTTCTAATTGTTGAGCGATACTTTCAGCGATTAATTGAGCATCTACATCAATTTTATTAACCTCAAAAACGTTTACTTGTAAAGTTAAGTCTGGTCTATTAATAAGAGCAGTAAGCTCAGATCTTAAGTTATCTAAACCTTCGTTAGATTTACCAAATACTAAACCAGGTCTTGCAGTCATTAAGTTAACCTGAACTTGACCAGGCTTTCTTTGAATGATAATTTTACTGATTCCTGCATTTTTTAGCTTCTTCTTAACGTACTTTCTGATAAGAGTATCTTCTTGAAGTACGTAGGCAAATTGACCAGCTCTAAATTCTACATATGTTATAGAATCTGAAGATTCAACTATACCAAGTCTATTTGCGCGTGGTGGTACCTTCTGTCCCATTACTTGCTAAGCTCCTTATTTTCCTTTTTCCAGTTTTTCTTGTTTCTAGGTGAAGTTTCCCAAACGTAGCTACCATACTCAGCTGGAGTCATATCACTTAAAACTATGTTCATTTGTGAACATCTCTTGTAGATAGAGAAAGCACGACCTCTCGCTCTTGCTCTGTATCTCTTAAGGATGCTCTTATCATCTACTAAGAATTGTGAGATGTGTAATTCTTCTGGATTTTCGATACCATGGTTCGCTTTAGCGTTCGCCATAGCACTCATAAGAAGTTTTTTAACTGGAGTAGCTGCTGCATAAGGTAAAAACCTTAATGTAGTTAAAGCCTCACCAGCTTTCATATTTCTAATAAGATTAACAGTTCTGCGAAGTTTTCTTGCAGTCTGTCTAATAAATCCTAATCTTGCTTTTACTGTTACTTTTTCCATTACCTGCCAACTTTTGCTTTCTTAGACCCAGCGTGCCCTCTAAATGTTCTTGTAAGAGCAAACTCTCCTAACCTATGACCGACCATTGACTCAGAGCAATACACAGGGATAAATTTTTGACCATTATAAACAGCGATCGTGAAACCAACCATCTCAGGAAGAATCATTGATGATCTCTTCCAAGTCTTAATTACTTTCTTCTCACCTTTTTCGATCATCTCTTGGAGTTTTTTCCAAAGAGAGTGATGTACGTATGGTCCTTTTTTTGTTGAACGTGACATAAATCTTTACCTATAACCTTTTAACTAGTAGCTGCTACCTTTCTTCCTCTTCTGTTTGTGATGATGTACTTAGAAGAACGCTTATTAGTTCTAGTCTTAACACCAACACGTTTACCTTTAAACGTCTTAGGAATACCACCGATAGGAGCTCTACCTTCACCACCACCATGAGGGTGATCAACAGGGTTCATCGCAGAACCTCTAACCGTAGGTCTAATACCTTTGTGTCTATTGATACCAGCTTTACCAGTAACAGTGTTCTTCTGGTCAGCATTACCTAAAGTACCAATAGTCGCGATACAGTCTAAATGAACTCTTCTTAACTCACCAGATGGAAGCTTGATAATCGCATAATCACCATCTTTCGCTGATAACATCGCTGAAGAACCAGCAGATCTTACCATTTGAGCACCTTTACCAAGGTTTAATTCGATACAGTGAATAGTAGTACCTTGAGGGATGTCTCTTAAAGGTAAGCAGTTGCCTACAGAAATCTCTGACTCAGGGCCTGACTCAACAGTAGCACCAATATTTAAGCCTTTAGGGGCTAAAATATAACGCTTTTCACCGTCTTTATAAAATAAAAGAGCTAAGTGTACATTCCTGTTCGGATCATACTCAATAGCTTTAACTGTAGCTGGAATACCAGCTTTATTTCTTTTCCAATCAATAACTCTGTATTTTTTCTTAACAGCGCCACCCTTATGTCTACAAGTGATTCTTCCTAAGTTGTTTCTACCAGTGGACTTTTTAAGCTTGACAGTTAAAGATTTTTCTGGTGAAGACTTCGTAATGTCTTCTCTATCTAGAGTGATCATTCCTCTAGAGCCAGGTGTTTGTGGTTTTTTCTTTTGTAGGGCCATGTCTTTTTCCTGAACTTATTTTTATTTACGAATACTTCGCATAAAAATAACGAACTAATATGATAGCAAAGTCTTTACCTCTTTAACCGTTTCAATTTGAAGAAAATCTAAAGATTTTAGCTTTACTTCTTTCTAATGCTTAACCATTCCTTAAAGTTGCCCCTATAGAATAGCACTAAGTCGGTTTTATCTAAGTTGGAGGATATTGTGAACCAAACTAAAAAGAAAATTAAATTAAATAAAGTAAGAGAAATTATTGCATCTCGCCTAAGAGATGACTTAAGGCAGCCAACATTATTAAGATCTGCGATTCAGCAGGGTAAAAAAGAAAGAGAATCTGGTATTCCTGTATTTACACAAAGGGTTAACAAGGAAAATAGTGAGCCTGAAATGAAGAAATTAACAGGAAATAGTACACCTATTAAAGATCCGAAGCAAGCTATGAAAAACTTTATTAAGCCAGTATCGATTTCTAAGATGATTGGGAAGTAAATAGTCTATTATATGTCTCTATAGCTATTCAAAGTTAATAGCTGTTATCAGCTTATGATTTTTTTAATTCATGGAGAAGACGAATTTAGGGCTCAGCTGAGAGTTAAGGAGTTAACTCATGCCAAGGACTTTGAAGTTCTAGAAAATCCAAGTTTAAATCAAATCTCAGCAAAATTACAAGAAACTGGAAACTTATTGTTTCAAAAAAGTTCAGATCGTATTTTAGTTAAAAATACAGGTGTTTTTGCGAGCAAACAAGACGATAAAGAGCTTGAGTTCTTTCTAAAAGTCTTAAAAGAAGTTGCAAATGATAAAGAAATCGTTATCCATGCTAATACCTTTAAAGGCACGCTTAAAGTAGCGAAAGAATTGAAGAATCTACCTACAGCTAAAATCGAACAGATTAAGGCTTTTAAAAGCTGGGATCAGAAGTTTTGTGCTGAATGGTTAGATAATGCGATTAAAAATCATACCGATTTGCAAATAGGTAGAAGAGATATTATCGATTATGTCAACTACATGGGCTGTGAAGATACAGCGAAGCTGTTTACTGAGCTTGAAAGAATCGGAATTACCCATAAAAAAATTAATATCCAAATCATAAAGGAATACTGCACAGCAAAGTATGACATCTTCGAGTTTATTAAATATTTAGCTAAAAATGACTCAATTCAAGCAATTAAAGAGCTGGAGAAAATAAAGAGTGATAGAAATCAGGAGAATAATTTAGGGTTTCTGAGCTTAATTCAAAGCAATATTGATCTTTATAAAACAGTCTTATTATTAATCCAGGAAAGATTTACAGATGAACAGATAGCTGGAGTGATCAATGCTAAAACAGGTAGGGTTTATCACCTAAAAAAAGATACGAGTTCTATGGATACTCAGCATTTAAATAAACTGTCAGAAAAGTTACTAGAGTTTGAAACTAGGATCAAAACAGGATCTATGAAATTTTTAGATGCTTTAAGCCTGCTGGTTCATGTGTAAGCTTTTTCATCAAAACTATTCATCTGTCTTTTCATAGACTTGGTTTTAGTTTTTAATTCAGTTAAAGATTTATATAAATCCTCTAACTTCTTCTCTGACTTAGTTATAGTGAGGTCTAAGTCCTCAAAGTTTTGGGTTAATAGTTCTATAGAATCATAGAAATTCTGGTAAGTACCTTCTAACTGAGAGTATTTAAAACATAATGAAACTGAATTAATTAAAGCTGAAAGGCTTGATGGGCTTGCAATTAGAATTTTGTATTCTCCTCTAAGCTGCTCTATGAAAGCTATATTTTGAATTAATAAATAGTATAAAGATTCTATTGGTAGGAAAATAATCGCAAAATCTGTTGTATAAGGGGGCTTGATATATTTTTCACGAATCGATTTAGCTTCTACTTTAATTTTAGATTCGATCTTTTTTATATATTTCTTTGCATTTTGATAGTTAATTTCTTCATTTGAGTTGAGGAAGTTCATGTAATCTTCTAAAGGTAATTTAGAATCGATGGGTAATAATATTGAATTATTATTTGCTGTTGGGATTTTCACAGCAGCATCTACAATAAAATCTGATTTCGGTTCTATATGGCACTGTAAATCAAACTGAGAAGAGGAAAGAGTTTCATTTAGTAAGTTTGCTAACTGCTCTTCTCCCCAAATGCCTTGGTTTTTAATATTTGAGAAGAAGTTTTTTACGTGAAGATCCTTATTATTCTGAGTATTGCTTAGATTTTTTATCCAGAAAATAAGGCAAATAATTGCAAAAGCATTAAAGGACAATAATAAATTCGTAAAATTCAAAAAATCAGTCATTAAACATAGCTCGAAACTACTTATAACAATAACCTAAAAGCTCAGGCATATCCTTTAATTAATAAATTGATTCCAAATTTGAGTACTCGCTTGAGGACTAAAATCATCATAATCTCTATAATCATTACTAAAATCCAAAGTCTCTTGGGTAAAAATATCTCTTTGCTTTTCTTTTAACTTTCCAGATTCAACACCTGCTTCAAATGCTAACTCATCGACATTTGCAACTTGAACTTTAGGGTCAGCGATTTTTTGGAAAATTTCAGTCATTTGATCTGAGTTTAAACCGTAAGTGGATGCCCCTCTGTCTTTTAGAAATTCAGCAGCAACAGCCAGTTGTCTATAATTCTCAGCATTAGTACCTTCAGGTAATTCAATCTTACTTGAGTCAATTCCAATTTTTCCTAATGTCTCATTGATATCACTTTTATAAGAATTTATGAATGCTCCCTCATCTCCCCCACGAACTAATCTTTTATTGTTTAAAACTTGGTTAACTATAACTAAATCGTTTCTAAAATCTGACATATACTTATCTCCTTATTATCAAATATCTTCTATAGATAAAAAGCATTTCAATAAAAAGTTATATATGTAATACTCTTAGATTTTAAAAGTCTCAATAAACTGCTCAATCTCAGGTCTAGCAGAAGACATTTCATCTTTCGGACCCAAAGCTTTAAAGAACCATTTTCCTTCTTCCACTTCTGCCACGATTGCATACATAGCATAAGCATCTAAAATTTCTTTTTTAGCACCTGGATTAAATGGATTTGAAGATTTTTTAAAATCTCCCTCCATATAAAACTCCGTAAGTGGAATAGCTTTAAAGTTATACTGCTCTAGCAGTAATTCTTTTTTAGACTGATTAGCCATGAATTGGTTTTTCCATCTAGCTATGTTTTCATCTACTGTTCCAGCAGAACCTGGTAAAAAATAGACAGCAAGCTCAGAATTTTCTGAAATCTGAAATTGCTCTAATCTCATGAAGTTCTCTGGGGTACCTAATTCCCAGTTTTCCAAAGCTTGATATTGAATCGGACCTACTGGTAAATGTGAAATATCATACTTTGATCTAACATCGTTACCTGAGCATGAATAACTCAAGAGAACTAGCAATATTAATAGCCAAGAAAAGCTTTTTTTCATATATTTTCAGTATAACTCTATTCTTCAAAAGCTTGAGTAGCATCTCTAAAATCAGCTACATCTACACGCTTTTTCTTAAAATTTCGGCTTAAATCTCGGTCTCTTTTTTCTAAAATCAGTTTAAGTCTAAGCTTCTGCCCATCTAAATGTGGGTTACTTTTCATATATAATTCTATAAGCTCCTCACTTCTCATACGCACTCTCCTTCCATTAAGAAATGTATTTGATAATACAAAGAGTGATTTTGAGAAATTTGATAAAAATTTTTAAATTAATTCAAATTATTCATCTAATTCATATTTTCTATTCGTATCTAAGAACTGGATTGTTTCTTCAGCTTCATTAACAACCTGACCATACTCATCGAATTCAGCCCCAGCTAAATTATCAGGCTCCCTATTTGCTGCTTTTGTAGGGTTATTATCGACTCTATTTACAGCTTCTCTATCCATGTCAGCTTCAATTTCATTAGGGTCTAAAACCTTTTGTTTTACTCCATTTACGACTTGAACAATAGAATCAGTACCTTCAGTTATAGTTAATTCACCATTTTTTTCTTCAAGCCTGCCTTCTCTATCTAAAATTTCAGCCTCAATTCTATTGAGATCAACTTCTAACGCAGCATTAAGTTTCATGCTTGGGTTTTCAGAAAAACTTTGATTAATAGCATCAGCATACTCAAAACCAGCCTCGTTTAAATCATTTGGGGCTTGTGGATCTAAAGCTTTTAAAACCTCTATACTTAAAGCTGTTTTATTAACATCATTTGTCTCTTCATTATCAAATAAACCAGTATTTATCTCTCCAGATCTATCATTACCAGCTTCAGCTATCTCATAAGTTCTTTCAACTAAAGCTCCTAAACTATCGATACCATCAGTATTGGCTCCTGCAAGTGCCAGTAAAAACTCTTTAGTGTTCTCTAAATCACTTATTTCATTCTTTAATATATTAATTTTGCCATTGAGTTTACCTATTTTCCCTAACTTTTCATGATGTGCAAACTCTTTGACTTCATTTAACTTAGTATTTTTGTTACTAGTTTGATTATTAGTATCGATACCTCTCTGTGCGACTTTCATCACTGGCTCCTTTTCACTATTAAATTGTCAAAAAACTTCTAAAACGCCTATATTTAGGACTTACTTATTACATGTATATTATGACAGTTTATTCTTAAGTTTAGGTTATGAACAATATTTAATAAGATTTATCTATCAAAATAGAGTAAGATAAATCGTGATACGATGCCTCCAAAAACTGAAAATATTAGAAATATCGCGATTATCGCCCACGTTGACCACGGAAAGACTACTCTTTTAGATGCTATTTTAGAGCAGACTAATTGCTTTGCTGAACATAAAGAACACGAAGTTTGTGTCATGGATAGTAACCCTCTTGAAAAAGAGCGTGGAATTACGATCCTGAGCAAGAACACTTCTGTTAAATATAAAGACCAAACTATCAATATCGTAGATACCCCTGGTCACTCGGACTTTGGTGGTGAAGTAGAACGTGTTCTAGGTATGGTTCAAGGTTGTTTACTTTTAGTAGACGCGTTTGAAGGACCTATGCCTCAGACTAGATTCGTGCTAAAGAAAGCTTTTGAACAAGGTTTAAAACCTATTTTAGTTATCAATAAAGTTGATAAGCCTAATTCTGATCCAGCAAGAGTAATCGATGAAGTTCTTGAACTTTTCATCGACTTAGGTGCTGATGATGATCAAATCGAATTCCCAATAGTCTATGCTTCTGGTGTAAATGGTATGGCTAAAGCTGAACTTGAAGATGAAGATGCTGGCATGGAAGTAATTTTAGACACTATCCTTAAAGAAGTTCCTCCTCCAGAAGGTAATGTTGAAGAGCCTTTCTTATTCCAAACCGTAAGTTTAGACTCTAATGAATACCTAGGAAGATTACTTGTAGGGAGAATTTTAAACGGTACTATCTCAGTTAACCAACAAATGAACCTTATCAAAACTGATGAAGACGGTGAAAAGAGTATCTCTAAAAAGAAAATCGCTAAGATCTATGGTTTCCATGGTTTAGAGAAGATTGAACTAGAAACAGCAAGCGCTGGAATGATAGTTATGATCGCTGGTATGCCAGAAGGTAACATCGGAGATACTGTTTGTGACCCAACTTTAACTGAAGCACTGCCTTCAATTAAAGTTGACGAGCCTACTTTAGAAATGATCTTCTCAGTAAACTCTAGTCCATTTGCTGGTTTAGAAGGAAAATTCGTAACTTCAAGACAGATAAAAGATAGACTTGATAAAGAATTAGAAACGAATGTAGCTTTAAAAGTTACTCCTACAGAGAACACTGATTCATTCTTAGTAGCGGGTCGTGGTGAACTTCACTTAGGTATTCTTATCGAAACTATGAGAAGAGAAGGATACGAATTCCAAGTAGGGAAACCAAGAGTTATCCAGAAAAATGTAGACGGTAAAATACACGAGCCATTTGAAGAATTGATTATAGATGTAGAAGATGAGTTCTCTGGTGCTTGTATCGAAAGACTTGGAAAAAGAAAAGCTGAAATGACTTTCATGAACACTCTTCATGGACGTACTCTTCTTAAATTCTTAGTTCCAACTCGTGGTCTAATCGGTTTCAGCACTGAGTTCATAAGAATCACAAAAGGTACTGGTATCATGACTCACTCTTACTATGAGTACAAGCCATATGCTGGTGACATCGATAAAGTGAGAATGGGTGTACTAGTGAACCTTGAAGAGGGAGCCGCTACCAGTTATGCTCTTGAAAACTTCTCAGACAGAGGTGTTTTCTTCGTTAAGCCTACAGATAAAGTCTACAAAGGAATGATAGTCGGTGAAGCAAACAAAGTTCAAGACATCGAACTTAACCTTACTAAAGAAAAAGCGCTTACTAACATGAGATCAGCTGGAGCTGATGTTTTAGTTCAGTTAAAAGCTCCTCGCCAAGTGAAATTAGAAGAGGCTTTAGTTTACATTAATGATGAAGAGTTAGTTGAAATTACTCCTGAGAACATTCGTCTACGTAAGAAGATTCTTGATAAGAAAGCTCATCGTAAGAATGCGATGATGGGGTAGGTTTTATTTGCTGAAGCTATGCATTTATATGACTTAGTCAGGGAAACGAAAGAATCACATGGTCAAAAAAGACCAGTAAATCTTTTAGACTATATGGCAAGGGATGAAGTCCCACCATCAAATATTCAAACAGATAAACTGGTTTCTAAGGAAATTTACCCAGCAAGTACTGGATATACAGATCGAAATCAAATACATAGAAATTTAAATTACTCTCAGTTATTCAATAACTTAGAAGAAAAATTTAGCCATCTGTTACCAGCCCTCAGTCATAACAATAAAATTAGATCTAAAGACTTTCAAGGGCGTCTTCATGCTTTTTTTGAAAGTTATAAAAAAGTGCAAGATTTTTTCCAATTCCGCTTTAAAGAAGTTAAAGAAAGAGAGGAGTTACTAGAAAAATATAAAAATATTAGCTCAACAGAGGAAAAAGAGCGAATGCAAGCCATGTTCAAGCACCAAGTAGTTTCACTTGAAGCAATGAATAAAGTTTTATTTGAGATGATTCAAAAACTTGAACAAGCAAATAAAAAACTTACTTTGACAAGTGCTCAAGCTCACAAATTTAAAGATAGAACAAATAAACTTGTTCAAAATAGTCAAAAAAGTAAACAAGCTGAACAATATCAAGAGTTAATCAATAACCTCAAAGAAACTTCATCAAAAAAAGAAGAAAAAGATATTAAGAAGAAAATCAAAGCTCACCAAATAGGTAAAAATGCAATTGGTACATTTAAAAGCCTTTACAACAAATCAGTAAACTTGAATAATGAAGAAAATTTTGGAGTATTTTCTGATGATCTAGCAAAGGCACAAAAACAAGTCTTAAAGAATTTAGCAAAGATCTTCTCATCAAAAATATCTGCTGGGTCAGATGATGATCCATATTTAGCAAACATCCTTGATGGTGAGAGATTTAAAGGAGTTTATAAACAGATACTAGATGTCTATGAACTTGCTATGGAAATAGCAATGGACAAAACAAATCCTTATGAGAGACCTAATTTTTCAGATAAATTAGTTGAATATGAAACAGTGGGTAAATCCTGGAGTGAGTTAGATAGTGAGGATAAGGAGATTATTAATAACTATATTAAGAGATTTCAACTCACAAAATCAGAGAAAGACTTTCTTCCAGAAGGCTATGTAAAAGATCAAGAATTAAAGCACAAAAAACAAGAAAGGAAAAAAAGAGATTTAATTTTTGCAACAGGTTACAGAACAGATCTTGTTGATGATGTCCTACCTAAATTACTTAGGAAAGATTTCAAAACTACCGTTAATATAGTGAAGGACTATGTCGAATGGCTCTATATGAATAATGTAGAACCAAATCACAAGAAGATGCCACCAGACTCAACCATTCCGAGCAATCTTAGAGTACTTGGAATTCCTAATCTTATTGAAGCTCAAAAGTCGTACTTTCCTTTTTTACCATTCAGTATGGGTGGGGTTAATGAAGACAGAGCCTTAATGACAGCTCAACTTTTAGATCAATTAACTAATAACAAGGATGTGGATAAAATTTCCAAATACTTAGAGCAAAAAGAAATTCAATTTAATAACATTGATGAGGAATTTAAAGATACAGCAAATTTTGTGGTGGAAAAAATTATCAACCCAATTTCACGTGGAGCATTTGATATCAGTGGTACTGATCTCTTAATGATAGTTAAGGTTCCGAAAGACAAATCGAAAAAAATAAGAGATATAGATTCTGAAGATGAGTCTCTAATCGAACACAGACTTATTAAAATCCAAGTGAAAAGTTCTGAACTTGCTGTATTAATGTCAGAGAAATATAAGTATAAAGATACCCCCGCTTACCCAGGGAATCAAATCAAAGCAGATCCTAGGGAAAGAATGCACCTCGGTGATAGGAAGTTTTCTAAATTCATAAGCGGCACTCAAGCAACATACACAGAAGAAGAAGTTGCTGAGAACTTTAGAAGAGCTGACCCTGATTTACTATTAAAAATGATCCGTTCTGTAAACAGAAATATCGAACGTAATTTTCTTAAAATTAATAGTGAGCAAATGCAGGCTTTAGATCAGCTCATACAAGACCCTGCTTTATTTTCAGCAAAAGATCATATGATTCAAGCAAAAGTTCATGGTGCTGAAATTAAGCTGATGGAATTATTTAAAGAGCAAGGCTTACTTTCAGATCTTGCCCTAGCCTATCAGAAATATCCAGCAAAATTAAAAGAATCACTCGAAAACCCTTACCCCAAAAATATTGATTCAGAATTTCTTGAAAAATTTCACAGATCTGCAGATATTTTAACTAGCTATTTATCTGAAAGACTTGGTCGAGATCCTGATTTCGAGTTAAGTCACGCTAATAAAAGTCTATTATTTAATGAAATGAAAAAAGCTAAATTGGGTGAAGATTTCATTAAACCAATAATTTTTGTAATGCTAAAGTCTTTCCCAGAGAACCATCAATTTACAACAGAGGAAATGCAGTCTATAACTAACCATTATAAAGGTGTAGTTCATAACTGGAGAAGAGACTTAAGAGCTAATTTTTCAGTAAAAGATCAAGTCCTAGAGAATTACCTATCTGAAATTCTAGAAGTCACAAGACCAGAAATACAAGGTCCAGAAAAGCAAGGTTTAATGGAAGAGTTATTGACTGATAAATATCTAAAAAATATTTTCAACCCACACTTCTTTTATTATTTAGGTACTGATCATGCAAGTGACCCTAATAATATTTTAAGCAAACTAGAACAGATGGGAAAACGTTTCAAAACACCTTTTGAGACACCTCCTGCTAACTTAAATTTTAATTTTAGTAATAATGCAGCAGCTTCTATCCTCAATCCCAGGCGGGAAGAATTTGCAAATGCAGCCTAAACCATCTCTCTAAACTTCTCTTCAGAAAGCACTTCAACACCTAAGTCTTGAGCCTTAGTAAGCTTAGAACCAGCGTCGTCACCACAAAGTAAATATGAAGTCTTTTTGGAGACACTCGAGCTTACCTTGCCGCCATTATCCTTAATAATCTTCTCAAAGTACGACCTGCTCTCAGACAGTGTTCCAGTAATCACGAAAGTCATTCCTGCAAACTTATCAGAAAGTTCACGCTTCACTAATTCTTTAAAATCAAAGCCTAAATCAATATAATCTCGCTTAACCTGAACATAAATCTCTGATTCAAAAAAATGTTTTAAAGAGTATAAAATCTTCTCCCCAAGACCATCTAACTTTAATAAATCCACACCATGATTTCCTAGAACTTCTTTTTCAAGCTCAAAAAGGCTTGGGTAAACAGATGCTATTAACTCAGAAACATTTAAACCTACATGTTTAATTCCTAAAGCGTGTAAGAATCTATGAAAAGGTATTTCACGACTCTTCTCTAAAGCAGCTAACAAATTATTAACAGACTTTTCTGCCATACGCTCTAGAGGAGCTAAATCATCAAACTTTAGTTTATAAAGATCAAAAGGATTTTTAATTAACTTCTCAGAGAGTAGTTGTTCTACTACTGCTGGACCTAGTCCAGCAATATCCATAGCTTTTTTCGATGCCCAGTGCTCTATTCTTCTTTGAATCTGCGCTGCACAACCTACGATATTAGGGCATCTAAGAATAGTATCTTCTTGCTCTAGAGCAGTGCCGCAGACAGGACAATGTCCAGGACGAGTAACATCAACAAGTTCTATAGTTTCACCATTAACACTTTGTCTACGTTTAGCTTCATCCACTTTAATAATCTCTGGAATGATCTCTCCAGCTTTACGTACTAAGACAAAGTCTCCGACTTTAACACCAAGTCTATCTACCTGATCAAAGTTATGAATTGTAGCTCTTTTAACTGTAGTCCCCGCCAGTAAAACTGGCTCTAAGTTAGCTACTGGAGTAATAGCACCTGTTCTACCGACTTCCATATCCACAGACAGGACATGAGTCAAAGCTTCTTCAGCACTGAATTTAAGAGCAGTCGCCCAACGTGGAGCTTTGCTTGTTTCGCCTAAAGTCTTTTGTAGATCTAATTGATTAACTTTAACTACAGCACCATCAATTTCAAAATCTAATGAATCTTTTTTCTCTTGCCATTCTTGATAAAGACTTATTACTTCCTCTATATTTTTGCAGAGATGGTTATGCTCTTTATTAACATGGAAACCCAGCTTCTCAAGGTACTCCAAAGAATTAAAATGTTCATTAATTGAATTTGAAGAAGACTTAACTTGCTCAGTTTCAGCATAGCCTAAATTATTATAAGGAAAGTAATTATAAAAGATCGCATCTAAATTACGCGCAGCTGTAATCTTTGGGTCAAGCTGCCTTAAAGCACCAGAAGCTGTATTACGAGGATTAGCATAAAGATCTAAACCTTCTTTTTCACGCTCAGCATTGATTTTTTTAAAATCTTCTTTCGGTAAATAAACTTCGCCACGAATTGAAAAATCTGACTTTTCCAGTAGCTCAAGAGGAATCTCTTTAGGCAAAGACTTTATAGTCATTAAGTTAGCCGTAACATCTTCACCAACTTTCCCATTACCACGAGTAGCAGCTCGGTAGAGTTTACCATTTTTATAATCAAGCGCAATACTCAAACCATCAATCTTCAGTTCGAAAACATACTCACGAGGAGTTTCCTCGCCTATAATTCTATTAATTCTATTTTCCCAGTCTCTGATGTCCTCTTCCCCAAAGGCATTATCGAGGCTCATCATTTTTTCAAGATGATAAGTTTTAGTAAAACTAGTCTGATAAACTCCAGAACCGATCGTTTTAGTGATACTATCCGCTTCAACTAAATCTGGATGCTCTGTTTCTAAAGCTTTAAGCTCTTCTAAGTGAGCGTCATAGACTGCATCTTCAACCTCACTTATATTTTCAATATAGTACTTGTGACTCCAGTGTTTTAATTTACTTTGTAATTCTGAATATTTTTCTTTTAACAAACTTAGATCTTGCACATTTACACTCATATTCATATATATTTTAATTCTTTACGTAAGTAAATTAAATACCACTCCAAGAAAACTTATCACCAAAACCGGAAACACTGTCAAAGCGACAGCTACCCGTATATCAAAAGCCTGTTTATAAACCACTAAAGTTGTAAAGTTCACACCAGGACTTGCGGTCATAAAAGCTAAAACCGAACCTAATGCAACTCCTAGATCTAAGAATTCTGCACTCATAGCAACATCAGCCCCAGCACATAAATAAAGCGGGAAAGCTATTAAAGACATAAAGAACGGACTAACCAATTCGTTTTGTAACAGTGCACCAGCATTCGTTAAAACAAAATCATGATTAAAGTGCATTAAACTTGCCACTAAAACTGCAAAAATTATCCACGGTAAAAACTGTAAACTAGTTTCTTTTAAATCAGACCAGATTTTCTTTAACTTAGAAACCTTAGGACCACAACATCCCTTCTTTTTCTCTTCAGTCTCTGCAAGCTTGGCTTCAATGATACCTGCAATAGCTTCACTATAAAATAAAGAAAATAAAAGTACATTAATCACTGCAAACAGTACCGCAAAATTAAAACGCCAAAGTGTAGATTCCCAACCTAAGACACCAAGGTTCAAAATCAAAGCAGAAATACTACAAGCGTTACCAGCAAGTAAAAAGGCTAGAATAAACTTCCAATTAAGCTTTTTCTTTAAAAGCCCTATTGCAAGCGGGATCATTCCACATGTACATATCGGTATCAAGGCTCCTAAAACAGCTGCAACAACTAATCCTAAACTTGCTTTAAATTTAGAATCTCCAATAAAGTTATTTTCAATCTTTTCAAAATAGTTATTCGGAAGATAAAGATCTATTAATGAAGAGCATATTACCGCGATTAAAAAAACCGGTAAAATTTCCAAAAGAATATGTAAAGAATGCTTTAAAAACACTTTCTACAAGTATATCAAGAACAGACTTAACGCTGAATTCTAAACTTGAATTTTTTCACAAGTTTAGAGCCACTTGCACTAGAAGCTTCAACCCTTAAGTTAATAAAACGTTTTTTCGTTAAAAACCTCTTCGGTAAGTTTCGATACCAAACAAGCTCATGGTCATCATTAAAGATAAAATATCTTTTCATTTTATTTAAGACTCTAAATCTTAAACCTGGAACAGGGCTATCAGTAGTGAAAGTCAAAACTGGCTCAGAGTCTGCAGTAAGAGTGGCAATAGAAATTATAGGAACAGCACCTTCATAACTAAAATCATTGCCTTCATCAAAATCTAAAAAATCATTTTCGTCATCAGAACTATTGTCATTATCGTTGTTATTTTCATCATTGCTACTATCATCATTATTGTCTTCACCAGCCTCAAGGCGATCTTCAACAGTAATAGCAAAAGTTCTTTCCAAGTAATCACCATCAGGCTCAGTAGCTCTTACCCTAATCGAGTAAGAAGACCTAGTTTCATAATCAAATGACACAGATGCTCTAACAGTACCGATATCAGAAACTTCAAAGAATGCAGTGTCACCACCTACTAAAGTGTAATCATAGGAAAACTTACTGTAATCACCACCGACAACATCCAAAAAACCTACTATCCACTTAGAGCTAGTCCAGTTCTCTGGAACTGTGTTGTCAGACAAAGAAATTTGCCCAGCAGCCGTGTTAGTCCCACCATTATCAGGACTTTCAGGTTCATCAGTATCATCTCTATCTTCAACAACTATAGAAAAAGTTTGTTCTAAATAGTCACCACCAGGTTCAGTAGCCCTTACCGTAACTGAATATGAGGACTTCGTTTCATAATCAAATGGCACAGATGCTCTTAAAGTACCGACACTTGAAATTTCAAAAACATCAGTATCTCCAGCGACTAAACTCAGATCATAACTAAATATACTTGCGTAATCACCACCACTAATATCAACAAAACCTACTATCCACTTAGAGCTAGTCCAATTTTCAGGTACCCAGTTCGAGGATAAACTTAATCTTCCAGCAGCTGAATTGCTGCCACTGCTTGGAGTCTCAGGCTCAGTTTCAGGACTCGACTCATTAGGATCATCTAAAACTCTAATATTAAATGTCGATATTAAATAAGTATCATCTGATGCAGTAACTTTAACAGTTAGTGTATATGAAGTTTGTTCTTCATAATCTAAAGGTACTTTAACCCTGATAGAGCCTACAGAAGTAATATAAAACTTAGAAGTATCTCCAGATATAATCTCAAAATCATGGAATATAGGAAATTCACCGTCTATAGTAATAAAACCTACTATCCATTCAGAACTAGTCCAATTTTCAGGCACCCAGTCAGAACTTAACTCTAAGTTTCCGGTACCAGTTCCTGTAGTTGCAAAATTAACGATCTGAGCAGATCTAACTGCACCACAAGCAGCTTGATATCTTTGTTGATTTTCCTCTAAAAGACCTTTTTCGATATCAGCATCATGCTGAGTAATATTAAGCAGCTTTTGCTGCCTTTTAACTGATATTTCCTGATAATTACGGCTAGCAGCCTCAACATCTGTAACTAAGAAATTACAGGCTATAAGCGCCAATATTAAGACCAAGCCTCTCAACATAATATCCCCTTATCGTAACATACAAAGTGAGTACTCAATTCTGGTTTATATGGAAAAGCTAATATGAACTTTTTCTTAGATTCACCTCAAAAACTATCTAATTAATGGTGATCACCGTGTACTAAATGCTCAGCGTGCTGCACAGCACCACCAACATAAACACAGGTAAGAATAGTAAATAAGAAAGCTTGAAGCACTCCTACGAACATCTCAAAACCAAGAACTACGATAGGTAAAACCAGCGCAACTAAACCTATAAATGTAGCAAGTAAAGTTTCACCAGCAACAGTGTTAGCAAAAAGTCGAAGTGTAAGAGTTAAAGGTCTAATAGCTAAATCCATGATCTCTATTAAGCACATTAGATTTAAACTGATACCTTTTCCTTTGTTGTAATTGATAGGTAAGAACATTTGAACGTACTTCCAGCCACCAATCATCGCACCAGAGAAGAAATAAACGACTACTACTAAAATAGCGAGTGCAGCAGGAACATTTATATCAGCACAAGTACTAGCACCATGCCAAATATGAGCAGCGTGACTAGCTATAGATTCACCTGCACTGTGTGCAGCATGAGCAGTTTCTGTTACAGCGGCAGTATGAGCATCTACAGCATGTTCAGCGTGAGCTGTAGCTTCATGTCCATGCTCAGAAGGTAACTTTGGCCACCATGGGAAAAATTCACCCATTTTCCATGGAAGTAAACCAGCGTAGTAATTAACTAAGATAAAAATAAATATTGAACCAATTAAAGCGATGTATTTCTCACCACGCTTACCAATCTGTTCACTAGCAAGGCTTCTAAAGAAAGAATATAAACTCTCAGAAATTAACTGTCTAGCACCATATTTTTCAGGGTCATTACTAAGACCAGCACTTAAAAAGATTGCTACAGCTAAGATCACAGCCATAGAACCCCACGCATAATAAAGAGTGTCTATATGAACTGATTGACCTAAAATTTCACCTGTTATATGTTGAGTCATATCGTTTGAAAATTCCTTTTAAAGAATAAATCTTTAAAACCTAAAATAGGATTATAGCAACTAAATAAAGCAAATACAGGAATCCCATAAAAGTTAATGTCGCAGCGTGCACTTTTTTAAAAACTTTTAATGAAAATAGTAAGATTCCAGCAGAAAGTATCGATAATATTACGCAGAAAATCGTATGAGAGTCTAAATTCCATGGAGTTAAACTAACGCCGACAGCACATGGAATCGCGGATTGGAAAACCATAGCTCCAGTAATGTTACCTAAAGCTAAACCATCTTTTCCAGAACTTGCCCAAAACCAACTATTCACTTTCTCAGGAAGCTCCGTAGCTATAGGAGCAATAATTAAACTTAAAATCAGTGGACTGACATTCATTAAATGAGATGCCTTTTCGATCTCTAAAATAAATTCATGAGCAAAAACAATTATTCCAGCGAGTGATAAGAAGACTTGGAAACACATCCAGAATAAATTTGAGGGTAAGCTATAGCCTGCAACAGAGAAACTTGAGATATAGAGTTTATCGACATCATCTTCAGCGTCTTCAAACTCAGCATCAGTTCCTTCCTTTAGGGTAGTAATAAAATAAGTCGCATAAATTCCGACTAAAACTATCGCAAAGCCTACTTTAACTTGTACCTGATGGAATAAAGTCGCTGAAACAGCTACAAATAAAGCGATTAAAAAGTAAGTTAAATCTTTAGTGATGTGTTTATGACAGACTTTCAAATCTAAATTTTGACGTTTCTTATAACTAACTAAAACTGCTAAACCTAAAAGGAACATCGCTAAAGTCGAAAGTAAAAAAGGCGCACCAATAATAGAACCTATAGCAATCTCAGTTTTAGGATCACCGTGAGCATGAGTTCCTGCAAGGAAAATAGCGATAATCGGCAAAAGCGTCTCAGGCAAAGCAGTTCCTATAGCTGCAAGCAAGCTACCTACAACCTGCTCCCCTAATTTCAGTCTAACCCCTACATTCTCAACTGCGTTCGTAAACCATAAACAAACGATTAAAATCGCAGCTAATAAAAGTAAAATCTTACCGAAAACTAGAAACATATAAAACTCTAAGTATATTCTACCCTAGTGCTTGTTTTATTTCTAAATTTCTGCGTTATGCTTCTGCTATTAAGCCTTAGCTGCTGCTTCTGTAATTTCTTCTTGAACAAGCTCTTCAAAGCATTCAATTGCTACTGGGAACTTAGTTTTCACAAGCTCAATAGAAGCTTTAGCATACTGCTGAATTTCCCACTGAGCATCTTTAGGTGCTCTAAGGTTATACCAGTGCATATAATTACGTAAGTTAACAGTAGTAATAAATTCAGTATGAGAACCCACAGGAAGTACACCACGAGCCTGCTCACGGCAAACGCCTAAATCAAGTAATTTATTATAAGCGTCTAAAGAAACCTTCCATGAATTTTCATAAATCTTAGTAGCTTCTGCTTGATTTAATTCTTCAGTAGCTTCAACACTTGCTTGTTTATTTTTCTCAGCCTGCTCTCTGAACGCCTCCGGAGTATAAATAGTGTTATCGAAAACAGTGTATCTAGCACTAATTTCGTTAAAAACCCAGCATCTATGCTTCATCCACTGACGAGCGATATAAATAGGACACTTCACTCTAAACTTAATGGAGTTCTGTTCAAATGGAGTCCAGTGCTTATGCTTAGCTAAAAACTTAACTAGCTTTTTATCTCTAGCCTCAAACTCATCTGAAGTTTTATTATAAGAAACCCTAGCTGCATTTACGATACTAAGATCATCACCCATAGTATCTAATAATTCAATATATCCTAATGGACCTAAATCAGCCTTAAGATCTTCAATCTTAGCTGTGGATTTCTCTAAAAGTTCTGTCATACTACTTTATTTTACAATAGGCGGAGTCTTGTATTCTGTAAAATTTAAAATTGCAGTGATTACCGTAATTTTCTTAAAACATAAATATTTCATATTAAATTTATTTCTGATTATGTCGGTTAAAAATGAGCTACCTGCACACGTGAAAATCTTTAGTTCAGTTATGACTTTACTTGGAGTTGCATTAATTAGCCCGTTAGGGTTATTGATACAAAGATGGTTAGAGAGTAAAAATCAATGGCTTTTTAGTAGTTTGCTTGCTTTCTCTGGATTAGGATTTATCCTCTTAAACATAATCCATGCTAGATGGTATATTGAAGAAAGGAAAAAGAAAAATGTCTGAAGACTTTTACGCTTACACTGGAATTGCTATGTTTATCATTTTCCCATTACTTGGCTTTGTAGCTATGTACTATGCTGATAGAGATAAGAAATTTTAATTTTCACTGAAAAGTCATTCACAGGATATTCATTAAGATCACCGAATCAAGCCCAAAATATCTCTAAAAATCTCTGGTTCTTCTTTTATATGACCAGTATAGAAAATAAAAACCTTAGATAATGGAACCGACTTATATTCACCTTTAGAGTTAGCTAAAACAGGAGTCTCTTCCTGAATACAGTAAACCTTCACAACATCTCCACGGTCTTTAAAATTTTCCTTCCATGGAAACCTATTTTTGTACTTCAATTCCTTAAGCTTACGTGCAATAATCTTAGCCTTAGCAAATTTCAGGGGTGCAATTCTTTCAAGTTTAGAATCAAAATTACTGAACTCAGAGTTATGAACTCCTGGGTCATGGAGAACCGTGGTATTAACGATAGGTTCATCAAAAAATCTATACTCAGTAATTCTATCTTTAAAAAATTCCCGATACTCGACTTTAAAAAGCATCTTTGCTGTTAAAGTCTCATCAGCAAGTTCCTTTAAGGTCTTATTTGCAAGCTCCTCAGAACAAGAACTTGTAAGCAAAAGCCCCATAAAAATAAATAGACTAATAAAAAAACGCTGCATTTATATATCTTCCCATAATTATTAAGAGTAAGACATTAAATAGTCTTGAAATTGGAATAATATAATCATGCAAGAAATATCAGCTGACTCACCAAATAATAAGTCAAGCTTAACAGCAAGTGATAAAAATAAATTAACTCAAAATACCCTTGAGTCAAAATCTAATTCCCTTGGTACAAATAATCGAGTAAATAATATCAGTCTGAATGAAGCTAATCAAACCTTTAGTTTTGAAGTTCAAGTTCCTGGAAGCAAAGGTGGTGGAATTCTAAAGTATCAATTCCCAATCTCAGAAAATGCTAACTTAAAAGTACTTTATTATGAAAACATTCTCAATAATTTATCAAATTCTGTTGAAGTGGAGTACAGAACAAAAAATATAAGCCAAAAAGGAACATTTCCCCTACAAGAACTAAGTAACCATCAAACTATAGTATCTTTAACAAAAACAGCTTTGGCAAATGCAATCTTGGAGAAAGGAAGAACAAAGAACAATGATTCACTTGATTCAAAATCATTGGTTAATAACTCAATACCAATTTTCGTCAACTATGTCGACAGCACAGAAGATTTAGTTGAAACAACTCGCCTTGCAGCTAATGAAACACTTGTATCTATACTCAAAGATCAATCTGAACAATTAATTCAAGCAGAAGGTTTCACCGATATCATTTACCAATTAATAGATAGAGCAGAAGCTGATAAAGATTTAAGTATCGAGCTTGGTACTTTACTTGAAAGTGGGACAGAGTTAGCCCCTGGAGTAGTTATTAGAGAAGATATAAAACTAGTATTAAATAATGATAGAAAAAATACCAATGAAATTTCTTTTTCAACTAATAACATTATGATAAATATGGACTCATATGATACTTCGCTTGTTTACCCTGCAGTTGATTTTAAAGTGAGCTTCGAACCTCCCCTGAGTAAAAAAATTGGAGGATTAATTAAAAGAGATCTATTTTCACTCTTAGGAAAGAATAATCAAGTATTTATAGATCTAATTAACGATGCTGAAATACCAGAAAGGGGAGCTGATCTTAATAACTTAACGAGAGATCTACAAGGCGACATCCCATCAATAAAGAATCAAGTGATTGATCCTGATACTCTTATAATTGGACTTAAAAGAGCTACTGTCTCTGTAGATAAAGAACAAACTAGACTTTTAAAAGTTAATTACTATTTAGATGTTCTCCATAAAGGAGAAGAAAAAAAAGTTAAGTTAAGTTTCAACATACCTGCTGGAGCTAAATAAACTTTAGCCTTTATATTATAGATTTAAGATTCTCAATATAGTCATAGTGAGTCATATCAAAAGTAACTGGTGTAATTGAAACTTTATTATTCATAACAGCGTAGCCATCAGTTCCTGGTACTTCTTTATCTTCAACTGGATCTCCTGCTAACCAGTAATAACTTCTACCACGAGGATCGACTCGTTCTTCAAAATTCTCTTTATAAGCCCTATGACCTAAAACAGTCACCTCATCAGCAACATACTCTTCCCTAGAGACAGGCGGAAAGTTAATATTCAAGAAAGTGTTCTTAGGTAAATTTCTAAAATGTTCTTCTTTTTTAATAAAGTCTCTAACCCACTCTGCTGCTGGAGTGAATTCTTTAGAACTATAACTATAAAGGCTGGTAGCTATTGATGGATAACCCATTAGCATCGCTTCCATAGCAGCAGATACAGTACCGGAGTATAAAACATCAATCCCTAAGTTAGGACCGTGATTTATACCTGATAGTACTAGATCAAATTTAATATCTTTAAAAACTTGCCTAAGCGCAATTTTCACACAGTCAGCTGGTGTACCTGAAGTCACACAACCATCTGTGATATTTTCAATCCATGGAACTCTTTTCGTAAGAGGACTTACCATCAATGGTTTATTTAAGCTCATAGAATGACCAGTGGCACTTCGTTCTCGATCAGGAGCACAAATATAAACTTCATGTTCTTTTCCGATTACGGATGCTAAAGTTCTTATACCTTCAGCAAAAATACTATCGTCATTTGCTATTAAAATCTTCACTTATAATATATTATACCCTGGATAAAAGTAATTAAGCAGTATTATCAGATCTTGAATCTGCAGCCCTTCTATGTGGGTTAGAATTATCAGCTCTTATGTAAGCTTCTGTATTTGCTCTTGCTGTTTCCCATGCTCTAATCTTTTCTAAATTAATCACAGCATCCATACCATAAGTAGGGTCTCCAAGCTCTAACTGCTTCATATATATATCTTCAAGCATATCAGATGCATCTTGGACTGCATGAACACTTGAACCGAACTGAAAAGCGTGATTTGCACCCGAATTACGAATAGGTTGGACTAAATTTGCACCAACATCATAGCCTTCTATATTAATTCCTTTTGGTATTCCACCTGGACCAGACATAATAAATTCTCCTTGTTTATAGTTACTTAACAGAAATGTGTTAACAATAGGTTAACTAATTATAACTATTGAGTTTTTGCATAATCATTCTCGATATTTACTGGTAACTCTTTACCATCTTCTGTAACCATTCTTGCTCCAGAAACAAAACCAATCCAATTAGCAGTATTTGTTGCCAATAAAGTGGCAATTGTCATAGATTTATTCGCTTCCATTGATTCGCGTGTAACAATACCGGTATCACCCGTTTCTAAAGATTTCATAGCTGCTTGCTCTGATTGATTGGCAGCCCTTTCATAGGCATAAGTACCTATATGCCTTTTACCGATATCACTTCCACCTATTGCTCCGTATCCCATATTTATCTCCTTAATTTTAATTATGCGTTAGGGTCAAGCATCCTGTTATAAACACCATTATCGGGACCAGAAATTATATGTTGCCAGTATTTAGAATCATCTGCTGCTGCTGTTTCAACGATAACATTTGCTTTAGCTAAATTTGTTGAAGCTCTAGTCAAAGCACCAAAATCATCATCTTTATGAGCCTGCACCTGGGCATATTGATTCTGTTCTTTTATGTGATTGTAATATGGTAATAGTTTTGTCATTAATCATTCTCCCTTTGAACTAAAACCTAGACTTGTAAATTTGCGTAACCCCTTCTCATATTGAGGTAAGTCTGAGCCACCTTAGCTTTATCCGCGATAATAGTTTCAAACTTATTAAGCTCTTTGTTTAAAGTTTGAGAAGCTTGAGCTACTATCTCTGGCGCTTGGTTCTCATCTGCTTGAACAAATTCATCATAATCCAGATTTACTTGCTGTATACCTTGGTTTACGAAATCTTCTGTTGATTGTGTCATTTTTGGTTTGTCCTCCTGCTAATAAAAAGATTAATGGTAATAATTTTTGATATATATTTTTTTTACCTTCATCTATAAATTTTTCTAACATTTGTTCCTTATATATAGTATGAATCGTAGATTTGAGTCGGTTCTATTACCAAATAGTTTTATCCCCGGCTCTAAACCAAATCAATTTAATAAAACATATAGAAGATCATCAAAGAATCAATTCGAACAGCAACGTCTAACTAGAACCACTGGTACTTTTGATGAAACCATTTTAGCAAAAGAGCCAAGCACGCCAAATCCTTTTAACTCTTTAGCTGTCAGTAGAAGAACACAAGAGCCAAGCAATGACTCTGAACCAACCACTGTTCAACCAAGAGAAAACAAATTTACCAGCTTAAGAATAAAGCGTGAACCTAGAAGCAGTAATCCTCAACCAGTAACCACTACTACAGTGGTTCAACCAAGAGAAAATAAATTTACCAGCTTAAGAATAAAGCGTGAACCTAGAAGCAATAGCCCTCAACCAACAACATCAACGACGACTTCTAGACCCAAAAATCTATTTTCAAACATCAAAGTAAATGGTAGGAACCCAGATGGAAGCCAACCTAAACCTCAAAGTGCATTTAGAAATATTACAGTAAATGGAAGGAATCCAAATACAACAAACCCTTCTGGCTCTGGAAGAAATATTTTTAATAACTTGAGATCAAGACAAGGTTCTCAAAAAACAGCTGTAATTGATCAATTTGCAGATAAGCCACCTAATGAGTATTTAAATACAGGTGATTATAATATCGTTCAAAGAGACTTAGAAGATACCAAGTTAAGTAATCTTAATAATCAAACTTATACAAAGTATTATAAAGACTTAATTGGCAGCGAAAAATACCAAGACTTACTAACAAGTGAACTTGCCAAAACTAAAGCTGGCAATGCAGATGAAAGAACAGCCAAACTAGGTTATTTCAGAGCTCATTTATATAAGAACCAGTTACGCAAAGCTATTTTCAATAAAGACTTGAGTCCAGGTCAAAAACGTGATAACTATGAAGTCCTAAATGATGCCCTAAATGCATCCTTAGGCACCACTGATAATGAAAACCCACTAAATATAGAAATGCAAGAAAGAATCATTCCAGAAATGATGAAACTTATGGCTGCAGATGGTATTAAAGTAATCATCGAAGATTCATCTGGTAATAAGACTGAACACCCAGATAATCAAGCAGATGCAAGGCAAGAATATGTATTTAAGATGGATAACAATATGTGGAGAACACAAATTGGTGACAGCTTATTCGGTAAATATGCAGAACAGGTATTAGACCTTGCTGAGAACCCAAATTCTGAAATCAGTTATAGGGAGATGTATAGAGATGCAAATAAGGCAGAAATTACTGATTTTACGAATAGTGTAAAAAAACTTGACGGTAAAGAAAATGAAATTATTCAAGCTTTAAAAAGTAGCTCTAGAACTCCAGACCAGAGTCAATTAATAGCAGATGCAAAAGTCAGTCTAGAAATGATGTTAAATAATCCGATGAGATACAAAGATTCAAGCACAGCTTTAGCTAATGCTAATAGTATTCTTGGTGGAGATAAAAATGCACTTGCTGCACTTTTAGTATATTTAGTCCAAACCCCAGTCAAAGTCAAAGACTCAGAAGGTAAGACTATTGAAATTACCCAAAGTAATATTTTTGATTCTGATGATAAAGGTAATGCATACCTTAATAATCCTGAATTAAAAGCTGAATTATTAAAAAAATTAAACTCTGGCTTACTTTAATTCTCTATCAAAATCAAGCAAAAACAGCTTTGTATATACATAGGAAATTATTATGACAACAGACTTATTATTACAAGGTAACAACGGAAATACCCAAACTAGAGAATCAAGAAATCAATTTGAAAAATTAAGAGTACGAAGAGAGCCTGATACTTCAACATCAGAAAAGAAATCGGAATACGATCCATTTGGTTCTCTAAGAAGAACAGAACAAAATAACCCAAGTGGGAAAAATGGCTCGGTAGATCAAAGGTATATAGACCAAGTAGTTAATGACCCACAGTTAAAAAAGATTTTTAGCAGTGAAAGACTTGTAGAACTATATGAAAAAGAATTGGCAGATCAAGATTTAACTGCAGAAGAACAAAAAGAGCTTGATGAAGAGCTAAGTAAAAATGGTATTCATAGAGAAAGTAAGAATACTTATATAGGCTGGAGAAGGGCTACTATTAAAAGTTTAAAAACTGATGTCGATAATCCAGATGAGATTATTAAAGCGCTTGAAAAGATTTATGACTTACCTTCTAAAGCGGCAAAAGAGGCAATCTTAAATAGAGTAAAAGCAGAATTAAAAGATTCAACAGTAATTAACAACAGTGCCTTTACTATTGATAATATACTTTCAGAAGCAGGTTTAGATATACTTAGAGATAACCCTGAGATAGCAAGCTCAGTTGCAAAAGCTCTTAATAAAGATGCTGGCAACCAAGAATATATTGACTCTCTTGAGAAGAAAGAAGAAGTTACATCTCGAGGTAAAATTGGAGCTTGGACTACAACATTAGCAATAGTTGGAGCTGGTATAGGAGCAGCTTTATTAGTACCAGCAACAGGAGGAGCTAGCATAGGTGGATTTTTGGCTTTTACAGCAGCTGGGGCTGGAACTGGTGCAGCTGTAGGCTCTGTTGGTGCAGCTACGTACGAAACAAGAGACTCAGAATCAAAATGGAACAATACCGTTTGGGAGCCTATAAAAGAAGCTCCTGGAAACCTTTGGAACAACCTGTTCGGCTAAAGTAACAATTCATAATTCAAAAAAGAAAAAGGAAATGTAATCAAAACATTTCCTTTTTCTTTTTTTGAAACAAACCTTATTATATTAAGATCCCATTAAGTGATTCAGTATTAACGCATCACAACTCTCCTCTTTATATATTTATAATCAAAAGGAGCAAAGAAGCGCAATGACAGGAATAAACCCGGTATTAACCACACAAGTAAATACAAACACAAATACAAACTCAACATTAGATCAAATTAGCCAGAAGACAAAATTCGTCTTACAAGCTAATCAACAATTAAAGTTAGATTATGAAGAGTTTACAAACTCTACTGATGATTCAAATGTAATAAGCCAGGGATCACAGATTTATAATTCACTAGTTTTAAGCAATGAAGAAGCTAGCTTTGTAAATCAAAGTGGAGCATACGCAAAACTTCGTCAATCAGGTCTAAGTGAAGAAAATGCTGTAGAAACCCTCCAGGAAGCATTAGAGAAAGATTATAAAGAAATCATGCAAAGCAGTAATGACCCTCAAACTCAGGCTACAGCGAGTAAAGAATATGAAGCTGCAAAAGCAGCTTTAAGTAAGCTAGAAGACATAGTTACAAAAAATCCAGGAAATGCTGATCAAGTAATTTTTAATGAAATTAATAAATTTGTTGAAAAATTTGACCAAGCTCAATCAAGTGGAAGTATGTTTAATTCTATAGTTGCATTAGAATCTAGCTCTAATGGCAATAAAGCAATGGCTTTAGCTTAAGCAAAAAGAAATAGCAGAAAAGAAAAACACGGAACATAGTTTCGTGTTTTTCTTTTTTTAGTATGCTATAAAAGTTTCAATACACCTAATCCAAATTCAATTTTAATTAATTAGAATTAAATTTAAGCTTATGGTTTTCATAACGTCTTCGACCTAAGAAAGTAGTCGATAAAATGTTTTGTATCGGTCTAAACATATTGGTTAGAATACCATCAATGCCCTTCTGAAGCCTTACTGGAGTATTTTTAGAACCACGCCCTTTTCCTCTGTGATATTGTTGACCAAGTTCTAATGCACCAATACCTGCTGCCTGAATAAATAATTGAGAAATTGCAGACTTAGTCTGCTTCTCATCTGATGAATTAACTAATTTTTTAACCTCGCCAGCACCTAAATTTAATAAAAATCCTTTAGCTAAACTTCCAACTGAATCCAATGGATTCCCTCTTCTAAACCCATCAAAAGCAGCGAAGTACTGTGTGACAGAAGAAATATTAATCAAAGTCGGTAAAAATGAAAGTATTTTCCTCATAAGGTCTCCCTGTTTTGAGTCCAATACAAAATTACGCACTTGTTGTCCAAGTGCACTTCCAGCACCAGTAATAGATTCAACAACCCCCACAAAGGCTGCACTAACATGATCAAGTAAACTCGATGGAGCTACTGCAGCTGTACCATCAGAAGAAATCGCCAAATCAGATGATCCAGCAGCCACTCTTGGTTGAGCAAGCGCCCTACCCACCTGATAATTATCCCTAGGTCTCCTAGCGGTTTCCTGAGGTTTACTAGATCTAGACAGCTCTTCTGGAGAAAGGCTTTCACCTTTCTCCAGAAGAGCTGTATTTAATGTAGTATCTTGATTTATCAAATTTCAAATCTCATATTATGTAGTAGTCAAATCTTTATTAAAACGAGAGTTATCGAAATAAAGCTCACCTTTAAGACCTGCTCTACCGTAGTCGTAGCCCATATTTCTATCTCGTTGCTCGTAGTAACGGACAATTGGCTGGAAACTACTCTTCCTAAAGCCATTCTCTGTGGTGTAAACACTTCCGAAATTACCCATGAATGCCCAGCGATCGAGTTCAGTAGCACCACCATCTGCTGATTTCATAACCATTTCGAGTCCATTATTAACTGTACCTGTAGCTAAACCTGCAGCTCTTAAACCAAATTTGACAATATTATTTTTTGATTTAATCGAAGCCGTATTTAAAGCTAATGAAATTGCTTTTAAACCTGCTTGGTCTAAATTCTCACTAACAGTCCATTCATTACCACCAGAACTAGTCGTAGTGTTCCAAATCTGCAGACCATCAGTAACCAAGCCACTTGCAGAGGAGACGGAATTTAACCACCAGGCTGTCTCTACAACTTGAGCACCTAAATTAAATGTATCAATAGTTTCATCCGCAAGATTTGCCGTCTTTGCTATATGACCAGCCATAGTAGCTTCTGGCAATATTGAAAACTTTAAAGTATTACCAGCTTTTGAAGCTAAACCAGGAGCATTATTCTTAATAACTGATCCTAATTTACCAAAAACTCTTTCACCAAGCTCCCAGCCTAATTGTAATTTTCCTGACATATTTTATTACTTTCCTTTTTTAGAACGAATCCGTAAATACAAAGATCTTCACATGAATATATTTATACAAATTTATTCAAAACTTAATATAAATTTACGAGTCACCGCAACATTGTATTAACAAGTTACACAGAAAAGGAACTATTAAAAAATATGTTAGGAATTGGACTCGGAAATATAATTAGAAACCCAGTAGGTTTAGATACTTTCACCTCAGAATTTGATAACGCCTGGGATGCCTTCCATGGAACATTCGGTGAAAAAGGAAGAGAGCCCAATAAATTTAGTCATTTAAGGAAAGATGCCAACCCTAACCATCTTTTAGCATTTGCCAAAACATACTTTTTAGGTGAAATCGCTGGAGATATTGGGGGTGCAGACGGGATCACAGAAGTTGCAGCCAGTATTGCAAGCTCCCTTACTAACCCTTTAGACTGGGCAAAAGATTTAGGTTCAGGTATCTCAATATTAACGAGAGCTGCAGCCGAAGGTGACTTAGATGTAATGAAAATAATGGAAGCTGGAGGTTATATTGCTGGCGCAATTCCAGTCCTAGGAACATTTGTCGATATTGCCAAATTTAACAAACTTTTTAACACCATGATAAAAACAGGTGGTGAAGTAAGCAGTTTAAATAAAACCTTAGATTCAGCACTCGATGCAGCAAAAGCAAATACTACAGGTAAGCTACTCAAACTAAGCGATGACGCAGGTGGCAAAATTTTAAAAGTTGATGACTTGTTTGATAGTGCTACTGATCTTAGTAAGATTGAAGGTTGGGATAGCTTTAGAAAAGTTACAGTAGATGTTGCCGATGGTAAAAAAATCAAGACCCTAAAAATGGAAGATGCTATTAAAAAATATAAGAAAAAACCTTCAGCAGAACTTAAGAAATCAATTGAAACTACTGTTGACAACTATAATGCAGGTGCAAAAAATGCAGCATTAAGAAATTTAGATAAAGCAAATGTACATAAAGTGCACGATGACCATATCGCCTGGACGAAAATGAAAGATAAAAAAATCCCTGTTGACGGAACCGATATGTCATTCGACGATATTCTTAGAACTACTGATGCAAATAAACTTAAAGATATCGAGAAAGCACTCGGAGAGTACAATAATCTTCATGGAAGTAAGCTCAGTATCGGAAGACTTAAAGAATTACAGGGAAATTACGATGAATGGTTTGAAGTTGCTGCAGATATGAAAGATTTGAAATTAATTACAAATCTTGAATCTGGAAATGCCTCAGTTTTAACCTTTAATCGTTTTTCAGATGAGTTATCTTCTAAAAAAGAGTTTTTAATGCAAACTCGTGATGAATTTATTGAGGAAGCTAAAAAAACAGTTAAGCTAGCAACACCGTATATGGAAGGTGGTGCAAAATTTGCAGGGAAGACTGCTGCTAGAGGTAAAAAAATGTTTCTTGATCCATTTGTAAATGGTTGGAAGCTAGTAACCAACGGTTAAATAATTTTTTATATTTTCTTTAGTTATTTAATGCTAGAATATATAGCCTTATGTATGCAATTGTTGAAATTTCTGGCAAACAATTCAAAGTAGAAGAAGGTAAGTTTATTGACATTGACCTTCAGGCTGATTCTGAATCATTTACTTTCGATAAAGTATTACTTATTTCAGATGGTGATAAAGTTGAAGTTGGTGCTCCGTACATAGAAGGAGCCTCTGTCGCTGGCACTTTAACTAAGAACTACAGAGATAAGAAAGTTTTAGTTTATAAAATGAGACCAAAAAAAGGTACAAGAACCAAACAAGGTCATAGACAGTCATACAGCAGAGTTACCATAGACTCTATTACCGCTAAAGCTTAGTAAGCCAAGTTTTTTATCAATAATACCTAACAATCTTCTTTGTACATACAGGATAGAGAAGCAATGGTTAGAGTTATTAGAAACGCTTTTGATAAGTTATGGGCAGCTACGCGTAATAGAGTAGCAAACCCCACTCCAACATCAAATACACAACAACCCTCTACAACTCCACAAAATCAAGGAGTTGTTAATCAAGGGCCTGACAACTTTTCAGGTGAAGTATCCTTCAAAAATATATTAAACCAAGGTGGAGCTGCTGCTTTAGAACAGCATTTAACAAAGAATATAACGAACTTAGGTCATAACCTAAAAGATTTCGAAGGGCAAACCTTTGTAGGCTCTAGACCAGTTAAAATAAATCTAACTAGTCTGGAATATGCTTAAATACAGTAAATTATCAAAATATAAGCT
>JABSOS010000017.1 GCA_013216135.1 Candidatus Caenarcanales bacterium
GACGGTGACATTCTCCCAGGCGACGGCGACATTATACCGGGTGACGGCGACAATATACCAGACAACGGCGATAATATACCAGACGACGACAACAGTAATGGGGATGGAACTAATTTCCCATGGTTCCCAGAGGGTCTTGGAGAAGAAACAAATTCAAACCAATAAAAGGCAGCATCGAGATTTACTATCCCCGCAGCTAAGCTGACGGGGTATTACGCAAATCTGGAGAAACACTTTTGTGAGTTTGCAATAAAAGCAACCCTGCATAGATATTTCGTAAATTTAGAGAGATAACTTGTGTTTCTCTGCCTGCACAATCAAGAATACAAACTAAGCTAAGACGATCTCATCAATTTCAAAATCCGCTCCGTCTATATTTAGATAGTCACCGACTTCTGCACCTAAATTTTTGAGCTCTTCAAAAATGCCTATAGACTTAGCGATTCTATATAAGTATTTCAATGACTCAATTTCACGGATATTAGTTACCCGCATCTGTCTTTCAAGACGTCCACAGTGCACTACCCAAACACGCCCTTCTTTAGTGTAGGTTTCATTAATAGAAAAATGACTATCATCATGATCTCGTGCAAGGTCGTCATCATGAACTAACACAGGATCAACCACAAATTCAATTTCATCTAAGGCTTTACTAGAAGCACGCTTAAGCTCTTCTAAGCCTTCACCGGTAACAGCTGAGATATAATGCAAACCAATCACACGAGGATCAGAGTCAGCTATAGCTTCAAATTTCTTTTTAATTTCAGCGAGTTCTTCATCTGGATAACCTTCAATTTTATTAATCGCAATAATCTGTTTCTTCTCAGCAAGCAAATCACTAAAACTAGCAAGCTCACTATTAATTTTATTAAAGTTATCTACAGGATTCTGATACATGAACTCCTGGATTTTATCGATATTAGAACCAGTAAATCCCCAAACATCGACTAAGTGAATTAAAAGCTTAGTTCTCTCAATATGTCTTAAAAAATTATGTCCAAGCCCGACACCATCAGAAGCACCTTCAATCAATCCAGGAATATCAGCTACTAAAAAGCCATCACCAGTATCTTTTTTAACCACACCTAAATTAGGCTGTATTGTAGTAAAAGCATAATCAGCAATTTTAGGTTTAGCTGCACTAATCTGACTGATTAGAGTAGACTTTCCTGCATTAGGGAAACCTAACAAACCCACATCAGCAATCATCTTCAACTCTAATTCAAGCTCACGCTCAATAGCTGATTCGCCTGGCTCACAGTAATAAGGTGCATTATTTTTATTAGACTTAAAACGAGAATTACCTCTACCGCCTCTGCCACCTTCAGCGACTAAAACCTCTTGACCATCTTTAACTAAATCAGCGATTACTTTCCCATCTCTAGAATCTCTAACAACAGTACCTAAAGGCACATGAATTCTAAGATCTTCACCTGATTTCCCTGTTCTAAGAGCTCTTTCACCTTTAGCTCCATCTTCAGCTTTAAAAAGTGATCTATTTTTAAAATCTAAAAGTGTATTAAGTGTCTTATCAGCGACTAAGACTACACTACCACCAGCTCCGCCGTCACCGCCATCGGGACCACCATAAGCGATAAATTTTTCACGGCGCCAAGTAGCAACGCCGTTTCCGCCCTTACCACTTTCAATTTTAATGCTAACCGTATCGACAAACACAGGAATGCCTATTTTAGCATTTCTAAATAATTAACAGTGTTTATGCTGATAAATTTTGCTTATCACCTTGAATAATATTTGCAATAGTACCTTTATGTTTGACTATATTAACGCCATTTGTAGAACGTTCATCTAAAATTCTACCGTCAACCTTAGCCACTGGACCACCTGAGTTTAAAACTGAAGTTAATTCACCGTTTTCATTCAAAATAGCCCCACCACTATTTCCTGGAGCGGTATTCCCCTTAGTAACAATTAGGTCACTATTATTAGTTCCAGGGTCTGCACCTCTAATATCTAAATTTTCAGAAGTATCAAGTACCTCTAACTTAGAAACTACCTGGATAATCTCGCCTGTACCATTTTGATCACCATCAATTACAATTACATCAGTACGTTTATCATCTTGAACAATATTACTAGGCACACTAAGCTTTGGGTGAAGTTCAGGCTTATTCGGGATATTTTTATTTTCACTTGCTATAACATCTACATTATCAGTATGTTTTGGTGTTAGAAAACTTTTTTGATTTACACCTGGAAAGCCTGATGAATAAAGAATATCACCGACCTCAGCCTCTTTTTTAGCTATTTCAGTTACAGTATAATCTGTTCCATCTGGTACCTCTACTCTATACATTACTAAGTCTTCGTTATTGAACTTGTCTCTACTTGCAACCAACTCTGCTGGTAATTGTTTTATACTGCCATCTTCCTGCTTAAAACCTACAAATGTCTGTTTACCAGGTTCAACTCCTTCTTCAACATGATAGTTACTTAAAACATAGACATAGGTTTTACCATTATTATCCTTAGTATCTGCAACAATCACCCCTGAACCTATATTTAAAGGGTTATCAGAACCAGAATGAATAGTTACAGGGGCATCAACAATCTTTTTCTGAACTTCATCTGAAAGCTTAACATTAGGTTTAGCTTGAACTGGTTCCTCTGCTACTGGATTCACAGGTGGGCTTGTATCTACTTTAGACTCAAGTTTTTTCTTTTCACCTTCTATAATTGCACCGATATCTGTCCAAACATCTTTTGCAGTATTATTCGAACTGCTATTTTGGTTGTTATATATTTTATCTAAAAGCTTTTTTAAATCTTCTTTATTTTCAGTTTGATTAACAGGATTTGAAACTGAAACACCAGCTTTGACAGAATCAACTTTTTGGTAATATTTTAATAGCTTCTTTTCAGCATGAAAGCTAACAACACTATTCTTCTCAACACTCGACATTAACTATAAAAAGAAGAGTATTTACAAAATTGATACTAAGTTAATTTTTAGTTAACAGAACTCAGTTCTTTTTCACCTTCAAGTAAGTTAGAAAGCTTTTTAATTCTAGCCAACTCATCTCCTAAAAGAGAAGATGGAGTATCTAACAAAGCTTCAATATTCTTAGAATATTCTTTCCAAAGCTCTTTAACATTAGCTCTATTAATAGCTAAAATTTCTTTAGACATCTCGACGTTTCCTTTAGCAAGTCTAGTCATACCTTTAAAACCAGGACCTACGATATCAGCTGCCAAAGGCTCATTATCGATAAGATCCAATAAACCGAAGCTAAGAATAAGTGGTAAATGACTAATAATAGCCACAAATTTATCATGAGTTTCAGAATCTAAAGTAACGATTCTTTTCGCTTTAAAAATATCTTTAATTAAAAACTCTAAAATCTTAGTTCTATCTGATTTTTCAGCGAGTATCCAGTTTGAATTTTCAAATAATTCAGGAAAACTTGCTTGATAGCCTTCGTGTTCAGTACCCGCCATCGGATGCCCCGGAATAAAATTAGTTAATCCGAGTTCCTGAGCCTTAGTTTCGATTTTCCTCTTAGTACTAGCCACGTCTGTAATAAGAGTAGTAGCGAAAGGCTTTTTATCATCAGCGTTATGCTGCGCGATAGTCTTAGCAATTTCATCTAAGTCCTCTAGTATTTTTGACTGAGGTGAGCAGAGGAATACCACGTCGCAATCCCCTAGATCGCGTATACTATATTCCCTTTTTTGGCTTTTACTAACGGTTTTAATCTCAGATATGCCAAGCTCAGCTTGCTTTTCTATAAGTCTCTTCTCGATAGAGCCACCTATAAGCCCTAATCCCACTATACCGATTTTCTTTCCTTGAAGCACGGTTATTATTATGTCATAAATAATGACGATTTATCAGTACCTATCTTTAACCAACAGATCTCATCCCCTCAAAGCAAGCTAGTGCTTCTAACTGTTTTTCTGTTAAACCTTCTTCTAAAACATATCTAACTTTACCAGTATTTAAATCTTTTATAAAAGGACCTCGTCCAGATGTTGCTCCAATATTCCCTGATAAACAATAGTAAATATCTTCAAGTACATTAAGTAAATCTACTTGTTTAGTAGCCTTATTATCAGAAGATAAAAACATAAATTCACCTGATTCTAAATTTAGCTTATATCTAGTGTCAATCAAGTCTCCTCCTGAGTGATATTTTTTCAGACCTGTTAAAGGAAAGCGAATATTTTGCTCATTATCATAAATATGAGCTATTAACTCATTACTGTTAATCCTTTTCAAATATACTGAATGATAATGCTTGAGCTCAGGGTGTGTTGGAAAAGCATATTGGATCACATCACCATCATTTTCAGGAGCTAAGAGTTGAAGGGCTTTTTTAAAATTCTTTTTTAAAACTCCGTATTTTTTATTCTCTTGTGGATCAATTTCCAAAATTGAAATATCAGAACCGTCTAATTGATAAAGGTTCTCCAATTTTGAATAGATATTGAACTGTGCCAACTCTTCCAACTTATCAAGTTTTGCATCAAAGTTAACAGCAACATTATTTATACGTTTAATAACACTCTCAAAACTTAACTTATCAGCATTTTCAATAAAGTCAATTAAATCTAGGGAGTCTAAAGTAAAAACCTTCGCTAAAAAGAGATCAAATATTTCTTCATCAATTTCAGAAAAAATCTTATTTAAATTAATTCTCTGCTCAGCTGATAAACCTTCTAAAGCTTGAACCAAATTTGACTTATCTTCAATACTTTCTTTTATTTGATTAATAAACTGAGAGAATCTTTTCTCTCCTAATGAATTTAATAAATTAGTTTCATGGAGAGCTGGAGAAGAAATATCCCCTCTTGTAATAATAGAAATTTTAGGTTGAGGTGTAGCGACATTTAAGTTTTCAACAGACTTGCCACCTATTATCTTAAGCATTGTGAAATTCTACACAATTACTTTAACGATCTATCAAATTTTAATAAAAATTAAATTTAAACTCTCAGACTTAGCTAATTTGAAACTAGAAAATCCAGCCAATCTAGGCTAGTTTAAGCTAATTTAAGCAACAAAAACCTTAGGTATCTCAAGAATAATTCTGACCCTCTCATCTGATTCTCGTTCAAGCCTTACAGATGAAGAATATAAGTCAAGTAACCTTCGAACCATAGCTAAGTGAATCGATGTATCTTTAAGCTCACCATTAATAATAATTGGTTTCAAAATATTGAAATAAATCTCTAAATCCTCTCCCTCATTAAATAATGACTTATAAGAAAACACGATTAAACTATGATCAGACCTATCATCTATACTTGCAATAATATTTTGCTCTAAATCAAATTTATTTATATGAATTATGATATTTTCAAAGACTGATTCTAAATGTTTCAACTCTAGTTTTAAATCTATATCTCCATTCTTATAAAAAACCCCAAATTCTTTATCTGTATTATGTTTTAAAACTTGCTTATTAAAAATCTCTTTAAAACTTCTAGGGAGAGCTATTTCATTAGAAGACTTAGAATTGATATCAGAATAAGTGACTAAGTCATAAAGTAAATTTTGAATTTTAGCTGCAGCATTTTGAGTTAATTCAATATATTCATTTACTTTAGGGTCAGCTTGCTTTTCACCGAGCTGATTGTTGACTAAGTCTAAGTATATTTGGATATATCTTAAAGGCTCTTGGATTTGGTGGTTTGATAAATAATTTAAAAGATCTTCTCGCTCTTCACTATCTTTTAAAAGCTTGTTTAAAACAGTAGCTGTAAATGCAGTCGCAAATTTAATATCACTATTAGACCAATTAAGAGATTTATCTCTAACAGTCTCCACCCAAGTTTCAAAAGATTTTCTAGGATTAATTCTTCCTACTGCATCAATCTCCTTATTAGGTTTACCTGACCATTTAAGCTCTTCTATAAACTCTTTTCTAAAAAAAACTAAATGAGAATTATCATCATTTAATTGAAATGAAAGTAATCCAGCAATTTTCGAAACATTCTCTAGTTTAAAATCTTGTCTAAGGTTATTACTAACAATGAGCTTACTTTTTTGTTTTAAAATATAGTCTAATAAAGCATTCAAGTCTTCAGCTTCTACTGACTTTTGATTACTAAAGATATTCATCTGTGAATTAAAGACTAAGGCAAAGCAATCTAAGTCAAGTTCTTCAATAATAGAATCTTTAATATTTGCAAGAACAAAATTCAAATTATCATGGCTGTCAAATTGACTTGCATAGCTTTCAAGTAAGAGATTTTGCTTAAATTCTTTTTGTTTCATTTCTTGCAATTCAAATAAAATAAGACTTTGAGCAAATTGATTGACAATAAGTTCAAGAAGAATCCTAACACCAAAAGGAATAAAGTTAACATCATTATGATGACAGGCTATCATTCCCCACAGCTTTGAATGAACCATAATAGATATTGATAAGGATGCATTCACATTCATATTCCTTAAATATTCAAGGTGAACAAGTGAAACACTTCTAAGTGTTGAAAAACTTAAATCTACAACATCATCTCTAACAGGTACTAGTTCAAAATTCTCTGCCTTTACCTTTGGAATTAGTCTCAGGTGATTTAATGCATAGAGTTTTCTAGCCTGTTCTGGGATATCTGAAGCTGGGAAAGAGTGATCTAAGTATGAATACATTTCTTTATCCTTTGCTTCAGCGATAACTACTCCATCCCAGTTATCTTTAAATTTATATAGCTTCACTCTAGAAAATTTAGTAATAGACTTAATTTCCTGAACTAAAAGTTCAAATAAAGCTTCTTTATCTTTTATATTTTGAATTTTTTGAGAGAATTTTAATGATGATAAATATATATCTTGAGAATCTATAAATTGTTCACTTATTTCTGGCTTCTCTAATTCAAGAATAAGAACTTTAGAGTTTGAATGAATGACAGTATTATAAGGACGTGAATCAATTATTAACTCAATATATCTTTGATGATGATTATTAGAGGAACTAAGAACATACTCGATTTCATTGAATTTATCGTCTGTAATTAAATTTTTCAAATTCAAATTAGTTATTTCACTCAAATCCAAATCCCATTCATCAAGCAAGTTTTCACTTACTTGAAGGAACTTATAATCACGATCCATGACAATTAAAAATCCATGCCCTTGAATTTTATTAATTAGATGAATCTTCTCTTTTGCACAATTTTGAATAGCTTTTTCTACTTGTTTATCATCAAGCTCAATTCCCATTACGACTTATCCTCACTTGAAAACAAAGTATCAATAAGAGAAAAAACCTCTAAGGCTTTATTAGTAACAGTTTCAATTGAACTATGGCTCTCTTCAAGATGCTTTATGAAATCCATCCACTCTAGTTTGGTTTGCTGGTCATCAACACAATAAAAAGCCATACCTGAATTTCGATCAAGCTCTAAACACTTAAATAAATTCTCCCTTATACGAATAGCACCAAGCTTAGAGCCTTCAAGAACATACTTTAGACCTAAATAATCATCGTAGTTTTTAATCTCAAGACAAAGATCCTCTGATGAATTTTCCTTTATTCCTAAAGCTTGTATATCAAGCTCTAGTTTTTCGATAGTTACTTTCAGAAAACTATGATCAAACTCAGTACCGAAAAGACTCTCAAACATAGACAAATATAATTGATGAAATTTTTGAATTATTTCTCGATATTCACTTAAAGTAATTTCTTTACTCATAAGCTGACCTAATAACTTATTCGAATGAAGTTTAAGGTGAGCATCACTAGTACTACTTTTCAAGTAATTTACGGAATCTAAAATTTTCATACACAACCAACTAGTCAGATCGTATCATCATTTAGGAGTATTTTCCCTTAGCCTATAGATTGATGTTTAATTCAATGTTAATATTTATTTTGTCTTTATTAACAGGTAAGCTCTTTGAAAATTCTAATAATCGATGATAGTGAATTAGACTGTGAACTCTTAAGCCACAGCTTGCGGAGCTCTTTTAAAAGAAATACTCTTTACTCAAATTTACCATTAACAATAAATTCTATTAGCACCTTAAATGAAGGTATTCAGCTTCTAGAAAGTGAAAACTACGATTTGATTTTCTTAGATCTTATTTTAGAGGGCGATAAAGAGGATAGTTCTTTTTTAGAATCACCGTTAAGAGCACTTGAAGAAATAAAGAAAACAGAAATAAAAATACCTATCATAATCATGACATCCTATGAAAATCCTGCTGTCTGGTTAAAAGCAATTCAGTCAGGTGCTCAAGACTATATTCTAAAAGAGGATTTTAGTAGTCATGATCTTTTAAAAGCGATAGGACACGCACTCGAAAAATTCAAATTAGAGGAAGAATTAAAACTTAAGTTTAAAGAACTTGAAACTTACTCAAACAAGTTAGAAGAGAGTAATAATGAATTAGAAGAATTTGCCTATGTTGCCTCTCATGATCTCCAGGAACCACTTCGAAAAATTATTGTTTTCGGGAAAAAGATTCAAGAAGAATTCGGTGATGAAATAAATGATACGGCCCAAGACTATTTAAATAGAATGTGCTCAGCAAGTGAAAGAATGCAAGTCTTGTTAGATGATTTACTTGAATACTCAAGAGTTGCAAACAGAGACTATGAGTACCACTCACTAAACTTAGAAACGATTATTTTAGCTGCACTAAGTAATCTTGAAAATCAAATAAAAAGTAATAGTGCAAAAAACAATCTTAAAATTGCTAACGATATAAATATAGATTGTGAAGAAATCCTTTTAGAGAGAGTCTTTCAAAACTTAATTTCAAATTCACTTAAATACCGAAAAGAAGATATAGTACCAGAGATTGCAATTGAAGCAAAACTTAATAAAGATCAAGTTCAGATTGATTTTATTGATAATGGTATAGGTTTTGAGAATGAATTTAAAGATAAAATCTTCCAACAATTCCAAAGATTACATGGAAGATCAGAATATTCTGGAACTGGAATGGGTCTCGCGACAGTAAAGAAAATTATTGAAAAACACTCAGGAGATATTGAAGTTGATTCAAGCCCTGGGAAAGGTTCAAAATTCACTTTAAATATACCTGTTCATCAAACTTAACTCTATACCAAAGTTTTTTTGCGATGAATTAAATCAAGAAATAATAATTCATTAGCCTCTGGCTTTACGCCATAATGAGATAAATATGCCTTAGAAAGCATTTCCTGCTTTTTCTCATTGGCAGCATTATCTAAACTATGTAAAGATGCTGCATCCAAAGAATTAAAGAACTTTTCGAAATGGTGTTTCAGTATAAACATCGCTAATATTTTAATTCCCTTCTTCTTATCTAACATATCATCATTCTTATAGATTAAAAGTACTAGATAATTAATAACAATTAGATCAGCTTAGTTTTAGCTTAACTGTTCTAGGGTCTATATTTATTAGTCAAATAGATTAGAGGAGTGAACTAATGATAAAAAGCAAGCATTTAAAGATTTTAATTGTAGATGATGATTTAGATGATCAATTAATCATTAAAGACATAATAAAAAAAAGAATGAAAATGGAAAGCCCTGTCATTAATACAGTAAGTAATTTTGAACAGGCTATCGAATCCTACTATACGTATAAACATGATATCTGCATCATGGATTATAAGCTTGGTAAAAGAACAGGTGCTTCAATTTTTAATTCTTTTCGCGAAGCTGGGATCAATATCCCAATTATTTTCATGACCGGAAATGGAAGTGAAGAATTAGCAACAAAATTAATGAAAATGGGTGCTAATCATTACTTCTCTAAATCAAAACTAGAAGAGGAGGATTTCATTGAAGCTATAAGAGCTGCTATCAGAGCTTATAACTTTTTCAAAAATGTAACTTGTTATGTTGACACTAATACTTATGGTGGCTTTTTGGAAGGAGATTATCAAAATGACAAAACCGAATACGCACAATAGAAAAAATATTTTCTCCAAACAACCACTAATATTAAAGTCTCTAAGATCTAATCAAAAGGTTTTCAGACCTAATTTACAGGAAACGTTTCTTCAACCAGCATTGATTGATCAGATAAAAGAGACTAAAAGAGAAATAAATATATTAATAGCAGAAGACGATGAAGATGATTACTTTTTAATTTCTAGCGCACTTAATAAATCATTTGAATCATATAAAATTCACTGGGTTAAAAATGGCCAAGAAACTCTCAACTTTATAATCAGATGTATTAAAGAAGATTTTTTACCAGATTTAATATTACTTGATATAAATATGCCTAAAATCAATGGAATTGATTTAGTGAAGATAATTAGAGAGAGATACGGCATTCAACAAGTACCAATAATCATGCTAAGCGGATCAACTTCGCACTCAGATATCAACAAAGCTTATGAATATGGAGCGAATTCATACCTAAGTAAACGTGAAGAATACTCTGAACTCGTAAAAGTTATGAAAAATTTGTATGAATTTTGGTTTAATTGCGTCGAAAGACCGAGGAATAAATTGATATAAATGCTAGCATTAAAGATGGTTGGTAATTGTGTTTGATCTTTTTCACCACTTAGATAACGGTATTGTTGTACTCGATGAAAATTTTATTGTCGAGTATCTCAATCCCGTTGTAAAAAATACTTTTAAACAGGAGACTATTAGTACTTCACTGTTTAATACTGATATAAACCAGCATTTAAAACTAAAAAACACTGATTTTGAAATTCAAAACCTAAATACTCCTATTACTATTAGTTATGAAGATCAAAGTTTTGAACTTAAAATCTCAGTTTTTGACCATGAAACAAAAAACTTTTTCTTAATTAGCTTTACAGACATTACAAAATATACTCACAGAGAACAGTTGCTCGAAAAGAAATATCGACTTCTAGAAGATTTTATCTACATAGTTTCTCACGATCTCCAGAGCCCACTTAGACAGATCAGATCTTACTTAGACTTAGTTTTATATCAATTCAATGAGCTTTTAGATGACAAAAGTAAAACCTGGATTAGCTTTATTGACACTGCATCAAAGCGCATGCAAAACCATATTAAATCACTATTAATCATATGCAAAATTAATAACTTTGAAGATGTTTTTAATGAATTTGACTTTAACAGCTCGCTTGAAAGAGTAACCTCTGTTTATGCTGAAGACATAAAGAATTGTAAAGTTCAAATCATTACAAACAATTCAAGTAAAATATTTGCATCTGAAACACTGCTAGAGATTCTGTTACAGAATTTGATTGAAAATGCTATTAAATTTAGAAACAAAAATTTAGATGAACCTAAAATTGAAATATCAATTACTGAAAACAAGCTTTACTGGAAAATTTTAGTAAAGGATAATGGTATAGGAATAGATTCAGATAAGCAATCCATGATCTTTGATCGCTTTAAAAAAATAAGTAATGATGCTTCAAACCTAGGCAGTGGATTGGGGCTCTTTATCTGTAAAAGAATTGTTGAAATCCACAATGGTTATATTAATTTAAACTCTATAAAAGGTGAAGGCAGCAGCTTTGAAATCTGCTTGGCAAAAAAAATAGTAGAAAATCAAAAAAATAAAGTTAGAGAATATGTTTGAAGATAAAAAAATATTACTAATTGAAGATAGTGAAGCTGATGTGAACTTATTTAAAATTGCATTGGAAGAAAACCAATTTTCCCCTCAAAAGTATTTAATTGATTCTGGTTCTGAATCAATTAAATACTTTAAAAATCAAGATCCAAACTATGATCTAATTATTTTAGATATAAATTTACCAATGTATAATGGTTACGAAATTTTTGAACAGATAAAATTAAAGAATATTGACATTCAAACTCCAGTGATAATTTTCACTGGATCTAATTCAGAATCAGATAAGGAAAAATGTAAAGATTATGGCTTTGGTAACTTTTACACAAAACCAGCTCACTTCAAAGAATATGTAAGTACAGTAAAAGATTGTCTCAGTAATAACCTTATTAACCAATAGGACCTAAGTAAGAATGCTCAACATCAGAAACTTGAGCAGCGCTAACTGCCTTAGTATAGTTAAGATCATTAGGATCAAGACCTAATTGAGGTCTATTGTTATCAAAATCTACTTTCATTTCAATAGCAGACTTAGCTACTTGGAAGAATGTCATTAAACCAGCAACTGGAAACATTAATCTTGGTAAAAAATTATTTCCAAGCATAGGTAATAAACTCGTAATACCACCACCCATTTGTAATTGAGCTGCAATCTGAGCTTGTGACATTCTGTTACCCATTTGTTGTCCTGGTGCTATACCTTGCATAGCATTTTGCTGAATACCACCAGTAAGTTGGTTAAATACATTATTAAAGGCTCCGCCTTGACCAAATCCAGCACCCATACCATTTCGAGCATCTTCGAAACCTCCGAAGACCATACTTCCAGCAAGACCACCTTGGTTAAATTGAAAATTGTTCATGTTCATAGCGTTTCCTCAATTATTACTTTTATATATTAAGAACTAGTTAAGATATAAATGCATTGAATTATAAATTTCTAGAGATTGTTGAATTTAAATCTCCGTGCATTTGATCTAAAGTTTTAAAAATTTTCATTTCAGCTTTAATCTGTGAATTTAGTTGAAGAATCTGTGACATAGCCATAACAGAATCAGCATTTGATGCTTCTAAATGTCCTTGAATTAATTTAGTCTCACCGTTCATATTTCCAACTTGAACATCGTTCAAATCACCAGCAGCTCTTGTCGGAAGATATAGTCCTTCACCAATATCTCTCATTCCTTGAAGGTTTGTAAAGGTTACTAAATTTATTTTCCCCAGAGTATTTCCACTTGGATCTTGCAACTCACCTTTCTCATTCAAGTTCACTTTAACACCAGGAGGAATCTTGATAGGAGATCTAGAAAGACCAATATTAAAATTTTGTCCAGTAGGGTCTGTACTCTCATTATTTGAAGCTGTAGTGGTTATTTGATAACCAAAAGGTGTCTGTAAGGTACCATCTGGACCAACTGTTAATGCACCATTTCGAGTATATGCAACTGTACCATCAGGCATCACTACTTCAAAAAAACCTTCACCTGAAATCGCAAAATCGAGTTCCCTATAAGTTTTCACTGGGACTCCACTCTTAAAATCAGTCATAGTAACTTGTTTTACACCATTTAAAGTCTCATGGAATGTTGTTTTTTTAGCCTTGTAGCCTCTAGCCATAGACATATTCATGTTATGAACAGACTCACCTAATAACTCCATATTAAGCCCGACTGAATTATAAGTTTCATTTTGTAACTGATTAAACATTAAACATTTCTTCCATATGTATCAATTAAAGATTTTTCGACCGATAAATTCATTGCCATCATATTTTGAAGTGACTCATAATGTCTTTTCAATTCAACAACTTTCATAATATTGTCTTCCATATTTACGTTAGACATCTCTAAGTGCCCCTGTAATATTTGTGCATACTCACCTGGCATACGATTATGATAATCAATCGCAACTCTTCCTAAAAATTTCCCTTGAACTCTAATTTCACCAAAACGGTTAATTTTAAGATCTTCACTATGCTCAATTAAACCTCTAGTTTCTAAATCAGTAGGTCTATCTAGAACTACTAACTGCTGACCTTTATAGTTAACGATTTCACCATTCTCATCCAAATGAAAACGACCATCACGGGTTCTTTCTGGACCGCTAGGACCTTCGACTAAGAAAAAGGCATTCTCTCCATCTAAAGCCATATTTAAAGGGCTATTAGGAGTTCTAATATTTACACCTTGAGATTCATTTCTAAAATTAGGTGCACCTTCTGGGTCTAGTAAAATAGAATTAGTAAACACACTTTTGAAGCCAACTGTATTAGCGTGTTTAATGTTATTTTTAATTAATAAACCAAGTCTTTGCTCGGTTTCTCTCATCCCACTAAATACAATTTCGTTACTAGGGGTATAAGAATATTGGTTAGCATTATTTGGCATACATATATAAAGTAGTGAAAAATAATTAAGCAGTGGTTAAGGAAAAGAAAAAAAATAATATTATTAACCTAGTTAGCAAATATTTCATTTGCGATGGCAAAGACTTTAACGATAAAATAGTTAATTATTTAGAAGAATTAAAAGAAATCTACTCACTCAATTGGGTAAAAGTTGAAAGTTTAATCTCACACAAATCATATATCAGTAAAGCAGACTTTAAAGAAGAACTAATTTTAACTCAAGCTAAGAAATTCATTATCGATGAATTTGCAACTATATATTTTGATGATAAGAGTGAAGAAAATCATTTCAGTGATGAAGAAATAATAGAGGCTATTCGTTTAGGAGTTTCTGTTTTAGAGGAGCAGGAAAGAAATAAAATTATTTTTGACTTAACCTCTGAAGTAAGGAAGTCTTTAAGACCAGATATTGCTTTAGAAAAATTGTTTTCAAGACTTAACGAATATTTGGATATAAATCTCTTTTGTTTTTTTTACAGAACAGAGGATCGAAAAGATTCATTTACGATCTCCTTTTTCGAACAAAGTAAAGATTCCAAACTTCAGCTAGATAGAGCTAAAAACTTTAACTGTGAAGATATACGAAACTTCAGAGAATTAACTGCAACTGACCCTGATTCAAATGTAAGAACCTTTGAATCGATGCTTCGAAATGAAAAGTTTGGATATTTACTTATAGAAAAAGATTCACAGTGGGTTCAAGCCCAAGAGGATCTATTAAGTCTTTTTGTAGAACAACTTGCAGTAATCCAAAATCAACACAAGTTAAACGATGAAGTTCTTTCTATAGTCCAAAGGGAGTTTCTTCTAAACCAAGTAACCACTAGAGTTAGAGACTCACTCATTAGTTCAGAAATTTTAGAAATTGCCTCACAAGAAATAGGACAAATCATGGGAGCTGATTCCTGTGGCATCTATTTAAAAGAAAAAACACAACTTACTCAAGAGTCAAAACAAGCAATATGGTCTGCACAAAACAAATACAGTTCATTTATGAAAAACATGCTGAGCTCAGTAAAAAATACTATTTATAAAGATGATAGTGCGCAGCTTTCTTGGTGCTATTCCAGTTTTAATGTCCAAAACATCAATCAAGGCATTTACTCTTTCCATAGAGACTACTCTGTAAATAGCTTTCTTTCATGTGCAGTAATGGATCAAGCTAATACAGAAATAATTGGCTTTATAGTTTTAACAGGCTTTAACTCAGAAAGAGACTGGGGTGAAAAAGAAGAAGAGCTTTTAGAGTCACTATCTCAACAAATATCAATGGCATTATTCCAAGCTGAAATCTACCAAGATTCACAACAAACTAAAAGACAAATGGCACTTTTACATAAGCTAAGTAATGATATTAGAAATTCACTTGACTTATCGATAGTCTTAAGTGCCTTAGCTAAAGGACTCGGAGAAGTTTTAGGTTTTAATAGATGTTTTGTAAGAATGCTATCTGAAGATATGCAAATCATCAAAACTAACGAAGAGTATACGAGTGAGGAGATTAGTGAATGTGCAGATATAATATTTGGTTTTGAAAAAAGATGGATTTCATCACTACTAGGGCGTACTGACTTGCATACCACCACAGAAGTTCTTAATTTTTACTCACTTAGAAATGAGTTTAAACATGAAAATCCAGCACTAGTTAAAATTACTGACTCCTTAAAAATTAAAAGCTACCTTTCAGTACCACTTATTTCTCAAAATAAACTCCTAGGTACAATCACTGTTCACCAGTGTGATAGAGAAAGAGACTTTTCTTTAGAGGAAATTAACTTTATTCTTCAAGTAGGTTCAGAAGCCGCTGTTGCAATCAAAAATGCTGAACTTTTTGACACTATAGACAAAATGAGTAAAACCGACCCTGATACAGGACTTTATAATAAAAAATACTTTAACCAAGTTGCATATAGAGAAATAGATAATGCTAAGCATAAACATAGTCACATGTCTTTAATGATGGTAGATTTAGATTATTTAAAATCGATCAATGACACTATGGGGCACGAAGCCGGCGATGAAGCTATTTTGATTACAGCAGGGGTTTTAACCCAAACCCTAAGACAAACTCCAGTCAATGAAATCCAAAGAAGAATCGCAGATGTCGTAGGTCGTTATGGTGGAGATGAATTCATAATCTTGCTTCCTAACACTGACATAGAATCTGCTTACCAAGCTGCTGTTAGAGTAAGGAAGAATTTAGCAAAAGCCAAACACAGTAGCTGGAAGCAGCCACTTACCTGTAGTATTGGTATCGCTGGCACACCATGTGAAAATTATGATTTTAATCAATTAAAAATCAAAGCTGATGAAGCGCTTTATCTTTCTAAGAAGAAAGGGCGTAATGCTATTAGTACAACTCGTGAGTTATAGCTTCGTTTAAGTGCCGGGAGTAGGGCTAGTACACAGCCTCTGCTGCGCCCCAAGCAAGCTTGGGTCCCTAAGCTCGCAGAAACTATGTACTAGCTCTACTCCCTTTTCTTTAATGAAACTACAACTTACAAGTTACACTAACTTCCTTTTAATAGTATGGGGTAGAATAAATTTATGGCTGATACAGTAAATCCAGAAAGAGTGGAAGAAATAATAGCTAAAAAAAGAGAAGCTATTGAAAATTCAGTCCAGACTCGTTTTTACAAAAACACTCTTTTTACATTAATTGATCAAATGCAAGACATTGAAATTGCAAAGTATTTAATTGAAAATCAGTCATTGAACGGTTACTGGACAAGTAAATTAATAAACAAACCTGAAACTAAAGATGAGTATAAAAATGAATTAGAGAAATGGTTTTATACAGAGTGCCCGACTTTAGTCGCTAGCCAAGAAAGATATAGAATCTTTCAAGACCTTGCTCAAGAATATATAAATAAAAAAGCTCCTGACCTTGATTGCTTTTCAGCTCTCTCGATACCATGTGGGCTTATGGATGATTTGCTCGAATTAGAGTATAATTCTGCTAAAGATTATAAATTAACAGGCTTAGATCTAGATTCAGAGTCTCTTAATCTTGCTAAAGCTAATGCTGAAACAAAAAATATCTCAGAAAAAGTAACATTAATTGAAGAAGATGCCTTTAATATTAAATTTAATAATCAATTTGACTTAATTATTAGTAACGGTCTGAATATTTATATTCAAGATGAAGACAAGCACAGCAAACTGTTTAATAAATTAGCAAAAGCACTTAAACCCGGTGGCTTACTTATAACAAGTTTTTTAACGCATCCTCCTCTAGGTTCAGAAGAGTCACATTGGGATATAAATGGAATCGGTGCAGAAAATCTACAAATACAGTACAAAATATTCGTAGAAATCCTTGAAGCTAAATGGCAAGTTTACAAGACTGAAAAAGAGATGCAATTAATGCTTAAAAGACATGGACTAAAAGCGATTAAATTCTTTTATGATAAGTATAAAATTTTCCCGACAGTTATTGCGTATAAGTAAAGCCAGCTTTAGTTTCTTCTAGAACCCTATCAAACACCTTTTGTCCAGATTCTTCTAGCTTTAGAGAATCAATACCAAAGCTACCAAGATATAAATTCCTAGTTGTATTCATTTCTCTGCCATTTTGATTATCAATACTTGTAAAATCTAATTCTTGAAACATCACTGATAAGTTCTGAGACATTATAGTTTTCAATTGATCAATTTTTGATGGATCTTCTTTTAAAATTCTTTGATAGTCAGTAAATAATCTTTTTATATACTTTCTATCATTACTGGGCAACTCTTTTAATAGTTCTTTATCTGGACCATTATTAACTAGATCGGTAAATTCTTGATCCCCCATAGTTGAGAAATAATCTTGAAAAACTAAGGAAATATTTCCTTTTAAATTATCAACAAGTACACTTTTAAATTGCTCATTGTTAGCTAATGGATCAGGTTCAGATCTTTCACCAAGTCTTTCAATTGAACCTTTAGTAAAAATCTTTAAACCTTTGTCAAAACCTGGTAGTTGTGAAACTGAAACATCAGCAGACACAGGTCCATTGTCCATCCCTCCATTTTCAGGAACTATATTTGAATTCTGTTCCCAAGGACTATTAGTATCAGTTTCTTCAGAATCACTTGAAGAAAAAAAAGCATCAGCTCTCTCGGAAGCAGTACCTGGTGCTTTTAACTCACCCCATTGGCTCCCTGTAATTTCTTTAAAGCCTATATTTTCATATGTTTCAATAATTCTTTTGAGCTGGGCATCATCAATCTTAGATACTAAGTCAGAATTTAGATTTAAACTTGAATTGGTAGTACCTGTATCCCTATCTCTAGTTTCACGAGAGAAAATGGAATCATCAAAACCTAACTGTTTTTCTCCATCTTTATCAAGGATAGTCCACTTATATTCACCGTCAACGACTTCCCTCAATAAAAAAAGTTCACCATCTTCACTCTTAGCAAAATTATCATTACTACTAGAAGAAGATACTAGCTGAGAAACTAAAGGCTGTGAAATTTGAGGATTAATTTTATTCATTAACTTGGTCCAATTATATATAATGTGCACATCATTCCAATATTTGATAAAATTCCAACGATTATAATATTAAAATACAAAGTAAAAGCCCCTAAAACATGGAAACAATAGCCGCAATAGTCACATCACCAGGAACAGCAGCAGTCTCGATAATCAGGCTCAGCGGCTCTATTAGCCATGAGGTAATTAAAAGAATTTCTAATATCTCAGACGAAGAATTAATTCCAGGCAGCTTTAAACTAAAGTGGATTATTGAAAAAACAGAAAATATTGAAAATAAAATCGATCAAGCTTTAATCTTAAACTTCAAAGCCCCTAAAAGCTTTACCGGTGAAGATGTTATTGAAATCCAATGCCATGGGGGTTCATGGTTAAGTAAAAAAATTTTAGAACTATGTTTAGAGAATGGTGCGCGCCTTGCAAAGCCAGGCGAATTCACAGAAAGAGCGTTACTTAATAAAAAAATCGACCTAAGCCAAGCTGAAGGAATTTTAGATTTAATCCACTCTAGAACTGAACTCTCAGGAGCAAATGCGGTTAACCTTTATCAAGGTTTTTTAGGTCAAAAAATAAAAACTATGCGTGATGCTTTATTAAAGTTACTCGCTGAGCTTATTGCCTGCATTGACTTTCCTGATGAAGTGGATGAATACCCAGTGAAAAAGTTCACAGAGAAACTAAGCTTCACCATTTTAGATATTGAAGATATTTTAAGAAGTGAAAAGTCTGGTCAAATTTTAAGAGAGGGTTTTAAAGTCGCTCTCGCTGGAAAACCTAATGCAGGAAAGTCTAGTTTATTAAATACTCTTTTAAAAAACGATCGAGCTATAGTAACAGATATAGCAGGAACCACAAGAGATATCATTGAAGAGTCGATGAACCTAAATGGTATCCCAGTCGTCCTAAGTGATACAGCTGGAATTAGAGATAGTGACGATACTGTAGAAAAAATCGGAATTGAGCTAAGTAAAAAAGCTATTCAGGGAGCAGATTTAATTCTATGGTTAGAAGATATTAACAATGTCACAGACTATGATAATTTCAAAAATGAAATCGAAGAATTAAAACAAAGTTTTCCTGATAAAGACTTTTTAGTCATAGGAACTAAAGTTGATTTACTCGATGAAACTAACGAAAACTTAAACTCCAGTAATTTTAATTTAGTTATCTCAAATGAAACTCAGCTGAATATAGAAGAGCTTAAAAATTATATTTATAATAAAGCTAACCCCGAGTTGAAATCTGTCGCTGACTCCTGCAATGTAAGTATTAACTCAAGGCAAGCAGATTTGCTTAGACAATGTAAAGAATCACTCGCAAAAGCCCTAGAAGCAGCTGATTCAGGTATTGCACATGATTTCTGGACTATAGATCTTAAAGCTGCAATCGCGAGATTAGGTGAAATTACTGGGGATGATTTAACTGAAGAGATTCTTGATAATATGTTTAGTCAGTTTTGTATTGGTAAGTAATAAATCAATGATAGAATCATAATTATGATATTTGCCGGCATGTGGAAAGGGGTTTTATTAGGATTTACTATCCTTGCTTTCGTATTCACGATGTTTTTAACAGTTTTCTCTAAAGTAATGCCAGGAATTAATGATGAAGGCGAAGAATTAAGCCCAGAAGAAATGTAATTCTTTAAGCTTTTATACTCTTCGTTAAACTTAAAATTTTCTCTAAATATAATAAAGCTGTATAAGTAGGCAAGATATTTAAAGGTCTATCTGTTTGCGTTTTACTTGCATAATCTAAAGCAGTTTTAATATACTCCTCGACATAGATTCTCTTAGCTGATATCCCTGCATACTTTAGTCTTAATGCCATATCATAGGCACGGTTACCACTACAAATGAAATCGACATTCTCAGACTCTTTATTAGCTTCAGCTAAAGTCTCAAAATCAGCGTCCCATAACCATGAAACATCTCTTCCATCAGCATAGTCATCATTAATAATAATGAGATTAATAGCTTGTTCATCAAGCTTAATTAAATTTAATACCTCAGAGCAGCCTTTAGGGTTTTTTATTAAAAAGATATTTGAGCTTTTACCATTAATAATTTTATTCTGAGCCCGTCCGAAACTACCTTTATAACCCTCTAAACCTTCTTTAATTAAATTTAATGGACAATCATAAGCAATAAAAACACTTGCTGCAAGAAGTGCATTGTAGACATTATAAATTCCAGGTAAATTTAGATTAATTTCGATAGCTTTACCTGCATATTTCAAATCAAACACAGTCCCAGAACTATTTACTTCTTTCAGAAAACCTTTAATCAAATACATTTCATCGATATCATTTTCTAGATCAAGCTCCTCTAAACTCGCATCTTTGTCACTGACTTTATAATCGATTTTGTTTTTAAGTTCATCAGAAATCTCAAGCTTATAAAAATACCTCTTAGAACCTGAAGATGATTTCAGAGACCTAATTTTAGGGTCATCATAGTTTATTACTAAATTAACATCCTGAACTTCATCTATAGCCTCCTGGATAAATCTTCTAGTAGTATCTATCTCTCCGAAACGATCGAGTTGATCACGAAATATATTAGTCAGCGCCATAAGATCAGGCTTTAGATCCTTAACCACTGAACGCAAAGCAGCTTCGTCTACTTCTAAAATAAAGTCTTGTTTTTCATGTTTATCTACCATGGATAGAATAAAGGCTGTAGCGATACCATAATATAAATTTGCTCCCAGGCGATTAGAAATCAAATTCTCTTTAGAGGCGTAAACTTCATAAATCGAATCTAATAAACCTACTGAGGTGGTTTTACCATTAGTACCACTTACTGCGACCCTTAAACTTGAAGCGCTGCTATCAAGTGATTCAAAGTAATCTTTTAGCAATTCCGGATATATCTTAAGTGCAATCCTGCCAGGTAAACTACTTGCATTACCAAGTTTTAGAAACTTGATTAATTTAGCAGAGAAGTTTGCAGCAAATATGGCTAGTTTTTTTTGCATAAATATTAACCTTTGATAATTCTCTCATATATAATTTAAAACTTTTATAAGAAAATCAACTGACAAATCACATTTGGGTAAATATAATGTAGATGATGAACGATTCTGACATCGCATACCACGACCAAATAGCCCGTAACAGTGTTCATATGAAAAAGAACATTCACTGGTATCAGGATGCGGTATTCTATCAAACCCACGTTAAATATTTTTATGACAGTAGTGGTAATGGTTACGGTGATTTTCGAGGTTTAGCAGAAAAACTTCCTTACCTTAAAGATTTAGGAATTAACTGTTTATGGTTAATGCCATTCTTTGAATCACCGATGTTTGATGACGGCTATGATGTAGCTGATTACTATAAAGTTAAAGAAGAGTTTGGAACTTTAGAAGACTTTAAATTCTTTATGAAAGAAGCTCATAAAAATGGAATTCGTGTAATCGCAGACCTGGTTATGAACCATACTTCTATAGATCACCATTGGTTCCAAGAAGCCAGAAGAAACCCAGAATCTAAATATAGAGACTATTACGTCTGGTCTGATACTAAAGAAAAATACGTTGATGCTCCGATTTTATTTGATCAAGAAACATCTAACTGGACTTGGGATGAAGAAGCTGAGATGTACTACTGGCATAGATTCTATTCAAGTCAGCCTGACTTAAACTTCGAAAATCCTGAAGTAGTGGAAGAATTTAAGAAAATTGTTTTCTTCTGGCTTGATTTAGGTCTAGATGGTTTTAGATGCGATGCCGTGCCATTTTTATTCGAGGAAGAAGGTACAGACTGCCAGGATTTACCTGCTACTCACCAATTCTTCAAAGATCTTAGAGCAGCTATTGATGAAAGATACCAGGATAAAATCTTGCTTGCTGAGTGTGCTTTCCAGTATGGTGACCAGCTTGCTGAATACTTTGGGGATGGTGATGAATTCCATATGTCCTTCCACTTCCCGATCATGACAGGTCTTTTCTATGCGATTAAAAAAGAGCACTATGACGTTATTGAAAAAGTAGTTAAGGATACACCTCATATTCCTGATAACTGTCAGTATTGTCTTTTCTTAAGAAGTCACGATCAAATCGTTTTAGATACCGCTACTCAAGAGCAAAGAGAGTTTCTCTTCAAAGAGTACGCTCCGCACCCGAAGATGATTCGTCACAATGGTATCAATCGTCGTCTTACTCCAATGATGGAAAATAGTAGAAGAAAGAATCTTCTACTAAACAGCTTCCTATTCTCACTTCCAGGAACTCCGATCATATACTACGGTGATGAAATCGGTATGGGAGATAATGTCTATCTTAAAGATAGAGATGGCTTAAGAACTCCGATGCAGTGGAATGAAAATAAAAACGCTGGTTTCTCAACAGCAGAACCGCAGGCTCTCTATTTACCGATTAACACAGACTCTACATATGGCTTCCACTCACTTAATGTAGAAACTGTAAGTAAATCTCATACCTCACTCTATAACCAGATGAGAAGACTCATTAAAGTGCGTCAGAAACACGCTGCAACCTTCGGTAGAGGTTCTATTAGATTTATCCCGACATCTTCTGAGAAAGCTGTTTGTTTTCTTAGAGAATATGAGGACGATCAGATCTTAGTAGTTGCAAACCTTTCTGGTAAAGCGCTTGCAATGGATATAGATTTATCTGAGTTTGAAGGGAAGCGTTTAATTGAGCTGAAAGGAGATATAGATTTTCCTGTGATTAAAAAATATCCTTATCAGTTTACGATGCTAAGACATTGTTTCTTTTGGTTAAAGATTGTGGATTAAAATTTAGCCAGATCTACCCCTAAAAGCCTAGGATTTCCTGTATTGCCTATAACAGGTCTCGACTTAAGCTCAGAATGTTTTTCTAAAGCTTCAATTTTAGTGTTTAGTGAAACATTTTCTAGATAACCTAATGCAATATTTTCAAGTGATTGTAATATTGAACCCTTTTGCTTTTGATTTAAAGAGCTAAATTTCTCTTTAGATAAATTTATAATCTTATGAGAATAATTTCTCGCTAAATCAAAATCATCTTTTAATTCTTGAAGTGAATCGTCAACTTCTAATTCATTAAATTTAGCGAGTAAGGGATCACTATCACCTGAACCTATTGGAACTGCTAAAGTATTACTATTTTCAGCTTTTACTTCTTCTAAAATTTTATAATTATCTTTGATTTTTTCATTACCTGGCAAAGAAAGTGCATTTAGATAATCACTCATCGTTTTTTCACGAACATGTACTCCTGCTGATTTTATCTCTTTAGCTTCTCTTGTGCTTAATATTGTATGCCTTCCTGCTGCACCCATACACTCAAGATAACACGCACGTTCTTACAATGTCAAGAATTTTATAAATATTTAGAACAAATTTTAAATAATCAATATGAAGAATCGATATTGAGAAAATATTCACTGCGAAAAAAACTTAATACTTGTAAAAAACACTTAATAAATAATATTATTAAAACTATGAAAGACAAACTTCATCCAAAGTGGGATATCATCGAAGAAGGCAACCATAAAAAGCTCATCAGAAAATTTGATTTTAATTCATACATGGAAGCCGTAAGCTTTCTAAACAAAGTAGCTGAAATAGCTGAAGAAATAGACCATCATCCAGATATGCTTTTAAAATGGGCTTCACTAGATATAAGCACTTGGACTCACAGTGAAAAGAAAATCACAGACTTAGACTATGATTTAGCCACTAGAATCGACACATTAGCCTCTTAAATTTTGAATTTACAGGCTAAGCCGCCGCCGCTGATTTAAAGTTTCTCACCTTTTCAAAGAAAAGATCCATCTTATCGTGATTCTTTATACCAGGCATCTCCTCAAGACCTGTACAAACATCAATTAAACAAGTCTCTGTCTCATCTATAGCCTCTTCAATGTTATCAACATTAAGTCCACCAGCTAAGCACATCTTCCTTTCAGGAAGAATCTCTTTAGCACAGTTATATAAATACCAATCAAAAGCTTCACCTGAGCCACCCATTAGATTAGGATCAGAAGGTTTAGTATCTAAAATAAAATAATCAGCAGACTCTGGATCAATCTTCATTTCCATTAGAGATCGTTTATTCTCAACATGAATTACTCTAAAAACTGTCATCCCTAAATCTCTAGCTTTTTTATAATATGCATCACTATTAGCTTCTGGAGGTAAATAAGGCTGAATTGCAGTAACCCCTATAGCTTTTGCAAGTTTCACAATCTCCATAATATCTTGCTCTTTTGCTAGAAGTACACATTTGTCTCTAAGACTCTCAGGAACACGCATAACGATATCCGTCATATCTACAACATCAATAAACCTTCGCGTACCTTTAATATTATTAAAACCTAAATAATCCGCACTGAGTTTAAGCGCCTTTTGGGCGTCGAAAACATTTGTAATACCGCATACTTTAATTTTTAACATTTGGGAACACTGTATTCAATTTACCAAAAAACGACGACATTTTATCAAAAGATTTGTAAAAAGAGTGTTCTTTTTCAAATTGAATTGATAAATCTATTAAATCTGGCTGGCAGACTTGTATTAGCGTAAATATACTATCTAAATTTAATTCACCACTAATTCCATACTCTGTGATGGGGATATTGTCTTTTATGTCATTAAAAATATCTCTAACGATTCTTGCAACTTTATAGTTTCTCGTGAATCTATCAACCCTAGAGATGAAATTTGGGCGAATATCAAAAATAGCTAAATCATAAGCATCTTTAGGTAAATCTATATTTAAAATATCAGCCGAACTATTAAGACTAACTTTATGAAAAATTTTAATACCGCTTTTACGGATTTTCATTATGTCACTATTTTTCATCGCTGGGCGAACTGGCTCTATTATCCTAATTTCAGACTTTTTCAAAAACTGAGACAGTGAATCAACTCCACTCATATCAGTTGCTAAGACAACTTTTCTTTTTTGGGCTGCCGAAAGGGTATCAAGGATAGCACTAATCTGAGAGAAATCTAAAAACCTTTTAGAGAATGATATATGGTCAAAAGAAATATAATCAGCCCCTAATTCAAGAGCCATCTTTGCGTCATCAGCGCTGAATATTCCAGATATTTTTATATTGGGACGCACCTAAGCTTATACTCTCCTTAAAAGTACTTTAATTTTGCCTTCTTGTAAATTCATAAATTCTTTTGATAATTGCAATTTTTTTATGATATCCCTAGTAATTATTTGCCCAGGAATAGTGATTGGAAAGCCTGGTGGACACAATGCAAAGTAATCAGCTGAGATATATCCTTCAGCTTCATCTAGATTTACTAATTCAAATGGACTAAAAAATGCTATTTGAGGATTTATGAATTGTTTCGATTGGCTTAATTTAAAAGTTTTATTGTTTTCTCGATAAAGCTTATCGACAAACTTTGGTAATTTTTTCTTTATCTCAAAATATTTATCTACTAAATAATCAATATCCTCTTTTTCATGAAAGACACTCAGAAAAAACAAAACACTTTTATTTGAATACGATTCACAAAAAATATTATTTTTTTCTAACTCAGCATCAAAATCTTCAACATTAACTCCTTCAGGTAACTTGAGAATTAATCTAGTGAAGTCATGATTATTAGTGGCTTTTATCGAAGCAGGGATTTTCTTAGTTACATGATTTAATCTCCCTAACAACTCCTCACCTCGTTCTTTAAATAATAAGAAAGCTTCACAAAGACTTTTTAAAATCAAATAGCTAGGACTAGTCGACTGTAAAAGCCTTAGGGCATCATGAAAAGACTCTTTAGAAATTTTAGAATTTTTATTTACATAGGCTACAGCTCCCTGAGTAAGTGCTGTCATGCACTTGTGCCATGATTGAATTACAATATCAGCACCAGAATTTAAAGCTCCAGCAGGCAGGGAATCAGAGAAGTAATAGTGAGCGCCATGAGCCTCATCAACAATAACTGGGATATTTAATTTTGGAATCTCAGAATAAAAACCTTCGTATGTAGGGTTAGTTATTACTAGAGCAGAACAATGCTCGATAGAATTTAATTTTGAAAAATCTACCCCTGTGTATAAGTCTAAATCTTGATCATAGTTTAGATCTAAAAACTCAATATCAAAACCTGTCTGAATAATAGCTGTCAGCACTGATTTATGAATATTCCTAGAAAGTAAAACTGGTTTCAAATCTTCAGATTTACGTAAAAGTTCAATTTTCAGTGCTTGTAAAGCTGCCTGCAAACCAATACTCGCTCCATTAGTGAGAAAAAAACTAGCTTCAGCATTAAAATACTTAGCGATTTCGTCTTGAGCTTTTTTTATAGAGTCTTCGGGATATTCAATATTATCTAGCCCTGGTAATTCCGTTAAATCTGCTCTGAATCCAGATTTACCAATATGATTAGGGGTATGAAATGCATAGCGTGAATTTTCGCTATAAAATTTAATCTTTTCTACCAATTCCACAGTGGAACCTGATTTTAGCAAATCTCTCCAAATTATTTTTCACAAATCATCAGACATCACGAAGCCTTGCTTATCGGTTTGATGATGTGTGAAAAGCAAAAAAATCTCAAAACTGGGGGAAATGAATAGACTTGCTATTAAATACATGATAAATTCTTTTATATGGATTACAGAGATATTAAACGTGAAACTAAAGCTGACATTAAAGCTATAACTGAAAACTATGGTTTAGTTAACCCACTTGATTTACATGGTGAGAGCATTTCAAGCATCTCTAGAGGTATCATGGGTTATGTTCCTAACGTAATCGAAACTACACCTAAAGGTGAAAGAAGTTTTGACTTATTCTCAAGACTATTAAGAGAAAGAATTGTTTTCCTTTCTTCTGAAGTTAACGATATCGTTTCAAGTATTTTCGTAGGTCAATTATTACTATTAGATTCTGAAGATTCTAGTAAAGATGTTTACGTGTACATTAATAGCCCTGGTGGTTCTGTAACTGCTGGTTTAGCGATGTACGATACTATGCAACACATCGGACCTGACGTTGCAACTTTCTGTTTAGGTCAGTGTGCAAGTATGGGTGCTTTCCTTTTAAGCTCTGGTACTAAAGGTAAGAGAATGGCTCTTCCTCACTCTAGAGTTCTTATCCACCAACCTTTAGGTGGCGCTCAAGGTCAAGCTTCTGATATTGAAATTCAAGCGAATGAAATTCTAAGAATGAAGAAGATGTTAAACGAAATTCTTGCTGAAAACTGTAACCAACCTTTAGAAAAAGTTACTCAAGATACAGACAGAGACTATATCATGAACGCGCAAGAAGCTAAAGAATATGGTATTGTTGATAAAGTGGTTTCTAAGAAACCAGCGAACATGGAAAACGACGAGAATTTATAAAACTTATAAATTTATCTTTAGTTAAACTCCATATAATCAATACATGCTTAAAAATAACGGCTTACTAAAATGTTCTTTCTGTGGAAAGAGTCAGGATCAAGTTAAAAAATTAGTTGCAGGTCCTGGTATTTATATTTGTGACGAATGCATTACTCTTTGTCTTGAGATCTTAAAAGATGAGGGTATCATTGAGGCTCCTACGAGTGCAGATCCTGCAAAAGCAGAACCTGAAACTCCTAAAGAGCTTCTCGATGTAAATGACTTACCTAAACCTAAAGAAATTAAGGCTCATTTAGATGAATACGTTATTGGTAATGAGATCGCAAAGAAAACATTATCAGTAGCGGTGTATAACCACTATAAGAGAATTAATAACAATAACCAGCACCCTGACGAAGAAGACCAGGAAAGAATTACTATAAATAAATCGAACATACTTTTACTAGGTCCTACAGGCAGTGGTAAAACTCACATAGTAGAAACTCTTGCTAAGTATTTAAAAGTTCCTTTTGCTATGGCTGATGCTACCACGATTACAGAATCGGGTTATGTCGGTGAAGATGCTGAAAATATGCTTCAAAGACTTTACCAGAACGCTGAAGGTGATCAAACTAAAGCTGAAATGGGGATTATTTACATCGATGAAATAGATAAAATTTCTAGAAAATCAGAGAACCCATCTATTACTAGAGACGTTTCTGGAGAAGGTGTTCAACAAGCATTACTGAAATTAATAGAAGGTACTAAAGCTAGCATTCCAGCTCAAGGGTCTAGAAAACATCCTCACGCTGAGATGATAGAAATTGATACTCATAATATTCTTTTTATCTGTGGTGGAGCCTTTGTAGGTTTAGAACAAATTATTGAAAAGCGTAAAGAGAAATCTAATGTAAGCGTAGGCTTTGGTGCTGAAAGCCTTTCAGAAGATGAGAAAAACAATAGACTTTCTAGAGCCTTTAAATTTGCTGAGCCAGAAGATTTAGTTCATTTCGGGATTATTCCTGAGTTTGTGGGTAGAGTTCCAGTAATCGCTAGCTTAGATGCTCCTGATACTGAAACTTTAAAGCTTATTCTAACTAAGCCTAAAAACTCTTTAGTGAAGCAATATACTAAGCTCTTAGATCTTGATGGTATCGAATTAGAGTTCTCAGATGAAGCTATAGAGAAAATTGCAAAAAAAGCACAAAAACGTAAAATGGGTGCTAGAGCACTTCGTAGCATAATTGAAGAAATCATGAAAGATATTATGTTTGAAGCTCCTTCGCAAGAAGAACTTGAGAAAATCACTATAACTGAAGGTATGGTAGAAGATCTAAAGCTAGCGACAGTGACTCCTCTGACTAAAGTTGAGGCTGAAGAGCCTTCACAGGATAAGAAATCTGCTTAGTAATAATTTAAACTGGTTGAGTATTTGGAGAATTACCTCCACCTAAACCAGGGATAGGTAAGTTTTTAAGAAGTCCCATAATACTATTACCAATACCAGAGATGGTTCCAGTAATTTGTCCTATGATACCTTTGTTTTCCTGTTTAGAAGGTTCTTTCGCACTATTTCCAAAAGAAAGATTCTTAGTTCCGTTAGTTACTTTTTGAACTCCACTTTGTACACCATTTTTAGCAGCATTAGCAACTTTTCCTGCCTTAGTAGCAACATTTGAAGCAGTTTCAAAAGATTTATCAATTCCAGTTTCAGCTACGACTTTAGCCTTATCACGAGCGGTTTTAGCTTTAGACATCTTTGCTTTCATATCTGTATTTGACTTTAATTTGCCTTTAGTTTTTTTCACTTCATTTGCTGCTTTGGCGTCAGGCTTTTGTAGCTTAACATCCATTTCTTCTTGGGTGAGTCCGTCTTCGTGGACTTGTTCGCCTAGATGATTTATCGCCTGTCCAGCTCCTCCGAAGGCTTTCTTCGTAACTTCCCCAATCGCTTCTTCTAAAATGTGTTCAGATAAAGTGATATAAGGGTGCTCGCCATGTCTAAGAGCTTTCGTGAAAAATACAAGCTTACCATGCTCATTTACAAATTCAGGACTTACAGACTTAAGATATTCGGGGTCATAAATTTTCGTAACATTTTTAATCAACTCCTCTGCTAAATTGTCATCAATCTTAATATTAAGCTTTTTCAATAACCAATGATCAGATATATTCTTTGAATTATTATTACCTTTGCCAAACTTAATTGAATTCTTTAAAGCCTTTAGACCTTGTCCAATCATCTTATGAGGAAAAAGCTTATAGCCTTGCTCGTAAATGCCATCTACCAATCCATCAAATTGAGCCAATATATGATTCGAGAATAAATTAATAATTTCAAATGGTCTAAGAAAAGGAGAATGCGCAGTCATTAATGCCATTTTTAGTGCTCTTTCGACTTGGCTCTTATATTTAGTTGGCATAAATTTGCCAGATAAAGCCCCCATCATATTCCTTGAAGGCTTTTTAACGCTACTAGTCTCACTACCACCAAAGTCATAAACATCCCCATGGCTGGTCAAACCATCCATAGCTGGCATAAAATTTGTTGCGGAGATGCCCAAAGTAGATACTACTCCTTATTTGAACGAAAGTGAGACTTTTGAGCTTGCTTAAATAGTCTCACTGAGAGAAAAGACTGCGGCTCAACCGACTTTAAATTATATACAGTCGCAGTCATAGTATTAACATAATCTTAGCAATGTGCAATATGTATTGTCAAGTTGTGCGAGATATGATATTATTTAGATCAGGGGCTAATAAACCTAACAATATCAACCTGTCTCGCTTTATCAGGATACTGAGCATCCTCTAAGGCCACAGCAGATATTGTTATTTTTTTAAGTAACCTATCTTCACTCTGTTTAGTAGGATAAGGTTCAGGCTCAAGAGTCGTAAACGGATCAACACTCTCAACTTTAATTTTCAAAAGATATTTTCCGTCATCGAGAAAGCGAATATTAGAATTGCTATTGAAATATGTTTTCAAATCACTACTAGAATAATCCTTTGCAATTAAATTTTCCATTTCTTCAACCGCCCGGTAATATAGTTCTGATCTTTTATATTCTTTAGTATTCGTAAGAAGATTCGTCGAATAGAATTTTAAAACCGAAAAAATAACCAGTGTAATAATCGCAAGAGAAACTAGTAACTCAACTAAAGTTACCCCGGAACTATTTCGTTTCAAATTCATGTTCTTTCATCCTTGTTATATTTCGAGTGCCAGGCTGGATAATAAATGGTAAATCAAACATTGTTTTAGCAATTTCTTGAGGGTTAAAATTTATAGATCCCTCTGAATTAATTTGAACGGTAGCACCATCCTGAGGCGATTTAACAACAATAGCTCCTTGCATCTCAAGAGTGCCTTTAATTTCCAAATCTCCGATTATATATATTAAACCTTTAAACTCACTTTGGTTTTTAGTCGAACCTTCTAGCCTTACAGTTCCTCCCTGTGGGCTTCTGCCACCTTCTGTCGTATCAATAATTAAAATTCCCTGACCATAAAGGGGGTTAGTTTTAGTGAAGGAAACTTCTCCCTGAATTATATTTAAACCAAAATACTCACCCTCATCAAAATACTCTTCTATTTCAACTCTTTTAGATTCTTCTAAAGCATAAATATACCCACCTGGAAATTGAGTCTTCAAGTCCCTTTTAAAGTAATTCAAAGATGGAATATCAGCAAATAACAAATTATCTAGGTTTTGAAAACCACTAATATTTTCAAGCTCAAGCCAAGCATACTGTGGGTCTAAATGTCGCTTAGCAGATCTTTCATCTATTTCCTTAGTACTGATAACTGCTGGAATGAATTGAACTAGGTTATCACGTATAAAGTGAAGATCCTTAAAGCCAGGGTCCTCTAAAACAATCCCCTCATTTTGAACTTCTTTTATAATTGCATAATCAGAAACTGTCTCAAAGCCTGTTCCAGAAGGAACAATAGACACTAATGCTCCAGACTCAAAATTAACAATCTCTGGACTCATAAACTTTTGAGAATCATCAGTTAAATCTAAATCCTCTACTACAGCAGAACCGTCTAAAACTACGCTTTCAGCATCAGCATCAAGATCACTATCTAAAGGCGGAAACTCATTAATAAATTCTAAGAAAGTATCGCCTTTAGATACAGAATCATTAAGCTCAGCTTTAGCAAGTTCTGCACCTTTAACCTTGAAGTTTTTACCACCAAAGCGAACTTCAGTATTTGTGATAAATGGTGCAGCTATCTTAGGAACAGTTCTTCTTACTATCGATGATTCTTTATAGGTATAACCATTAACTGTTGCTATTGATTCTAAAAGCCAGACAGTTTCTAAATCAGAATTTATTAAACTAAAGTCTCTTTGTGGTCCATCTTGTTCAGGATCATTTGGACGACCACCATTTGCAGGTGGTGGATCACCTGGTCTTCCTTCACCTTCTATACCCTCATCAAAATCATCATCAAAGTTCCAAGGCAAATTTGATATTGAGTTTGCTTGTAAAAGCTTCAGTTTCGTAGAGTAAATTCCAGTAAATGGCTTAAGGTCCCCATCCCCAGAAGAAGCAGCTTTAATATTAACTATCCAAGAATTACTTTCCCCACCAGCAGTAATTAACTTAATAGTAAATGTATTGTTTATAGGTAGGGACTTGGCTTCCAAATCAAAAGTTATTTCTTTGTCATTAAATGTCTTAACTTTAAACCGAACACCTTTTATGTCAGGGACAAGTATAGCTGGAACATTATCAATGACTAAGTTTTTTCCAGTAAGCTTCAGATCTTTAATCACCCCACTATTATTAATCTCAGTCATTTGCTTCATACCAAGCTCTTCATCTGGCATGAAAATGTTATATAACTCTGGAGAGGACTGGTTAGGATCAAACTTAGGAGCTACATAGAAATCAATTTTTCTCCCTGAAATATTCAATGTATAGGTTCCAGGTTTTATCTCTTCTTTTAAATTTACTGTAACAACATCAGCTCCCTGACTAATATCTATAACTTCAAAATCACTTGAAGAAAAGTTTACTTTAGAGGAACTTAGGTTTTCACCATCTACAAAGATATCAACTAAATCTCCAGGAAAAGCATAGTTAGGACTGATTGATCTTAGAATAGGCTTTCTTTCATCAAAGGGACTCTTTAAACTTAAACCTAAATATTCACTTAGGATATTGTCTTGTTTTATATCAACACGAATCTTATCAGCAATCTTAAGTTCAAAACCTGGTTTTAATTGAGACTTTTCAGGGATTTTAATTAAACCAACATAAGCGACATTGACTTCAGGTAATGGAAGATAAAGATCTTTAATATCTGGTTGTTGCGCCTCATTGATATCCACGGGACGGTTTGCCTGATTATTTTTTTGTTCAGCCACAAGTGCAGCGTACTGTTCCTCATTTACAACTTCACCTGTTTGGATATTCACATAATATAAATCTTCCGTTACATAATTTATGTAACGCGGTTGTAGCTCTAAAATAGATTCATCAAAGAAGCCATCATCAAAGTCATCACCTTCATCATCAAAGTCATCACCATTATCACCAGCTTCCTCATCTTCAGCACTCACATCACCATCATCAAAATCATCATCGTCATCAAAGTCATCGTCTTCTTCAGCGTCTGTATCTGGCATAGTACGAGTGTTCATGAGAGCTAAAGCTCTTGCATTAGCAGATTCCGCTAAATATTTAGCTTGAAGTGAAGCATAGGATTTAGATGAAAGTTTTAAGTTAGTAAATGAAAAATACGTAAGTATCGAAAAAAGTGCAGCAAAAAAAAGAGCTAAGAACAAAGTATAGCTCAGTGTAAATCCATCACTTAGTCTTCGTTTAGGCAATAATAGAGCCACTCTTGGAATTTAACAGGTTCATCTTCCATTAAAGCATGAGAAGACCACTTAAACAATTCAAAACAAGAATCTTTAGTTTTCTCATGGAGTAAATAAATCAAATGAGCAGGTGACACCATATCAAAACGTCCAGCAGCAAAACAAACTTTAGATTTCAAACGAGGAACTTTCCTAAATGAATTCCAAGTCTTCACATGTTTATAGATTTCTCTTAGAACTTGAGCATTAGTAGTAATGGATGACTTATAACGAGGTCTTAAAGGAGTATTTTTAAAGAAATCAAGGTTAGCCTGGATGAAATAAAGCGGTTTTCCTAGTAAAAAGTGTAAAAAATGTTTAATTGGGAAGATTAATTTTGCAGGTAAGCAAACTAGAACTAGTTTGCTTACTAAATCAGGGTGTCTTTCTGCTATATTTACAGCGACTAAACCACCAAAGCTATGAGTAACAATAGTAATCGGGCCTTCTATACCAATATACTTTAGAGTTTCAACAGTATCATGGATATGAGTATCAATATCGAGCTTAACTTTTTCAGAAGGCTGAATTAAATTACGGGTATCACCATGTCCACGTAAGTCAAAAGCCAGGCAGTGAAAGCCTCTAGCTGCAATAATATTAAGCTCATTTAACCATACAGTCGCGTCACTAGCACTACCGTGTATAAAGAGAACGGTGGGATTCTTTCTGTCTCCTCTCTCGTAATAGTGCAGTATCATTTTTGATTAAGGCTTGATTAAGCCTACGAATATTATTTACCATTTCCTGGGGATTTTTAATCAAAAAGATTTAAGGGTCCACTAAAAAACGTCTAACGTAACATTTTTCAACCCTAACCGAGGAATGAATCCTAGCTCAGGGAGCGGACCCTTAATATTCTTTGTCGTGCAGTCGCCACTGAAAACTTTGCTTTTCAGTACCTCCTTAATAATGTTTCCAGAAAGCACCTCTTTCCATAAAGAATGCTCTTTCATCGATAAACTCTCTTCGCTTAGCTCTTAAAACATCATGTTTAAGATCATAAGCATAATTTTCACATACAGTATACCAATCTTTATCTAACTCATTTAATACATCTAGCTCCTCTTTAGCTTCAGAGAGCTTATTTGAATCAGAGATAGAATTATTCAAGATTTTTTCGAATGCTTCTTTTGATTTAACTCTATTCGTATTAGTTAAAAAGTAATTTGCAAAGAGATTAGTTTTAAAAATCTTAAGTGATTTCATTGCATTAATCTGATCTTCTTTTTCCTCTAGGTACTGATCAGTATACTTTTGTTTAAGTTCTTCGTATCTAGCTTTTAATTCTTTATTAGGTATATCTGTTAAGCCAAAAGCCTTTAATGCATGAGGGAATATAGCGTAACCATTTTTCGTAATACCATCAGAAGATTCACTAAAACAATATTTCTCAATCATGCTCTTATGATGACTAGAAAGTAAAAATCCAAAATCTTTATCATCCACAGGAGTCATAGATTTAACATAATTTGAACTTTTACCGTCATAGAAAGGAGATGAAACTCCACTTACATGGAACTCTTCATCACCAGTAAACTTTCTTCCATTCATATCATAAATATATTTGAACTCAGATAGTCTTTCCCCTCTTGGAGTTTCAATAGCTTCTTCTACTTTATCTGCATAGTCTTGCACTGATATATTTAATTCATTTAATAGAGCTTTTTGAGCTGCAATTACAGGTACAAGGTGATCAGTTAAACCAATAAATCCTGAAGATGCCGTACCACCGCCATCAAAGAGCTTATAGTTACTCGCAACTTCATTACCATAATGTTTAATTACACGTGTAGAAACGATACCATGAAAAGAAGGTCTCATACCTTGCTCTAAGTTCTGGACAGGGATACCATTTATTTTGTTTAACTTTAGAATTTCTTCAGGCTTTAAGTCTGAAATCTTCTCCCCAGCTTTCACAACTTTATCTTTTATAGAGCTAATCTCTTTAACCGAGTTATAGCTTGTAGGGTTAAATACAAGCTCCACTTCAGACTTGTTAGCTTCCCTAGCCTTAGCATTTAAATCATCTATATTAAGCTTATGCTGATAGAGCATTTCCTCTTCAGCCTTATATCTCTCTACAGTTTGAAAGTTTCTTGGAACTTTATGCATATGAAGCTTGACTTCACGAACTGAGTTTTTATCTTGGCTTAGCATAGATGATTCTTCTTGACTTAAAATATCGATTGCTTCTTTATTACTTTCAAGATCTTCAGCTGTTTCTAATAAAGGTTTATTTTCAGCTTGAACAAAAGCATTTATTACATTTTCTAAACACCAGGCTGCATAACTTTCATCACGGTAACCATCAGCAACAATGGTAGTAGGGTCAATGCCATAATCTCTAAAAGCTAACAAAAATTCTTCAGCCTCTGGTCTTAATTGATTATATGAATGCTGTTCAAGTCCACCTATTTTAAGTCTTGGGTTTAATTCAGATGCAACTAATTGCACTCTAGTATTTAAACCGGATTTCGCTTTAAACTCTAAAATCATTTTAGATGATTGATAACCATTAGGCTGGATTGATAGAAGTTTGATAGGAGAATCGGTAGAAAATAAGTTTTGTCCTCTACTAAAAACTTCTTTTAAAGTTTCATCAAGTCTAATTTTTGGCTGAGGTGGAAGCTGTAGCTGACTATTTCTCGCATTATTTGAAGAGTTAGTAACGATATCAGTATAAAAAGAAGATTTTCTTGAAGTTGATAAAATGCTATCCTCTCTAGTTCTGTTTAAATGATTATATTTCCCATCAAATCTGCCTAGAAGCTTACCCAAAAATTTCATCCCATCTGCTGATGTCTCAACCTTAGCCAGTTCTTGTTTAAATTCATCCAAGTCTTTTTCAGACATATCACCATTGTTAATAGCTTCAATAACAATAGAAGTTATAACCGGAAAGTCCTCAGCAAATTGATATCTATTTTCAATTTGTTTTTTAGCAGAGTTTGATAATACCGAGTATAAATCAATATTTGGTTTCTTAGCTCCCTCTTCTTCTTTATTCTCCAGTTTTTTTTGAACTCTTGAAACTATACCTGAGAGTTTAGAAAATGGATTAATATCAAAAAAGCCCTTAGGTTTAAGCTTAGGTTCTGATTTTGGTTCTGGTAAGTACCTGAGTAACTTTTCAGAAATTTCCCTATAGTTAATTTGTCGACTTGGAAGATCATCTAAATCAGATAATTTCATACCTGGAGGCATTTTTAATTCGAACTTCTGTGATGTGTTTATATCACTAATATTTTCATTTTGTTGTTCAGGTCTTTTTGTTCCAGACTTAAAAGGTTGAATTGAATGTTTTTCTTGTGAATTAGATCCTTCGCTTATCATTTAACTTATTTCTTTTTTAGTAATGCATTTGATACATATGCTTGCTCACCTGGTTTTTGAACAGGGACAATATCAAAATGTTTCTGAACTATTCTATTTAAACGAGGAGTTTTATTTGATTTACCTGGTACTGTTTCTCCCATAAATAAGTCACTTACCAAATAAGAATTTTTTTTCATTTTACTTGCTATCTCGTCTAGCATTTTTGCCTTACCCTCGTCCACCATGGCACCAAACATCTTAAAAGAAGTCACAATATCATAATTTCCTTCTAAACCTTTCAGATTAAAAGGTTTAACCTGTTGATATTGAATTTTAGTTTTAGAGTCATTAGCTAAAAATTCTGGTTTAAGCTTCAATGTATTATCCTCTGTTGGTTCTAAAAATCTTTGTGCAAGCATACTGTTTAAAGATTCTTTTCTTGAGTTTTGTTGAGAAATAAACTTCTTATATTTAGGATTTTTTGACGCTTGCTCCATTGCGGAATCATCAATTTGCTTTGCCTCATCAAGTTCATGATAACCATCAACAATGTCATAAACACTATACTCACCAGCTTGAGCTTTTTCTATAAAAGATGGAACAATATCTGCACCGGTGATTGAATAATTAGGATCTTTTCCTAATTGAGAAAATAAATTATCAACAACAGTCGCAGTAGAAAGAGTGCTTAAACCTGCACCTGAACCCAAATCTAAAACATTAAGAGTCTCTCCTTCAGGTAATTGACTAATTCGATCACTTGCAGCAAGCTGAAGGTCATCAACAAATATATCCTGACTTGATTTAATATCTACTGCACCGATTCCGTTAGATGTAGCTTGAAGTGAACTTGGCCAACCAAATGTTGTTGAATTGTTCCAAAATGACATTTTGCTCTTACCAGAGTCTCCAGTTTCATTTACAATTTCTAGAAATCTAGGTCCGTAGTATTTTGCAATATCTCTTTCCTGTAAACCAATTTCTTTTACTAAAGCTTTTACATTTGGAGAAGGCACAGGTTTAGCTTGAGTTGTCTTATCTTCCCTTGAGCTTGGTTTCAACTCGGTAAAAATATTTTTTTTAATCTTTTTTTTCTTTGGTACTTTACCAAAACCATCACCACTAAAATTAGGACCACCTATTTTCTTATTCATAACTCAAACACCAGTTCAACATAATATCAAATTTTATTTACAATATCATGTAACAACAAAATCTTAATTATTATTTCTTGTTCCTATTCCAAGTGCAATAACAGGTATACCTGCTGCTTCAAGTTCCTTGGTTAGGTTAGGCACATGATCTTCTCCTACGATTAGAGGTATGACTTGTCTTGATCTCTGCTTTGTATAAAACTTAAGCATGTTTTTATCTCTTTTCTCTACAGCTTCATCCCCTTTACTTTCAAAAAATTTTTTTAGAATCTTAATATCTTTAGCTGATGCATTAATATCATCTCTGATAACTGGTATAGGTATTAATTGATCATTAGTATACTGCTTATCAGGGTATTTAAGACTAGTAAATCTAATAATTTCATCTAGTTTTATATCCGGGTTCTTATCTATGAACTCTTTAAATAAGCCTCGTAATACATCGTTGTAAATAGTTTGAGGAGATAAATTACTAGTAAAATGAGTTAGATCCAATTCCTGAAAACCATCAATAGCAACACGCCTAAGCCTTTTCATTTCTTCAACTTTTGCGAAATCTTTTTCTTTATTAAATTCAATATCTAAAGAGATTGTAATTAACATTGAAATATTACATTCAGCAAATTCCTTAGCCCCCTCAGACTCTACACTAACCAAATTTATATCTGGGAATTTTTTTTTGAATTTAGTTAAAGAACTAGTTTTGGCTAACCTTTTACTGTCAAGAGAATTAAGTAGGTTAAAATCTTCCGCTCCTTCAATAAACAGCTGCTTAAACTCATCTCCTACCCCTTCTCTTAAGCCATTTAAAAAATTAAACTGAGCATTAATACACTCCTTTGGAGGGTTGACAGTATAATCACTTTTGTTCCTCCCCTCCTCAAAAGTAGCATGAACATCTGGCAAAATTACAGCTATAGGCTTTGAATTAAGTAATGCTTTCTGACCTTCTGTAAAGTTATTCGGATCAGTTATAGATATAGGATATAAAAGCGCATCTTCATCTTTAGTCTTATGAACAATGTCTATAATACTCTGAAGAACTTTATTATAGTAATTTCCATATTCAACAAATTCATTTTGCTTGTTTAGTAGAACTTTTTCTTCTTGAGTAAGACTTTTATCTGATGTAGTATTTGTCTCTGGCTTACTAGACCTAGTAAAAAGTTTTTGTGCCATACTTGTTAAAGCTCTTATTTGTTGCATATCAAGATTTTTCCCCTATCGCACCAGGGGTATTATCTTAACACGAATAATCAAGAATCACATATGGATCTATTGCATAATTAAAACTATAAGCATGTATAAAGTAGCTTGATTATGGGTAAATCTATATTAATGCCGGTAGATTATAAAGCCAGTTCTATAACTGAAGCTTTTGGGATTGCGTTTAGCCAATCTCGCTTTGAATCTGCTGATGATTCATGCTCATGGTTCTCACCTGATTACCATTTTGATGAATTAATCAATTCTTACTGGGGGATTAAAGTAAAATCTCGCCCACTTGCTATCTCGAAAAATATAAATGACGATCTATGGAAAGGTTTAGTATCTGAATGGGATAGTTTCACGCCGACCCCAGGTCAATTTAGGCTAAGTAAAAACTTAATCTTTAATTTTCTAAGACTAAGCTTAGGAAAAAGAAAATCAGACTTTGAATTAAGTAAACTAACAGAGCTTGAATTAAAAATTTTTGAACAGTTTTTTGTTGAGTTAGAGAAGTATTGGAAAGGACAATGGCGCATAGCTGATCCTAATAGTTCTGGTACTAATGACTTTTTGATTTGGTCTATTGAGTTTCAAAACAGTGAACTCGCTTCACTTGCGATAAGTATTCCACCAGGTTTAAGACCGAAAAATTACCTGGATCACAGTCACTATCGAGTGGACATCGATTATATGATAAATGAACTTGACTTTAAAGTTCCTATAGATCTTTGTACTGGAAAATCAAAGCTTCCCCTCTCTGATCTAAAGCAGTTAGAGGAAGATGATATAGTATTACTAGAAAAAAGCTCCACTGATCAGTTGTGGTGGGAGCGAAATGACTACGACAATCTATATATAAATATAGAATTACCGTCTAGAAATGACCCGAACTGGGAAAATTTATATTACGACGACTTAGAAGTACCTGATATGCCTCAAGAAAACCTACCAATTGATGATAATGATTTATTTACTGACCTAAATATTGAACTCACTGCACAGTTTAAATCCATCAATTTGCCATTGAAACAAATCATGGAATTAAAAGACGGAGGAGTTTTACCTTTAGGCTTACTTCTTGATAGTGAACTATACTTAATCGCCGCTGGAAATAAAATCGTAGCTAAAGGCGAATTAATCGTAGTCGGGAACCAATTCGGTTTAAAAATTAAAAATACTAAAATAAAATCTGAAAAGATTGGTGGTGAAGTTCAAGAGCTTGGTCAAGCTTCAAGACAAGCGCCAGCACCGCAGCAACAGCAAATGAGCCCGCAACAAATGCAGGCTGCACAAGCTCAGCAACAAGCTGCTGCACAACAACAAATGAGTCCACAACAAATGCAGGCAATGCAAGCTGCACAAGCTCAGCAACAAGCCGCTTCAAACGAAGAACAACAACTCCAGCAAGAGCTTGAAGACGTAGGTTTAGATCCAGATGAGTTAGATGAGCTTGGTGAATTATATTAAAAAAATATTTCTGTTATTAACAGTATTTCTGGTTAGCTCGTGCAGCACAGCAAGCAATAGTGAGAATACTATTACGATAGCCTATAGTGAACTAGATTCAAAGTTAGCAGCTTTACTCACTGAAAAGCTAGAACATAATTCAAAAATCAAATTTCAAAAAATTGAACAAATAAAATGTATTGATTTTCTTCATAAAAACCCTAACTCTATGTACCTTGGCTCGATAGACCCTCTGGTAACTAACGAAGACGATATTAGTAAGATTGTAGTAGCAAAAGACAGTTTAGTTTTCGTTGTAAACCCAAGCAACCCAATAGATAACTTAAACAAAGAAGACTTATCAAAAATATTTTTAGGTAATATGAAAACTTGGTCAAAATTACAAGGCTTAAAACAACCTATTACTGTAATCAACAAACCTGAAACCAATGCTGATAACCAAACGCTTTCAAAGTTCCTTCAAAAAGATAACCTAAGAGCTACTCAAAATCAATTTATCGCAAATACTAATGAAGAAGCTCTAGCTCTTGTTCAACAATATGAAAACTCGATATCATATGTAAGCTTTTCTAGTATTGACAATCGAGTAAAAGCAATTAATCTAAACAACATAGCACCAACAATTTTAAACATCAATTCGGGAAACTTTCCTTTATATAGAGTTATAAATTTATACTATAGTTCAAGCTTATACTTGAATGAAAAAGTTCAAGATGAAATCAAAGAACTTACAGAATACTTATGGTCAGAAGATTTCAGACATTCCTTAAATGAACTTAAGTTAGTTTCACTAACGCAAGCTGAAATTCAAGTCATTAAAGAAAATAATAAAGCTGTAAAGATTGGTGTATCTGGACCACTGTCTGGACCTTATACAGAACTTGGACGATCCATAGTAAATGGTGCAAGACTTGCTGTTCAAGAACAAAATAGAAAAGCTAATTTAAAAGGGAAACCTGTAGAGTTAATTATATGTGATGATAAAGCAGCTGTAGCAAGTGCTTTAGAGTGTGCTAATAAGTTTTTAAAAGAAAAAGTAGCTGGCGTCATAGGTCACCTAAATTCAAACATCTCAATTGAAGCCTCTAAAATATATATAAATAATGATATTGTTCAAATCAGTCCAGGCTCTACACACCCATGGTTAACTAACCGTGAAGAAGCTCGTGGTAAAGTTTTTAGAACTATAGATATTGATGAAAGACAAGCTCTAACCCTAGCTAAAGCAGTTGCAAATTTACAGAAACTACGAAAAAATATTGCCATCCTGCATAACGGCACTATCTATGGCTCTAACCTAGCGACATTAATTGAAAATTATTTACTTAAAAATGTCTCTGAAACTGTAAAAATTGAAAGTTTAAAGTTTGATGTAAGTGGCAAACACTTCTATAAAGTATTTAAACACAATACTCCTAATATAGTAATTTTCATAGGAGAGTATGCTGACGCAGCCCAAATGCTGATGGATTTAGCTCTAGACAATAAATCAGATATAACTTTCTTCGGAGCTGACGGTAACTTTAGTAAACGCTTTATCCAACTTGCAGGTCTCAGAGCAGAAGGAGCACATGTATTAGGCTGTAATATAGATGACAAGTCAGAGGAATATATTAACTTTGAAAAAAATTATAGTAAAAACTTCAAACATACTTTAAGCTCATTTTCTATTTATAGCTATGATGCAACAAGAATACTTATAAATGCAATCGTAGATCAGAATAAAAATAAATCAAAATCTCTATCCTCATTAATCCAAAACTCTGTAACAGAAAGTCTCTGTGGAGATATAAGCTTTGACAAGTATGGAAATCCTGAAAAATCAAGAATTGCTATCTTTAAAGTTCATGAAGGCAAATTTATTAAAACATCTTTAGATGCAGCTAAGTAAGGCAGCTATTTAACATTTTTATTAATAGTAAGAACCATAAAATCTTTTTCTAAAAGAATAGGGTAATTCTGTGGATCAAGCTTTAAAGCCTTAATATACTCAGAATCTCTTTCAAGTACTAATTTAATTTTACTAGCTTGCTTTAATCCAGAGACAAATGCTGCAGGGCATTTTGCTGACCCTACTTTCTCCGAAAAAGATCCTTTTGAATTACTTGTAAGTTGTGAGAAGTTTTCGTAAGAACAGATTGCATCTGGTATTGCAACTGAATTAGAATCTGCAAGAATTAAATGTAAGTTCATAGGATCTGTAGTTTTATCTACAGTATTACTATACTTAAATTTCAAATCAAGATATGGATTAGATCCTTCAGTAGCAACCAAGTCAGCAGAAGCTTTATCAGCTTTTCTAAATTTAGGACTGTCAATGAACTTCAGACTTACATTTTTTTCAATATCAGACCTGATCAAATAATCCAAACCATTTTCAGCTTTAAATACAAGAGCAAAGTCTAAATTAAGTTTTTTTACTAAAGTATTATTGTAAAGTTCTTTATTCTTAATAAAAAAGTTTCTCTTCTGTTTTAACTTCATAAATAAAGGGATACTTAACTTACCATCATCAAGCTTAATCTCAGAACTATCTTGAAGCACTGAAAACTTAACTGCTTTACCAGAACTTAATCCTAATAGAGAACTCTTGAGCGGCTTTAATGCAAAGTTTTTATAATCATTCAAATTAGTTTTAAAAGATCTAATTTCTTTTACTTTATATTTATCCTTGTCATAGTCAGCATTTAAAACAACTTCATCACTAATATATCTAGCTTTTTCTTCACTAGAATCAAGAGTAAAAATAATTTCCTTTGCATTTAAATTCAAATTAGCAATTTCAGCTTTCATAGCTTTAAAACTTATTACAGAATTAGCTTTAAGACGAGCATTGCGAGGGTATTGTTTAATAACTTCATCAAAATATGGTCTAAGATCAATTGCAAATTTATAAACTTCAAAGTCTTTAATAGTCATAGACTGAGAGACAAAGTGACTTAGAAGAGTATCAAACTCTGCAAATTTATTAGAACTATCTTTAAATAACTTGAATTTAAACTCATTAGTTACATCTAGCTTAGAGCCATCAACAGCATACTTATAAACCCTTAAATTGTTTAACAGAACAGAGTCTCTAGCGCTAAATGATTTCAGAGTTTCAGCACCAACGTAATCAGGGTCATGTTCTATAGTTACTTTAAACTTAATAGGAGCTTGTCCAACGCTTGCTTTAATCTCTTTTTCACTTTTAGCATCAATCACTCTAGCTCTCAACTTAACTAATTTAGGAGCAAAAGAAAAATCATCTAATGCTACAAATTTTTTCTTTTCACCGATACGAATCTTTTTAGCTCTACTAGTTAATACTGATCTTGAATCAGATTCAAGTAAATTAAGTCTAATCTTTAATTCATCTTCGTTATTAACCATTACTGAGTTTTTATCAAAGCTCACTCTATATAAATTTGGCTTTTCAGGGTTGTTTACTGCTTCAACCTGAAAGTCGTTTGCTTCAGAAATTAATCGATCAGCTAAATAAACCTTTAACCTGTCTGTTTCAACACCAGTCTCAGACTTAACAACAGCCTGCAACTTCAAATCAAACTCACTACCAATCTTAATTGGAGCAGGGCTAGTTAAAACCCCAAGTTTGACACATTTATGATCATTAGAAATTTTCAAAGCTTCTGCTGGTAAAAGCAAAGCAAAAAATGAGATACAAATTATAAATAATATAGAGTTCTTCACTCTTATATTAAATCACTTTTTTTGAATAGCGACTACTGAAGAGCGAGCTTTCTTATCATTATTAAGATTTGGCCATGAACTATTAGTTCCTATCTCACCTGGGTGTTGTACTGAAAGAAATAAAGTCTGAGACTTTTCATCAAAGCAGATACCACATAATTCAGCACCGTTAGGCGCAGAAGCAAAGCGTAAAGCTTTGCCTGAATGCTCACCTTCTAAAGGAATAACGAAAAGTGAATTATTGCCATGGAATTTGTATTGATTTTTATTTATGGCTTTACCACTAATATCAGTAGCAATCCATAAAGAGTTATCACTAGCGAATTGGATATTATCAGGACAGGTAAAACCTGTTTCCTCTCCACCTAAAGCAAAGTTTTCATAGTTAAAGCTTAAAGAACCATGGTCTTGACCACTCTCAGAGATTTTAAATATTGAACCAAAATCATTACCTTTATCATAGTTATTAGTAAGAGCAATAAAAACTTCTTTAGACTTAGGACTAACCGTAATAGATTCAGGTCTATCAGTAGGACTTGCTTTTAAAAGTTTAGCTGCTTTTCTAGTCTCTAAAAGTAGCTCAGCTTCAGACTTAAAAATTTTTTTCAAAGTGGAATTTTCAAGACTAAGTAATTCCCAAGTACCAGAGCCTGATTCAGCCTTAGTAAAATCTAAACTTTTATCAAATTTAGCAACATAAAGCTTACCTTTAGAAAGATAATCTTTATCATTTTCATTAAAAACCTTATCAGAGACGAACTTATAGATATGTTCATTTGCTTTATCATCCCCCATGTAAACCACGACTTGGGAATTATCAGCAAGTGCAAGCGCTGCATTTTCATGTGCCATTTTCCCAAGAGCTGTATGTTTAACAGGAATAGAGTTTTTAGTATATGGGTCAATTTCAACAATCCATCCGTATTGATTCATATCAAAGTCTTGCCATAGATATAAATCCTTGAAATTATGGTAATTTTCTTCACAGGTAAGTACTGTTCCCCAAAGAGTTTTAGTACCACTACAATTAGCAAGGGTACCTTTCATTTCAGCATATTCCTCTTGAACGGGACCAGAAACTTTACAAATCCTATTAGCATCTACAGTCCAGTTGTATTTTTCCTGTTCAGTAAGGTCTTCATCAAAAACCCATTCAGAGCTTGAGTTTTGTTTAATTTTAAAGATACTAACACCGACAACTTTACTTTGAGCCTTCTCACCTATAACCTCTAGTGGGTTAACAGATTCATGATTTACAAATAGTAAAGCCTCTTTTTCATTAAGAGGAAGAAATTCAATATAGTCATTGTTATATCCAAAATCTATATTTTTTGATTTTGAATTTAAGATTTTATCTCCCCAAGAACGAATAATATTATAGGTAAATGATTCATCTAAAACTAATTCATCAAGCTCAGAAGCGGCAATAGCTTTAAATTCACCCAACACGGATTTCAAAGAAAGACCAGAGTTTAACTGAGAGAGACTTGACTCTGAGTTTAAAAAAGAAAGTGAGCTACAAGAGTTTAATACAAGCGCTGTACTAGATAAGCCTAAAAATTTCAAAAAATCACGACGATTAAAACTATTCATAGATTAAAATTATAATTAATGCGTTTAGTTTTAATTTGTTTTTCTTTACTTTGTGTAAATCTTTTTTGTTTAAAAGAGGCAAATGCTCACCCTGTAATTAACCATATAAGTCCACTTATAGAGGTGAAAGGCACAGCAAAAGAGTTTTTCAAATCTGATTTAGCTTATATAGAATTTACGATTGTGAGTCTTGCAGACAATGCTGCAAGTGCTAATAAAATCAATGAAAAAGAGGCTAAGGAACTCTTTGCAAAATTAAAGAGCTACAGTGTCTCGGAAAAGGAATTGGAGCTAAAAAACTATAGAGTATACGAAAAGAAAGAATATAATCATAAAACTAGGAAATCAGAATTAATTGGTTTTGAAGCGAAAAAATACCTTCAAGCTAAAGTTAAAAAGCTTGAAAATATTGATTCGATAGTTGCCTTACTTAGCTCAAGTTCTTATACCGAATTAGATAGTATTCGTTATGACCTAGAAGATAAAGAGCTTGCAAAATTAAGTACTTATAAAAAAGCAACGCGCAATGCTGTAAAAAAAGCTGAAGCTATAGTTTCAGAGCTTAAAGAGGTAAAACTAGGCAAAATCCAATTAATAAAAGATTCAGACACTAAATTTATAAGTCCACAAAGGACCCTAAAGAATAGCCCTAGAGTATTTGCTATGGCTGCTGACGCTAATTTTTCTAATGAATCTGAGTCTATACCTCAAAATGAAATTGAAATCCATTCAGAGGTTTATATGAGCTTTGAGTTGGAAGATAGATAAAATAACTTCATATTAAATTAGAGCTTGCTATATTGTTCAAGATTGAGGCAAGTAGATGACGAAAAACCGCAGCCTAATGAAATTAGGTGAAGATTTTGAGTTATTTACTTAACGAAAAGCTTGGGCGATAGAGTAAGCTCTAAGGGTGTGGGTGACCAGTCATGCGGTAATAGTCCGCATCTCTCGAATAATCTGGCTGAGTTTGTTCAAAAGCCATGGGTGGATTATTTAACCTCATATAATTAGGGTCTCTAGTAATTGGGTTCGTAGGTTCAACTGAGTTATAGTACTGTACTGGATAGTCAATAAATTGTTCTTGAGATCTAAGAGCTCTTTCGTATTGTTGCTGATCACGCTTTGCTTGCCCGATACTTCCAATTAAACCAAAAGCATGTGGAATCGCACCAAGTGCCCATGCTGCTCCAAGTGTAGTGTTTCCTCCAAATGTTCCCGGGTAATTAAATGGAGTAACTGTACTTAGAGGAGCTATTCTTAAGAAATCCGAAGCATGCCCACTAAAACCTTTTCTTCTATCAACTGTTTTATAGCCCCAACCTGGGTTTAATCTTTTATAGTCTTTGACCGCATATTCATCATTACGCGCTTCTCTATGAGGTCTATAAGGATCAACGGCTCCACCTGTAGAGTATCCAAGATCACGCCAATGTTTTGATTTCTGAGTTTCAACACCATCTGGTAAATATTTTCGATTATAGTAATCTGGAAGATCATTATCTTTTAAATTTATTTCTCTAAGAAACTCTCCTTGTGCTGTGTATAAACCACAATAACCACTTTGATGTTTAATAACTACGTTTGCTGCTTCAACTTGACTTACAATATCTTGCCAGCCATCAATCCTAGTTACTTCAAGGATCTTTTTATTATTGAATAAAGACTGTTCAGTATCAGCTAAATCCCAGCTATGCAAGTCTACAAGGACTATAACTGGAGCATCTTCTTCAACCGCATAAGTTTTGATATTAGTTTGATATACAAATAAAATTAATAGTTGCAAAGCAACCAAGAAAACCTTGAAAAAAGCTTCTTTATTTTTCATCTTAATATGTATTATTCCCTATTTTAGACTAGGTTAAACGTGTTATTGAAGATATATCATTATTAATCTGTGTAATCAAAGCATCAACAGAATCAAACTTCTTCTCATCTCTAATTTTTTCATGAAAAATAATTTTCATTTCTTCCCCATAAATATTTTCATTAAAGTCTAAAATATGTACTTCTACACATACGACTTTATCTGTCTTAAAACTTGGTCTATAACCGATATTCACTAAAGCCTTATGAGCGTGCCCCCATGAATTATTTTCTGGCACTGCTTTGCGGATATAAGCATCCACTAAATACACTCCGTTATCAGGTAAGATCAACTCTTCATCTAGCATCAAATTAGCTGTAGGGAAACCTATAGTCCGTCCCCTCTGATCACCTTTAACAACAAGTCCAGATAATGAAAACTCATGTCCTAAGTATTTATTAGCTTCATTAATTTTCCCTAAGTCAATCAAATCACGAATTTTTGAACTACTGATAAGCTCATCTTCGAATTTAAATGCATTAATAATAGTTAAATCAATTTTTTGTTCTTGAGACCACTTAGCTAAAAACTCAGGTGTACCTTCACGATTTTTCCCGAAGTGGTGATCATAACCTACAGAAATGGCTTCTACATTTAATACTTCCAACAAATATTTTTTTAAATAATCTGCTGGAGACATATACATAATATCTAAAGAAAAATCTAAAGCAAGTACTTGTTCTACTCCTAAACCTGCAAAGAGTTCTAAACGAGTCTTGAAATCAGTGATAATCTTAGGGCACCTATTTATAGTTAAAGACCTAGGATGATTTTTAAAAGTTAAGACAGAGCTAACTAATCCTTTTTCATTAGCTTGATTTACAGCTGATTTGATAATCTCTTGATGCCCTAGATGAACACCATCGAACATTCCTAGAGCAACTGATGATTTGCTTGCACTAGTTTTAGGATTTTTAAGTGTAATTAATTCCACAAAATTAAGCAGATAAATTGAAAAGTTCTGAGTGACTTATCTTTCTAGCATATAGAGCTTTACCTACGATAACTCCAGAAACACTAAGTTCTTTATTAACAAGACCAATAAGAGATTTAACATCTCCAATATTAGAAATACCACCAGAAGATATGGTGTTAACCTTAGTAGCTTCAACAAACTCAGTTAATTCTTCAATATTAGGGCCTCTTAAGGTTCCATCACGACTAATATCTGTATAAATTACATGCTTTAAACCATGCTGTTCTTTAAACTCTTTAACAACATCAATAGCCTTAACATCAGAATCTTCAAGCCAACCATTAACAGCAAGCATACCGTTACGACAATCAATCCCACAAACGATTCTATCAGGACCAAAATGCTTTAAAGCTTCTTTAACAAAATCTGGATTTTTAACAATAGCACTACCCAGAATAATTCTATTCACACCACAGCCTAAAACCTGCTCAGCAGTGTACATATCTCTGATACCACCACCTACTTGAACATAGAGACTAATATTTTTAACTATATCCCTTATAAGTTCAAGATTCTTAGCCATACCATATCTAGCACCGTCTAAATCTACTAAATGTAAGTATCTAGCACCATCCATTTCCATCTTTCTAGCTACAAATAAAGGATCTTTATTATAGACAGTCTCATCATCAAAGTCACCTTGATAAAGTCTTACACATTTACCATCCATAATATCTATAGCTGGAAAAATGGCGAATTTATCTTTCTGCTCTGCGGATGTATTTGCTCTAGCGTTTTCTTCCTGTTCCACCAAAAGTATTATACCCTCTTATTTCGCATAATTTCTTAAAACTGGTTCAAAGTGAGAAGTATCTACTGGTTCGTATGAAATCTCAACTCCACCATTTTTATATTCAGCGATAGTAGTTTTTAACCATTCTTCATCAATTCTATCTGGATATTCAGGTTTATAGTGTGCACCACGTGATTCTTTTCTCATTAGAGCACCTTTCGTGATGATTTCAGCTATATCAAACATATGGAAGAGTTCTCTCATATAGAATAAGCTTTGGTTAGCCCACTTACCAGTATCAGGAATCTGAACTTGCTCAAATTTAGCTCTTAAACCTTGAATACCATGAAGAGTTTCTTCTAAGTCTTTATCATATCTAACAACTGTAACGTTCTTAGTCATCATATTTCCAAGTTCAATATGAATCGCTCTAGCGTTCTCTTTACCAGTCTGAGAAGTAAATTTATTTACTAAATCCTGCTCAACTTTAAGCTGATTAGCGAAAACTGACTCATCTAGATCAGCATAAGACTTCTCTAAACCACTAATATATTTAGCGACATCTTTACCAGTCTCAAGACCACCAAAAGTACAAGAAAGTAAGCTGTTAGCTCCTAATCTATTTGCTCCATGATACTGATACTCACACTCTCCAGCTGCAAATAAACCAGGGATATTAGTCATTTGAGTATCATTCTCAATCCATAAACCACCCATACTATAGTGGACTGAAGGGAAAACCTCCATAGGAACTTCACGAGGATCTACACCTTTGAATTTTTCATAAATTTCAAGGATTCCACCTAATTTCTTGTTTAAGAATTCTCTAGGCTTATGAGTTAAATCTAAGTGAACACACGGCTTACCGTTTATACCTAAACCTTGTTTATGAACAATATCAAAAATCTCACGAGTTGCAATATCTCTAGGAACTAAATTTCCATACTTAGGATACTTTTCTTCTAAGAAATACCATGGCTTACCATCTTTATAAGTCCAAACTCTACCACCTTCACCACGAGCAGACTCAGACATTAATCTATCCTTATCTGATCCAGGGATCGCAGTAGGGTGAACCTGAATAAACTCACCATTAGCGTATTTAACACCTTGTTTAAAACAAGTAGATGCTGCAATACCATTGTTGATAGTACTATTCGTAGATCTACCGAAGACATTACCAGGACCACCAGTAGCGATAACTACAGCGTTACCTTTAAATGCTCTGAGCTCCATAGTATCTAGATTCTGAGCAACGATACCTCTACAAACACCATCTTCATCAATGATATTTGAAAGCATTTCCCAGCCTTCATACTTAGTAACTTTTCCTTGATCTTCAAATCTTCTAACCTGTTCATCTAAAGAATAAAGTAACTGCTGACCAGTAGTAGCACCAGCGTAAGCAGTTCTATGGTAAAGAGTTCCACCAAATCTTCTGAAATCTAAGTGTCCCTCTGGAGTTCTATTGAACATTACTCCGAATCTATCGAATAAATCTAAAATCTTAGGTGCATTTTCGCACATTCTAACGATAGGACCTTGATTTGCAAGGAAATCACCACCGTAAATAGTGTCATAAGCGTGCTGCTTAGTAGAGTCACCTTCACCTTTAATATTCTTAGCAGCGTTAATTCCACCTTGAGCACAAACTGAGTGTGACCTCTTCACTGGAACGATAGATACGATATCGACGGTACAACCCGACTGAACGGCACTTAAAGCAGCCCCTAAGCCACCAAGACCACCACCAACTATTACAACATTTTTATCTATATCTGCCATCTAATTTTATATTACCCAAATAACATTTTAACAGTAACTTCGCTTTAGAGGGATGGTGGATTGAGGTCTTTTATGATGTTTTTTTGTTTTGGAATTTAGTTATGCTTTTTCAGGTGAAACTAATCTTTGAAACTTCTCTAAGTTATTTTTCATCGTATTGTAAATAGCTTCTTGTTCGTTATCTATATTATTATCATTGAATTGATTAGGATTTTTTTCATTAACCATATCCATGCCATAACTAATTATGTCTTCAACACTACTTTTTACAGATCTATGATTAATTTGTTTTTGCTTAAATTCTTCTTCAGATAAAAGCTCTGTTCCATTATTTTTCAAATCACCACTAAATAAAAAAACTGTTTTTAAATTATTTAACAGTTTTAAATTAGTTTTTGTGAAAAATGGACCTTCTTGAATAGCATTTTCAAGTCTAGTCGCAGCTACTCTATTCATACCTAAATCAAGTAATTGTTCCGTAATTTTTTCTTCTCGATCAAATTCATCATCAAGGTATCCTTTAGCATCATTTACAAGGTAATGTGGGTCATTTTTTACAGATGCATTACTTACCATTTTTACTAACTGCTTGTAAATAACATTACCAGGCTTAAAAATAGCTAATTGTTTTTCTCTGTTCGCTTTCAATTCCTTAATGTAGAGTTCCTTTCTATCAGCGTCTTTTCTACTTTTGGGATTAGGGTCATATCTAAGAATCGATACTTTATGGTTTACCATTTTTGATAAAACACTTGACGCGTCAATAAGGCTACCAGAAGGTCTCAACATTTCTGATTCATAAGGAGCGTGCCCTAAAACATGTGAAGCTTCCCTCTCATTATTTCTAGGATCTAAGTTTTTTAGTGAGTTTCTAGCAATCTCCCCCAATCTATTTTCAATATCTTGTTTTAAAGAAATACTTTCTTCTCCACTAGGGAAAAGTACTTTAGTTCCATCAAGTTTAGATCTGTAAACTTGTTTGAAATTAAATTGATGTCCATCATTTAAGCTAGCAGGATCCATACTTATTATCTTAACCGAATGCGCTCGCGATTCAAAATGGGTTAATACTCTTTTAATTTTATTTAGATAGATTACATTACGAATAAAGTATTTAGTTATTGAGAATCAGCAAGACGCGAAGCCACTAATTTATTATGAAGTTCTATATCACCAAGTAAATTATTAACACCGTTATTTACAAACCACTTCATATCCTGTATCACTGCTCGTCTACCAATATCGTTAGTTAAGTTTTCTAAATCATAATCGTTAAAGTTATCATTTTCAAGCCTAGTAATAACTTCACTCGTCAGAGTGCGAAAAATTTGCTCTACAGATTTATTTTCTGGGTGATTAAAAGACTTAGATGCAGCGAAAACTGTTGTTAAATTATCTAACAAATGAGCATTAGTAATAGAGAAAAAAGGACCAGTGTTTATAGCTTCTACTAATCTGCTTGCAGCAAGTTTATACATTTTAAGATCTATTAACTGTTCAGTAACCATATCTTCTAACCCATACAGATCAAGATTACCCTCTATTTTTTTACCAGGTTCTTGTTTCACTGAAACCTTATTTACCATTTGGCTAACTTTCGATTTAAGATATTGACTTTGAAAAAAGCTAAGTTCTTTTGCTTTTTGTTCTTCTGACATATTACTTCTTTGTATTTGAGTCCTAAAGTTAAGTAATTTAGTTAAAGTGCTTGCAGCGCTTTTTAATGATCCATCTGGAGAGTGCAAATTGTTATCATGAAAGCAAGGACCAGCATCAGGAGAACTAAGATCTCGGTTGAAGTCTTCTCTCTGATTATTAGTTTTCATATGACTATTAATTAATTTATTACGATTAAACTCAATTAAATTAACTTTAGCTGTTTGCAGATGATTACCTTGTAAGTCATGTATATATATATATGCAAAGGCTTGCCTGCTCTATTTAATCCATCTGAGAACATGCGCATTATTTTAAACTAAGAATACCCAATCGGCAATTATCTTAATGGAGTATTTTTAATTAAATTATTAATAAGTAACTTAACTTAGTTCTAGATTCTTCAGGATAAAATTCTATAAATTCATAATCTTCAGGAATCTTAGCTTCTTCTATGAATTCAGCTCCAAAAAGCTCAATAGTTTTTTTAGAAGCTAGATTGTTTTTATTACAAATTATATAAATCTTTTCTAATTCAAGGAATTTTAGAACAGGGGTGATAAGCTTAACTGATCGTAATGCTAATTTATTACCGCGAAACTCTTCTTTTACAGTGAAACCTATGTTTCCACGATAGTTAATGATGTTTTGAGAGAAACCATTTTTGATGTTAATGTCCCCCATGACTTCACCAGTAACAAGGTCTTTCAGTAGAAAGAAATAGCCATAAAACTCATGATAAGGAAATTTTGTTCTTCACTACTGAGATTCGACAATTTGATCATTTTCTTTCTGTAACTTTCTTTCATCAAGCCAATCATGGAGTTGTTCAGATATACCGACGTATATAATTGCTAACAATAGAAAAACGAATGAACCATGCATAGCTATTCGATACCAAAAATTTATATCCATACTTACTTTCCTTTAATTAAATGACCATTAGTTCTATTATATCTAACCTTAAATATTAAAACTAAAATGCTAAAAATCATCATTAAGCTCAAGACTACTCCTTTAATCCCGAATTCACCATCATCTAAAAACTCATACAAATAAAAATCAAAAAAAGATTTAGCACTATAAGCAACAGCTGCTAAAACACATAAGTCCATTAAGTTTGCAGTTAACCTCTTATCCCTTTTTTGCATAATAATAATTTTAGAGAAGTATAGATATTTATATTTGATAAGCAGTGATTTTACTTACTTTTTCAAAAGGAAATTATTTATTGAATTCATCATAGATTTCAACATATGTTTTTACGTCAAAGATAGTTATTTTATCTGAAGTATCTAACCTTGACCTCAATAGATTATCACCAAAGGTGTTTCTAAGACTTGCTTCGATAGATTTAGCGACAGCATTAAACTGATTAACAGATGATTCAAGTTGTTTATCCAAATAGTTCAATTTTCTATCTATAGAATCTTTTTTTATTTCTTTAACCTTGTCATATTCATGAATAACCTCATAAGAATATTCATAAGTTTTAGATTCGAAATTTTTACAATAAAGCTTACAGCTTTTAACAAAATCCCTAATATCTTTTTGGTACTTAAGCAATGATTTAAAATAGTATGAAATTATTGAGAAAAATATAGTTAAATAAAAGACTAATATATCAGGATTTTTTCTAAAATAAAGCCATTACCAAAGAAAGATCACCACTAATACAATTAACACAAGAAAAGATAGGATCGGCGTAACCACGCAACATCACACTTCAACTCATTTTCAATATCTAATTTAACTAGAAGATCAGACATGTTTTAATACTTCCCACATAGAAAAGTATCAAAACTCATCCTCACAGTTATCACTTATAAATCCCACGAACCTCTTCTTTAAAAGCCTCTGAACCAGTCTTCGCAGCATAAGATACTTTAATCACCACATCTTCTAAAGAAAGAACCTGTTCAGTAGCAAGATTAGACTCAACTAAATCAGCAGGGATATCTTTAGCATTAGTAGTTAAATAATTACTCAAAGCACTAGCGGCATCTTTCTGCTCATACTTCTCAAGCACAGCTAAAATCTTATCAAGCGTAGTCTTACCAATATTATTAAACCACTCAGTAAGCTCAGCTTCAGCTGTGATTAAACTAATAAACTCTGCCAGTGACTCAACTGTCATATACTTATTAATCTTAGTCACGACTTCATTATGAAAAGCTCCTTTAAGATCAGGCTTTGCCTGCATATTCTTCAAAAAGTCCACAAGATCTTGAGGCTCAAGCTTAATAATAATATAACTAGCTCCTAAAGCCTTTTCCATAGAAGTAAGCAAAGCTTTATTCTCAGTATGAGCTATCTCTAAATGCCAGTCAGATACAGCACCAGTACCTTCAAATGGTAAATAACGCATATCGTAATCAAAGCTTAAAGTAAATAAGCCAGGATCACTAGAAGCTTTAGAAGTAGCAATTTTCTGGTTATTAGAGAAGTTTAATTTCAGCTTAGCTAAAGTATCTTCTGGAAGTGAATCTTTACCTTTAGCATTTTTACCAGTATCCACATAGCTTACTAGATCAGCATTTGGCTCAGTAAGAATCTTGTTACTAACTTGAGTTAAAGTAGCATTGATTCTAGTAGGTTTAAGTGAACTAAGAATCGAGATACTCACACTCTTAATTCTTCTCTGATAGTGACCTGGATAGTCAGCATTGAATAATGATTCACGTAAACTAAAATCACACTTACCTGTTTCCATCAGTTGCATTAAAGCTACAGCATCTGTTTCAGCAAGTGAAACTTCTTTTACTATCTCAAAATCACGCACATTCTTTTCATAATAAGCTTTCTCCATGCGCATCAAATCATTCTGAATCGCTTCTGCTGCAAGAAAACCTTTTCTAGAATCGTCCCAAGAATTAGTGATGAAGTTAGCAGATTCATCTAAGATCTCGTACTGATAAGCAGCCTGAGCTTGCATAGCAATATCATAAGCCATGTTATAGCCCTGTTTATAGATAGTAGTCATCTCCTGAACCATCCAAGTATACAGCTCTTCATTCAAGAATCTTTCCTTATAGTATTCATCCATTTTATTGTAGAACTTGATTTGTTCTTTTTGGATTTGGAGTTGATTCTTAGCATTTTGAACACTGAGTTCAGCTGCCTTGATTCTCTTATTAAGAATCTTAATCTGCTCCTCACTTTCTTTCTTCATGAAGAAGTAGCTTTGTGCTCTTTCAAGCTGTGCAGCCATTCTCTCAAAGACAGCAGCTTCTGTTTGGAAAGCAAAAGCCTGCTGAGTAGCAGCATGAGCAGCCCCCTCTGGAACTCCAGATAGATTTGCGCCACCACAAGCCATACCAACAATTAATCCACTTAAAGGTGCACCAACCATTTTCATAAATGAACATACAGCAGAAGCTTCCATGAAGTTTGCAGCAAGCTGTGTGAATACTAAGCTAACGTCTTTAAGCCCTAGAGCAGCGCTGTAACGTCTTAAGTCTTTAGACTTTTTACCAATACCATAGTTAAGCATAGTCTCGTAGTAGTCTTTCTTATACTTAGTTCTTTCAAGTGAAAGCTTCATAGTATCAAGCCTAGACTGAGCTATCTTCACCATATTAACTCTATTATCCAGCATCATTTTCTGGATATTTGCCATGTGACTTGCTCGTAACTCTTGAAGAGTATGCCCTGCTTTCTGAGCTATAGCTCCTGATAGCTTAATTTCGAAGCGATAAAGCACTGAAGCAAATTGATTAGCTAAAGAGAAGACCTTAGAGAATCTATAAGGAGGCAGCTTCGTTAAAGCTCCAGCAGCTGAAGCAAAGTTCATAGAACCAGAATTTGCAGCAGCAATCATTTTCATAGGGTCAGCTGGAGGCTGGAATAATGGTAAATTATTAGGTTCACCATCTATAGTTAATTGATATCTTAGGTTATAAAGTCTTTCAGCAACGGTATCCCAGATTTTAATAAAGCTAATATTCTCAGGTACTTTGAAGTAAGCATTAACAATATCATTATGAGGAGTAGTTACTGGACTTGAATTCAATGCTCCAGTAAATGAAAGAGAATTCTCTAAACCAAGTAAGAAACTGTTTAAGCCAGCACTTAACCTTGTTAACTGCAATAGATTTTTAACAGAACTTTGCTTTGCTTCCCCAACAGAGATTGGTTTTTCACCTAAAAGATTAGATGCCACCTGATAGAACATAAAAGCTTCTTGAAGAGTTTCACGAGTATTTTCACGATATAGATCGTCTCCCCAATTAATCAAGTTATCTACATAAGCTCTAAAAACCCATTTTTGGTAAGCAATAGGGCGCAATCTTGCAATAGCATGAGGATCAAATGGATCATTATGATATTTAGTGATAGCAGCTAGATGAGTATCCCATTTTGGTTGCAGCTTTCCATCTTCTAATTCAGAGAGTGTTTCAAAGTTTGCATTTGAGAAATGTTCATAACGCAAAGTAGTATTATGACTGGATTGCATACCAATGAATTTCCAGAATTTATCATTAGCATCTATATTCCCTGCACTTGCATTAGAAGAATTTGCTGGGTTGAAAACATATTCAAACCATTTTTTAGCTTTCTCGTGCTCATAGTTATTAGCAAAGCTCTTAGCTAAGAGAAGAGGAACATAGAAAAACAATTCCCAATAGTAAATACCATCAGCACCATTCAAATCGATGTATTGATCTTCAGGCCAGTATGCTTTAGCTATAAATTTCTCATCTGGTTTTAATTCTGCAAATGAACTTTCTTTCGTAAGCTGAGTATCACTAGAAAGAAGAGCAGATATACCATCTACATTAGAAGAATAAATATTATTAAACGTCGTAGCAACAGAAGAACTTAAACGGTAAAAATACTGTTGAGTTTGCTGAGTATTATTAACTGCTAGATATGCATCGTTTTCATTTTGCACTAGAATCATTTGCTCATCAGAGTTTGGCACGAAGTCTAATTCAAAACTATTTGAAGCAGCTACATGAACTTGTGGTTGAACCGCTCTAGAAATATTAGAAAGTTCTATTAAATCATCTAAGTTCATTAAAGAATTAAAGAACATAAGATCTTTTACAGAACCTTTACTATTCTGCATTGCAGTAACTTTCCTTGCCATTTTAAGCTCAATTTCATTCTTAGCTGCAAAGCCACCAGGTAATCTCATAAGCTTAACTTGCATTTCTAGGATTTTCTTAGCAAGGTCCGCTCCAGGCTTTACTACAAATTTTCTAGGTTCATTTCTTTTAATAGTCCCGCCTAAAACTTTATTTGTATATTGCCCTTCAATTACAAGTAATTTAGGTATCTTATAAGTCATCCCAGTAAGTTCATTCAGGTCTTTAACATAGCTTGCTTGAATTTGAACTCCGATAAAATACCAAGTCTTAGCTTTAAGCTCAATTCCAGTATCATAATCAGTCTTTTTAAGATCATTTAGATGAAGTTTTTTAGACTTACTGTAAAGCTGAACTCCCATTCCTGAAGTCTTTTGACTAAAGAATTGACTTTTCACAGCTATCTCATCTGTAAAATTACAGATTTGAGTTCCATCTTTATTATATTCAAGATAGTACCAACCTGCTATTGTGAATAAAGATTTATTAGTATTAGTAACAGCAAGCCCAGTGTTATTAAAACATCCAGTGCCGTCTAAGAATCCAGTTTTATTATTAACTTTGTTTATAAGTAAGTCAGCTTTAAAACCTTGTTTAGCTGGAGTCTCAGTAACTTGCATATGTGGATCAATCATCAAATTAGTGAGGCTTGATTTCATGAATGAGTAATTAAGTTTTATTTGATGGGAGCTGTTACTAACAGTAAGTTCATGAAACTTTTGATCATCTCGTTCTTGAGCAGTTTTAGCTTGAGCCTTGATAGAAATTCTTTCTTTAACTGTCTGTGGCTGAGACCACTTCGCTCTATAGTTATAGAAACAACATTTGATTGTTGCAAGACTAGTATTTTTTAATTTATCATCATCACCATCATAGTCCCTAAGCTCAACCCAGAATAGATACAGTCTTCCAAAAGCGTTAATTGGAGTGATCCATTTCGTTGGAATTTTAGTTTCAATTTCTTGCCAGTAGCTCCAGTCATCAGGAACTAAAGCATCTAACTTATCATTATGTTTAAAAGAAGAAATTCTATAGTAATACTTATAACCATCACTATCAGTGGTTCTTCCTATTAAAATTAATTTTTTACTTGAATCTTCAATAGAGTCCTGAACCCATAAATTTACAATTTTCAAGTTTGCAATATCTAAAAATGCATCAAGATACTTATTGTAAGCAGAATCAATATGCTCTTCAGTGATATTTCCTCTATTAAGTAAGTTACTAAATTTATCAAAGAGTGGAGTCTTATCCTTTCTAAGCTCAGGTTCTATATAATTCTCTGGATAAAGAAATACTAAACGGTTAGCTTCCCAGACACTATATCTTTGCATCCAAGCCCAAGTATCTTTAAATATCTCAGAAAGGCTAGCACCACTTTCTAAATTCATTTCGCATCTATGAACATAAAGCTGGAGAGCTAAAGTTGCTTCCTTTACAAAAGATGTTTCAACTTTAGAAGAGACATCAACATCCAGCAAAAGATACTCTGATAGTGCCTTAGTATCTTTAATATAGGAAAGAGTTTTATCAGCTCTTAAGCTCCATAAATATAAATCAACTAAGACATCTCTCTTTAGTTCAAGTAAAGCTTCACTAGCTGACTTATAAAGCTCAGCTGAGCTTTTAATTAAAGTTGCTTTAAGTTCATTTGCGATACTCTGCCATGCAGCGAAATCAGCTTTTAAGTATTGTTGCTGAATATTAACTAAACTTGAAATACTTAAGCCAGATTTATCACTCAAATCAAAACACTGATTAATTTTATTTACAACAGAATAACTGTAAGTAAAAGCTTTCTCTGAATTATTTGTTTTCAAATTCCATAAATTAATCAAAGCTTCTATTTCAGATTCTTCTCTAGTTGTAAGCTCAGCTAGAGCTTTAGCATTAAAATCCTCAGCAAAGTCTAACAGAAGACCATTTGAATCCGAAAGCTTATCACTTAAATCTTTAATTAAAGCGACTTCTTGCATACGCTCATAATTTAGTTTTAGAGTGATATTCCCCACATCGAAATCATAAATACTAGGCTTAGTTAAAAGTTTTTGTAGAGAATTTACAGGGATTTTAAAACCTTGAATCAAGCTCTTGAAACGGTTCAAAGCATTAAAATATTTAAGTTGCTCTGCTTTATCTTTAGCTGCAATTTCTTCTAAACTAAGACCATTAAATAAATACGGAGCCCAAGATGCAACTGTACCTTCGTAAGTATCTTCAACTTTATAAAGCTTAACAATTAAACTTGCTAAAGAAGAGTTTACTGCCTCTGAGTACTTATCAGCATCATCACTTTTCTCAACTTTACTCACTTCTTGGCTAATATAAGAAGAAAGAGTCTCAGTATGTGAAGAGCTAACATCACCAAAATGAGTACCAAGTTCACCCGATAAGAAATAGTTAGCTTCATAAGATAGTTTAGAGTTAGCTTCAAGCCAATTCTTAGTATTTAAAATCTCTAAAGTAGAATCTAGGACGAAAGATGAAGTTTTATTCAAGTTAAATGGTAAGAAGAATTTATCATTAGCATTGATAGCAAGTATCATCTCTAAATCTAAGAAACTAAGGTCAAAATTTCTCATCAAACTCGCTACTCTATAAACAACTCCTAAAGTATTTTCATCTAGACTAAGTTCAGTAGAGCTAAAGTTTGCATCTTCAGAATTTAATTGCTTAGCTATATTTTTCAAGACATAAGTTAATTCTTTAGAATCAATTTTCAGTTCAGCCACAAGCTTTAAGAAGATTCCACCTGCGGTTAAGTCACTACTATCAAGGTCTAGTTTACTACCCAAAACATCAGAGAACGCTGTAAGTAAAATAGTTTCAGGGTTTTCTTCACCTTGATTTTTCAGCACACCTAATAAGGCTATTAGATCAACCATAGTTAAATCAGGAGCTTCAAGTAGAATTTGATTTACTTTATTTAAATATTTTCTAACTAAATTAAAGAAATTTTTATCAGTACCTTTAGTATTTTCAATCTTCACGATAGCTAGACAGAAGTATTGTAAATCAGTAATAGAAAGGCTGAAGAGTTTATGTAATTTAACTAATTTTATTAATTTAGTAAGCCTTGCTGCATTTAAATTACTTAGAGTTTGTTTGCCTGACTTATCTTCAGCGATACCAATTGGGTTCTTAGCATCATCAATATTTACAAACAAAGTCTCAGCGAGACCATTTTGAATTTCATTATCCGATAAATCAGCTCTCAACAACTCATTAACATGATTAAAATCAATCTTAAACTTAGTTTCAAGATCATCTAAACTCAAATTAGTACTTCTAACATCAAAAGCAGCAGCTAAACTAGGACTAGAGAAAAAGTTATTTAAGCTAGGATCACTTACAAGTTCAGTAAACTGCTCATCACTACTAAAAGATTTATTAACCTGAGCCAAGTCTAAATCTAGAGATTGTAAATAGGTGTTTGCTTCATGAAAAGGTAATAGAAATGGAACAGAGCTAGGGCTTAGAGCTTGAGCTAGATTTTCATAAACATTGTCTCCAAGCTTAGACTCTAAAAGATTATTAACGATCTGTAATTTTGGAACTACGGTCTCTATATGCTCTCTATCCAAAGGAATCTTTAAAATATCACTTCTTCTGTTGTTAATTTTCAAGTGTCTTTGATCTTGGAAAACATACATATCAATATATTTCTTTAACTCAAACAAGTAAGCTGCAGGTGAAAAGACACTTTGGTCGTGAGGAACTTCTTCATAGACATCTTTACCGAAAAGACTTTCAAATGATGCGATTGAACTTAAGTTACTTTCCGTAGTTAATCCTTTTTGTCCCCAAGGAGTAGCTGCGTAGTGAGATTCATTAAGATCATTTGCATTCATATAATGCATTAAAATCCTAGAACGCATTTCAAGAGCATTATTATAGACTTCATCCATAGCCCAAGAAGCTTTATTATTCTCAAACAGTTTACTGAACTTAGATTTAAATGTTTCAGGAGAATAGTTATCGACGATATCAAGTGATGAATTAATATTAGCCTTAATCATTTCAATCGCTATAACTCTTTTCGCTTCTAATTTAGAAGGTAACAAATTAGTTTCAATTCTCAATATTCCTTCTTTAAGTCCAGCTATGGCTTGTTCTTTTGTGATCATTGGATGTGACCACTTAATAGCATCAGTTTTTGTAAAATCAATTTTAGTGAAATTAAATTTAGGGTTTAATTCTCTAAAAATTTCTAGAACAACACATGTACTACCAACAACACCTAAATTAACAGCATTAGTATAAACTTGCTTGAAAATTTCAATGGCATATTTTTTGTCTGTATTGTTGAGTGGAGTTGATGCTTTAGAACCAGTGTGAGTAGTTCTGGATGGCAATTGATCAACCATAGCATTTACAAAAGCATGAATATTTTTATACTTTTGCTCAAAATCTTGAGGTGAACAAAGTTTTAAATTAAAAAGATATTTAGGAATTAAATTTTCTAAATTTATATCATTATATTTATTATTAGCTGCACAATTTTTAGGGATAAGCCAATCATGGATTATGTCTAGAGACTTAGTGATTTGGGCTTTAGCTGTAGCCACATCCATATAAGTTTGTGACCACTTTAGAGTCTCTTTACCATTAACAACTGTAGCTGCAAGATTATTACAGACTATGTGAGTATCAAAGTTTTTATTTTCTTTTTTAAAGTCTTGATAAATATCATATGTAGACTTAGTTTCAGTTTTAGTTGTTGCAGTTGTTGCCATAGCTTCCTCTTTTTTAATCTTTATTATTTCTTTGCCCTAGCTTAATTATTCAATACAATAAAAGCCACTATCCTCAATTAATAGTGGCTTTCAACAAAATTTCAATGATCAATTACTCTGTATCACCATCATAACCATCATCTTCATATTCAGCAAGAAGATCTGTAGTACTACTCGTAGCATTATCAACCTGTAATTCGTCTAATGCATTGGTTACTTCATCTATAGCTTGGTCTGTGATATCACCAGTTTCTCCTGTATCGACTGTAACACCAAGACCATCTGCAGCATCAATTTCAACTGCTCCATCTAATAAAGAGTCCGTTACTGTCGATTCTGTAGGGGCATCACTAATAGCGTCAGACTCTGTAACATTTAAACCATCAAGAGCATCAACAGATTCAGCTCCATCAAAAAGAGAACCATCACTATCATCCACTAAACCATTATCGGTATTTTCATTCTGTGTCTGATCTACAACTGTTGTTTCTGTAACTGATTCAATACTTGAGTCAGTTGAATAGTCTGTACTTGAGCCATCTGTAACTTCAGTAGTTACATCTGTAGCATTGTCAATCTGTAATCCATCTAATGCATTAGTTACTTCATCTATAGCCTGATCTGTAATATCACCAATTTCTCCAGTATCGACTGTAACACCAAGACCATCTGCAGCATCAATTTCAACTGCCCCATCTAATAAAGAGTCTGTTATTGTCGATTCGGTAGGAGCATCACTGATTGCATCAGAGTCTGTAACATCTAAACCATCAAGAGCATCAATAGATTCAGCTCCATCAAAAAGAGAACCATCACTATCATCTAATAAACCAGTATCAGTATTATCATTTTGCGTCTGATCCACTGTTGTTTCTGCAACTGATTCAATACTCGAGTCAGTTGAATAATCTGTACTTGAGCCATCTGTAATCTCAGTAGTTACATCTACATTAGTTTCTATATTTATTGAACTCGCTTCTGAACTCATATTTTCACTTCCTTTTTTATTTTCTTCTAAAAACCTTAACCTTCATAATCAGCATCATAACCATCATCACTTTCATACTCTGAAAGTAAATCTGAAGAAGTAACTTCATTGCTTCCTTCCATGATGGTAGATAAACCATCTACTGGTGCTTCAGGCAAAACCATATCTGCAACAGAATCATTAACTGAAGCTTCACTAGAAGATGAGCTTGTAATAGAATCTACTGACTCTAAACTTACTGAACTTGAGTCAAGTAAATCGTTTGCGATATCTTCAGCCCCTGAGAAATCTGACATATCAGTAATATCATTAGTTTCAGGAACAACTATATCTGCACTTAAATCTTCGATAGAAGCTTCGCTAGAAGATGGACTTGTAATAGAGTTCACGGACTCTAAAGTTACAGTACTCGAACCAAAATCCTCCCCATTTCCATCAAATGCTGAGAAGTCTGTACTCTCATTTCCATCCGGGACAGAGACTTTACTTAAATCAACATCAACTGCTGAATCTGAAACAGCACCATCACTATTAGCTGAAAGATCTCCTGCTGGATCTACAGCCTCTGAAAGGAGTGAAGGAGTATCTGTTATATAACCTGTATTATCAGCTGCTGAAAGCTCTGAAAGATCAGAAAATTCATTTACATCAGCACTCGCATCACTTAATAGACCACTATCATCAGAAAAGTCTGAGACGCCATCAACAGCATCAGCTTGATCTAAAATACCAGCTTGATCTGATCCCTGCTCAATTCCAGTATTATCATCTAGCATTTCTGAACTTGCAGATGGATCTTCCATTACTGCCTCAGAATAATCCACAGCATCAGCAACAGGTACAACTTCAGATGCTGTATTTTCACTCATAGACTCCATAGATGACGAACTTGACGACATAAAATTTCTCCTTATTTAATTAATTTAAGTAAATTTAAAATTCAAAAGCAATTAAACTTGCCCTTCGCCAGCTGGGTTTTGCCCTTCAAGTTCATCAAGCAGTACATCTGCACCTTCTACTTGATCTTGCGCATCAGCCGCTAAAACGTCATCAGCTACATCACCAACGGCATCACCTTCATTATCAAGTAAACCTTCAACTTGGTCATCAGCAATACCTTCATTGCCAGCATCCTGTCCTTCATCAGCTGGGTTTAAACCTTCCGCTTCATCGAGTAAATTATCAGCAACATCAGCTCCTTGATTGTCTACTTCACCTTGGCCTTCAAGTTGATCTTCAACCACAGGCTGTGCATCTGCATTAGCGTCATTTGCACCTTCTACTTCATTCATTAAATCATCTACCATAAACCGCTCACAGACTTTATCTTAACATCATCAACCCTTCTCTAGATAAGCTACCCATCTTCTGGATAATATACACAGATGCAGTCTAAAACACTACCCATTCCAAAGAATGGTTATTCAATGAATGAATTATTTATCACCTAGCAAGTTCTTTTTCAATAAATTTTATTTTCTTCTTAATTTTAAATTCTTTAAGATCCTCATTATGAGTGAGTAATCTCTTATACCAAGACAAGGATTTATTTAAATCTTGCTCAGTAAGTATTCCATGGTAATAAGATCTTGCAAGATTAATCATTGCGAAAGGATGTCCAAGCTCAGCCGCCTTAGTATAAAAGTCTAATGACTTCTCTGAATCTTTTTCATTTAAAGCAAGTCCTCTGAAGTGGATATTTCCCAAACGATATAAACTTAACTTATTTGATAAATTATCAGTATACAAATCCATTATTTTTTTATAATAGGCTGAGTTTTTTTCTGCTTTCTTTGAATAAGCATCTGCCAAATGACCAAAGAACTCGCTTTCCTTCTGGTATAAATCTTCAAAATATTTAATCTGATCATCAATAAATTTATCACTATTCATGTAGTTTAAATAATCTTGATCAGGATTAACCCTTAAATTGAAAATACTACTTTGAATTTTAGACTGAAATGTAAATAATACTGAAGGCATATCACCTTGTTCTAACTTAGTTAGAGTTCTTTGAAGAGCTTCATTGGTTATTTCATATATAGTCTCAGTATCAATATTCGAATCGTAATTATTAAAAAGAATTTTTAAATTTTCAAGTTCATGTGTATTCTCAGTGACATTGAAAATATATAAAAGACTGAATGTTTTTCCCTTATCTCCATCCTTCCATTCCTTTTCTCTAACATTAGGAGACCAAGTTTTCTTAAGTTCTTTTTGTAATTTCTTAGTCCATTCATTAAGATGTACAGGTATAAAATCCTGAGTCAATAACTCATTTGGGATAGTGGTCTTAGCAGATAGCTTTGCTCCTAAGAGTGAATACAAAAATATGCAAGAAAAAATAGTGAATAATTTTAAATAGTTTTTCATATCGATTAAGTTATTAATTTTACAAAAGATAGACAGCATTTAGTAAATTTAAATTTAGGCTCAAAGGTGTTAAGATTAAATTCGACAGATTATCTTAAACTGATGTCTTTGATCTAATATATTAAGGCTCTAGACCAGTTAAAATAAATCTAACTAGTCTGGAATATGCTTAAATACAGTAAATTATCAAAATATAAGCT
>JABSOS010000018.1 GCA_013216135.1 Candidatus Caenarcanales bacterium
TCTGCATTCTCTAACTCCTTTTGTTTATTTACAAAGTTAGAAATATTGCACTGTTGCATTTCGGTTTAGAAAGAATCGGTTTAGCCATCATGGCTATCACTCCAACATCTAGTAATGGTAATCCACTTAGTAAAATAATTGGTCAAATCGGGCGCCTACTTGCAAATGAAAAATCAGAAACACACCAAAGTTTAATTAAAGAGCTAGGTGCAGATAGAGGAAATGCAGCAGGTATGCTGCAAAAAGTAGAAGTGAAATTAAGTAAAGAAGAACAGAAACAAGCAGTAGCAGCTTTTCAAGCCGCCTATAGAGATATCTTATATGGAGCACCAAAATCAAGACAGTCATCCCCTCTATCACTACCTGGCACTAGGGAAGGTGAGATTGAAAAACAATACGCACTTGTTCAAAATATTTTAAACATAGCACCATTAGTAAAGCAACATGACTACATCAAAGCAAATGACAAAATTAAAGATGAAGGTGCTTTTCATATCAGAGAATTCCCTTTTAATATAAATCATCCTGCAATTGCAAAATCACTATTCATAAAATTTCATGACTCTAAAGATAATGAACCAGAAAAAATATCAGTTAGCTTAAAAACTGTTGGGAACCTTAATAACCCTCAGTTTTATGAAAAAGGTTTTGATATGGAAGTGGAGAATACTGAAGGTGAGGCTAAAAAATACTTCGATCTTCTAAAAAATAGTTTTAATTTTAGTAAAGAAACTAGCTATTACCCAGGTATATAAACTAATCAACTTCAACTGAAGCTTTCTCTCCCCCCTGCTCCGCAGGAGATTCTTCATCAGGCACGCCATCTAAGTCAATAGTCTTCTTCTTAATCCTATCTTTAAAACTAAATTTCTTAGATCTAGTTTTCTGGGAGATAAGCTCAGCTGCATTAATTGCACCTAAAATCTTAGAAAGTTCAAAAGATAAATAGTTTACTTTCTTCTTATCAAACAGAATCAGAGAGTAAAGAATCTCAAAAAGCAAAAATACAATTTTCAGATTCAAATAAATTGGTACAGCATTAATATGGTTTTTAGAAAACTCTGGGAAGAAAGACTTTTCATCTTCACTTAAACCTACAAACTCAGGCGCTTCACGTTTAAGCCTATCTGTATGCGCAATCCAGTAAAGACTTCTTCCAGCTTTAAAATACCATTTACGGATATTTTGCATAGTTAAAGTTCCAGGACTCACTGGGTGGAAAACTATACACTGAGGCACATAGAGCATAGGAACATTAATAGTACTTAAGTATTCAAAAAACTCATAATCATCATGAGTACCGAAACCTCCAGCAGCATTAGCTCCTAGATCTGTCCTAAAATCACCACAGTTATTAAAAATTTCTCTTCTTACTAAAAAGTTCACACCAGAAGGGAATTTGGCAGAGCCAAATTCAGAATCAAAAGGATAAAACTTTTCTTCATCACCATAACTATGACCAGAAAAAGCTTCTTGAGCAACAGCATATGGTGCTTCAATATTTAACCAATCAGGTAAAGTGTCTTCCCATAAAGGAATTGAACGTCCACCATAAATCCCGATCTCATGATCCATGCAGGTATCTGCAATTTTAAAAACTTCTCTTAACCAGTCCTCATCTAAAGAAACATCGTCATGAATAAAAGCTAACAGCGATCCCTTAGCTTCTTTAATCGCCTTATTCCTTGCTGCTGAAATTCCTTGCTGCTCTTCAGAGATATATTTAATCCTAAGTCTGTTATCTTCGATAAACTTATAGACCACTGAACTAGTGTTATCACTAGAGTTATTATCAACGATAAAAGTCTCAATTTCCATCTCTTCAGAAGGTGATAACATTACAAACTGAGCCGAAAGATCATTTAACAATTGCTCTAACAAATCTGCTCTATTATAAGTAGTGATAATTACGCTAAGTTTCATTTACCCATGCTCATTTCTGACTTCGATTTCGACCTTCCTGAGGAATTAATAGCAAGTTACCCTCTAGAGAAAAGAGACCAATCCCGCTTGCTCCATTATAATCTAGAATCTAAATCTATTCAGCACAAAAAATTTCAAGATATTAGCCAAATCCTAAATTCTGGGGATATTTTAGTGCGCAATGTCAGTCGGGTACTTGCAGCTAGGTTATATCTATATAACCCTGAAAAATATACAAATAAACCACTTGAGGTTCTACTTATTAAGGCACTTAACCCCGAAGAAACAAAATGGTCAGTGCTCGCTAAGCCAGCTAAAAAAATTAAAGAAGAGCCTAGCACTTATGTTTTAAAAAGTGGTGACCCAGTTAAGGTTTACCGTGTTAAGTCTGCTAATGACGAAAACCAAGATGATTTCATTATCGAATTTAAAGATGAAAGCCAGTTTAGAAAGGCGATAGAAGAATGTGGGCAAATGCCCATTCCACCATATTTTAAAAGAGAAGCTGAAGCTTTAGATAAAGATCGTTATCAGACGGTCTATGCTAAGAAGAATTCTACAGGTAAAAGCGTTGCTGCACCTACAGCTGGATTGCATTTCACTGATGATGTAATAAATAATCTGAAAAATAATGGTATCGAGTTTATAGATTTGAATTTAGATGTCGGTATCGGTACCTTTAAACCAGTGAGTGCAGAGAAAGTTGCGGATCATAAAATGCACGCTGAGAATTATGAAATCGCTTCACAGGACTGGGAAAGAATTCAGAAAGCTAAAGCTGAGGGTAAGAGAATTATTTCTATAGGAACTACTAGTTTGCGTTGTTTGGAATCGATAATAAGATCAGGAGAGATAAAAGGATCTACTGATATTTATATTTATCCTGGGAATTTTGAATTTAAAGTTATCGATGGCTTGCTTACTAATTTTCATTTACCGAAGTCAACGCTTATTCTTTTAGTGAGTGCGCTTATGGGTATTGAAGAGTGTAAGGAAATGTATGAAGCTGCTATCAAGGAAAGGTATAGGTTCTTTTCTTATGGGGATTGTTCTTTGATTATTTAACGAACTAATTTAAATCTCGTTTGTTAATTAAATCAAATCTTGTATTCAATACATCAAAACCATTTTTGATTTTTTGATAACTTTCACTACTTTCTAAGATATCTTGTTCGGGGCTAAATTTTGTGTTAATTTGTGCATTTATCGCTTCAAACAGATTAATAATTTTATCTCTTTTTTCAATCGAATTAAAATGTTGTGGGTATGAATCAATTAAAGCTGCCACACTATCACTTACACTTAGCCTCATCCCATTATTAGATGTTTTATTTTCCTCTCTCATATCTAAGTATGCTTGCTTTATAGAATAATTAATATGAGAGTCCATATCATCAGTATTTTCATCTGAATATCCATAAACAGTCGAAAGAAAATCAAATTTTGATATCTCATCGCTCAAAAAAGAATCATCTAAAGCAGACCGATGTGAAATTTTTATAAAATCAAACTGTGGAAACTTTTCAAATACTTTTGATTTAATTTCTAATAACTCTTCAGACAAGTCTTTATTTTTACTAATTGCGCTATTTAAACTCTCCAAAAATATTGTATTTGAACCATGTTCTTGTTGATATGCTTGATCATAATTACGACTAATTACCTCTTCATATTTTTCATAAGATTCTGGTATTTTAATATGCCTTCTCAACGGGAGATTAGTAAAAGTACGCTTGAGGGTTAAATCTGGTCTAAAGTCATCAAATGTCTCTGATATAGTTTCTTTATCTAAAATCTCTTTACATTCTCTTAAAAAAACTTCTTTAGTAGCTTGTGAAAAATCTTGAAAATCTGGGTCTGAATCTAGAATATGAGGTAATTGTGAGATAGGAGTAGTAAGTTCACCTTTAATATGAAATAAAGCTTGTTTTGTATTACTTAAAAGGTTTTCGACAACACCACTGCCATGACTTGGAGATTTTTGCTTCTCCATCACATCGATCAATCTAGCCATATCAACATCGTCCTCTGCTTTGAAGAAGCTTTTATCTTTAAGCTCGGGATACTTTTCTCTGGCTATATTTAAATGGGAAATAAATTCATTTTGTTGCTTATCATTAAGTTTAGCAAAAGCTTTTATATATTTGTCTGATATAAACGGTGTATCTCTTAGATTATCTAAAACTATTTTATTCACTAAAATTGCAGACCTATTCTTTTGAGGCTGCAACCTTAACCTTTCAATATCTACTTTTAAAGAATTAATTTTTTTATTTTTATGAGTATCTGGTGATTCTGATTTATAACCTAAATTAATTAAAACTCTATTCATAATTTTCTCCCAATATTACAAAGTAATATTTTGCAACACTTGACGATTATCTTAACCTATTTCCAACTATGATGTTATATTTATACCTTGATGGATAACTTATCTAGTATTTCAAAAAAGTTAATACTTCTTGTATGTGTATTAGCCTTCACAAACCTAGCTGCTCAAGCAATTAGCTGTTCTGATGATGATTTAGTAGAGTCTGAGATCGGTAGCTTTGGAACAGTTCTTGGTACTTCTAAGAGTTTTACACTTCGAGAAAATGATAATTCTATTTCTGAACTTGGGTTTGATATTTTTGGTATTTTTGAGGGTGAGTTCCCCTCTGACGAATATGAATATGTAATTGTTTCAGATGAGCCAGAAAGGTTCAGATTTTTAGACACCACCGCTGATCCAGATTTTGGTATTTTCACTCAGGTTCTTATTAGTTTACCTCTAAACTACGAGGAAACTTTCTCCTATCCCCTAAAAATAAGAGCCATTGCACCTAACTGTAGTTATGTAGAAGAAGAAGTCACTGTAGTAGTGGCAGATGAATTTGAATTACCTTCTAGTAAACCTGAAACTGACTGTAAAATGCGAGAAGATGGTGCATTAGGGATTATTGAATTAGCGAATAATACAGTTACAGAGGGGTTAGGGAATCAAGCTAGGCAACTAGTAGGTAGAGTAGATCTTATTTGTAAAGATTTTGAAAATCCCGTCCTCGATTCAGAACTAAGCTTTAGCTTAGTAGGTGAGGAAAATGAGCATTTCGAGATAGAAAGAAATAGTTTTAGAAATAATTTATATGCAATAAATGGATTTAACTTTAATGAACAGAATAGTTTTAATTTAACCATAAGAGCAGATTACACCGATGGTAGAAGCTTAGAAAACAATGTAAATATTTTCGTTCAAGAGAAAACATTTTGTGAGGGCTCAGCTGCTTCAAACAATGATGCTAACGGAAACCTTGTTATAAATGACGATTTTATTCCTTCTTCTTATATTACTTCGGATTGGAATATTGGAAATTTCACTGTAAATGATGGTGACTTTAACTCAAATGAATATTTTTACAGCATAGTCGGAGGCGAAAATATCAATAGCTTTTCTTTAAGTAGTACTGGACTTCTTAAAGCAACACGCCCTCTTTTTACTGGTGATTATAGCTTAACAATTAGAGCTCAAGAGCCAGGTTGTGAAAAATATATTGAACAAGATTTTACTTTCACCCCACAAAATTCAGAAGAGTTTTATGCTTTTGCACCATCCAATACAAAATTAATTGGATTAAGTGACAACCTTGTTCCTGAGAATTGGGGAATTACTGAAGCAGCTAACGATATAGAAAAATACAAATATAGGATTGGTTACCTGAATACTCTAAATGCTGGTTTTGAGACTAACTTACCGGAAGATTTCAATTATGAAATTATCGGTGGAGATACTAACTATTTTGAACTTGCTAGAGAAGGAAGCTTTACTATTTTGAGATCATCTTTCCCGTTAGACTTTGAAGAGAAATCTCTATATTCAATAAGAGTAAGGTCAAATTATAAAACTGGTGAAAATGTGTCCGAACGCGATTTTAATATCCGAGTTATCGATCTTGAAAGTAACGAACCAAGCCTTAAAGCAAGCAGCGTAGATAATGGTGGAACAAATTCAGCTTCAGGAACACTAACTTTAAGTGAGAATACTTTAGAAGAAGCTGTAAACTTACCTGAACAAATTATTGGTGAAATAGACATAACGAATAAGGACTACTTTAGCCTTGCTTACTATGATTTTGAAATCATTGGTTCAAATAGTGTACTTTTTGGCATAAAACAAGATCCATCGGGATCTGTTTATCTATTTGCAAAAGGTAAATTTGACTTTGAGGATCAAAGCGCTTACTCAGTAAGAATTAGAGCTATAGAGCCAGATGGCGACTACCTTGAAAATGTTTTTAATATTGAAGTTGAAAATAAATTACTCGGTAATGGTGAGCTGAGGCTCAGTGAAAATGAAGTCCTAGAAGGTGAGTTCTTAAACTCAGGTAAAGGTAATTATGTAGGAAGACTTAGTGTTGACTCTGGGGACTTTGATTCAGCACTCTATAACTACGAAGTTGTTGATAACAACTCCAAATTTACGATAGAGAACCAGGGCTTACTTCGTGCTAATACTCCACTAAGCTTCGATGATCAAACAAGCTTTGATGTCACTGTCAGAGCTACTGATCCAGAGGGTGAATATATCGAACAGACATTTACAATTAATGTAATTACCATCGATACTGATGACAGTGATCCAGATCAAGAAGGTACTAATTCAGCCAAAGGAACTCTCAGTCTTTCTGACAACACAGTTCCAGAGAATTGGACTATCTCAAATTATCTAATCGGCTTTGCAAAAGTTGAAGGTGGTGATTTAAATAGTAGATTTAGCTATAAGTACAGCTTAGTGAGTGATAATCGAAATCTCTTTGAGGTTTCTAGTATAGGTACAGTCAGAGCTTTAACGCCATTTGATTTCGAGAAGGTAAATGAATATGTAATTAGAGTCAGAGCTACAGAACCAGAAGGTAACTACTTAGAGCAAAACTTCATAATTAATGTAACTAATGAAATTGAAGCTGGTGAGCAAGTAGAAGAAGATGAAAAAGAAGATTCTGAGAATGATGCAGATGATGAAGATGATTATTTGAGATTTGATCAAGGTAATGATTTAATCTTTGATTCAGCTACTAGACCTAGAATCTCTAAAAGATCTTTAATTCTTCCATCAGAAAACCCGCTTGTGACATTCAAAACTAAAAGTCCAATGCCTTCTCTTGATATAAGAGTTTTAAATAAAGTAAGAGACTTTATGAGTATTAGTGAAAATAATGGAAATTATGAATTAAAACTAGATAGAAAACTTACTAAGAAATTTAGAAAGCGGAAGTTTTTGAACTTGAGACTTGCAATTACTAGTCCTGATAATTTAACGGTGAACCGCAGGTTCAAAATTAGGTTAGTGCCTTAAGTTAAACAATTCCATGGCAAAGCCGTAACAAATTTATTTACCTGATAAGTTTCGCCACCTGGTCAAAATAATAGCCCATTGTGTTATTATTTTGACCAGGTGCATCATGAGTAACAATTTACCAATCAGCAATGAAACTAGTGGATTAACCATAAATCCATTTATTTACAAAGGCAAGAAACTTCCGGTCCCCATTGCTAAGTGGATTACAGATTTAGTGAAGTTTACTGGAGGAAGTCAAGGTAAAACCCTTAGTAAAAGTTCACCTTTATACAGTGATATCAGAACTACAGCAGAGCGCGTCAGAAAAGATTTGAAAGCTCTATCTAACCCTGCGTCGCCACTATACTCTGATGCTGGAACATTAAATAGTGATAACTGGGACTTGATTAGTAGCTCTGAAGATAAAATTTTAATTCGTAACAAAGATACTAAGGGTAAAGATCTAAGTAATATGGAGCTTGAGTTAAGAACTGATTCTGAAAAAATTGAGTATGTCACGGTTGGGCTTCGCAAGGATAATCGAAAAAAAGAAGAGATCCTTGAATTTAAAATAAAAAAAGAAGATGATGAGCTCTTAAATCCAGGTGATAGCTTCTTGAAAGTCAAATTTAATAATAGAAATGCTATCAGCAATATTTATGCCAAAACTGGTGGGAGAATTAGTCAATGGGGTGTGAATAGCGGGCTAGAAGATTTTGAGTCAAAGGTTAATTTAGGTTATTAAAACTTTTGCTCTTGTTATAAAATCTTATTTAGGTTCTACACATCAAATAGTTCATGATAAAATAACCTCATCGTGAGTGAGTTAAGAATTTTATTTATAGGACCAGCTGGAGCAGGAAAAGGAACTCAGTGTGCAAAGCTTTCAGAAGAATTCGGTTTAGAGCACATCAGTACTGGAGATCTTATTAGAGCTGAAATTAAAAGTGGCTCTGAGCTTGGTAACAAAGTTAAATCTATCGTAGAAGCTGGGGAATTAGTAAGCGACGATATCGTAAATGAAATCGTAAAAAACAAACTCGATAGAACTAAAAGATTTGTTCTAGATGGTTACCCACGTACTAAAGAACAAGCAGAATTTTTAAACTCGGTTACTAACCTTCACTACATCTTCTCTTTAGAAGTTAACAAAGAAAACTTAGTTGAAAGATTAAGTGGTAGAAGATTATGTACTGGAACTAACAAACCTGGATGTAAAGGAATGTTCCATATCGCCTTTAACCCACCAAAAGTAGAGGGTAAATGTGATTTATGTGGCTCTGATCTTTACCAAAGAAAAGATGACAATCCAGAAACTATCGAAAAAAGAATTAACTCTTACGAATCTGAAACAGGTACTCCACTTAAAGGATTCTATGGTGACAGTGCTAAAGGTGAATTTATCACTATCGAAGCTGATGAAGCACCTGGTATGGTCTATGAAGCTATAACCTCTAAACTTAAAGCTGTAGCTCGCAAATAATTCTTATACTAAATTGTATATTTATAGAAAATACATTGTATTATCTTATGGATGAATCAAGCCACAGTTAGTGTTTCTTTTACACCTCAGTACCTTAATCATTCTATAAATAAAGTACCCTTTTCTGAGGCTATCGATACTTTAAGGGCTAAAGCTTATGATATGGTCAACAGAGGCTTGGAGAAAACAGTAAAGTCATTATCCAATAAACAGGAAATTACTGGACTAGAATTAACGTCTAAATTTTTTGAAAATTTTAATAGCTTAATTACGGAATCTTTACCTCATAAAAATGAAACTGAAGCTAGAACTAGTTTAGGCAATCAGGTGCTAAATAAAAGAGATAAAAGAGAACCAGAACTTATTCAGTCTTTAATCAATAAAAGAAACGATGAGTTATCTGCGACAACGTTACTTATGCGCTTATATGAAAACTTACCTTTGCTCAAAGATGCTGGAGTTGAAATAAGCAGCAAAGAAAATGATATTGTTAAAACAACTACTATTGAATTTAACTTTGAAAAAACCCCTGAAAGATTTAAGGAAAAGCTTTCAAACTTAGACAACATAATTATTAGCCAAAATCACCAAGGTTTGAAAGGCATCCATATCAACAAAACATATGGCAACGAACCAGTTTTATACAGCATCGATTCTCGATCTGACTATTTAGGTGGTCCATCATTAATGTTTCAGGAACAAAATGAATACTTTGACAAGATAAAAGAATCAATAAATTCAAACTAAGCCCTATGCTATAATTTAATTCCTATGTCTACTGCAGATGACGCTAAAATTGTAAACCACTTACTTAGTGAAATTATAGATAGTGAAGAAAATATCTATGAAGTAGCTAAAGAGATTGCTGGTGTAGCTAAGAGAATTAAAGAAGAGGATAAAGAGAATCCATCTCCAGATCCAGCAGTAAAAAAAGCTATTAAAGAGATTTTTGAGCATAAATTAGTCTAAATATTGGCATAAAGTCTTAAGATGCCTTTTCATGGTAAAAATATAATCCTTGCTATATCTGGCGGCATAGCCGCCTATAAAAGTGTGGAATTAGTTTCCTTATTTAAAAAATTAGGAGCAAATGTTTACTGTGTACTTTCAGAATCTGCTGAAAACTTCGTCGCACCTCTAAGTTTAGAGGTCATGAGTAAAAATAAAGTTTATACTAAACAAGACAAACATACTATAGAAGCTAATAAAGCTTATATCGATCACATCGAGCTTGCTAAAACAGCTGACTTGATATTACTTGCGCCAGCTACAGCTAACACCATTTCTAAACTAGCTTGTGGAATCAGTGATGACTTAATCTTCGATATTATTCTAGCCTCACAAGCACCCATTGCCATTGCTCCAGCGATGAACACCAATATGTGGGCGCATAAAGTTATCCAAAAAAACCTTTCATTTCTCATTGATGAGCTTAATTACCACATAATTCCTCCTTCAACTGGAGACTTAGCCTGCGGGGTTCAGGGTATAGGAAGATTAGCTGAGCTTAATGACATTCTTAAGCACTCAGCTTATGTACTTGAGACTCAAATCACTAAAATGGATAAAGACGACATCGTGGGTAAATCTCTAGATCTAGCGAATAAAAACATTATCATCAGCTCTGGTGGCACTCGTGAATTCATAGATCCAGTCAGGTTTATCGGGAATACTAGCTCTGGCGAAATGGGATTTGCCCTCGCTCAGGAAGCACTTTATCGTGGTGCAAATGTAATTTTAGTTAGCACAGTCGACTATGAAAAAGATCCGATTAAAGCTGCTATTCTTGAACATCCGAACTTAGTTAAACTTAGAGCTAACACCAGTGAAGAGATGAGAATGGCTATAGAAGCTAACTTCGATGACTCTGTAGATGTTTTAATTATGTCAGCAGCTGTAGCTGATTTCAGACCTAAAGAATACTCTGATAGCAAAATTAAAAAAGAGAAAAACCCAGATAATTCCACAATTAATCTCGAACTTACAGAGAATATTGATATTGTTAAACATGTAGCAGGAAATAAACTGCCACATCAAGTAATTATCGGTTTTTCACTTGAAACTGAAAATTTACTTGAAAACGCCAGCAAAAAGCTTATTGATAAGAATTTAGACATGATAGTCGCAAATAATCAAGAAGCTTTGGGCAATTACCAAAGTCAAATTAGTATAATATACCCTAGTACAGATAAGACTCAAGATCTAGAAATAGTTGAACTTGAACTTCAGGATAAACTTGAAAACGCAAAAAGCATTCTAGATCACTTAAATCTCATACTAAAAGCGAGAAATGAAAAGAATACAGATATCATTAGTGGGTAGACCCAATGTTGGCAAGAGCACTCTTGTTAATAGACTCGCAGAAAAAAAAGTTTGTATAGTTGGTGAGAAATCTGGAATCACTCGCGACCGTAAAGAAGTGGAATTTGAGTGGGAAGGAGTACCATTTTTAATTAATGATACTGGTGGAATTACCTTTGATCACAATGATCCCTTCGCAGATGACATTTTTGAACAAGCAGAAATTGCTTTAAATAACGCTGACGCAATCGTATTTTTAGTAGACGTAAACTCAGGCTTAACTGCTGATGACGAAAGGATTTGTAAAATCCTCAGAGAAAAGTACTTTGAAAAAGTATTCGTCGCGGTTAATAAAGTTGATAGCTATGATAAGCAAAGCCTGAGCTATGAGTTCTACAAGTTAGGTTTCGATAATCTTTTCCCGATCTCTGCTATGCATGGTTCTGTAGGCTTAAATGAAATGCTTGAAAGTATTATCGAAAAGTACGGAAAAGACTTAGGTAATGCTAGTCCTGAATTCGAAGAGATTATTAAAATCAGTTTCGTAGGAAAACCGAATGTCGGTAAATCTAGTCTCTATAATAAGCTTGTTGGTGAAGATAGATCCATCGTAAGTGATGTCAGTGGCACGACTAGAGACTCTATCAACATGTTCCTAAATAGACATAACTCTAAGTTTGAACTAATTGATACTGCAGGGCTCAGAAGAAAGTCTAAAGTCCATGAAGAAGTAGAAAGATTTTCTACTCTTAGAACCACTCACAGTATCGCAAGAAGCGATGTCGTAATTTTAATTTTAGATGGTACAGAGGAAGAAATCGTCAGTGAGCAAGATCAAAAAATCGCTTCACTAATCGAATCTAAAGGTAAAGCTTGTGTAGTTGCCATCAATAAATGGGATATACTTCCAGCAAAGATAAAAGAAGATCCAGTGAAACTTGAAGCCTATAAAAATGAACTGCATTATAAGCTCAGATTTATTAGCTACGCCGATATTCTTTATATCTCAGCAAAAGAAGGAACACGTACGGATAAGATTTGGACGGCAGCTATAGCTGCAAATGAACAGCATAAGCGAAGAGTAGAAACGAGTCTTTTAAATAAAGTTCTTGCAGATATTCTTATGCTGCACCCACCTCCAATCGTTAAGCAAAAGTCTATAAGAATAAAATATGTTACCCAGGTCGATGTAGCACCACCAACATTCTTGTTTTTCGCAAACTTCCCAGAGTTACTTCCTGAAACATATATTCGCTTTATGGAAAAACAATTTCGTGAATATTTTGGTTTCAAAGGTAGCCCAATTTTGATAAAATTTAAAGTTCAGGAATAAATAGCTCAGTCAAGTGCGTAGATTAAAATACCTCTTCCTAAAAAGCTTCGATGTGAAAACTCAGATCCTGATTAGGGTTGCCGTAATCGGAGTAATCATCGGCTGTATAGCAGTAGCCTTCAGAGTTTTAACCGAAAAATTAGGTCATTTCTTTCACTATAACCTTTACCATAGAGAGTATTGGTACGAATGGCTTTATCCAATACTAATCTGTACTAGTGGTGGCTTGTTTGCAAGCTTCATCACTCAAAAGTACGCACCTGATGCTTCAGGAAGTGGTATCCCACAAGTAAAACACGCGCTGAATAATTCAAATATCTATATCGGACTTAGAACTGCCATCGTAAAATTCTTCGGAGCGATAGTCGGTATAGCCTCTGGCTTATCTATGGGACGTGAAGGTCCTACTATTCATATCGGAGCTGGTCTAGGAAACAAGATAGCGAAGCTACTTAATAGTAAACATCATAAAAGAGCCATGGCAAGTGGAGCTGGAGCTGGTTTAGCGGCTGCTTTTAACACTCCTATAGCTGGTGTTTTATTTATCATCGAAGAATTAGACCATAATTTTTCCAGCGTCTCTTTAGGTCCCGCAATCGTAGGTTCGGTAACAGCTGCGATTACTTGCCGTATGCTTTATGGTGATTTCTTCACCTTTCACTTCCAGTCTAATATCGGTTTAGAGCTTGAAGCTGTTCCTTTCTATATAATTTTAGGAATTGTCTGTGGGATTATCGGTGTTTATTTCCAAAGATCAATCGTAAAGTCTTTAGACTTCTACCAAAACCGTTTTAACTTTATCCCAAGATGGGGGCATGGAGCTATCGCTGGTCTGTTAACTGGTTTAGTAGCATTATGGTTACCTGAAGCTATCGGTGGTGGACACGGAACACTTGAAGGTACACTTGCTCAAGCTTATACCTGGTGGATGATACCACTTATTTTCATATTTAAATATTTTCTAACTGTAGTCGCCTACGGCAGTGGAGTTCCTGGTGGTATCTTTGCGCCATCACTAATTCTAGGAGCTCTTCTTGGAGCGATGTTTGGGAATGGCTTAAATGTTCTCCTGCCAGATTTAGGTTATAACCCTTCTACATTTGCTTTTGTCGGAATGGGAGCATTCTTTACAGCAATCTCAAGAGCACCTATAACGAGTATAGTCATGCTTTTTGAACTTACTGGTAATTATGATTTGGTTCTACCTTTAATGTTCTCTTGCATCATTGCAAATATCACTTCTGAAAAATTACAAATAGGTGGCATCTATGAAAACTTACTTTCTAGAGAAGGAATTGAGCTTAATGAATATACCACTCCTTCTTACCTACAACAATTCAGCGTTAAAGAGGCTATGACCACAGATGTTGAGTGGGTTAATGAAAATATTAGTTTAGGACATTTAAACCGTGTCTTTCAAAAAACAGAACATAGTGGCTTACCAATTCTCGACCACGAACATAGACTCACTGGAGTTATTACTCGAAGGGACTTAAAGCGAGCTTTCGATCAAGGAACTAAACGTAGTGCAAAGCTCTTCACCATAATGACGACTTCTCTTAAAATCATGACGGTGGATGATAACCTTCACAATGCGATTATTGCTATGCACGAACACGATATTGGTCGTTTACTTATCATTGATAGAGATGACCCGAATAAACTTGCAGGTATTTTAACCAGATCAGATATTATTAACTTTGAAGCGAATAAAGAAATTGATTAATGAATGATTTCATTTACATCTCAAAGAGATTTTTAAACAGTATAATTCTGATATTAATTATCAGCTTTATTACTTTCTTACTGATGAAAGCTGATTTCACAATCCCAAAAGCTCATTTAGATTTAGGATTTTTTAAATACCACATAAATGAAGTTCATATTCAGACTGGAGATCCTTTAGCTGACTTAAAATTAAACCCTAATATCTCAGAAACTCAAATAGCAGCAGAAAGAGAAAGACTAGGTTTAGACAAACCCTTCTTCAGTCAATATTTCACTTGGCTTCGAAATTTAATTCATGGCGACCTTGGCTTCACTCAAGCAAACCAAAAAGTAATAGACGTTATCAAACCTGCTTTAAAAAACACTTTGATATTAAATTTCTGCGCAATATTTTTTAGTTGGTTTATAGCAATTCCCTTAGGAATCTTTGCAGCAGTGAAACAAGATAAATGGCAAGACTATAGTATTAGGTTTTTTGTATCTTCATTGATGGCTATACCTAGCTTTGTAATTGCAATTTTTATGCTTTTATTTGCTTTATATTCTGGAGTATTTCCTATAGGTGGACTCACTGGTGTAATGTTCGATGAAATGAATTTCTTTGAGAAGCTTTTAGACATTAGTCGCCATCTATTTATACCAGTTTCAATTCTGACCCTAGCTGGTTTGCCAGGTATCCAAAGACAAATGCGCGCAAACCTAATCGAGGTTTTAGATAAGCCATATGTCACTACTGCAAAAGCAAAGGGCTTAGATGGAAAAATCGTTGTTTTCAAGCACGCTGTGCGTAACGCAATTAATCCTTTAGTAACTTTATTTGGGTTTGAATTTGCATCACTGTTCGCCGGCTCAGCATTAATCGAAATGGTTATTTCTTATCCAGGCTTAGGTTTACTTACCTTAGAAGCTGCTCGAAAACAGGATGTTAATTTGGTTATGGCAAATCTATTATTAGGAAGCTTTATGTTAGTAGTAGGTAATTTAGTTGCTGACTTGCTTCTGAAGAAGCTTGATCCTAGGGTTTAGTTTTCGAGAGATTTTTCTTCAGTTTTATTTTGTTGAATTTCAAAGTATAGAACGTAACCTATTGTTGCTGAAAAAGTTAAAATCATTGACCAAACTATAAGCTCTTTTAAAAATAATTCATTTGGCATGATTATAAATTGTCCTTATTAATATTATAAATGAAGCACTTAGGAGTTTGACATGAACATATAGCAAGTACATCAAATTTACTTGACTTAAGCTATCTTCAAAAAATTATTTAAAATCAGCCCAAAATCTTTAACTAACCAGCCTATTAAGCCGAGGAATAGTAAGTCTGAAGAATTTGCTGGGAACTTTTGCCGCAAAGTTATAATTTAATCCAAGAAAAAGTTTTCAAAAAAAGATTTGCTTGGATCAAGCTCTCCATCAAGTTTTTTTCTTTTATACACCATATTTTGTAATGTCACAACAGACATTAAAGTGCAAAGCATAACAATTAAGAAAAAAATCAATGCTTCTATTAGTGTCATTTTGAATTCCTTTTATCCAGTCTAAGTAAGATTGTATAACCTTTATCAATCATTTTAAAGGCAATAACTAAGAATATACAACTTAAAGTGGCTTTGAAAAACAGTTTGTCTATTTCATTTTGACCATAAAAGAAATAACCAAATAGTAAAGTTATAGATGGACTTCCTAAAAGTATACCTAACTGTTTAAAGCAAAGTGACCGATATTTCTCAGATTCGATATGCTTAATTTTATTTTGCATAAAGACAAGTATGGATTAGCTGTTAAGCAAATTTTCAGGGGTCATTTTTCCGCAAAAATAAATAAGCCTTGTATCTGGGCTACAAACTCCATCACAAGCTATCAATTCAACTTCTCTTAACTTAAATACCGGAACATTAACGAGTTTAAAAGTCTGAATAAACTTCGCTAATCTTTTATTAGGCGAGTCCAACAAACGACATACTGTTAGATGAGCTGTAGCAATATAGCTTGAACTAGGCTGAGAATTTAGTTCTAGTCTCAGATTTTTTAATTTATTATTAGGCTTAAATAATAAAAAAATATCAGATTGATTATAAACTAGTTTATCAACCTCTAGATGAAAACATAAGGATTTTAACTTAGATTCCAACAAGTTTATATTCTCTTCAATTAATGATTCTTCTATTTTTACACCTAATTCAGATATTTTTTTGATAGTTATATGAAAATGATCTTCTCGATAAAAATAATGCGACTCATCAAGACACATGATCTCAATAACTAAATCTTTTAACCATCTTGAAAAAATTTCATCTGGAAAAGCCACAAGACTCAAACATCTTAACTCTTTCCTTTTTACAATATTCATAGATTTAACTATACTAAAATTTTAGCATAATCATAAAAGAGGAGAAAACTCATGAAAGCAGCTCCAGAACTAATTTTCGGTATATTCTATGGAACTATTGCCATCGTAATGTACGTAGCTGCAAAATGGGGATAAATCCCATCAAACTTAAATCTTATAGAACCCTCTTAACGGTAAATCCCAAACTCACCCCCATTAGCTCCCATATTAACCCTAGAACCATTCGGATCAAAATCAGCGGGGTCTCCAGAATCCCTTGCTGGGCTCTTTTTCCTTAATCTCAAATTCTCAACTTTTCGTATTTTTATAAACTTAGGATCACCACTTATATTTCCAGCAAAGCTGGCATTCTCACCAGTAAAAGTTTCTGTTAGAAACTCTTCAAATTCACTAATTTCACCATTCTGAAAACGATTAAAATTCCCATCAACATCTTCATAGAATACAGACCCAAATTCATTTCTACTAAAAAGGTTATGAGAAACTACGATATCAGATTCAGTAGAAACAGACTCTAGCCTAATCCCAGAACCAAGCACGCGCCTTGAACTTCCATTCCTAAAAAAGATATTATTACGAATACGAGGTGATGAATTTCCTAAAACTAAGATTCCGTCATTATCATTTCTCACAATTGAATTATTAAAAATCTCTGGCGAAGCGTCTTTTACAAAAATTATCGCAGGGGTTTTTCCTTCACGTTTATTACGACGGTTAAAAGCAATTATATTATTGTTAATTAAAGCTGGAACATCAGTAAATTCACCATCAATAAAAACCGCAGAAGCATTTCGAATAGAGCGATTACTACGAATATAACAGCGACGTATAACTGGACTACTATCTTTAATTAAAATAGCACCCTGTTCATTACCATCAGTAATGGTCACCGAATCTAAAATGGATTCATTATTCTCACCACTAGTAAAACTGACTACTGGATTATCTCCTAAACCTTGGATTACGGTATCTTCACCAAGACCTAGAATAGTAATTCTCTTCGATTTAAAATCGATATCACCAACATAAGTCCCCAAGGCAAGTACAATCACATCACCATCTTCTGCAGCATCGATAGTTAACTGCAAAGAGTCACTAGGAGTGATATTAATTGTTTCAGCACTAGCTGAAACAAAAAGAGAGGAAGATATTAAAGCGAAAAGGATAAACCTAAACATTATTCATTAAAGATTGGGAAAAACCCACCTGACGCACCAAGATCTGCTATTGAGTTGTCTTCATCTAAATCTTGAGGATCTCCTGCATCTATTGCAGCGCTATTAGATCTCAATCGCAGATTACGTGCTCTAGAAAGCCTTCTAAATCTAGGATTCCCAAATATATTATCTGTAAAACTAGCACTTTCGCCAGTAAAATAGTCTGAAAGGGTGGTTTCGAAAGGAACTATCTGATCATTTGTGTAGTTGATAGCGTCTTCTCCTGAAGGAATAAAGAAGACAGAGCCTCTTCTATTTCTAAAAAATAAGTTATAAGTGATGATCGGACTTTCAGTTTCTGGGATATTAATCACGCAGATCCCTCTACCTACGTTTCTTCTTCTACTACCATTAAAAGCTAAAATATTGTTTTTAATAGTCGGTGAAGAGTTACCTGTTATAAAAATACCATTACTATCACTTCTCACAATAGTATTATTAGTTAAATTAGGTTTAGCATCACGAATAAAAACACCGTGTGGGTCGCCACCAGCTCTTCTTCTGAGTCTATTAAATGCAATTACATTATTAAATAAAGCTGCTGAATTACCATCAGGGTCATTTCCAGTAACATAAATCCCACTTCCATTAGCTTCAGAGCGGTTAAATATTACAAAGCATCTTCTAATATTTGCTCTACTATCTTTAATTAAAATCCCACCCGAATCATTACCTCCGGTCACAGTAAGACTATCTAAGATCGCTGATAAACCTTCACCACTTTGGAACGAGACTACAGGACCAACTCCAGTTCCATTGATTACCGTATCCCGTCCAATACCTCTTATCGTTATATTTTTACCAGAATAGTCTAGATCTCCGAAATAAGTACCAGCACTAAGTTCTAGAATGTCGCCATCAGCAGCTGAATCAATTACATCCTGAATAGACTCTCCAGGGTTTATATTGAAAGTTTCAGCATATGCTTGGTGAGGAATTATAAAAAATAATGCAATGTAAACTAAGTAAGAAACAGTTTTAAATTTCATATCTAAACTATAATTTACCCAAAAATAAGATTTTTACCAATTAAGTTAATTTCATAATCAATTTTTAACATCTTATTTTTATACTATAACTGGTTTAGTGTATGAAAAATGAGTAAGAGATGGCAATTGGTGATACACAAGATTTTATAAACGCCGCAGCAAAATTTTTCCCAATTAGTTTTGCTGATGAAAATACGATATCGCCTGAGGACTTAATGCCTTTAAGTCAAATCTTAGCGATTGATTTTTCACCAGTCATTACGGATGACGACTTAGACGTCAAGTTTAGTCAAGTAGAAAAAAGAAGCCCGAATTTTAATAATAGCTTAGTCGCTTTTAATCCTAAAGCTGATGATTGGCTAGGGCTTGCTAATACTGGAACTGTTGATAAGTATTTAAACACAGAAGATGATAATAATAATGATGAAACATTAGAAACATCTAATGATTCAGATAATAATACATCTGATATTGAAAATCAAATTGAAGAGAAAATTGAAGAAAAAGAAGAAGAGCTTACAAATCCAACAGATACTTCAGCCAATAAACTTAATAATAAAGAAAAGGAAAAGACAGAAAATACAGATTTAAGTTCTTCAGAAACTGATGAGACGAAAAATAAAACAAAAATCGAACCAGGTGAAAGATATAAAAATGCAACGGATGAACAAAAGGCTGAATGGAAGAAAAGAGCAGAAGAGTATCAAGCAAGAATAGATGGTGAAGCTGATGAAATAAGAGAATACAAAGATAAGGCTGACGAACTTTTAGAGCAAGCTAAAGATCTAAAAAATATGGATGAGTCTGAGAAAAAAGAGTTTCTAGAAGATATCGCAAATTTTCAATTTTTGGTAAAACGAAATATGTCTAGTGTTCCAGGTGGTCATAGGACAGTGAAAGAAATTGCAGACACTGCATATCGTAACCTAGACCCAGATGACAAAGCCTCAAAAGTAATTTTAAGACCTTGGCTGGCTTACCACCCAGGATATGAAGAATTTAAGCCTTCACCTGGTAAATCTGAAGCTGGAAATACAGGGGGAACAGATGTTGATAGTACAGATCAAGCGCCAAGTGATACTGAAAATATTACAGATGGTACTGAAAACATAGCTAGCGGCGAAGCTCAACTAGGTGGTAAACAACTAACAGATGAAGAAATTGGTTGGTTAGTACACACCACAGTGAGAGAAGCAGGTCCAGGAGATGATATTAAATATGTACTTGGAGTTTTTGCAAATAGATTTAAATCAGGCAGGTTTGGAAAAGACTATGTAGAAATAGCTCGTGCTCCCAACCAATTTGTAGTTAATAATGGTGTTTCAGGAATTACCGACTATGATACAGCTGTGGCAAAAGGAATATCAAAGGAAAGAGCCGCCGAAGTTCTTAAATACTTAAAAAACCCTTCATTACTAGCTGACGCAATGGCAAAACTCGGAGGCAAGATGTTCTTTAGATCAAATAATAGCTATGCCTATGCAGGTACAACTTACGTAGATGGTGGTAATCGTTACGGAAACTCTTAAATCTGATCCACCATTACTTTATAAGTAGGGTCTTCCATAACATTAATATCAATAATCTTTTCAGCATTTTTAAGTAAGTTCAAACAATCAGAACTCAAATGCTTAAGGTGAACATTTTTACCAACTTTACGATAACGCTCAGTAATTTTATTCAAAGCTTCAATTGCAGACATATCAACAACTCTACTTTCAGCAAAATCTATGATCACTTCCTCTGGATCATTTAAAACATCAAACTTTTCCCCAAAAAGGGTTGTTGACGCAAAAAATAATGGACCATAGATTTCATAATGCTTAACACCATTATCATCCGAATATTTTCTTGCACGAATTCTCTTAGCATTATCCCAAGCGAAAACTAAAGCTGCAATAACAACTCCCACTAAAACAGCTAAAGCTAAATTATGCAGAACAGCCGTAACTAAAGTTACTAAAATCATAATCGTTATATCTGACTTAGGCATTTTATTCATAGTTCTTAAACTTGCCCACTCAAAGGTTCCGATTGAAACCATAATCATAAGCCCAGTTAAAGCTGCTATCGGCAACTGCTCTACTAAACCTGCCCCAAACATAATAAAGACAAGTAGCATCACTGAGGCTACGATTCCAGAAAGCCTAGCCCTCGCCCCTGAAGAGATATTAATTAAACTCTGTCCGATCATGGCACAACCACCCATTCCTGAAAAGATTCCGGAAATAAGATTCGCTAAGCCTTGAGCAAAAGCCTCTCTATTACCGTGTCCACGAGTTTCAGTAATCTCATCTATAATATTTAAAGTAAGTAAACTTTCAATTAAACCTACTCCAGCCATAATTAATGAATAAGGAAAAATTAAAGATAAAGTCTCAAATGTAAAAGGAACCTCTGGGAGGTGGAAAGGTGGAAAACCACCTTGAATCGATGCGATATCACCTACAGTCTTAGTATCAATCCCAAATGCAGAAACAATACCAAAAATCGCTAAAATTGCTGCTAGAGAAGAAGGAATAACTTTAGTTACCTTAGGCAATAGCCAAATAATAAGCATAGTTACCGCCACTAAAACTAACATCGTATACATCGGTATACCTGAGAGCCACTCTCCAGCTTCATTTTTAAACTGATCAAGTTGAGACATAAAAATAATAATCGCTAGTCCATTTACAAAACCAAAAATAACCGGATGCGGCACCAGCCTCATAAATTTCCCAAGCTTAAATAAGCCAGCCGCCATCTGTAAAATACCAGCAAGAACTACAGTTGCAAAGATATATTCAACACCATGACTTTTCGCTAACGCCACTAAAACTACCGCCACAGCACCTGTTGCACCAGAAATCATCCCTGGACGTCCACCAAAAATAGAAGTAACAAACCCCATCACAAAAGCTGCATAAAGCCCAGTAAGTGGTGATAAACCAGCGATAAAAGCGAAGGCTACTGCCTCTGGAATCAAAGCAATCGCAACTGTTAGTCCAGATAAAATCTCAGTCTTAAAATCAAGTTCTTTAGACTTGCTAAATAGGTTAATTAATTTTTGCATAATTGGAAGGCTAGGGTTTTACTCCTAATGTATATTAAATCAACAAGAACATAATATAATAGCAATAGAAGAGGAACTTTGCATAAGATATGCAAGATTACATAGCTGAATTCATAGGAACGTTTTTACTTGTGGCTCTTGGGACAGGAGTCAATGCTAATAGCTCTTTAAAGAGAACTTTTGCAGCAGATAGCTCAAACTGGTTATTAATAAGTGTAGGCTGGGCTTTAGCCGTTTATGTCGGTGTCGTGGTAGCAGCACCATATAGTGGTGCTCATATTAATCCAGCTGTGACCTTTGGTCTAGCTTTAGCTGGAAAGTTTGCTTGGAATAAAGTTTTACTCTACATCTCAGCCCAATTCCTTGGAGCACTTACTGGTGCTGCTTGCACTTACTTATATTTCTTCAATCAATTCAAAAGCTGTCACGATAAGAATATAAAACTCTCATGCTTCTCGACTGGACCTACGATTAAAAGTAAATTAAACAATTTCTTTTCTGAAATGTTCGGCACTTTCGTTTTAGTTTTCTCAGTACTTTATATAACTGGAGCATCAATAGTACCAATTTCTGGACCCGTGATGAAAATAGGTTTAGGTTCAATAGGTGCACTTCCTGTAGCATTGATAGTGATGAGTATAGGTATCAGCTTAGGTGGAACCACTGGCTATGCCATCAACCCAGCTCGTGACCTTAGCCCTAGAGTAGTTCACTCATTATTAATAAATCCAGATAGTAACTGGACTTACGCTTGGATTCCTATGTTAGCCCCACTCACTGGTGCAGCTATAGCTGCGATACTCAGCAACTGGATAACTATATAAATTATGAAAGTACCGAAAGTTAATATCATTGGCGCCGGCTTAGCCGGCTTATCAGCAAGCTGCTTCCTAGCTCAAGCAGGCTTCGAGATAAATGTTTTTGAAAAGAACTCAAGACCTGGTGGTAGAGCAAATTTCTTTGAAGCAGAAGGTTTTAAATTCGATATGGGACCTAGCTGGTATTGGCTTCCAGATGTATTTGAAAACTTTTTTGCTAATTTCAATAAAAGTGTAACTGACTTTTATGACTTAAAAAAACTAGAAACTTCATATCGAGTTTACTGGGGGAAAGAAGACTTCACTGATATTCCAGCAGGCCTGAATAATTTCCTAAAACTTGCTGATGCACTAGAACCAGGTTCGAGTCAAAAACTAGATGGTTTTTTCAAAGAAGCTGAAATGAAATATGATATTGCAGTAAATGATATTTGCAAAGAACCTGGGCTTAGTCCTTTTGAATTTTTAAAATTAAAATACTTAAAAGCCTTTCTCAGTTGTGATTCTTTAAGTTCAGTGAGATCTCATATTTATAAATATGTTAAGAATGACAGGCTCAGACAAATTCTAGAATTCCCCATTCTCTTTCTAGGAACAGCTGCAAACCATACTATTTCTTTATATAGCTTTATGAATCATGCTGATACAGCATTATCTACTTGGTTTCCTTTGGGTGGCATCCACGAAATCCCACTAGGTATACAAAAACTAGCGGAATCTTTAGGTGTCAAATTCCATTTCAATTCTGAAATAAGCAAAAATAATTTCAATGAATTAAATGATGATACTGTCCTTATTAACTGTGACTATCAGTATTTTGAACAAAACATTTTAGAAAAAGAATCACAAAGCTACAGTGAAAACTACTGGAAATCAAGAACACTGTGTCCAGCAGTTTTAGTATTCTACATAGGTGTCAATAAACAACTAAAAAGTCTAGAACACCATAATATTTTCTTTGATTATCCATATGACTTAAATGCTCACGAAATATACTCTGTGCCTAAATGGCCTAGTAATCCTTTTATTTATATTTCAGCATCAAGTAAAACAGACCCAAGCTTAGCACCAGCAAATTCAGAGAACTTATTCATCTCTATCCCTATAGCAGCTGGACTTTCTGATACTGAAGAAATAAGGAAAGAATATAGAGAAAAAATTCTTACTCGAATTGAAAATGTCATCGGTGAAAAATTTATTGATGACATCATATATGAGCGCTCTTACTGCATAAATGACTTTGAAAAAGACTATCATTCATATCAAGGAAACGCATTTGGACTAGCAAATACGCTTATGCAGACACATTTCTTAAGACCGAGCATAAAAAGTAAGAAAATGGAAAATATATACTATTGTGGGCACTCTACTGTGCCAGGTCCAGGAATGCCAACTGCTGTCTTATCAGGGGAGATAGTCTCAAAACAAATCATCAAAGAACATGCTAAAAACCTTCACTAGAACTCAGATAAAAATTGCGCTTCTAGCTTTAATTCACCTAGTAGGTTTTTATGGCATCAAATCTAATTTCCATGAATTCTTTTTATTATTAACGCCATTAAACTTAGTTTTATCGAGTCTCATTTTACTTTACGGGAAATTCTCTAAAATCCCTTTACTAAGCTATTTCTATATCATGTGTTTTACTCTGTGCATAGAAATTTTAAGTGTAAAAACAGGCTTTCCCTTTGGGCATTATAATTATGATTCTAGCTTAGGTATAAAATTATTTGGAGTACCCTTAATCATAGGTTTTAACTGGGCACTATTACTTTATGTATGCACTGCTATCAGTAATCAATTAGTAGAAGAAAACCTAGTTCTGAAAAATGGCTTATATAAATCAGCTATTAAAGCTTTTATGGCAGCATCAATGATGCTTACTATTGATTTATTCATAGAACCAAAAGCTTCACTATTAAACTTTTGGCACTGGGAGAATAATGCAATACCTTTATCAAATTACATTTCATGGTTTGCAATTAGTTTCATTTTAAGTCTGTTTTTTAAGAATTATGAAAAGCAGACGGCTCTAGTAAATTTCAGTTACCTACTTATAATCTGTGTTTTCTTTGGCTTTATGTAATTTGCTAGACTTGTAGCATGGCACAAGTTTACTTTAAAGATAAATTCATTGAAGAAACTGAAGCTAAGGTTTCAATAGCTGATAGATCATTTCGCTTCGGGGATGGGGTTTTTGAGACATTATTAATTCATAACAAAAATATATTTGACTTCAACACCCACTATCAAAGACTTTCAGATGGACTAAAAGCATATTATATCGATATAGATGTAAGTAATTTAGAAAAGCTTTGCAAGGAGTTAATTAATTTAAATCAATTAGTGACTGGCTATATCAGAATCATAATCTCACGTGGGAAAAATGGACCAGGTTCTATAGGTTACCTTCCTAAGAACTGTAAACCTTATATGATAATTCAAAGCTTTGAAAAAGAATTGCCTAAGTTCTCAATCTTAAAGCTATGGCTGTCACCATATAGATCACATCAGAGTCTCAGTTCTAAAGTAAACAGCTCAGCTAACTATGTACTCAGCATGCTCGAAGCTGATCATAACTCCTGCCATAATGCACTTATCTTAGATACTAAAGGAAACATCTGCGAGACTGGTTCTGGGAACATATACTGGTTTAAAGACTCAAAGCTTTATACTCCAGAACCAGGCTTAGCCTTCGTTCCTGGAACGGTTCAAAAAAAGATTTTGAAACTTTTTGATGGTGAAATAGTTCAAGGTAAATTTAAACTTGAAGATATAAAAAGTGCAGAGGAAGTATTCATGAGCAATATCGGCACTTTGATTGCCGGGGTTGAGTCTATATCAAGCCAAGAAGAATTAATTTATGAAAACCCTAGCAATAATTTTTCTAAAATGTTAAAGCTTAGAGAAAAGCTTATGAGTTTACTGTCTTAGGATCAATTTTAGTTAAGAACTGCCTAAAAACTCGAACTGCTGATTGCTTACCAGGTGCGAGACCAGACATCATAGATAAACTCCTACCATTTAAAGTGTTTTGGTAACTAAATGCATCAGACTTAGGATCAGAATAAACAGCTACTGATTCCTGTAATGATTCAAGTTCCTTAATTAAAGCTGGATTATTTAAATACACTAAATCACTATCAGATTTCATTTCATTTAATAGTAATTCTGCTGCATCAAAAAATATTTTTGCCCTAGCTCTAATAATCGTCAATTCATCTTCAAGAGGAAAGCTATTTGCTTCATCCATACTAGCTAAAGCTTTTTGAATAGTTTCAATTTTTTTCTTCATGCCTTCTAGTCCATAACCGGGTTTATCCCATTGAGGAAAAATTATTTTAAGTTTATCTGTAACCTTTATTTCAGTAGGTTTTTCACCTTGAAGAATTTCTTGAGCTGGTGATAACTTAATTTTCTTTTCTGGTAAAACTGGTTTTAAAACTATAGCTTTACTAAGAGCATTTAATTGTTTTTGAACAGCATCAATCTTTTCTCTTGAAGGAGGTTTCTTAACATGTTTCCGCTTTTCCTTTAAAGTAAATTTCACCCCATCTCGATAGTCACTAAAGCTAAAACCAACATTCTCTAACTTGGTCATAAAACCAGATTGTGCTACAAATCTTTCAGAACTATTTATTTTATATTTAGCACCAATCCCAGTCTCTGTATCCTTAACAGGAACTAAAATAGGATTTTCACCCGTAAAGAAACCTTCCTTAATAGAAATTTTTCTCCCAGTACCATCACTTAAATACAAGCTACCTTTCTGCTTAGCAGTAAGAAGTAGTGGATCAAAATTAACACTATTAGAACTTACACCAGAAACCATTGATGAAATATTATCATACTTTTCATATATCAAAACATCAAAAGAATATCGATTATTTCAACGATCTCAAGCAAACCTCAAACTTCCCAAGGGACTCTGTAAAAGACTTCCTGCCATAGCCAAGCCTAAAATTATTTTTCAAAGATAAGAGTTTTCTATCATTATCACTAGCATCTAAATAAACCGCTCCTGGTAAAAGCATAGCCTCATACTCAGTTACCATTTTCCGGCAAAGCTCATCAGTACTTATACTTCCCTGATACTTAGGAAAAGCAATAGTACCAGCCTTAGGCTTAATCCAAGAAAAGTTTCCAGAATATTTCTCAAAAAACTTATCAGCAATATCCAAATTAGTTTTTAAAATGTTTAAATTCCTAGTTAGTAACTTTTCTTTATTCTGTAAAGCAATTAAACTCAATGTTTCACTAGGAGCTGAATTACAGATAGATGAATAATCTTTAAAGCTTGCCATTTTTTTATAAACTTCTTTATTCTGAGTCGCAACCCAACCTATACGTAAGCCTGCAAGTCCAAAGGACTTAGACATAACACCTAATGAAACAGCGTTCTCATAAAGATCACAAGCATTTGCAAGTCTATCATTTTCATCAAACTCAGATAATCTATACACTTCATCTGAGAAAATATATAAATTATTCTTACGGGCTATCTCTATCAGCTTCTGTTGCTGTTCACGCGATATTAAATACCCTGTAGGGTTATGTGGACAGTTAATTACTATAGCTTTAGTCTTAGCTTTAATCGAATCTTCTAAGAAGTTAAAATCAAGTTCCCAAGCCTTATCTTCATCTAAAAGCCATTTAGTAACTTCACAACCTTTAGCTTCAGCTAAACTAATCAAAGACTGATAACACGGATACATTACAATCACATGATCTTCAGGAGCTAAGATTGAGAACATAAAATTCATAATCGCCTCTTCAGCACCTGCATGCATCAAAACACTCTCAGCATTTATATTTTCATATAATTTAGCGACTTCAGTTCTTAGCTCTAAAGCTCCAGGAGCCTCAGTATAACCAAGCCATGTATTTTTTAAGCTCGTTAAATTACTATCGTAATTATTTTCATCAAGCTTTAATAGCTCATCAACACTCATAGCTTCAATATCAGAACTAGATAAAAGATATTTAGTATTAAATTCATATTTCGCAAAGTATCTTTCCAATTCAAATTCAGCTATTTTCACTAACCATTCTCTCCAATACCAAAAGCACTAATATCAGCATTAAACTGATCAGCAGTTTCCTGACTTATTAAGCTTACAGCTCTTAACTTGCTTGCTAAGCGTTTTTTACACTCATCATAAGCAGTAAAGATTCTGTCTTGAGCAGAACTTTTCAAAGTATCAACTCTCAAAAATTGCTTATCATTAAGAACTTTTTGTTTACGATTTAACTTATCGATTAATTTGTCAATCTTCCCTAGTCTCTGATCAGCAACTTTATCTAACTTAACTACACAGTTAAGCTCTTTAAAAATATCTTTTCCTTGCTTACCAGTGATTATTTTATCTTTAAAAGCAGCTCTAACTTGTTTTGCTAAAGACCTTACTGCTTTCAAGCTATTCACTAAACTTACTCTTGCTGATTCGACAACTGCCTCCAGCTCTTTCATACCAGCCTCAGTACAGACATCAGTTCCATCATTACCGATAGCACCACACTTAATTTTAAATACTTGTAAACCATTATATGCATTAGCTTCATTAGCACCGATGCTAGTTAAATCACCTTCAAATGTACTTAAATCTAAACTCGGTGGCGGAACATCAGTTGGATCCTCATCTTCATCGTCTTCGTCATCATCGTCACTCTCAGAAGAATCTGCTAAAGCTGGGTTAGCATCAGTTGTTAAAGTGTTACTCTCTACGTTTACAACCAAAGCTAATCTAGAAGGCACATTAGCTGCAAGTAAACTAAATACAAATAAATTTTGGTTATTGCCAGAAATGAAAGGTAAAATCTTAGGACGAGTACTATAAGTCGTATAGATACCTGCTTCAGTAGTAGTTACACTCCCTCGACTTAAACCACGAGTCTTATCAGCACTCTGAGTTCGGGCATATCTTACAGAAGAAACCTTTCCTGAAAGTTCATTTGTTATACCTCTTAAGCTAATACTTTGTGAACTAGAAAGTACATTTTCATTATTAATAATTGCAAGTTGTTCTTCTGATGCTGGAGAAAAGAATAAGCGAACTTCAAATTCACCTTCTCCATCAAACTTACCATCAGTTTTTGCAGCTATAGCTGCTGATAAATCTCTATCAGTAATAACAAATGGTGTCCCAAAAACAACATTATTAACTAGAATAACCTCACGATTAGTATCAAATTCAATATTTACAGCTTGAGCTGCATGAATAAAAAGAAAACTAAATAAAGCTACCAATAGTGATTTTATCTTCATAGTATTATTATATCTTTCCAAGACATACAGTTTTTTTAAATTTTATTCAGGATATACAGCCCCATACTTGCATTAGGAGAATCAGAGCTTAAGTCCTCAGTTCTATACCTAAGAATGATAATTTCTGCATCGTCAGAAACATAGCCTTCAAAAAGACCATTTTCAAGATCCCCTGCCTGAATGAAACCAGTATTTGAAACTGAATAGTTAAGTAACTCATCATCAAGAGCTAACTCTGTAAAATTAATATTAGAGAAGTCACTATCTCTTGCAATAATTCTTTCAAGCTGATTAGTAAAATTCATCTCAGTTTCAGAAAAAGTTACTATACCTTGTTTTTCATCGAACACCTCTATTAATGAGCCATCAAAGAAGACTTCTATTTTATTAATCTGATATTGAGTTCCACTTAAATTAGGAGTAGAGCTGGGCAGTCTGACAGCAAGTACTAATTCTCTGATAGCCTCAGTTAAGCCTCTCCCTCTTCCGCCACGCTCTCTTTCATCACTGGAACCAACTACAGCAAAAAAATTAGTTTGTGGATTAGCAAAGCCTTCTAAATCAATAGTTTCATCAAAAGCAATAGGTAAACTCATAGTAATTTTATTTTTATCAACTCTAAAGAAATCAGTAAAACTAAGGACTGCACCATCAGAATTTAATTGAGTACTTGATTGATTTTTAATTCTCTTTATTCTTATTGTGCGAAAGTCACTTGCAGCAATAGTCCTTGAAAAAATTTCAATCTCTCCTAAATTACCAAAAATCAAAGTAGAACCATCATCGCCAAACTCAGCACCAAAACCAACAACACCAAAATTACCATCAAAGCTTTGCAAAGAAATATCTTCTTTTTTAAAGATAAAACTAAAAGTAGCTATATCCTCTTTGCCGACTATCTCTAAAGTATCAGGCACAAACTCCTCTCCTCTCGCGATTAAAGTTCCCATAAAGACTCCTGCTTGAGCTGGATAAAGTTTTTCTGTCGAAACTAAAGATCTAAAACCGATCAAATCCCCCCTATCATCTCTAAAAAACTCTTCTTCCTGTGGATTTACTATCGTAAGAGAATCGTCCTGTCCTAAACTAACACTATAACCAGGAGCTTCTTCAGTACTATTCCTAGTTAAAGTACTATCTAAAAAATAACCAGAGAAACTAGTCCCCGGCACTGAATCATTAAATAAATCCATTCTAGACTCTACTGCAGATCTTCCACTAACCTCTACTGCACCTGAAACTGGAGGGTTAAACCTCAGTTCACCAAATTCAAGCCCACAAGTATTATATGTTTTAGTATCAATATCACGAGAAAATAAACCAAAATCAAATAAAACAAAATTATATAAACCAGTCAAATCCTCTGTACTAGTAGCTAAAGAAGATAAGTCAACAGCATCAATTAGATTAGTAATGAAATCATTTGCAACTTCACTTAAAGTATCCAAAGAATCAGCAATAGTCTCTGCACCAGGGATATTAAAAGATTCGACGGTATCAATAAAATTCAGTACATCCTCTGAATTATAATCAGAAAAGGCTGGGCTTGCATTTTCAATCTCTTGAAAAATAAATTCAGAAACTGGATTTATATCTGTATCGCCAGAACCGACTATAGCTCTTAAACGAGTATCATCAGGTGCAGTAGCAGACACCATAAAATCTGGACTAAAATTATCACCAGAAAAATTGAATTGGTACTCACCATTAACATCAGTATCAGTAGTTGCGATAAGAACTTCTCTTTCATCTTCATCAAATCTAATTAGGTTAACCTCAACCCCTTCAGGACTAGCGACATTACCCGAGCTAAGAAATTTACTTGAATCTGCTTGAGGAATCTGTACTTTACCAGAGACACTTAAACCTGAAATATTCACAAATATATTTTCTTGAAAGCTTTCCAAGGCTAATTTATTTTGAAGTTTTTTAGGAAACTTTAACTGGTAAGAAAAAGAATTACTTGCTACGAGGTTACTAAATTCATTTAAAGTAAAAGTAACCTGCTGTGATTTATCCGTAGTTCCTTCAGAACTAATAGGAATAAAAATCTTTTTCTCACTAACTGTTACGACACCATTTACATCTTTACTTACTATAAGTTTAGCTTTAATTCCTTTAGTAAGAAGCTTTTTACTGAGCTTAGGCTCTAAGCCTGTCATATAGAAACTCACAGAAACACTACTGTTATTTCCACTCAAAACTATCTTATTGTCAGGTACTACCCGTGCTGCTTCAGCAGCATTAAAAATACACAATAAGCTCAATAATACAACACTAAAACCTAACCTCATAAAATTAATCTTATCAAAAAAAAAACGGCTCAAAGAGCCGCTTTCCATTCATGCATACTTTTTACTTAGGGAAGAAGATTAAGTAAAGAGAATCCCTTATGGGAGAGAGATCGGAGATAGAGAGGGGATTCTCTTTACTTGGGTTGAACTTTGCTCAATCTAGTGGATAGGAAGCACATTGGGAGATTGTTTATACTAGTTTGAGCTGATTTCTTAACCTCATCTTAACCTTATGACTATATAAAGTGACCCTAGAAATTTTTTGATATAAATTTATAAAAATTTTTCAAAAAAAATCCCCTGCAAATGCAGGGGATTTCAAAAAGCAAGCTAGAAGACAATATATAGTAAAAATTAATTAGAAAAACCTTCTTTAAGAAGTGCTTTATTTATAATTCTTAACCATTGTTTGTCTTGATATAGAGTTGCTCTAGTTCTTAACTTTAAAAGTTTATCTATTCTTCTTTGACGAGCAAGAGCAGTAAATCTAAATGAATCAGGTGGACAAGCATTATTATTAGTCTTCTTCACTTTTTCAACAGATTTAACTACTGAAGTGTAACCTTTATCGATTCTCTTAACTGTTCTATCTATAGCTTTCTTACGTTTCGCACTCTCTTCTTCTTTTTTCTTATCTAAAAGAGCCTGTCTAACTTTAGTGTGTGCTTTAGTGTAAGCTTCGACCACTTCCTCATAGTACTGAGTGACACAGTCGCTTACTTGTACTTCACATATCGCATCAATTGCAGCAATTTTATTGTTAGCTTTTATAGTATCGAATTGATTTTCAAGTAAAGTTTTCAAATCTTCAGTTAAAGATTCAATTTCACCGACAGCACTATCAACTACATCCTGGACAGTTTCATCATTAAACTCAGGAAGAGTATAAGCAGAGTCTAAAGTAGTTCCGGCATCTTGCTTATCTTCAAGACCTTGATCAATATCACTTACAGTGTTTTCTAAAGTAGCTTTTAAACGAATTGATTCTTCATTAAGTGAACTATCTTCAGTCATAACAGTAGTCTTAGCTTCAGTATCATGAGCTATAGCTCTATCAATAGCTTCATCAGCAGCTGTACTTTCAGATTTTTCTTTAGCACACTCTAAATGTCTAATCGAGAAGTCTAAAGCACCTTTAGCAGCATTTCTAGCTTCACTAATATCATCACGAATGAACTCAACTAAAATATCTAAACGTCTAATAGCAGGACCTGGATTAACTCCAGCGTCAGAGACAGCAAGCCTAGCCTCTTCAAGCTGCTCAGCAAAGCCATTTAATCTAGCTTTTACTGCTTGCTCAGTTCTCACAGCAATATTTAAGTGCTCAATAGCTGTAAGCGGGCAGTTCCCCTCTCTAACTTCAGGTTGAACTTTTACTTCTTCTTCAACTACTTCAACAGGCTCAGTAGAAACAGGTTCATCATTAGCACCTTCACCACTACTAGTACCTTGATTTATAGAGATGTTACATTCAAAAGATTCAGTAACAGCACCTTTTTCCTGAATAGCTCCACAAGTAGCTTCATAAACTTGACCAGGAATAGTTTTCAACTCTAATTCCACCCCAAAAGATTGAACGGAATCATTATTCACAGAAGTATTCGTAGGCACTATATAAGAAGTGTTGCCATTATTTTTATTAAGATTCTTAGCCTTAAAAACCCTAGGGTTATCTGCTGTATTAGATACAACATTATCTAAAAAAGTACGATCACTACAACTAGCTAAGCCATTTGTCATAGGACCTACAGTGAACTGTAATATCAAATCTCTTGCAAGAAAAGCTGATGTCGTCATAGTGACAGTTACGGTCTTAGTTTTAGTTCCTGGACCAGTAAAAAGTACTTGACCGCCTGATCTTTGTAATAAGCCTGGACCCACTGGCGTGTTTATAGTTCTGCTTTCACCGATATCATAGTCATCTACAGTAACTAAATTAATAGTGTCGTTAGAAACAGCATCTATAAAAGCAGATTTACTAGCTTCACAGGGTAAAGCTGAAGCTTTCATATAATTTCCACATAAGAAGCAGAACACTAAAACCAAGACCGTTCTAATTAACATAATCACCAACATTATAGCTTTTGTTAAAGAGGAAGTTGCCAGAATCTATCTTAATTTTCGAAGAAAGAGATTAATAATTAATAGGACTGCCGAATTAATAATAAATCATTGAATCTCTGCAATAATAAAACTAATGAAAGTTATCGCAGATTTTTGCTTAGTTCCTTTAGGTGTCGGAGTCTCAGTATCTAAATATGTAGCCAAATGTGAAAAAGTATTAAAAGATGCTGGTTTAAAAACTCAGCTCCATTCTTACGGAACTAACATAGAAGGAGAGTGGGATGAAGTTTTTGCTGCAATCAAACTTTGTCATGAAAAAATCCATGAAATGGGTGCACCTAGAATTACATCTACTTTAAAATTTGGAACTCGAACAGACCGTGATCAGTCTATGGCAGATAAAGTCAAGTCGGTTGAGGAAAAGTTAAGCTAACCCTACAAAGCTAAACTCACTTCATAAATTATTATCAATTAAATTCAAGATAAAACTTGTATTACAACTAGTCCTGAATTTTGAGAGAGAATTTGGTACTTAGTTTATGGAGGCGCAAATGAAAGAAACGACTATTGGTAATAGTAGATTAGGTAGTGATTTTAATAATACAAATCAAATACAAGAAAAGAAGGGTGAAGTCCATCACCTACCAAATGGAGCGGTTGTCAGAATTAACCCTGATGAAGAAACGATAAGAGATACTAAATCTAAAACGCTATATTTCTTTGAAAAAAAAATTGATACAAAAGACCTAATAGGACAGCCTTTTGGCATGCCTTTTGTGCCTACCAAAGATGAAATTACTCTAGAAGTTGTGAAAGAACAAGAAATACTTGGAGATAAAGTTAATGTATCTATTAACTCAAAAACTGGTGAAGTCACTCTCTGGTACCACGATGAAGTAACAGGAAAAACAAAAAAAGTTGTTTTAAAGAATAAAGAAGAATATAACAAACTGTTAAGAGCAACCCATAACAGAGATTCCACTGTAAGTGAGCTTATAGATGACGGAATCATAACTGCAGATAGTGAATTTGATCCAAAGAGTCTTGAAGAGCAGTTTGGAGATATAGACTTAACTAAATTTACTGAATTATTAAATGAAAAAGATAAACCATTAATTTTTACCGAAGCATAAATAATGCCAGTTAATAAATCATCAAATCATCAAAGTATTGTAAATAACTTCGATCAAGGTTTAAAAAAGTTTGCACCAGATACTGCAAAGCTAATCAAAGATTGGAAAAATGCGAATAGGGAAAATCGTAAATTATTAACTAGCTACATAAATAAAACTTACCTAAAATCAGGGAAATATAGCTATGCCAGTACGCGAGCAACAGATAGAGCCGCAATAAAAATATTTATGGATTTATTACAAGGGAAAAATATTGCAATTCCAAATCCTAAAGATATTGGTTATTTAGAATCTTACCCAAACTCTGAGCTCGGTTACCCCCAAGCTGTATTTCACTCAATTCGAGCACTTGAACGTGAATTGCAAAGCTATATCCCTAATTACCAGTCATTGTTAGGAGATATAAAACCAGCAAATATGCCAGAAGCACAGGATTTATTAATAGAAAAATCTTCTAAAAATATCTACAGCTTTAATACAGAAATAGCGAAATTTGAATTATTGCAACAAAATTCCTTATTAAAGGCTACTGATCAAATTTTATCTAAGCTTAATTCATCACTAAATTCTTACTTAGTAAATGTAAGTAAAGCCGAAGCTCATGAAAAAATTGCTAGCCCAAGATTAGGGGCTGAGATTAAAATCTCTGAATCCGAACAAAAAGTTATAAAAGAATTAATTAAGCTTGCAGAAAATATAGAGAAAGAACATCAAAAGTCATTTGTATTTAAATTTTTTGATTCATTGATAGGAATTAAAAAAGGTATCCCTTATATAAGCCAAAGTACTGGTCACTTAAAAAATACAGAAAATATAAATAAGATTATCGTATATCAGAACATAAATTTACTCATGCCTGATAAACAAAGTCTCAATTCTGACTTTTACACATTACCAGAAGCTATCCAAAGGTTAAATGACCTTCACAGTAACATCCATACGGTTAAAGCTCAAGCAGCCTATAGCTTTAAAGGAGATTCTGCTAGCCTTCTAAGTAAAGCTTTAACTGAAATCAAACAGTATTTAGTCGATTTTAGAGGATGTGAGAGTATAAAGCACAAATCTCAATAGTTTTATCCTTTACCAAATAGACATATCAATATATAATAGGTATATCATCTCAAAATAAATGCGTGTTAAAGAGATAGAGCTTGATAATTTTAAAAGCTTTGGGGAGAAGGTAACTCTTCCTATCCTGAATGGCTTTACTACCGTTTCTGGACCTAATGGCTCCGGGAAATCAAATGTTATCGATTCTTTAATGTTCGCACTAGGTCTAACTTCGACGCGTAATATGCGTGCTGAAAGATTGACTGATCTTTTAAACAATATAAGTGGTAAAAAAGAGTGTTCAGTAAAAGTTACCTTCGTAGACGACGAAAGTGGTGAAGAAGCTATAGTGCTTCGTAGAATTAGAGTTAAAGGTGAAAACTACGATAGTAAATATTACTTAGATGGCTCTCCGAGTACCCTAACTCAGATTCACGATAAATTAGCGAACTATAATATCAGCCCTAAAGGTTTTAACGTCGTTATGCAGGGTGATGTCGCTTCGATTATTAGCATGGGAGCTGTTGATAGAAGAAAGATTATCGATGAAATCGCTGGAGTAGCTGAGTTCGATAGAAAGATAGAACTTGCTGCAAAAGAGCTTACAGTGGTCTATGAAAGAATAGAAAGTCAGGAGATTATCCTAGGCGAATTAAAGCAACGCTTAGAGCAACTCCAAAAAGACCGTGATCAAGCAGTCAAATACTCTGAACTAAAGAAACAAAGAACTGCTTTAGAAAGAAAGTTTTTAAATGTCAGAATCAAGCAAGTAACTAAACAAAGCGAAAATGCTCGCGGGCAAGTTCAAGAACTTGAAAATAAGAAAACTAGTCTTCGTGAAGAGAATATCCAAGTTAATTTAAATATTCAAAACACCGAAGAGGACCTCGCTAGCTTAAATAAAAGAATTGAAGAACTTGGCGAAGGTAAACAAAGAGAACTTGGTATCCAAAAAGAAGAACTGCAAACCAAACTTGCACACGAAGAAAGTGCTATTCAGTTCTTAGATAAACAAATCACAGACTACGAATCAGAGATTAAATCTATTAACCGTGAAATAAAATCTTTAAAAGAAAAGATTAAAGAGATTAATTTCAGAAGCTCTGAGTTTGAAGAAGAGAAGAAAAATATTGAAGCTAATATTACTGAAGAGCAAGCTAAATACGATAAAATTCAAAGCGAAATTCGTAAAAAGAGTGCAGACACTGATGTTAGTAATAAAAGTTTAATTGAAGTTCAGGACAAAATTAGCGCTGAAAAAGAAGAGCGTAGTAAATTTGAACAAGAAAAAGCTCGTTTCGATGAACAGAAAAGAAATTTAGAAGAGAAAATTGAAACTCATAAAGAAGAAGCTAGTAAAAGCTTAGATGAAATTCATAAGCTAGAAGCTGGTAGCATGGGTTCTAATATTTTAAATTTAGATGCTCTTAAAGAACAGATAGCTTTTCAGAGTAGAAATATCCAGAGTTTAAAAGATGAACAAAAAGACACTAAATCTGAAATAGACAATCAACAAGACAAACTTAGAAAAGTTGAAAAACAACTTAACCAGCTTGAAGGTCAGGAACAAGCTGCTAACGCAGCTGGTTACGGGCGTGCAGTAGAAGCGGTTTTAAGTCTAGAAGGAGTTCATGGAACTTTAGCGCAGCTAGGTACAGTTGATGATGAATATAAACTCGCTTTAGAAACAGCTGCTGGAGCAAGACTTAGAAGTGTAGTAACTGAAGACGACTATGTTGCTCAGGATGGTATCAACTTCCTTAGAAAAAATAATTTAGGTAGAGCGACCTTCTTACCTTTAAATAAACTAAATGAAGCGAAAGATCTTCCTCAAGCTACTATGCCTGGAATCATAGACTGGGCAATAAATTTAGTTAGCTATGACTATGAATACCGTGACGCTTTTGCTTATGCCTTTGCAAATACTTTAGTAGTAAAAAATATCGAAGTCGCTAGAAAACTTATCGGAAGATACAGAATGGTTACCCTTCAAGGTGATTTAATCGAAAGAAGTGGAGCTATGTCTGGTGGATCAGCAATCAAAACGAATATTCACTTTGGTGCAAATTCTGCAAATGAAAAGTCTAAACTAGAAACTAGCAAAACTGACATTATTAACTTCGTTAAACAACTTCAGTCTGAATACCAAGAACTTGAAAATCAAATCGAAGAATCAAGAGAAAAACTAGAGAAGCTTCGTTCAGAATATTCAGAAAAATCTACTCAAAGCTCAGTAACTAACACTCAGCTTGAGAACGCTCGTAATAAATACGAAAAAGATAAAGCCGCTATTACAGCAAACGCTGAAGAACTCAATAATATTGAGCTTAAAGTCGATGAGCTTGTGAAAAATATCGAAGTTAAAACTGAAGCCGTAGATACTTTAGAAAGCAGTATGCAGGAAATTGCTTCAGTACTTAAAGACAGTGGTTTAGAGTCTTTAATGGAAGAGTCTCGTGAAGTTGAAATTGAGATTAAAAGATATCAAAGCATGTTTACTAACTTATTAAATGAAGAAAGTAGACTTGAAGTAGAAAAGAATTTCAACGCAGAGAATACTGAAAAAGCTCATGAAAAATTAAACATAGCTACAGCTGAACTTACAAAACTTCAAGAAGAAGTTCCTCAACACCAAGCAAATAAAGAAAGACTAAGCTCTGAAATCGCAGCTATCCAGTCTGAAATTAATAAAATTAAAGAATCTATCTCTGGTCTTAACCAAGAAAGAGAATCTATGTCGAACAACCTTCTCAATTTAAGACAGAGAAAGGGAGAAATAGGTAGTTCTATCGAATCTACTGCGATGAAATTAGTAGAATCTCGTAAGAAAGTTACTGAACTAGCAGCTCACTTAGAGCAGCTGCTAGCTGAAAAAGCTGAGCAAGATGAATTAAAGCAAAGCTCATCTGAAGAAGGTGCTGAAGGTGAAACCATAGAAGAAGAACCTGAACTTACAGCTGAAGAAATAGAAAAGCTACAAAAAGAACTTAATAAGATTGAAAGACAGATGCAGGCTATGGAGCCGATTAATATGCGCGCTGTCGAAGAATACGATGAAGTTAAAAATAGAGAATCTGAAATCGTAGATAAACAAAAATCTTTAACCGATGAAAGACAGATGCTTATCGAAAAAGCTGATAGCTATAAAGATCAGAAACTAAAAGTATTTAAAGAAAACTTTGAACAGATTAACACTTACTTCCAAGAAATCTTTGCGAACCTTTCTTTCGGTCAGGGACAGCTTATTCTAGAAGATCCAGAAGAAGTATTCAATGGTGGTCTAGTAATTAAGGCTCAGCCACGTGGTAAAAAAATGCAAAGACTTGAAGCTATGAGTGGAGGAGAGAAATCTTTAACTGCACTTAGTTTCTTATTTGCTCTCCAGCAATGCAATCCAGCACCTTTCTATGCTTTTGATGAAGTTGATTCAGCTTTAGATGGTGTTAACGTAGATAGACTTGCTGAGAAAATTCAAAACAATTCTCGTACAACTCAGTTCCTAGTAGTTAGCCATAGAAGACCAATGCTTGAGAAATCAGATAGAGCAATCGGTGTTTCACTTAACAAAAGAGGTTTTAGTACAGTAATCGGTGTTCAAAATATAGAAAAAGAGGTAAGGGAACTTGTCACAAACTAATAATTTCAGTGAATTCTCATATGAAAAACTAGGTGAAGCTGTTAAGGAAGAACCTACTCTTGAAATCTTGGTGGAGATGGCTGAACATGGTGAAATTGATCCATGGGACGTTAATTTAGAGATCGTCACTGAAAAGTTCTTGAATAAAATTTCAAGCTCTATTACTAATAACCTTAAAGAAGCTGGGAAAATAATATTCTTCGCATCTACTTTACTTAGAATGAAAAGTGACATTCTTTCCATGAAAGCAAGTCAGGCACTCATGGTAGGGCAAGATGACTTAGATGACGATATGCTTTTAGAAGAAGAATTAGCTTCATTTGATACTAGAGAAGTTAAACTTACTGAACTTGATAGAGCTATTATCAGAAAAAGCGTCAGTAAGAAGCAACGTTATAGAAAAATCAGCTTAGATGATTTACTTACAGCCCTTAAAGACGCTCAGAAAGAAGAAGAGAAAAGAGAGACTAAAAGACTTGAGCTTGCTCAATTTGCAAGCTTAGCTGACATGGATGTTTTCATCGAACCTGAGATTGAGTCAGATGATTTACTTGAACTCACTCACGCAGAGAATGTCGAAGAAGCTATCGAAAAAAGCCGCGCTTATTTAGCTGAGTATCTAGTGAATGGACATGGTGTGAAGTTTTCTAACTTATGTAAATTTCTAAGATCTTGGTCTAATGCTTTTCTATCAATTTTATTTCTTGCTCACGAAAATGAAGTAAAAATCATTCAGCAAGAGTTTTACGGAGAGTTATGGATTTATGAATCTGAAAAGTGATACTCAACAGCCTTTACTAGAGAACTTTAAAGAGATTTTCAGCTTAAGAAATAAAGTTGAAGCTATTTTATTTTTAAGTACTGAACCGATCAGCTCAAAAGAAATAGCAACTAAACTTAGTGTTGATACAAACCTAGTTAGAAAAGCTTTATCACAACTACTTCAAGACTATGAAAATCGTGAAACTGCATTAATGATAGATACAGAGAAAGGTTACTTTATGAGAGTAAAAGATGAATACGCTGATCTTAGTGATGAGGTATTAACTTTTGAATTAAAAACAGCTTCACTTAGAACCCTTTCTACTATTGCTCTTAAAGAACCTATTTACCAGAAAGACCTGGTAGAACTTCGTGGTGGTTCATGTTATGAACACTTAAAAGATCTTGAATCACTTGGTTTAATTAAGCGTCAAAAAGAAGGTATCAATAAAATCGTAAGAACCACGAAAACCTTTGCTGAATACTTTAAGCTCACAGACAATGGTATGGAGCTTCAACATATTCTAAAAAACCCTGATAATAACGTTAAATTTGTTAGAAATTAAAAAATTAAGTCAAGTAAACTTCACTAATTTCCATATCAATCATCGGATCAATATTTGAAACTGCTTGCTTACCAGCAAGCTCAACAAGTGTCCTACGCGACGATCTAAAATCTAAATTAACTAATCTTTCTTCACGCTCAAGATTACTTTTAATCATTCGAGCTAAGAAAACCTGCTCACTAAGACCGTTCTTCGGAGCACTATTAATAGCCTCAGCTAAATCAAACTGAGCTAATTTCATCTCTTCTTCAATCAAAGCTTTTTTGATTTTTGCATCTTTATAATCATAATAAGAATGTCTAAGCCTTTCAGCGACTTCATCTACCAGCATAAACATCACAACCATATCTGTCCTGGTAAGTTGTTGATCAATAGATTTGTCTTGGTTAGATTGATCGACAACATCACCTAAAACCCTAGCTCCTAACATTGAACCACCACCAACTATTGTACTTTCAGTAACTGCAGCTATTGCATAAAACGGCACAAACATAGCTCTAGTAAGAGCTTGCATAACATTATTCTTAGCGTTAACATCTTTAGGATCACCAGATAAAGATTTAAGGATAAACTGAATAGTCCTATTTCTTAAAAGCGTTGCTCGCCACAGTTCCAAGAGCTGCTCTTTTTCTCTTTGTGTAAAGAAATTATCAACCTCTAAATCAATATCTTCTCTATCAGATGTATTTGCATAAATAAAATTAAGTGCTTTTTCTTGATTTGACTGAATCTGTTTACGACGCTTCTCTACGAGAGTCATAGTCTCATCTTCAACTTCTTTCTCTGCTTCAGAATCTTCAAGCTTAATAGATGAGAGTGAACTGTAGTCCTTAATAGCACCAGCTGGGCTTAGTAAACTCATTTGAAAAAGTGAAACAACTAAAACCCAGCTAAGTACTTTTTTAATTTTCATAAAGTTCATCAACCACACAGCCCTGCATGAAAACCATACTTTTCAATTACTCCTTTATACAGCTGCTGCTGAATTCTCTTTAATCAGTTGTCTTAAAGTATATTGAAGAATACCACCATGTCTATAGTATTCAATCTCAATAGGTGTTTGCAGTAAGATCTTAGCTGAAATTTCAAGCTCCCCACCATTAGCTCTTTTAGCTTTAACTGTAATAGCTTGATTAGGTTGAAGATTATCATCTAAACCTAATACTGAGAACTCCTCAGAACCGTCTAAGTTATTTTCATTAAGAACCTTACCAGAGATTTCTACAGGTAAGATTCCCATACCGATTAAATTACTTCTGTGAATTCTTTCAAATGACTCAGCTAGAACAGCTTTAACACCTAAGAGCTTTTGACCTTTAGCCGCCCAGTCTCTTGAACTACCGTTACCAAAGAGTTTTCCAGCAAATACCACACATGGAGTCTTAGCATCTTTATACTTTAGTGAAGCTTCAAATACTGAAGATTCAGGAGCATCAGCTGTAGAAGCAGCTTCCACGAAAAGCTTAGTTCTAGGACCAGAACTACCAGGAACTAAAAGATTGCTTAAGCGGATATTTGCAAAAGTACCTCTAGTCATAACTCTATCGTTACCTCTTCTAGAGCCATAGCTATTAAAGTCTTTCTGCTCAACACCATTTTCATTTAAGTACTTAGCTGCGTCAGAATCTTTAGCAATAGAACCAGCTGGTGAAATATGATCTGTAGTAATAGAATCACCTAAGCTTAAAAGTACTCTTGCACCTTTAATTTCTTCGATCTTAGGAACTTCTACACCGAAATCTGAGAAGAAAGGTGGTTTCTGGATATAAGTGTTTTTCTCATCCCACTCATAAACTGAACCTGTAGTACTTTCAATAGAATTCCAAAGATCAGTTCCCTTAGAAACTTGAGCATAGATTTCTTGATACATTTCAGGTTTCATAACTTGGTTAATGATCTCTTTAACCTCTTCCTTACTAGGCCAGATATCTGAAAGCATTACATCGCCTTGAACTGGATCTTTAGCTGGATCAAAGTTAATGTTACCTTTAAGTGCCATAGCAACTACTAGTGGAGGAGACATTAAGAAGTTAGCTTTAATGTGTGGACTAATTCTTCCATCGAAGTTTCTGTTTCCAGAAAGTACACTAGCAAAAACCTTATCAGGATTAGCGTTAACCGCTTCCATAGCTGCATCACTAAGTGGACCAGAGTTACCGATACAAGTAGTACAACCATAACCTACGATGCTAAAACCTAGTTTCTGAAGTGGTTCTAATAAATCAGCTTTCTCTAGATATTCTCTAACCGCCTGAGAACCAGGAGCTAAACTAGTTTTAACTTTAGGGTTAACTATTAAACCTTTTCCTACAGCTTTTTTAGCAAGTAAACCAGCAGCGATAATAACAGCAGGGTTACTAGTATTAGTACAACTAGTAATCGCTGCGATTAAAATATCACCGTGATCTTCAGGCTTCTCTTCAGTTAAACCAAAACCATGCTCTAAAGCTGGTCTAGCCATAGCTTCAGCAAATCCTGTTTTAAGACTAGAGAAATTAATTCTGTCTTGAGGTCTTCTAGGACCAGCAACACCGGCTTCAATCTCGCTTAAATTAATTTCATAAAGCTCACTGAAAGATTCTTCATTTCTTTCAACGCCCCACATGTCTTGAGCTTTAAAGTATTTCTCTACTAAGTCACGCTCTTCATCTGTTCTACCAGTTCTCTGCATGTAAGCTAAAACTTCTTCATCTACAGGGAAAAGACCTACAGTAGCGCCATACTCAGGAGCCATGTTAGATACAGTAGCTCTCTCTTCTAGAGTAAGACTCTTAACGCCTTCACCCCAGAATTCAACAAGCTTACCGATAACTCCTACTTTTCTTAAGAACTCAGTTACGTATAGAGCTAAGTCTGTAGCAGTCACAGAGCTAGAAAGTGAACCTGTAAATTTAATACCGACGACCTTAGGTGTAGGCATAGTTACTGGCTGACCTAACATAGCAGCTTCGGCTTCAAGTCCACCGACACCGAAACCGAAGATTCCTGGACCACCGATCATAGTAGTATGTGAATCTGTTCCTACTAAAGTATCAAAGAACACTTCGTTATTTCTCTCTAGAACTACTTTTGCTAAGTACTCCATGTTTACTTGGTGAATAATTCCAAATCCTGGAGGAACGATTTGTGTCTGATTGAAAGCACCTTGTGCCCATTTTAAGAATTGGAATCTTTGATTATTTCTCTCAAACTCAAGCTTCTGGTTAGTCTCAGCTGAATCATCAGCAGCAAAAGAATCAACTTGAATAGAGTGATCAATTACTAAATCAAGTGGCACTAAAGGATTGATCTTCTGTGGATCTAAACCTGAATCTTTAGCGGCATCTCTCATTGCAGCTAAATCTACGAATAATGGAACACCTGTAAAATCTTGTAAAACTACTCTCGCTGGGCTGTAAGGAACCTCACCACCCTCAACATTTTTAGGTTCATAAGCTAAAAGAGCATCTATATCTTGAGTTCTAACTTTCTTTTCATCAAGATTTCTCATCATTCCTTCTAAAATGATTTTCAAACTAAAAGGAATAGACTTTAAACTTTTTCCTGAAGAACTCTCTAATTTCTGAAAAGAATAGTAATCATATTCTTTTCCTGAACTTAAGCTAATCTTTTCTTTTAAACCTGTTTTTTCTAAATTCATAACTAATTTAGTATTTTACCGCTTAATTTGCAGTGCTTCTACTATATTAAAGGAATAATTAAGCTTAATCAGTTATTATCTTTACGCTTCTGGGTATAATGTATGAGCACTATGCGAATCTTTAAGCAAATCTGAAGTTATTGCATGGGCGGCATGAAAATGATATAATTGCGTTTTGTCTATATAGACATTTTTTGGAGATTAAGGAGATAATTTGGCAGAAGTAAAAATACATGATGGTGAATCGATTGAAGCGGCTCTAAGACGTTTTAAAAGAGAAGTTATTAAGTCAGGTATCATCCTAGAAATCAAAAAACGTAAGCATCACGAAAACAAGCGTCAAGTTAAAAAACGCAAGAAAATGGATGCTAAAAGAAAATTAACTCTAATGAACAATAGATCTAACTAAATTTCCAAGTTAGTTTTAGAAGGATTTTTAATTAATGAATAAAGCAAGCTCAAATGTGAGCTCAAAACCTGAGGGAAAAGAATCTAAAGATTCTCAAGCTTCAGATTTTAATGCTATTAATACAGTAATGAATTCAGAAACTAAGGCAGTTTTAAAAGCTAAAAAGCTAATTAAGTCTTATAACTCTAGAAAAGTCGTTAATGCTGTAGATTTTGAAGTTACTCAAGGTGAAGCTGTAGCACTACTTGGGCCGAATGGAGCTGGTAAAACTACTTGTTTCGATATGGTAGTAGGCTTGGTAAAGCCTGATAAAGGCATGGTTTTCTATGATGACAAAAACATCACAAAACTAAAAATCCATGAAAGAGCTAAACTTGGGATTTCATATTTAACCCAGGAACCGAGTGCTTTCAGGCAGCTTACGGTAATGGATAATCTAAAATTAGTTTTAGAGTTAACAGGTTTAAGTGAAGAAAAGATTGAACTAAAAGCAAAATCTTTACTAGAAGAATTTGGAATTTACAGACTTAGAGAATCCTACGCTATCAGCCTCTCTGGTGGTGAGAGAAGAAGATTAGAAATTGCAAGAGCGCTTGCACTAGACCCTAAATTTATCCTTCTAGATGAACCTTTCACTGGTATTGATCCAGTAGCTATTCTTGATATTCAGGGCATCATTAAAGATCTATGTAAACGTAAAAACATAGGTTTGTTAATCACAGACCATAATCCTAATGCGACACTTAACATTACAGATAGAGCTTATATCATCTACAATGGTGACATCATTAAAGCCGGTAACTCTGAAGAAATAGCTCATGATAACGAAGTTAAAGAGAAGTACCTTGGGACTAACTTTAAGCTTTATTAAATAAGCTGCCACTCTTTCAAATCAAGTTCATCTATTTCCATAGAAAATATGTATCTTTAATTAAATTTAATAGTATTGACATCATTGCTTTGTAAAAGCTATTATAGTGTCTAAAGAATTTTTATCAGTCCAAAGGAGTACGGTTGAATGATTAATTTATTTGGAGCAAAAGAAAAGCCAAAGGCTGATATGCCTCCTGGATTTCAACCTATCGGTTCAGAAGATTTAGGTCCTGATCCTAATGCTATGGACTCTAAACGTGTTCCTAAGACAGTTGGTGAAGAAGCTCTGAGACAAATGTCTATGCCCCCAACTGCTTTAAATAATCCAGTAGGAGCCATAAATAGTCAAAGTAAATTACTTAAATTTGGTGGAGCTGGTTTCCCAGAAAGTGTTAGAAATGCTCTTAAAGGCTTAGGTCTCAAACAAGAAGAACTTGCACAATTTAGAGCTTTTGAGAGTGATGACGGCAAGTATGTTGTTTTTGCAGCACCTGATTCTAACGCAAAAGAAGCTGAAGCACTAGGTAAAGCACTTCTAGGCAGAAATGTTTTTAGTAGTATAATTAGGACCTTAACTTTTGCTGATAAAAAGCTTGAAAATCAGGTTAAACAGTCTTTAAAAGATTCCAATATTAAAGATGAGAAGAAATTTAAAAACGAAGTAATTAAAGACAAAGTAAGAATTCAATTAATTTTTGATACCGTTGACAAGAATGGTAATGAACTTAAGAAAGCTACATTAAACGAAGCAACATATTCCCTAAGTGCTTATGATCTTGTAGAAAACTCTAAACAAAGTTACAAAAAACCACTTGAGAAAATTGCAAAAGATTTAGAAGGATTGGTTGAGTCTTCATCAAATCCCCAAAACAAAGAAGATCTGAAATTATTTATGGATGCATTTGTTAAAGATGATAAAAAGGCTATTGAGGAATTAGAGAAAAAAGCATCACATATTATTATGATAGAAGCTTTAAGTAAACTAAAAGATTCAAATGATACAACATCTGACATACTAGAAATGTCTACTGATGGTCTTGGCGTCTCTTACCTTGACAAAGAGTTGGCAAACCCAGGAGTATATCAAGCAAATGCAGAAGTAATACTTGCAGGTGCTGCCTCTCACACAACATTTACTGGTCAGAAAGAGATAAAACCAATGCAACTAGTAGCAAATGGTAAACTTGTAAATCAAACTGTAACCAAGGTTTCATACGGTACACAACAGTCAACAAGTATTTTAAAAACTCTTCTCGAAACTACACTTGCGCTAAAGAAAGACCAACTAATAAATCAAAAGTCCAAGCTTGATGAAGTAACTCAAGAAGCTTACTCTAAAGCCATTCTAGATAATGTCTCAAATGTCCTTCTTCAAGAAAACCAACAATACATGGCATCTATGAATTAGATCTACTCTCTAAAGAAAAGACCTTAGCCCTTCTTAAAAAATCCAGTTATCCAATTAAATAAAGCTCCTATGTTAAGAGCAGATGAATCCGAACTTTTCGAAACAAAAAAGTCTTTATCGATATTCTTAAAATTTTCATGAACAAAAGCTTTCACAGGTTTAAGCATAGTTTGATTAATCCTAGAAACCGGTCCAGCAGTAATTTCATTTACAGTACCAGCTAAACTTAAAGCCTTTACTTGCTTAGCATTTAAGTTCAATGAAAATTTAGCAAATAGTGAATCAGCTTTCAATACAGAATGTGACTGTCCACCAATTACGTGTCTAGGTGTAATCTCAATTCCAGAACCACGTTTAGAAAAACCTACATGGTTAATTCCTTTAACAATCTCTGAGTTTAATCCAGCAACTGGATCAGTTTGCCAAGGAACCACTAAAATAGTTCCACGACTGTCTTGGGAATTCATAAAAGCACCAATTACATTCTTTTCAAAAGATTTCATATCAAGCCCTCTGTCAAAAGAATTTTTCGTTAAATATTTATCTAAATAAATCAAGTTACTAGGCAAATCCCCAATCTTAACTTCTTTAGTTTCAAAATTGGGCGAACCCTTTACCTTCACAATTTTATTACCTGATAGTTTATTGAATAGACTTCTTGTCTGAGCATCATTTACATTAAAACGCTCAAAAACTGCAAAAGCTACTGGATCTCGATAATCAGCGGATTCACTGTCATAAACCGGCATCAAGCTATAGTGGTTAGCCTGCAAAGCAGTACGGAAATGTTCCCATGACTCACCTAGGTTATCAACCACAGATGCTTCCTGACTTTTCTTATAAAAATCTTCAAGTAATGATGATGATGACTGACTTTTAGCTCCACCAGAGAAAAATGACAATAGCCCTGAAATAAAATTTTTATTTTCAATTTCTTGACTAGCTGAATCAAAGACTCTTAGTGCTTCTTGTCCAGTAAGTAACCATGTAGTAGCTCCCTGATTATTATCATGGAGAATCTTAGAACCCACATTAACAAGACCTGCTGATTTTGCTGTATCTGTAAGATGTTTTACAAAATTATTACTAGTGTTGAGATTATTTAAGCCCCGGTTAGCATAATATGACTTAGAAGAGCTTAGATTTGAAGGAACAATAGCATTAGCAGCAGTTCTATCTACTTGCGGTGATTGGATATTATTTCTAGTGAATAAATTTAGCAATTTGTGAATTTCAAATTAAATTATCTATAATAATATAGTATAACAAGTTTATTATTGCTATAATTTAGTTTCTGCAAAAGCAACCAGCTATGCGGGTGTAGCTCAGCTGCCTAGTAGCCTCGGCTCCTGAATGCGCACTTAAATGTAAACTGATATGAGGCTTCGATACAAAAATCCATCTGCCTTGGAAGGCATTAGGATTATGCGGGCGTAGCTCAGCTGGTAGAGCATCTGCCTTCCAAGCAGATTGTCGCGCGTTCGAGTCGCGTCGCCCGCTCCATTTTTATAAGTTTAACTTTTTATCTCTGCGTTAGGTACCCAGTGAAGTGTATACATTCTTTTTCTTGATGTTATATATTCATCATTACCAAGCGCTTGATACAAATCATGCAGTTGTCCATCACTATCTAAGCCTCCATTATCTTTCAGCATACCTGTAATTGCGATATTTAATTTTTCTTGATGCGTTAAATTCACTAATTCCTCTTGAGACTTACTTCCAAATTGTGGAGCTTCATCTCTATATAATCTAGTTTTTTCTTCATCTGAAAGTGACATATAAGCGTTGTAGAGATTAGGGTTTGATTCGATAGCTTCATTCATTAATATATTTAGCCTCTTATCATCATAACGAACCTCTCTATTATCGATTAAGTCTGATGCTGCTCCTCTTTTCTGGTGATGAATAATCATTCCCGCACCAAAACCCATTCCTGCAAAAATATCATAGTGTTCAACACTCAAATTAAGAAGAGCTGCTGCAAATTTTCTATCTTCTTCTTTAGAAAAGTCAAAACCTCTTATTTTTTGATTATTTTTACCTTTTCCACCTTGAGTTTCATCCAATTCATTAATTTGCTCATCAGTTTTAGTCTTATCTACTATTAAATTACCATTGTTAATAATTTGAACATTCCCTTGTTCATTTGTAAGTAAACCATTATCATTAAATACTCTCGCATCCAAATTTATGCTATTGCCAGGAGAAAGTTCTAAAATCTCATTTTGTAAACCAGGGTCTGTTCTAGATGTTATTTTCGTCTCATCAGTACCATTTCTTTCTACAACTTTTTCAACTGGTGTCTCAGAATCTAACTTATAAGAAATTAAAACCTGTGAATCATTTAAATTAGCAACATTGTCAACAATATTAATCCCCGAACCATTTCTCTCAAGAATTTCATTCGTTAAATGAGCCTCATTGGGCAATTTTATTCGGTTACTATATTGAGTATTAAACTCATTTGCATTATCTGTTGTTTCAGAAGTATTTTTAGTTATTTTATTCAATTCATTAAGCGCATTAGCTCGCTTTTTATGTGCACTAATTATCTTTGAATTAGTATTTGGATCACCATCCTTGTAATTAAGGGTGATTACTCCAGAATCATCAGCAAAGCTAGCCAATGTTTTTTCACTTTCTTCTACAACTCCTGTTAAATGATTAATTCTTGCATCAATAACCAAGCCAGATGCTAATTCCCAGGCTTGATCTAAATTAAAAGTCGTTAATGGAAGTTTGATTTCAGTCAAAGTTTAAAAAGGATCTATATTCTTCTTAACACTCTTAGAATCACTTTTTACTTCAGACTCTTGTTCATTTCTAGTTAACGGTGCTGTTAGCTGCATGTTAGCAGCTTGTTTAATACTGATATTCATAGACTGGTACTCCTTATTTAATTACATATACTTACAAAAGTAACGCTATATTAGTAAAAGTGACAAACGCCGAATCCGTGATACGGATTGCCTTAATATAAAGATAACTTCCAACTCTTACTAAAGTTCTAGACTATTTAACCGATATATAAAATCAGATATGAAAATTACTGAAAGTCATGAACTCTATTAATCCTATTAATAACCTAATAATCACTAACAATAGAGGTCTAAACTCAAAATCAGTAAATCTTTCCCGTGCTCGAAACGGCTATAAAACAGAACAAGAATCCTCACCTAATTTAGGAGAAGACTCGCTTGATATCTCCCAAGAAGCTTTTAACCTAATGGAAGACTCACGCAACCCTATGAAACCGAAAATCATAGAAGTTACAGCTAAAGATATTATTGAATGAAAAAAGAAAACTCCTTTGCAAAGCAAAGGAGTTTTACAATAAACAATAAATTTATAAAGCTTATCTATAAGATGGCTTACGACCACCACGCTCACGGTCATTTCCGCCTCTAGGACCACCACGGAAACCTCCTCCGCCGCCTCTTCTGTCATTGTTACGTGGCTTATCATGAGCGAAATCAACTTTCATGTTACGTCCTTTAAGCTCAAGTCCACTTAACTTTTCTTTAGCGCTTTCTGCTTCTTCAGCACTACTGAAAGTAACGAATGCTACACCTTTACCTTCAAGTAATTTAACTTCTACAAGATTCCAAGTCTGACTTAAAAATGCTTTTAAATCATCCTCAGTAATCGAATAATCTAAGTTTCCGAAAAATAGTTTTGTTTTAGCTTCTGCCATTTTGTAAATTTACCTCCATACTCTGAAGTGAAATAGATAGAGGAAATTTACTCTAAATTCTTCAATCTTCAATATAGGTATATTACCACGATAATTTCAAACCGCAATCCCTCAAACAACCTATAGAGCTTTGAATTATATTTTTTTAATCAAAAAGGCTCTTGAACTGTGAATAACCCTCATCCTCTAACTTATCAACAGGGATAAATTTTAGTGAAGCTGAGTTAATACAGTATCTAGTACCAGTAGGACCTGGACCATCAGGAAAGACATGTCCTAAGTGAGATCCGGCGTCTTTAGACTTAACTTCCACTCGGTGCATGCCATAACTAAAATCTTCATGCTCTATGACGTTTTCATTAATTAATGGCTTAGTAAATGATGGCCAGCCTGTCCCCGAATCAAATTTATCAGTAGAAGCAAAAAGTGCTTCACCAGAAACTATATCAACATAAATTCCAGCAGCTTTATTATCCCAATATTCATTATCAAAAGGTCTTTCCGTCCCACACTCCTGAGTAACTTTGTACTGAAGTTCAGTTAATTTACCTTTTAATTCTTCATTAATTTCTGTCTTTGAGTTTTCCATAATATCTTTCCTTTTAATCTCAGTACAGGACTGACACAACAAAACCACACTAAAAATTACTAAAAACAGATACTGAGCTTGATAATAACTAGGCTGCACTATATATTTTTTCTCTTTGTTCATCAAACATAGCCTTAAGCTTTAAAGCTTTTTCCTGATACTCATCTTTACTTGACCAGCTAGCTTCAGGCATTTTAATACTCACAGGAACTTCTAAATCAAAGATACCATGCTTAACTGTAGCTTCATTAACAAGTTCTCCAGAGTGGATTTTAGAAATTATAGATCTTGTGAGTTTAATAGACATTCTCGAACCAGAGCCATAAGAACCTCCAGCCCAGCCAGTATTAACTAACCAACAAGCTACGTTATTTTCTTTTACTTTCTTTAAAAGTAAGTCACCATAAACTTCAGGCATTAATGGCATAAAAGGTGCACCAAAACAAGGGCTAAATGTAGCTGTAGGTTCTTTAATTCCTTGTTCTGTACCAGCAACTTTAGCAGTGTAGCCTAAAAGGAAATACTCCTTAGCCTTTTCTGGACTAAGTTTAGCTACAGCAGGCAATACCCCAAAAGCATCACAGCAAAGCATAATAACGTTTTTAGGCTGTTCTGGAATAAATCTATCAGAACCCTCTCCCTTAGAGTTATAAACTAAAGCATTAGGAATAAAACTTAATGGATAAGAAATTCTTCCATTCTCAGTAAGTGTAGTATCAAAGTAATCTAAAGTTCTATCTTCTTTTACCCTAACGTTTTCAACAGTTGCTCCAAATCTTCTCGACGCATTATAGATCTCAGGTTCTGTCTCTAAAGTTAAGCCAATAGATTTTGCATAGCAACCAGACTCAAAGTTAAAGACACCAGCGTCACTCCAGCCATGCTCATCATCTCCTATTAACACTCTTTCAGCTTCAGCTGATAATGTAGTTTTCCCGGTTCCTGAAAGACCAAAGAAGATCGCAACATCTTTAAACTCTTTATCAGCGTTGGCAGAACAGTGCATTGGCATTATTTCTTTTTGAGGTAACAAATAATTTAGAATACTAAAAGCTGATTTTTTAATCTCACCACCGTACTCAGTACCAGCAATTAAAACTTCTTTCAATTTAAAATTAACTAAAATAAAAGTTCCAGATCTTAAGCCATCTATCTCAGGATCAGCTCTAAAACTAGGAATATCAATTATTCTATATTCAGGCTCATAACTCTTTCTATCAAGCAATCCCTTTTTCTCGGCAAGTTTAGCTGATTCAGAGTTAATAGACTCTAACATATTAGAAATAAATAAATTATGCCAAGCAAGTTCAGTCACAACACGAACATTAATACTATTACCTCTGTCAGCACCAGCGATACAGTCTTGGACATAAAGTTTTTTATTATTAATCTTTTGAAGCTTCTCGATATAATCAAAAAACTTTTCACGAATTGAAAAGTAGCGCTCTTCATCTATAGGTTGATTTATCTCACCCCAGTTCACTTTATCTTCGGTTTCAGAATCTTTAACTACATACTTATCTTTGGCAGCTCTTCCAGTATGTTTACCAGTGTAAACAAGCAGAGCACCATTACCAGTAATCCTAGCTTCTTTTTTTATTAAAGCTTCCTCATAGAGTGCAGCTCTAGGTAAATTAAAATCTACATGTCCTGGATCAAAAAGATCTTCAACAGTTCTAAGTTTCTCTGTATCAAGCGCCATGTATAGATTCTACCACGGTGAGACTTCCGATTATCTTCCAAAATTCAGATGCTGCTTTCCTTAGAATTCAAGATCATTTTCAAAGTCAGAAAGATCATCAAATTCATTCATAGCATTGAATATACCTAGTTCTTCTGGCTTACCGAGATACAAAATTTTCATATGCCCAGCTCTTTTTAACTTGATCATTGGATCAGAAGCTGAGTCATAGTCTGAACCTATAATATCGACAATTTCCCAATTACCAATAAAATCACCAATGGCAACTTCAATAGTATTGTCTTTAGCTTTTTGCATAGCTTTAACAGCAGCTTTTAAAACTTTAGATCTACTAACAGATTCTAAAACATCAAAAGAGGCTTCTTTTAGGTTCACTAAAGCGATAGTATCGCCTTCACTTTCAAGAATACCTACCATGGTAGCTCTATAGGCTTTCTTCTTAATACGGTCACCTTTACGTGAGCCTCGCTTTCCACCACCACGAGAGTAACGGTTATTAGCAATGGCTTTTATCGCTGACTTTGGCAGTAAGAAAGGGTTCTCTCTTCCAGCATTTTCAAGTGAACTCTTTATATAAGTACTTTCAAGCTCTTTATCTGCTTTTTCTACTTCTACCGCTGCCCAGATAGGTTGTTTTTCTTGAATTTGTTCAATACCAGTATTTTTCTTAGGTCTTCCTCTGCGAGACTTTCTTGAAGAACTTAAACTGCTGTATCTATTACTATAGTTTTGGTAGAACCAGTAGCCACCTACAAATAAAACAACGATTAATAAAACGATTAATGATGAGTTAGATTCATTTTCAGATTTAGCAGATGAGAGTGAATCTGTTTCTAAGTATGAAAAAGCTCTTGCTGAGTTGTTTACTCTTACAGAATCATTTTCTTTAACACCTTCCTCATCTATAAATAGATTTGAGTCAGCTGAACTAGCTTCACTGTCTTGGAAGTCTTCATCAAAGATACTCGCTGAGTCAAAAGCTTCTTCAGCACTATCTTCTTCTGAGTTGTAACCAAAAAGTGTATGTAAATCAGATGCAGAAGCAGGTTCATTATTTATAGATCCTGTCTCAGTTTCTGATTCGCTTTCTTCCACCCCATAATAAGCTTCATCGCTATTGTTATCAGCTTCCTCTTCTGAGTAATCTATTTCATCTGTTTTTTCTTCGCTATCAACCTCATTAAAAGCCGCACTTACTCTGTCGAATTGTGCAGATAAATCATCATCTACTACTTCTTCAGAGAATGCAGGCTCAGACTGAGGTTCTTCTTCTGGGGTATCATCAAAAAGACTAGGAACTTCTTCTTCAGAATCATCATCAACAAACAAACCAGCAGGTGGCTCTTCCTCAGTTTCAGTGTTTTCAGAATCAAATCTTCCATTAGCGTCTATATCAGAAAGGAAGTCAGAAACACTGTCAAACATGTTACTTGACTGTTCTTGTAATTCATTTAAAACTTGTTCACGGATTTCAGCTTGCTCTTGAGTAAGCCTCTCTTCTTCTTCAGCTTTTAATTCTTCTTCCGTTTTATGAAATTCTTCTTCAGGCGGCCATATCCGAGCTTTTGATTCATCAAAAGCAGACGATTCTGTATCATTTACATCGTCCTCAAACATCTATTGTTCTCTCGGTACTACTCTTAGGAACTCTTCCAAGGTAGTCTTTTTCGCTACGACTCTTTCTTTAGCGGCTTCAAAGAGGGACTTCATCCCTTTCTCCACCATGATGGCTTTGAATTTCTCAAGATCAGCCTTCTCATGCACTAAAGATTTCATCTTAGTGACAAGTGGCATCATCTCAAAAATACCCTCTCTACCTGAGTATCCTGTATTATTGCATTTTTGACAACCCTTAGCTCTCACAAACTCAACAGGCTCGCTATTATCTTCAATCTTTAAGACTTCTAAGTCAGATTCTGAAGCGATATAAGTTTCTGCACAATGAGGGCAAGCAAGCCTCATTAATCTTTGCGCCACCACACCTACAAGTGCACTTGCAACTAAATACGGTTCAACTCCCATATCAATCAATCTATTAATCGAACTCGGTGCATCATTCGTGTGTAAAGTACTAAGAACTAAGTGACCAGTAAGTGAAGCCTGAATCGCAATCTCAGCTGTCTCCTTATCCCTGATCTCACCTAACATGATGATATCTGGATCTTGCCTTAAAATACTTCTAAGTCCAGCAGAGAAAGTTAGCCCAGCCTTTGCATTTACTTGAACTTGATTTACCCTTGCAAGCTGAAATTCAACTGGATCTTCTACGGTAACTACATTTTTCGTAACATCGATAACCTTAGCTAAACTTGTATAGAGAGTACTTGTTTTACCGGAACCAGTAGGTCCAGTAATTAAAATCATTCCCTGAGAGAGTTTTAACCAAGACTCAAAAGTAGGAATCAAATCTTCAGGCATACCTAAATCAGTTAACTCTAAAAATTTATTTTCGTGAGGTAGTAAACGAATTACACACTTCTCACCGTGTAAACAAGGTAAAGTTGAAACCCTCAAGTCGATCTTCTTGCCCTCAAAAAACTCTGTAACTCTACCGTCTTGAGGAATTCTAGATTCTGCGATATTTAAATTTGCAATAATCTTGATCCTAGCTAGCATGATCTTTCTATAATCAGCGTCAGCAGTACACATATATTTGCAGATATCCATTAAAACACCATCGATTCTAAATCTAACGATTAAGAAATTTTCAAGCGGCTCGTAGTGAATATCAGATGCTCCCACTCTAGCTGCTTCAGCGATATTCTTTCTAACTTCAGAAGCGATAGAAGTGTCATCAACAGCATTAATTCTCTTTAAAGGAATATCATCAATAGTTTTTAATAAATGCGCTCCCAACTGAGCAAGTTTCTCAGACTTAGGTTCAGCTTCTTTAGGGCTATTAAGATTTTTAGCTTCAGTTCCAGATCTATCAACAGTCTCCAATGGAGCCTGTGGTGCAAATTCAAAGACTTGGCTGATTAAATTTTTCCAGCTCTCAGAGTTTATCTCCAGATATTCAATCCCAAATTTGTTTACAAATTTTGGTAAAACATTATCTAAAGAGGCTATTGAGCCTTCTTCACAAGCAACAAATAATTTTTCATCAGCTAAAAATAAAGGAATAGCCTGTCTTAAAGGCCAATTCTTACTAACTGAATTAATCAGCTTCTTATCTAGAAATTGGTAATTTAGCTCCCCATCAATGACAAGAAGATCAATCGCCTCACCGACACTGATATTTCCTGCTCTGATTTGCTGATAGGCTGAACTTAATTGTTTTACCACTCAGTATATTTTAACTGATTAAGAACAGTTCTAAAATGAAATGCATTTAGTCCCATTTAAAATTATTCTTCACTTTCATCGATTCAGTTCCTGAATTTTGAAAAGCGTCCATTAAATCGACTAATTTAGACGGTAAATTTTCTTTAAGTTCCTCTGTAATTTGTTGACCATTAATTATTAAAATATTTGTGTTATCGTATGTTAGTTCTATTTCTGGAGATTTCTTCAAAGGATTAATTAAGCTATCTATTTCTTTAGTATTTTGAGATTTTTCAATATTTTCGAGTGTTTGACGAGCATTGTCAATTTGAAATTTCTCATCCTGATCTAATAAATATTCAGAGATCACACGACCATTTAATAATATTTTATCACCTTCAAAGCCAAATACATTACCTCTTTCCGCTTTACCTGTATCCATTATCTTCACCAAATCTATTGGCTTACTCGACTCAGAGCTAAGTTGGTCATTGTGATTATATATTTCATTATATCTTTTTACTTGATTGAAAACTTCCCTAAAACCTCTCCATTGAGTCTGATCAATCTCACTGTTATGAGTAATTATTGGTAAAGCTTTTGCTGAATCAATCATATTCAAAACCTCATTAAGTAACTCAGGTGATGCTTTTAGCTTGATTGTGTCAGCAACATATCTCTTATCAGCTTTATCATATTTAAAAGCATACTTTCGGGCAGGATTATCCTCTAAACTCCCCAACTTATAAACTAATTTATTAAAATTATCAATAGCATCCTTTGACCACGTCTCTTCACCTTTAAATTTTCTATCAAGATTTATTTTACTCATACTGTCATTAATATCTTTTGCTAATAACTTTCTAGCCTGATATGGCGAAGTTGGTTTTGATAAACTCAATACTTTATTAAGTACATTACCAGGTTTGACAACTTGGCGCAATTCCCCCAATTGCAGGCTAGGATTGAATTGCACAGCTTTGTTAGCATGGCTTTGAATCTTTCCTTCTACTTCTTGACGAACAGTAGGGTCATTACCAATCCTAGTTTCGGTTGGCAACTTTGCTAACTGAGGTAAATGTTGACTGTAATCAAATTGAATCTTATCTTGAGGCATATTTATTATCTTATATTAACCTGGCAATAAATGTTAATACTAAAATGATAAATATTAATACCAAGAACTCAAAAATATCTTAAATTTTTCATTATTATTTTACACAAAATATCACCACAAATACTAAGATAATATCGCAGTGGTTTCAACTTCCAAATACTTTAAACAGATTCCAGTATTGAGGGAGAAATTACCTGAACTAACTTCTAATTTCTCAAAATTAAGCCGTAATCAAGTTCAAAGAACTCAGGGAAAACTTAAAAACACTTTTCAGAAAGGTAAAACAAGACTAAGCCAAAAATTAATGAATATTCGTCATTATCCAGATCTTAGTGCAGTTCAAGAAGGCTTAATAAGACAAAAACAAAAATTAGCAAACAATATATTTAATCAGTTCCAAACCTTAAATCCATTATCAATTGTAAGAAATGAAAATATTGCTGGCTTAAATAAAGATGACAGTAAAACTATAATAGAGCGATTGAATGGAAGCAATGAAATTGACTTTAAGGGAAATTTTAAAGCATTACGCGAGAAACAATTAATTAACTTCTCCCAGATTTTAAAAACTGCCACTTATAGTTTTATGTATTCTGAAAATGATAGTAAATCAGTATCAATAAAAGATATAAATAAAGTCTCAGATAAGCTAAGCGAGCAAGACATTAATGATCTTATAATACTTTTCAAAATATCTGCAGCAACATATAACTCAACATCACCAACAAATCACAGTGATTCAAGAAATACCCATGCAGATATATTAGAAGCTTTATATAAATCAAAAGAAAAAATCACTAGTAACAGTGACATTAGACCTTTAATTCAAAGTCATGAATTACATGTTGAGAAAAAAGACGGTAAGCTATTTATTAATCAAATAAATATCAATCAGGGAATTCAAGAAAAACTTCCTGATGATTTAAAAAAATTATTCAATTTGTACAAATCAAATACATATGAATTTACTGTTGATAACCAATTTAACTGGGAAGAAAAAAGTGATATGAAAGTTCGCTATCAAAGCAACAAAGTCATAAGCCACCGCAATCAAGCAAACTATATAATTAAAAATTTAGAATCACAAAAGTTAGCATTTCTTGAAAATAATGCTGAAAGGGAAAAGTACATAAATCAATTCGAAGAAATTCTAGAGGCAGAAGCTAGTAGTTTCTTAATTCATGAAACCACAAATAAACCTGAAAGGTTAAAGTTAATAACGAAAGTTTCTGATAGACTTCCACTTGAAGATATTAATAATCTCATATCACTTTTCAATTTCTCTTCAGTGACTTATATTCCAAATTCGGAGTACTTTGATTCCATGGGCACTCATTCGATTATTTTAGAGGCTTTAAATAACTCTAAAGATAAAATTGAAAATAACCCTGACATCTCAGATTTAATTCAAAGTCAAGAATTAAATATTGAAATGAAAAATAATCTTCTATTTATTAATGGAAGATACATTAATAATAAAATCAAAAAAAAGCTACCAGAAAGTTTAATAACTTCAATTAATCAACAAAGCTCCAATAATATAAGTTTTATAGTTAAAAATCGCTTTTATTGGGACATAAAAAATGAAGCCAAGAATGAATTCATCTATCCACACCAAAGTATCAAAGGTGCTGACCTGTCACTAGTATGAAGATTAAGATTTCCAAATTAACGCCACCAAGTGCATTCATCAATTAATTCGCAAACAAATTACCATAAAGCAAATCATTCTGAATATTAAAGTCAATAACTTCAGTACCATCTAATTTACGCGAACCACTATCTATAAGTGAATTACTATCGATAAAACAATTCTCTACAGAAACAGTGCCATGTAAATCTTGACCGTAAAGTTGATGATTCCCCCATAGATTAGACGAATAAACCTTCATTCTTGAATAAGAATTAGTGATAGAAACAGCTGCCTTATTAGCTTGCCCTAAAAATGAACCGTATCTATTCCCGGAAATAATTAAAGTAGCGTCTGTAAAACACTTATCGATATTGACTTGTATAGAATCACTATGAGCAGTTCCTAAAATAGGAGAGGTTCTGTTACCATCTTTAGCATCGATTAAACCATGGAAGCTAGTATCTGAGATGTTGATCACTCCACTTGAACCATTTGCATTTCCAGCAATTCCACCTGACATCACAAACTTTCCATCTATATGAATATCAGCACTCGAATTAATAATAGATGAAGTCCCATTCTCAGCTTTTATATTACCGACAAGTCCACCGTGTAAACCTTTAGGCTCATCTGGATCAACAATAATTTTTCCCGTTACGTGTACATTATCGATGACAGAATTTAAAGATATTCCAGCAAGTAAACCTGATAAGTAGCTATTAGTGTCCACTACTGAATTTTCAAGGTTAAGGTTTCTAACAGTCCCTGAGCTTATCTTGGTAAAGAGACCCGCTCCCCACATATCAGTTACCGTTAAATTTTTAACAGCAAAGCCTTGTCCGTCAAAGATTCCAGCAAAACCATCCTTCCAATTACCAATAGGATCAAAACCTAAATAGTCTTTACAGTCAATGTCTGCCTCTAGCTTATAGTTAGCTTCTAGATCTTCAGCTATAGCTTCTAATCCTTCACAAGTTTCTACAGTTATAAAATCACTAATATCTTCATCAATAATCTCATCGACTAGTTCTTCAGCAGTAGTTACATCAAGGCTTACTGGTGCAGACTGATTACCATTAAGGTCAAAAGCAACTACTGAATAGTTATAAAGAGTTCCTTGAACTAAACCTATATCAAGGAAACTCAAATCGCTAGTCTCAGCAACAAATTCAGAATCTCTGTACACTTGGTATTTGCTAACTCCGACATTGTCAGTAGCTTCAATCCAATTCAAAGTTATACTAGTTTCAGTAATATTACTTACAGTTAAAGCACCGACTTCACTTGGTGGCACTAGATCATTCTGACTTTCATAAATTTCATTTAACTCATTTGAGTAATTAGATAAAGAAACATACTTATAAGCAGTATTTGGATCTTGATACTGACTCTCCAGCACTCCCCAAGAACCCCACTTGCCAAATTGTCCTATAAATGAGAAGTTTGCAAAAACTCCGCCACCAATTTCAAACCACTTTCTGAAGTATTCATCATAAATTTCACCCATACGTGGATCTCTATTAGCAGCTATAAGTAAACTTTGGAGTTTAGCATTATTCTCTAAACCACCATGGGCAGATAAATGTTGCCCACCTTCATAAGCTACTAAAGCTAAACCTTCTCTATCTGCAACTACTTTATTTTTAACAAAGTCAGCATATGAACTTTCTAGAGCTGGAAGCCCACCACTAGGAACACTTATATAAGTACCATTTCTAAGTTCTTCAAATAATTTATCCAAACCAGCAGCGCCGCTATCTGACCAAGCTTCATAAGTTGCTAGATTATCTTTATAATTTCTCAGATTAAAATAAGGAGCGATAGCGATAGCATCAACACCAGCCTCTGCATGAGTTAAAGGAGTTTCTGACCAGTTATATTCAAGCATTCTTTCTAGATGCCAAGGATTCACTGACTGACCAGCCATAATACCAACTATTCTATCTTTCTCTTCAGCAAAAACTTCTTCAAAGATTTTTATAATTTGTACAGTACGCATACTAAAAAAGTTATTTCTAGGACCACCGGAGAGGCTAGCTAAGCCTAACTTTTTCCCCATATCATCAGCGTATCTAGCTTGCTTAAACTGCCAATTCCAGACTTCATTTGAATACTCCACATAAAGATCTAAATTTTTATCTAAATTTGCTTTATATAACTTAGCAGCTTCTCTAATATAGTTATCATCAGCCATATGTGGAATACAAATCCATGGATCCACCTTCGCTCTATTACTCATATCAATGATGTGTTCATGTGAAACACCATCTGTAAGTCTCTGTGTATGACTAGTGAGAAGTGTTCTCTCTGACCAAGAACTTACAGAAGAGTTATTAGTCTTCATAAAATCCATATATCTAAAAACTTTAAATGGTTCAAGTAATTTCAAATAATCTGGATGGAAAACCACTTCCTCATAATTCTCATGGTAACCAGGCATAAGTAAATGCATATTTCTTAGGTGATTACCTTATGTAGATGAAAAAATTTCAAGAAAAATACTCTGATTATCCTTAGCTATTGTAATAATCCCCTTACCAGGCTCAAGCTCTCTATAATTCAAGTCATTACCAGGCCAAAACCTAAAATCTCCCTCTCCCTCATATGTAAAAAGGTATTCACCATGAGGTAAATAGGTACTTGAATGATTAATTACTGTTCTTATTCTTTGATCTGGACCATCAGGGATAGAAAAAGGAACTTTAGTAGCATAGCCATTTTCATCTACTGGAATAAATTCATTTTTTTTAGTCTCCCAAGGATAACCTGGCTCAGTAGCAAAAGTAATCCAAGTACGAGACTTTTTCATTAAATCTACGAAGACATTATCACCGCTCCAGTCGGCAATTCCACCCAGATTCATTCCAATCAACTTAGAATCTGGACTAACAGCCCTTCCTTTAAGTGATACTAAATTAAATAAAAATGCTAATACTAAAAATAATGAAAAAATGTTTTTTTGCATATTCCCCCCGAATTATTCCAAGCTGAAATTATAATTCCACAAAATAATTATCTTTATATTATGAGAATATTAAGGTTGAAAAGCTTGCTAGAATAGTAACAAATGTCTAATATCGCTGAAGAATCCTTTAAAACTAAAACTAGCTTTTTACTTCCATTTGAGAAATTACATGGCTTAGGAAATGACTTTGTCATCGTAAATAACTCTCATCTAGATATCGCAGGAGAAGAAGCTGAACAAGATTTATGTCGCCGTATTTGTGATAGACATAGAGGCATCGGAGCCGATGGTTTAATTATCATCGATACTGTAAAAAACTCTGATCAAGCGATTAGATCTTGGAGATACTATAACTCAGATGGTAGTGTCGGAGAGATGTGTGGTAACGGAATTAGATGTGCTGCTAAATATATCTATGAACACGGACTCAGCGCTGAAGAAACTGAATTTAAAATTGAAACATTAGCTGGAGACATAGGTATATCTATGAAAGAAAATAACTTAGTTAAAGTTGACATGGGTCCACCTCGTGAAATTAAAACTAAACAAAACTTAGAAGTGGATGCTTTTAAATTTGATTATGACTACGTTTCAATGGGAAATCCTCATGCAATCGCTTTCTATGAAGGAATAAGCTACGAAGAATTAGAAGCAATTTCACAAAATGGCTCGAAAGTTGAACTACACAGTGACTTTCCTAATAAAACCAATGTCGAATTTGCTCTTAAAACATCAGAGAACAACTTTGATTTGATAGTTTGGGAAAGAGGTTGTGGCTTTACTCAAGCCTGTGGTACTGGTGCCTGCGCAACTGTAGTTGCAGCTATAGAAAGAGGGCTTGCCAAAAAAGATACAGATATTAACGTTAAATTACCTGGTGGCACTTTGATCATCAACTGGGATTCAGTAACTGACACTATCTATATGACTGGTCCTACAGAGATGAGTTTCATCGGTTACTTCAATGAAGAAAGATAGTTGCTAGCAAAAAACAAACTACTATTAATAATAAGTAATTTAGCTCTTAGTGCTATAGCTTTTTCTTTTTTATATTTATTAACTCGCCCGATCACTAGCCCCTTTGAGAATATAGAAATTCTTGGACTAGAGTATGTTCCAGCAGACGATTTATTAAATAAATTAAAGCCTATAGAGCTTGAAAAACATAGTCATATGTCTTTAGACAAGAGACTTATGGAAGAATTATTACTAAAAAATCCGTTTATTCAATCAGTAAAAATCAGATCTATCCTTCTTCCAGAAACTAAAATTCAAATCTTGCCTAAGGAAATTGATATTCTAATGTATCAAAGCCAAGGCTCTCAAAAAGTACTTTTTGATAAAGAAGGGAACGCTTATCCTAAGTCAATAGAAGAATTTGAATATATTTCGGCATTAAAAGATTTAGACAAAATCCCAGAACTCTTCTGTCCATATGACTTAATTACTATAGAGAATTTAAAGATACTGAGTAACAGCATTAATTTAATTGAAAAGAACTTAAGAGCCATCGATGTTAATGAAAAGATCGTTGAGATATATTCTTCTCCAGATGGGAGTTTCAGACTGACAGGAGAAAATTATGACTATAGAATAGGTAGACTAAATTCAGAAACCGAAAAAAAAGTTAAACGTATAGAAATAGTTTTAGAAAAAATCAAAGAACTTTTAGATAAAAGAGTTAAGTTAAAATATATAGATCTTTCGTTAAATACAAAGGATGTAATTTTAGGGAAATAATTATGAGTAAAATCAAAGTAATAGTTGCAGGTGCCTTAGGCAGAATGGGTTCAGAAGCGGTAAAAACATTCATCGAACATAAAGATGAATTTGAATTAATCGGTGCTGCTGTTAGAGACTTAAAAAATGTAAGTGATGAGAATTTAGAATTCCATAAAAGAAACAATATTAATCTTACAGATGATTTAAATGCATTAATCGAATCTGGTGAAGCTGATGTTTTAGTTGAGCTGACTACTCCTGATAGTGTTTATGAAAACTCTCTATTCGCTCTGAAGAATGGCGTACGACCAGTAATCGGAGCTACAGGTTTAACTGTTGATGATATTAAAGAGCTGTCTAAACAAGCTCAAAAAAGTCAAATGGGAGCGATCTTAGCACCAAACTTTGCACTTGGAGCAGTACTAATGATGCGCTATGCATTTGAAATTAGTAAGTACTACGATAAAGCTGAAATAATCGAATTACACCACGATAAAAAAGTAGATATGCCTTCAGGTACTGCTATTAAAACTGGTGACTTAATGGAACACAGTCTAGGAAATAAAGTTCCTATTCATAGCGTCAGACTTCCAGGTCTTGTGGCAAAGCAACAAGTGATCTTTGGTTCACAGGGTGAAACGCTCACTCTAGAACATAATTCTATCGATAGAACTTGCTTTATGCCTGGAATCCGTTTATCTTGCAAGAAGGTCATGGAGCTCAAGCAGCTTATTTATGGTTTAGAAAATATACTCTAAGTCCTTACTTAAGCTTTGTGTGTAATTATGAATAAGGTTATTAATTTCTTTCAGAAACTTGGTCCTGCAATAGTTTTTGCTGGAGCTGCTGTCGGTGTTTCACACTTAGTGCAAGCCAGCAGAGCTGGCGCGAACTTCGGTTATCAGCTTTTAGCTTTCGTTGTTCTTGTCCACATACTAAAATATCCGTTCTTTGAATATGGAAATTTATATGCAGCAGCCACAGGAGAGAGTTTAATCTATGCCTATAAAAAGATCAATAAATACTTAGTTCATGCTTATATAGTTTTTAATTTAGCGATGGTCTCTATTACTCAAGCTGCTGTAACTATTATCACTGCTGGATTAATGGCAAATATTTTCCCTAGTTTTAATTTATCCATCAGTCTCTGGAGCTTAATCTTACTAATTCTATGCTCCGTGATTTTGATATTAGGACACTATAAATGGCTTGAAAGAGCAAGTAAAGTTATCCTATTAATTTTAACCATTAGCTTAATAAGTTCTGTAGCACTTAGTTTCATGGAGCCAAGTAATTCAATTACTTTTAAAAATGGTGTACTCTTCGAAGATATATTTAATACAGAAATAGTTCAGCAGGCTACTAAGAAGAATATCTTTTCTTGGTCAAGTGTCGCCGACTTTAGTTTTTTAATCGCGATGATGGGCTGGATGCCAGCGCCTATGGACTTTTCGATATGGAACTCCATATGGACTAAAGCTAAGCTTAAGGGTGATTCTGGAAGAGGACATTGTAATAATGCGCTTTTCGATTCTAGAGTAGGTTATGTTTTAACTGCTTCACTTGCTGTACTCTTTTTAGTTCTAGGAGCAAAAGTCGTTTACTCACAAGGGGCAAGCTTACCTAATGGTGCTGTAGATTTCTCTGCTGCATTAATAAATATGTTTACAGAAAGCCTTGGAGCTTGGGCAAAGCCTATTATTAGTATTGCGGCTTTTGCAACTATGTTTAGTACTACCCTTACTTGCCTCGATGGCTATCCGAGAGTAATAGTAAATGCTATTACTGAACTTAAAAGCATGAGCACTAAGACTTACAACACTCTTTACCACTCTATGATTGCTTTTGCTGCTGTGACAACGATGATAGTTATATTATTTTTCACAAAAAATATGAAAGCTTATATAGATTTTATTACTATAGTTTCGTTTCTCTGCGCTCCTGTATTTGCTTTTATTAACTATAGAGTTATTTTCAAGAGTGATTTCCCTGAGGATTATCAACCAGGGGCTTTAAATTGTACACTAGCTAAAATAGGTTTGATTTTCTTAATTATTTTTAGTTTGGTATTTATTTGGCTTAGAGTTTTTAGTTAAAAGAATCTAAATAATATAACACAGAACAGTTTATGCTATTATCTTAAACTGGTTGCAGTATATGACAAAATTAACACCTAATCATAGTAATTTAAACAGTCCTAGCTCACAAAAGCCCCGAGAGACAATGTCGCTCAAACAAAAAAGCTTGATGGGCTTGGCTATGGGTGCAACAGCATTATCCCTAGGTCTAGAGTCTCCTAGAGAAGCAATTGTAAATGGAATAGACAGACTTAATAATAGACCTGTCGAAGAAATGATCTCAAGCATGTCTAGGGTTCCACTACCGGATATACAATACATGAGTCATAAAAATGAAATTAAACAGAACTTTCAAGGCTTTAATGAACTTACAAAAGAAATACTGGATAACTATAAAGGCTCTAGACCATTAAACTTTATGATTCTTTAGAAATTACTAACTCGTACAACTCCTTTTCTAGCTCCTGATT
>JABSOS010000019.1 GCA_013216135.1 Candidatus Caenarcanales bacterium
ACATGTTCAAGTTTATCTATCTGCTCTTTGATTTTTTCATTGATATATTTATTGCAATGACCGTGGATATTTACCCACCAAGAAGAAATTCCATCTATTAATTCAAATTCATTTCCTCTTTCATCAACTACGTTAAGGATGTCATTTTTTGCGCTTTTCACTAAGTATTTAACCGGGAAAAGTTTTTCCTGAGTAAAAGGATGCCAAATATTAGAATGGTCGATGCTGAATAACTGGTTTATACCTTTAGAGCTAGGAACTTTAGTTTTCGTTTCGTTTAAATCCGTTAAAAAACTCATAAGTTCTAATTTTAGCAGGGCTTAGCCTGAGTAGAGATAATATTTGCTTATGATAGCTGTAATTAAGGCTAATAAACTATTAAGTCTAAAGTTTTTAACCTAGTACCCGATAATTATATATGGATAGAAAAAACTAGTACAGAAGGTGTAGATGAATTGACTTCGATAGTATTTAACACGAATACTTTAAGTAAAGTTGCTACTCGTTCTTTGAATCACAGTGGTGAGAGGCTTACTAATCATACTCGTAAGCTTGCTACTGGTTCTAGAATCGGTAAGGCAGGAGACGATGTTGCGAGTTTGAGTATTGCTGCGAAGTTAGAGACTCAGTTAAGAGGTATCTCGAAAGCACAACAAAATGTTCTCGATGCGATGGGGCAAATGGAAGTTGCTAAGTCTGGATTAGATAAGAGTACGGATAATCTTCAAAGGTTGAGAGAGATTTTTGTTCAAGGTTTAAATGGAACCAATTCCACTGATGAACTTGATGCTTTGCAAAGAGAGTTTAATGAACTTATAAACCAACAAATTGAACTTGCTGAAAGTACTAAAGTTACTAGTTCAACTGGAGAGCTCGTGATAGTAGGTTCTCCACCGGGTCCTGATTATATTATTGATATTCAGACTGGGTATCAAGACTCATAGACAAATAATATAAATTTTTCTACCACTTTCAATTTATCTGGTATTGGGGTTGATCCTCGTTCTGGCAACGGTAACACTGGTATCAACTATGATGACGCTGGTGGTTTTGATTTAAGTTTAGAAAATACTTTAGCGAAAATTCAAATACCAGGAGCTACGGTAGATGCATTCTTTGGGAATGGAGGGGAACCCAGATACCTTAGCTCATTTTGATATTATGTTTGAAAATATGAGTAGGATGAATGCTGTGGTAAATGCTGAATATTCATATCTTCAAGCTAAGTTTGATCAATTGGAAGCAGAAAAAATATCTTTGAGTGAATCTCAGTCACATTTCATGGACACAGATTTTGCAGAGGAAAGTACAGCTTTTGCTAGAGAACAGCTAAGACAGCAAACTGCTGGAGCTATGTATAGTCAAGCTAACGCTCAGGCTCAGTTTGCTTTGAGTTTACTACCTTAATGATTAAGGTGTGAAAAAATTTTCAAAAAAGGATTTATCAGGATCTAATCTATTTTCATCTTTTTTTAGTTTGTAACCTCTGTATATAAGTCTTAAAGGTAGTGAAATAATTAATAAAAAAGAGAGTATTGAATTGAAAATGATTATTGTTTCTTTTGAGGTCATTAATTGCCTCCTTTTTCTTCAAATTTAACTAGTATTTCTAAAGCATAATCGACTAAATATAGACCTGTCAATGCTAAGACTATTGACAGAATAAATTCCATGCAGGTAAACATCTGGGTTGCGTTTTGGTTATGGAGTAATACTTGTAAAATAGTTATACCAAATGGTGACATTAAAATGAAACCAAAGTACTTAAATGTATCTGATCTGAATTCAACAGACTTTTCATGGTTAATCTGATTATCACTCATAGAAATTATTTTGTAGGATTGTAGACTTAGATTAATAGAGGTCATTTTTCCGCAAAAAGGGTATTCTTAAAAAAACTAAAGCTTTCAACCTAGTGTCCGATATTTATAGATGGATAGAAAAAACTAGTATAGAAGGTGTAGATGAATTGTCTTCGATAGTATTTAACACGAATACCTTAAGTAAAGTTGCGACTCGCTCTTTGAATCAGAGTGGGGAAAGGCTTACGAATCACACTCGTAAACTTTCTACTGGTTCTCGTATCAGTAAAGCTGGGGATGATGTTGCTTCTATGAGTATTGCTGCGAAGTTGGACACTCAGTTAAGAGGTATTTCTAAAGCGAAGCAGAATATTTTAGATGGTATTGGTCAAATGGAGACAGCTTATGGCGCTTCATTACAAAGTTTAGATAATTTACAAAGGATTCGTGAGCTTTTTGTTCAAGGTATAAATGGTACAAATTCAGTCGATGAAAAGGATTCTTTGCAAAGAGAGATCAATGGACTCGTTAGTTCTCAGTTAGCAATTTCTGATCAGACTAAAATTATTACTAGTCCTTTTGCTAACTTTGAGTTTGATCGGATAGTTGGACATAATGATAATTCAGGTATACAATTCTTTTTCTCTAGATATCAGACAGGGGCTAATGATGATGAGATACACGCTGCTGTTTTTATAAGTCCATCTGGACCAGGGAGCGAAGGTTCTAGTATATCGTTAGATCCAGGTTCTGGCTTTGGTTCTGCAAATGGTCCTGGGTCAGGGATTAACTTTAGTTTAGTTCGAGAAAATTCTCTAATAGCTTTGAAAATCCCAGGTGCAAGTGTTGAGCCAGATACTCTTGCTTTAACTGCTTCGAATCCAAATCCAAGAACTGATGATGGAGAGTTTGGTACTAACCCTGCAAGACAAAATACGGATACATTGGAACACCTAGACACTATGATTTCAAATGTAACCAGAATAAACTCAGTGGTAGACTCCGAGATCGTAGCTTTAAAGTCACGATTTGATTATTTAGAAGCTAAAGAAATATCTTTAAATGAATCTTAATCTCACTTTTCTGATACTGATTTTGCAGAAGAAAGCACAGCTTTCACTCGTGAACAGCTAAGACAGCAAACTGCTGGAGCAATGTACAGTCAAGCTAATGCTCAGGCACAGTTTGCTTTGAGTTTACTGCCTTGAAAATTATGGGTTAATAAGTCTAAAGTTTTTAGTCCAGTGTCCGATATTTAAAACTATAGTCAAATAGACTTAAAGTCTCGGGGGGGGATATAGGTTCAATCGTTTTAAATACTAATATGTTAAGTAAAGTGACTACTAGATCACTTAATAAGAGTAATGAACATTTATCTAATTATACTAGAAAGTTATCAAGTGGTTCTAGGATTAATAAAGCTGGAGATGATGTTGCCTCACTGAGTATTTCAGCTAAGCTTGAAGCTAATATTAAGGGGATTGGTAAAGCCCAAGGAAATGTTTTAGACGCTATGGGGAAATTAGATGTTGTTAAAGGTGGTCTAGACAGTACTGTAGATAATCTTCAAAGAATTAGAGAATTATTTGTTCAAGGAGTAAATGGTACGAACTCTATTGATGAAAAGAATGCTTTGCAAAGGGAAATAAATGAACGAATCTTGGCAGTGCAAAATATCGCAGAATATACACGAGTAGCAGAACAAATTGGTTCTGGAGTTAGTGAAGATAGAATTCTTGCAGGTGACTATGCTTTTCGTATTCCACCTGATGACCCTGGAGTAAGTTATCAAGTTGGAAGTGATGATTCTGACTCAACTACTATTAGGTACGATACAATCGACGCTGTAACTCCTAATCCAGAAGGTATAGATATTTCTATCGATACTGTTGATCAAACAGGAGGAATTTCAGAAGGAATTACTCTTGCTGAAAATAACCTTGCAAATATTTCAATCCCTGGTGCTACCTTGGCAGCGCCTGGGGGGAATTTAACTGATACTGATACTCTTGCTCATTTAGATACTATGATCTCTAATGTAAGTCGTATGCAATCTACTATTGGAGCTAAGTATAGTTTTTTTCAAGCAAAGTTTGATCAACTTGAGGAAGAAAAAGTAGCTTTTTCAGAATCTCGCTCTCACTTTGAAGATGCTGATATGGCAGAAGCTAGTTCTGGGTTTGTTCGTGAACAGATAAGGCAGCAAACGGCTGGAGCTATGTACAGCCAAGCTAATGCTCAAGCATCGTTTGCTTTGAATTTACTCCCATAAATTTATAAGTGAAAAGTCTAAAGCTTTAAACCTAGTGTCCGATAGTTATATATGGATAGAAAAAACTAGTATAGAAGGTGTAGATGAATTGTCTTCAATAGTATTTAATACGAATACTTTAAGTAAAGTTGCCGCTCGTTCTTTGAATCAGAGTAGTGAGCGTCTTACTAACCATACACGTAAGCTTTCCACAGGTTCTAGGATCAGTAAAGCTGGCGATGATGTTGCCTCTATGAGTATTGCAGCCAAATTAGATACTCAGTTAAGAGGTATTTCTAAAGCTAAGCAAAATCTAATTGAAGGTATGAGTCAATGGGAAACTGCGCATGGAGCATCAATACAGACATTAGATAACTTACAAAGAATCCGTGAGCTTTTTGTTCAAGGTATAAATGGAACCAACTCAGTTGATGAAAAAGATGCTTTACAAAGGGAGATAAATGGATTAGTCAGTTCTCAGCTAGCTCTCTCAGATCAGACTAAAGTAAGTGCTGGAGATATTGCTGGCTTTAATGTTGAAAGGATCGTAGGACATGATGGATCTGGGTTTGATCTTTTTTATGGTTCATATCAAGCTGGAGCAAATGATGAAGATACTTATTTAGCAGGTATACTTGGAGGTTTTGCTGGAGCAAATGACAATAGTTTATCTCTTGACCCTGGTTCTGGGTTTGGAGTTGGTACTCAAGGCTCTGGAATTAATTTGGGGTTAGCGGTGGAGAATTCATTAATAGCTTTGAAAATTCCTGGTGCGAGTGTAGAACCAGACACTCTTGCTTTATTTCAAATACCAGATAATGCCCCGCGGCAAGATGATGGAGAGTTTGGAACTAATCCTACACAGGAAAATACAGATACTCTTGAGCATCTAGATACTATGATCTCAAATGTCACTCGAATAAGTTCAATTATAGACTCAGAAATGGTAGCTCTTAAATCTAGATATGAATATCTAGAGTCTAAAGAAATATCTTTAAATGAATCCCAATCTCACTTTTCTGATACTGACTTTGCAGAGGAAAGTACTGCTTTTACTCGTGAACAGATAAGGCAACAAACTGCTGGAGCGATGTATACTCAGGCAAATGCCCAGGCTCAGTTTGCTTTGAGTTTACTGCCTTAAATTTATAAGTGAAAATCTAAAGTTTCCAACCTAGTGTCCGATAGTTATATATGGATAGAAAAAACTAGTATAGAAGGTGTAGATGAATTGTCATCAATAGTATTTAACACGAATACTTTAAGTAAAGTTGCCGCTCGCTCTTTAAATCAGAGTGGGGAAAGGCTGACTAATCACACTCAAAAACTTGCAACATGATCTAGGATCAGCAAAGCTGGTGATGATGTAGCTTCTATGAGCATTGCAGTAAAGTTAGAAACTAAGTTACGTGGTATTGGTAAAGCACAGCAAAATGTTCTTGATGCTATGGGGCATATGGAAGTCGCTAAGAGTGGTTTGCAAAATGTAAGTGATAGTATGCAAAGAATTCGTGAACTTTTTGTCCAAGGCTTAAACGGTACAAATTCCGTAGACGAAAAAATGCTTTGCAGCGTGAAATAAATGAAATTGTTAATAGCATTAATGAAGTTTCAACCAACACTAAAGTGATTGTTGGTGAGGATGCTAATGATGGTAATATCATGGATGGTTTTTTTGGTGCACAAGGGGGAATACCTTTTTCACCTTCTGTTGGAATTACATATCAAACTGGTACTAATGATGATAATTCTATAAATATAGACTTTACTACTGCAAATGCAGACACTGGTGTTAATGTTTCCCCTTGGAATAATACACCTTTTCCAGGTTGGGGTGGAATAAATTCTGGTTCTGGAATTTCAGGTAATGAACTGTCTCAATTAGTAATACCTGGAGCAATGTACAGTCAAGCTAATGCTCAGGCACAGTTTGCTTTGAGTTTACTGCCTTAAAGATCATAGATAGTTTAAGTTTACCTATTGATTTATTAATCTTCACTAAATAAAAATCAATCTAATTCATCGATTTCTTAAGTTAACTTGATTATTTTATCTGTTACTCTGGTATTTCCTCTATCTAGAAACGAATTTCTTGGTTTACTTTCTCTATTTCTCCATTCATTATACTTATTTCTGGCTCACAATTACAAATTCCTTGTTAAAGATATTCATTTCTTCCATTGGGATTATAATTTCTTGTATCATGATTTCAATTTCTCAACTATATATCTGGATGCGATCTTTTATTCTTTGAAAATAAAGTGCTTCTAATCCAAAATAACTAAAGTTTATAGACTAGGAACCGATATATTTATTAAGGTAATTGAACTAGTAATAAAGGATTACAAGCATTGTCAGCGATAGTATTTAATACTAATACATTAAATAGAACTACAGCTCGCTCACTGAATAAAACTAGTGAGAATCTCGCTAATCATACACGTAAATTATCATCTGGCTCAAGAATCAATAAAGTAGGAGATGATGTTGCCTCAATGACCATAGCTACTAAGACAGACACCCAACTAAGAGGTATTTCTAAGGCTAAACAGAATATTCTAGACGGGGTAGGGCATATGGAGACTGCTTATGGTGCTTCAGTACAGACATTAGATAATTTACAAAGAATACGTGAACTATTTGTTCAGGGGATAAATGGCACTAATTCAGTTGATGAAAAAGATGCTTTGCAAAGAGAGATTAATGGACTGGTTCGTTCACAATTTGCGATTGCTGATCAGACTAAAGTTATAGTTGCAGATAATGAGTTTACGGGTACGAGTATGGAGAGAATTGTTGCTAATGATGGCTTTCGAGACTGGTTTTATGCAAGATATCAGGTTGGGACAAATGATGGTGATACTAGGATTCCCGGTGGTGTCTTGGGATTTGTTGATAGTGTAGCCAATAGTATATCTTTAAGCCCAGGAGCTGGAAATGTTTTTGGTGCTGGGGCTGATGGTATAAATTTGGGTCTTGCACTCGAAAATACTTTAATTGCCTTAAAGATCCCAGGAGCAAATGTAGAACCTGACGTGAATATTCTAAATAGATCGCCTTCCACTGTTCCTGGGGATGACTTTCTTGGAACTGGCAATCCAAACACAGATACATTAGACCACATAGATACTATGATTTCAAATGTAACAAGAATAAGCTCGCAATTGGATTCTGAAATCGTAGCATTGCAAGAACGTTTTAATTTCCTAGAAGCAAAAGAAATTTCTTTAAATGAATCTCAGTCGCATTTTTCTGACACAGACTTTGCAGAGGAAAGCACTGCCTTTACTCGTGAACAGCTACGTCGGCAGACTGCTGGGGCTATGTTTAGTCAGGCTAATGCTCAGGCACAATTTGCTTTGAGTTTACTGCCATAGAGGTCGATTATTTATATAAATAAACTACTTTGCTAAAGCTTCAGCAAGCTCACCTTGCTCGTGCATTTCCATAATGATATCGCAGCCACCAACAAAGTCTTTGTTTACATAAAGCTGTGGGAAAGTCGCCCATTCAGAATAGATTTTCATTCCCATTCTTAAATCTGGGTTAGTCAGTACATCATATGTAACATACTCAGCTGAATGGAAATTCAATGCTTTAACAACTGCATCTGAAAAACCACACTGTGGCATGAACCTATCACCTTTCATGAAAAGTACTATTTTATCTTTAGATACGATTTCATCGATTTTCTTTTTTAATTCTTCTGGTAATTGACCTTCTACTTGATTTCCGATTTGCATAATATAATTCTCCTTTTGTATAAAACTATTTATTTTCGTTAGGCGCAGGACTGTGAGCTAAGTGCAAGGCTTGTGTTTGATGAGAAAGCGCAGTTTGGTTTTGCTAAATGAGCATTTCGAAACAATCACGTAACGCAGCAATTGACTCACAGAACAAGCCTAATTTGTTCCGCTAGACTTAATAGCAAGCGCATGAATAGACTCATCTGCTAGAGGCTCTTTCAAAATTTCATAGATAAGTTTATGTTGCTTGATTCTATTTAAATCATTGAAATTTGGTGATTTAATCACTACTTCCCAGTGGTTACCACCTTTAAGGTCAGTTATACTTAACTCTTCTATTTCAAGCTTATCTCTAAGTAATTTTTCGATATCTTCTTCTCTGATTTGGTACATGTTCATAATAAATTTTCCTTTTAGCCAAGCATTTCTAAAACTTTTTTCAGTGCTTCAATAAAAGCATCTATATCTTCTTTAGTGTTATAAAAAGCAAAAGATGCTCTTGCAGTCGAGCTTACATTAAATCTCTGCATTACTGGTTGAGCACAATGGTGCCCAACTCTAATCGCTACACCGTATTCATTAATTAGTGTCCCGATATCAAAGGCTTCAGCTATGTCAGAAGTGAATGAAATTAAAGATGCTTTGTTTTTAGCTTCACCTATAATCTTAATACTCGGTATTTCTGAAATTTTAGCTGTGGCGTATTTTAAAAGCTCTTGTTCGTAAGCTTCAATTTTATCTAAGCCAATCTTTTCAATATATCTAATAGATTCAGCTAAACCTATCGCTTCAGCTATAGCTGGGGTTCCAGGTTCAAATTTATGAGGAGCCTCAGCATAAGTCGTTTTCTCGAAAGTAACCTTTTCAATCATCTCACCACCAGACTGGTATGGAGGCATAGCTTTTAATAGTTCTGCTTTCCCGTAAAGAACACCGATACCAGTTGGTCCGAAAACTTTGTGCCCTGAGAACGTGAAGAAATCAGTATCGAAGTCTTGGATATCCACTTTCATATGTGGAGCTGACTGAGCGCCATCTAGTAGAACTTTTACTCCCTCTGCATGCGCAGCTTGAATCATTTCTTTTACAGGATTTACTGTGCCAAGTGAGTTCGCAACGTGGTTAACAGCTAAAATCTTCAAATTAGGTGTTTTGATTAATTTATGAAACTCTTCTATATCTAATTCACCACTATCTAAAACTGGAATAACTAAAAGCTTAGCTTTCCTTTTCTCAGCTTGAATCTGCCATGGGACTATGTTCGCATGATGTTCGATTGCTGAAATTAAAATAGCATCACCTTCATTAATGAAAGCTTCAGAAAAGCTCTGAGCAACTAAGTTAATAGACTCTGTAGTTCCTCTAGTGAAAATTATTTCATTGTCACTATCTGCATTAATAAACTCTTTAACAGTATGCCTTGCTTCATCAAAAAGTTTGGTGGAATTTGCACTCAGTGAATAGAGACCACGTCTCACAGTACCATTCTCTTTTAGCATAAACTCTTTCATCCTCTCTATGGTTTGAATTGGTTTATGGGTAGTTGCACCATTGTCTAAGTAAATTAACTTCTTTCCTTCTATCTCTGAATCTAATATAGGGAAGTCTTTGCGGATTTGCACAAGATCAAGTCCCTCTGGGATTTCGATTTCAAGATTTTCTGAATTTTCTTTCACTTGTGTTTCCTGCATGAGTTTCTACCTTAAGTTATGAACAATATTTGCTTTATGCATCTGTGTGTCTAAGTTTTCTAATGCCATATTCTTGATATGTTGACGAGCACTTTCAACTTTAACTTTCTGAATTACTTCATCGCAGAAGCTTAAAGTTAGCATCGCTAAAGCATCGTCTTTTTTGATTCCTCTACTAAGTAAATAGAAAATTTCATCTTCCTCTAAATCACCGATGGTAGAACCATGAGCGCATTTAACGTCATCTGCAAGTATGTTTAACTGAGGTCTACTATCGACATGAGCTTCATCAGATAAAACTAAATGACGGTTCATTTGCTCCGCGTCAGTACCATTAGCATCACGGGCAACATTTATCGCACCATTGAATTCAGCTCTTGCCCTATCTGAAAGGATTCCTTTGAAAAGTTGTGAGCTTGTAGAGTTTTCGACATTATGGTTAACAGTGATAACATTGTGTGCTTTTCTTTCACCGTTTAGAATATATAAACCATTGATGTCAGCATGCGCGCCTTCTTCATCTATGTCTACAGAGATCTTGTCTCTAGAAGAGTTTGCTTTCAGGTTTAATGAGCTGTATTCAAAGCGCGAGTTCTTTAAAAGCTTAGCTTTAAGATCATAAAGCAAAATACCTTTCTGAGTATCATCTTGAATTTTATCTAGGACTAACTCTGAACCTTCTTCTAGAACAGTTTCAATAACAGCGTTGTTCACAAAAGGAATCTCAGCTAAACCTACGTAAGTAACGATTAAGTTGATTTTAGAGTTTTTACCTAAGTGAATTAATGATCTAGTTTGGTTGAAACAGTGCTCATTGGAAATGTGTAGAATCTGAAGTGTTTCTTCTAGTTGAACACCTTCTTTAACTTTAAGTAAGAAAGCGTTTGACATTAGAGCTGTATTACAAGCTTTGAAGAAGTTTGATTCATCTTCAATACCTTCAGCAAAGTATTTTTCAACTAACTCATTAACTCCTTGGTAATTTTTTAACTGTTCAGCGTCGTTAAAGTTAAGTATTGAAATATCTTCTTTACTAAAAGAAAAGTTTGAAAGCTTCTCTGAGAAGTGACCATTAACTGTTACTAATAAATTCTTCTCACACTCAGGAAAAAGAAAATCTTTCAAGCTTTCTTTCTCGATTTGAGTAATTTTACAAGTATCTAAACTTAGAAAGTTATCAAGTATCGGACTGAAATCATAATACTTCCAATCTTCGATTTTTCTATTAGGAAAGCCTAATTCAGAAATACGCTCAACCGCTTTTTTCTGTTTGTCAGCAATAGGGCTAATGCTTGAAACTGTGCTGGAGCCTGCTCTGAAAACTTTTTCTAAAAATTCTATTTCTTTTTTCTTTTTTTCTTCTAACTGCATTCTCTATTCCTTATGCTGCAAGTAAGTCGTAACCTTCTTTCTCTACCTCTAATGCTAGAGATGAATCACCTGATTTAACAATTTTTCCGCCACTTAAAATGTGAACGAAATCAGGCTTAACGTAGTCTAAAAGTCTTTGGTAGTGAGTAATCATTAACACAGCATTACCCTCAGATTTATAAGCGTTGATTCCAGCAGCTACTGCTCTAAGTGCATCAACATCAAGCCCAGAGTCAATCTCATCAAGAACTACTAGCTTAGGATTTAAAACTAACATCTGAAGAATCTCATTCTTTTTCTTTTCACCACCAGAGAAACCTTCATTTAAATTTCTATCAAGGAAATCACTTTTCATGTTTAGAAGCGATAATTTCTCTTCGATTAAATCATCAAAATCAAGCGGATCAGCTTCTTCTAATCCTAAGTATTTTTGTTTAGAGTTGTAAGCCATTCTTAAAAACTCAAGATTGTTTACACCAGCGATTTCAAGTGGGTACTGGAAAGCCATAAATAAACCAGAGTTAGCTCTTTCATCAGCTTCCATGTCCACTAAATCTTTTCCCTGGAAATCGATCGCCCCATCTGTAATTTCATAAGCTGGGTGCCCTGAAAGTATTTTAGATAAAGTACTTTTACCAGAACCATTAGGTCCCATGATTGCGTGAATTTCACCAGCATTGATTTTAAGGTTTAGACCTTTTAAAATCTGGTCGCCATCTACGATATCTGCTTTTAATTCTTTTATGTCAATTATTTGTTCACTCATATTAAATCCTTTTATCCGACACTGTTCTCTAATTGAAGAGACATTAGTTGATTTGCTTCAGCAGCAAACTCACCTGGAAGTTCTTTGAAGACATCTTTACAGAAGCCACTTATGATAAGTCCAATAGCGTCTTCCACATTAATTCCTCTTTGCTGAAGATAGAAAAGTTGTTCCTCAGATATTTTTGAAGTTGAAGCTTCGTGCTCCACTTTAGCTGATTTACCATCCACTTCTATGTAAGGGAAAGTGTTTGCAGCGTTAGTTGAACCTATTAGCATCGAATCGCACTGAGTATAATTCCTAGCTCCTTTAGCATTAGGAGTTACTTTTACTAAACCTCTATAGCTATTAGAAGATTTGCCGGCTGAAATACCTTTGCTGATGATAGTTGACTTCGTGTTTTTACCGATATGAATCATCTTAGTTCCAGTATCAGCTTGTTGCATGTTGTTAGTTAAAGCTACAGAATAAAATTCCCCAATACTATTATCACCTTGAAGAATACAGCTAGGATATTTCCAAGTAATCGCAGAGCCTGTCTCTACTTGAGTCCAAGAAACTTTAGAATCTTTACCTTCGCACTTTGCTCTTTTAGTAACGAAGTTGTAGATACCACCGATACCATTTTCATCACCTGCGTACCAGTTCTGAACTGTTGAGTATTTAATTTCAGATTTTTCTTTAGCTACTAACTCAACAACTGCTGCATGTAATTGATTCTCGTCAAAAGCTGGAGCTGTACAGCCTTCTAGGTAAGAAACATAACTCTCATCATCACAAACTATAAGTGTTCTCTCGAATTGACCTGAACCTTTAGTATTGATTCTAAAGTTAGTAGATAGCTCTAGTGGACACTTAGTGTTAGGTGGGATGTACACAAAAGTACCATCACTAAACACAGCGCCATTTAAAGCAGAGAAAAAGTTATCAGTGTGAGGAACTACAGAGCCTATGTATTTCTTAACTAGCTCTGGATGCTCTTTAATCGCTTCTGAAATAGAGCAGAATATAATTCCAATTTCTGCTAAAGCTTTTTTATGAGTATTAGCAACTGAAACACTATCAAAGATTGCATCTACAGCTATACCTTCCAAGCGCTTCTGTTCTTCAATCGGTATACCTAATTTCTCATAGGTTTTTAAAATTTCTGGATCTACTTCATCTAAGCTTTCTTTTGTAGGTTTAGCTTTAGGAGCTGAGTAATAAATAATGTCTTGGTAATCAATAGCTGGGATATTCAATTTAGCCCAATCTGGGTCAACCATGTTCTTGAAAGCTTCATAAGACTTTAATCTAAATTCAAGCATAAACTCAGGCTCTTCTTTAATCGCCGAGATTTTTCTGATAACCTCTTCAGAGAGTCCTTTCGGAAAGCTATCTGTTTCAATATCTGTACTGAAACCATATTTATATTCTTGTGAACTTAGACTGGCGAACATGTCAGTGCTAGTTTTTTCTTCAGTTTGAGGTAAGTTTTGCATTTTCGCCCTTTTATTTAATCGTTTCCACTACTTCGATCATATTTTCAGTAACTAAATCTTTTACATCTAGCTCTTTTTTCATGAGTTCTGAAAGAGTAATTTTGCTAAAAAATTGGTCAAGTAAGTTCGTGATATAAGTCCAAACAGGTCTAATCGAACAGTTCTCTGAGTGCATACACCTTTCCATAACTCCAGTGTGAGAGTCACAAAAACCTGAAGCAAATGGTTTATCACTTAAAGCGTTGATGATTTGGTATAAAGTAATTTCTTCAGCAGGTCTACCTAATTTATAACCACCGTTTTTACCTCTTACGCTCTCTACTAATTTTGAGCTTTTAAGTAAGGTAATAATCGATGCTGTATATTCTGGACTGATGCCTTCTGCATCTGCGATTTGATTAAGGCTAACTAAATCCGAAGGATTTTCTGACTGAAAGCCCGCGATGCATAGTATAATTCTTAGTCCGTATTCTTCATTTGCTGAAATTTTCATATCGTTTTAGCTTTGACTCCAAATAATAAGTATATCGTTCTTACTATAAATATTCCCTAATGTTTAGGATTTTATCAAGATTAAGTCTGGCTCTGCGTTTTTGAGAATCGTTCTCAAGAAATCTTGTTTTTAGAGTTTGATTATTGTAATAAAATACTTGATTTTTCAACTTTGTGTACATATATCTAGCGATTATGCCCTAGTAGGTTAAGAACAATATCTTAAGTGGTTTAATAGTAGATATAAGAGTAGACTAGAGTTAAGAAGTTAAATATGAAAATCAGTATTATTTCGCCTTCATCTCCACTTACAGAGGAACAAGTACCTCTAGCTAAAGAGGCGATTAATTACTTAGCTTCATTAGAGCATGAAGTTAATTACCAGAGATCTTTATTTGATTTAGAAATTAAAGCTCCTGAGGAGCGAGCTGCACAATTCATGGAAGAGTATGTATCTGAAGATAATGATTTACTTTTAGCTAGTAGAGGTGGTTCATCTGCGATTGAAATTTTAGATTTATTAGATTATGAGAAGCTATATTCAGCAAAGATAAAGCCAGTTTTAGGATATAGTGATTTAACCACTATAAGCTTAGCTTTAAACGCTTATGCTCAAAAAAACTCTTTAAAGCCTATTCCTTTTTACCACTCGCCTATGCTTTTTGAATTTGCAAACTGGCAGAAAAATCGTGAAGAAAAACCCAAGGTAGATTATTTAATTACAGGAAAATCTTTTGAAACTAATCTTAGAGGTTTGAAAGATAAAATTGAAAATAGCGACTTTAATTTAGAGCGCTCAGATTTTGCTATAGAGCTTGCTAGCACCCTTTCTATAAGAAAATCATGTGTTTTAGAAGATCATTCTATACCTATTTTGGGTGGTAATTTATCGATCATTTGTAGTTTAATCGGTACTGATTATCTTCCTAGTTTCAAAGATTCAGTTTTATTTATAGAAGAATGTAATGAACCAGTCTATAAGATAGAAAGAATGCTTTGGCAAATGCATTATGCGGGAGTTTTTAAAGGTATTAAAGAGTTTTGGGTTGGAGCTGGAAGCGAAGCTGATATGCCAAATGAATTAATCTCTAAATTCTCTTCCATGTATGGATTTAGAACGATTAGTGACTTGCCCATTGGTCACGGGGATTTGAATTTTATTACTAAGCTTTTCTAAGACTTTTACTTTATCCTTAGCGAGAGTTTTGTGAATTAAAACTTGTTTAGATGACTTTAATTCAAATTTACCTTCGAGTTGTTGAATAACACTTTCATCTATATTTTCATTAATGACAAAGCTAAAGCTTTCATTTTTTTCAAAGTGAATAAATTTATCCACAAATACTACTAAAAAGCTTAAAAAGTTTTCAGACTGATTTGGTGGAATCACAAATTCAAAGAGATCTTTTTCTGGATCTAGCTTATAAGCACAACCTAATGGATGTTCCATGTTACTCGGAGCATAAAATATGTAGGTATCATCTAGTCTTTCTTTAAAAAACTTAGGGCTATGGAATAGATAGTCTCTAAATTCAAGTGGCTGAGCGTTTTTACATAAGTGGACTAAATCTTTGACTTTTTTCTTATTAGCTAGGTCACAGATTACAGGAATAGTGTCTAAGCTAATGGTTTTAAAATCTGTATAGTTAAAGGTGTACTCTCTAGTTAATCTAAGAAAACCATTTGCTCGAAGCATTTCAATTTCACCAAGTTGCTTACGTTCACACAGTTTCGAGATTACGTATTGGTACTTTTTTTTGGTCGAATAATTTAAAAAATCTTTTAATAACTCTATTTCCTGATGATCAAATTCATGAATTTCTAATACTTTCTTAGACTCTAGATATCGCGAAAAAAGTATTGAAGAGGCAACTTTGCCATCTTCTATCTTCGCGAAGTAATCCTTCCCCCAAATGAAGTCTTTTTTAAACCTTACTAAATCTATTAAATTAAGTATTCTGCTTTTATTCATGCTTTTCAATGATTTATTTGATAATTATCATTGTCGCATTGATTTAAACTTGCAATATAAAATAGCGTAAAATCACTGCATTTTAGTATCTCTTTTTAATATATTCCATATAAATAAGCTAAAATTACATCTTATGGCTGAAAAAGTAGCAAATAAAGTAGTTCTTGCATATAGTGGTGGCTTAGATACCTCTGTAGCTGTTAAGTGGCTTATTGAGCATAAGTGTAATGAAGTAATATGTGTTGCTATTGATTTAGGTCAAGGTCAGGAGCTAGAAGAAGTTCAGTCTAAGGCTCTTAAAATTGGTGCTTCTGAGAGTAAAGTTATTAATGTTCAGAAAGAATTTATTGAAGAATATTGTTTTAAGGCACTTAAAGCTAACGCTAATTATCAGGAAAACTATCCTTTAGCTACAGCTTTAGCAAGACCTTTAATCGCTAAAATTTTAGTAGATATTGCACATGAATATAAAGCGGATGCTATCGCTCATGGTTGTACAGGTAAAGGAAATGATCAGGTTAGATTTGATCTTTCTATTATGGCTTTAGACCCTGAGCTTAAGATTATTGCTCCAGCTAGAGAATGGGGTATGTCTAGAGAAGATTGTATTGATTACGCTGAAAAAAATGATATCCCTATCCCTATATCTAAGAAAAAGCCTTACTCTATTGACTTGAATCTTTGGGGAAGATCAGCTGAATGTGGAATTCTTGAAGATGCGACAGTTGAGCCACCAGAGGATGCTTATGGTATGACTATGTCTCCACAGGCAGCTCCTGATGAACCAGAGTATGTGAAAATTAGCTTCGAGAAAGGTATTCCAGTTAAGTTAAATGGTAAAAACTATGGAGCTATTGAGCTTGTTGAAGAATTAAATAAAATTGCTGGAAAGCACGGTGTAGGTAGAATCGATAAAATCGAAGATAGAGTAGTAGGTATTAAATCTAGAGAGATTTATGAAGCTCCAGCTGCTGTAGTACTAGGTCAAGCACATAAAGAGCTTGAATACTTAGTAATGACTAAAAACCACAAGTCATTTAAGAATCTTTTAGATGAAAAATATTCAGAGTTGGTTTATCAGGGTTACTGGTTTGAACCATTAAGAGTGGCTATTGATGCTTTTATGGATCAGTCTCAAGAGCATGTCACTGGTGATATAGAATTAAAACTTTATAAAGGTTCAAGTACTATTGCTAGCAGAAAATCTCCATATTCCCTTTACGATAAAGGCTTAGCTACTTATGATAAAGATGATGAATTTAATCATATGTCAGCTGTAGGCTTTATTGAATTGTATGGAATGTCTATGAAGACTCATGCTATAGTAGCTAATGCAGCTGAGAATCCTGCGGCTGCAAAGTAGTTGAGGCTTTTACTTCATTAGCTCTCTAGAGCCTCTGGTAGAAGTTTTAACACAAGCTTGTTAGGCGCCTTTAGTTCAGTTGGTAGAACGTTGGTCTCCAAAACCAAATGTCAGGGGTTCGAGTCCTCTAGGGCGCGCCATCTTTATTCAAAGTTAAATATCTAAATTGCTCTAGAGGGTACTTCTCTAAAACCTAATATCAGTTTTAGCTCTTGTTAAATCAAGAATAATATATTTTTGATTTAAATTTTTAAGAGCTTGTTCAATACGTGAATCTTGATAAACATGATCAGCTCCAAGTGTAAAAATCTTTTTTCTAAATGGTTCTTTTACTTTTGATTCATTAATTGTTTTAATAAGGCTATCATTTCTTTTTTTTATGTAAAAATTATCATCTCTGCATTTCTTAATTAATTGCTTTGAAAACTCTTTTAAATTATTACTTAGAGGAAGCTTATCAATACTTTTAGATAGAGGGTCCAAAATAGATAGATGTACTATGGTCTCAAATAGTACTCTATTCTTCATTTTTTCTACATTGTCATGATCCCAGCCATATGTATCAATATCCCTATTGCGAATTCTAGGCTGCACAGGTTTTTCCATTGATTTTTCGGACTCCACAAAACGTACACATATCTCAGTCCAGAAATTATTTTCTATCAAGTTCTCGATCTCATCTTTTCTACTATGTTTTTCAAGGATCAAAATATAATTACAGTCTTTCCATTCATTTAAAGGAACATTGGATGAATATACTTCGGTGCATTCCGGTAGACCAAGCTTGTTTAAAAGTTTAGCCATATATTCTTCTTTCAAGGGTGACTCAATATATTTATTTAAGTTAAGACAATTAATTTTATTTGCTTCTATTAAAACTTCATGAGGATCTACATTAGCTTCTGTATATCCTTCTATGACACCTTTCTTGAATGCTTCTATTGTTTTTCTCGCAGCTTGTATTCCTTTTACCCCAAATAGTCCTGTAGCGCTCATGATTAATATCATAAGTAAAGGATCATTTGAAGGATTATTTTTATCCTCGGGCTTTTTATTATCTTTTGTTATTTCCTCGCTGACTTTTTCCACAGAGTGGATTTTATTTAGGCAGTTACGGGAAGGCTCAGTTATTTTAGGAACCTCAGAGATATTACTTAATGAACTTAAATAGAGAATTGGTAGGATACATGATGTGGCTTTAATACTTTGATAAATTTTAGAAAAATTAGCCATGGCTTTAATATAATACCACGTGTTATCTTGAGTCCGTTGTGGGTTGTTTCGTGAAATTAATTAAAGTGTTAATTAATCTGATTAATATTATTTAGTGTAAAATTTCTATAATGCTATTAAAAAGAAATGTTCCGCCATTCTTTTATTTGAGAAATATAAAATATGAAATGCTTGTGGTCATCTGCATTTCAGTAGCTATTGGTTATTTACATAAATTCCAATTTGCTGAAGAAATCGCTGTACCATACGTGATTCCCACTGTTTTAGGTACTGCGATATCACTACTCTTAGCTTTTAGAACGAATCAGTCCTATGAAAGATGGTGGGAAGCAAGAAAGATTTGGGGAGCAGTCGTTAATGACTCTCGTAGCATTGCAAGGCAGTTTATTAATTTTACTGGTTTTGAGTTACATAAACCAAGCAAACCTAAACTCTCTCAAATGAATTTAGATGAAAAATCACAGATCGTTCTTAAATCAGTTCAGGCACAAGCAACTTTCTGTCAGGTGCTCGCAAGACAACTCAGAGGCTTAGATACGGAGCAGCTTTTAGCTAAGTATTTTTCTGGTGAAGATTATGAATACTTAAAAGCTTTTAAAAATCGAGCTAATGCGATTTTACTTTTCATTGGTCGCCAAGCAAATATTCTCTATGAAAAGTCAGTAATCACAGATTTTCAATTACAGACTATAGAATCTTCACTGGTTAATTTAACTGCTGATTTAGGTAAATGTGAGCGTATTAAAAATACGCCTTTTCCTCAGCCTTACAGCGTCTGCTTGCATGCTTATATTTATATTTTTGCTGCTATCTTGCCTTTAGCCTTACTAAATTTTTCAATTCTAGAAGAAACTCTTCTAAGTTCGACTCTTTCAATCATTTTCCTTCTTATCGAAAAAACGGCGATGTTAAAAGAAGACCCATTTGAGAATCGACCTACGGATATTTCGATGAATCAGATGGCTAATAATATCGAGAGAAGTATTATGGAAATGCTTGGGGAGAATGTGACTATCGCTTATGAGGATGTTGGGAAGTATTATGTTCTGTAGTTTTGATGTGGCATAATTTAATTTATGGATAAAGCCACGGAAAATTGGCTTAAAATTGCCGAAAAAGATTTAAAAGCAGCGAAAGTTCTTCTAAAAGCTGAGGAAAATATGTCAGTCATATTCCATCTTCATGCAGCTTTAGAAAAAATATTAAAGGCGATAGTTACGAGTCTTGGAGCTGAACCTCCAAAAATTCATAATTTAAAGCGTTTAGCTGTAGACTGCTGCAAGATAAAACTAGAAAAACATAGAGAAGAGATTTTCGTTAAATTAGATAAATCATTTATTGATACTCGCTATCCTGAAGATATTGATGAGTGTGAAGAAAAATATAATTTGAATTACTGTAAGGGTATATTAAAAGATGTGGAGGTAACTTTTAAGTGGCTAAAAGACTTACTGATGAAGAATTAAAAGATACCTTAGATGATTATTTATCTGCTTTAGAGACTGAGATTAAGGTTGATAAAGCTTTGCTTTTCGGGTCATATGCTAAAGGCGAGGCGCATGAATGGAGTGACATAGACCTTCTGATCATTTCAGATGCTTTGCCAGAAGATAGCCCAAAAGGTGCTAACGGTTTTTACCTTGATTCTTTGGTGGGTTTAGAGAAAGTACCTTGTGAGCTAGAAGTTATCGGAGTGCATCCAACAAAACTAGAAAGTCCCGTTACTAAGTTTTTCTATGATGAGATTTTTAAGACTGGGAAAGAGTTTGATTTGAAGACTAAGACTTTTAAATAAATTTTTCAATGACGATTTTAATTAAGTTATAATAATAGTAATTAGGAAGCTCAAAAGGAAATACAAACAATGACACGACCAGGTAATGCAATTAATTTTGCTTATATTTGCATAAGGAGGCAATTTAGTAATGCTCAAAGAGCTTGCTTTAGATTTAATAAATCACAACCAATTGTCTTTGGTTGTTTTGCTTGTCTTTTCCTTGCCACTACTTCCATCTGTTTATGATTATTTAAAAACCTACCTAAAAGAATCCTCTAAGATATATGTAATTGAAAGAGAGATTAAAGAACTTGAAAGGGATAGGGAAAAGCATGAGTTTGAAATAATTAAAAATATAAACTCGCATTGAAACATGCTCCCCACTAAAAAAACCACAGTAAATGATCCCTGCAAATACAAATGCTGCTGTTCCATTAAGTATGATTTCGTTCATTGCTTTTCCTTCTATTATAAATTATACGCAAGATTAATATAATTATTCCTGCACTTGCTTTAAATGATTCATATAAAACTTCCAAAGTAGAATCTAGCGTATAGGCTTCTGTATAAAATTCATTTATTAATATTCCAAAATCTTTTAATAACCAGCCTGAAAATCCTAACATTACTAAGTCGGTGAAATTTGCTGGAAATTTTTTTCTCATATGAAATAATGTTTTCATATTCATGGTCGCAAGAATCAAATCTTCGCTTTTGCGAAGTTTCCCCTCCCCCAATCAACCTACTAAATCACCATTTACTTATTTGGGTATATTTTGCTAAGATAAGTCGAAGCTCCTTAAGTGGGGTTGGATTTTGTATGCAAAAAGTCGAAGATACTAAGAAAAACACTGAAGATAAAGAGAATCCTATACTCTCTTGGCTTGCTGAAGAAGATGCTCCAGAGATTGGTATAGCGGTTAAAGAACCTTTACCTGAGTACGTTAAAGGTGTCGGATATGAGTTTAATAAGATTACTTGGCCGACTAGAGAGCAGGTAACGAATGAATTTATTAATGTAATCATCATCGTAGCGATTATCTCAGTGATGGTATATGCTTTTGATATCGGTTTCGATAATTTATTTTCTTTATTTAAAGGAGCTATAGCTAAATAATGACTACTGGAAAGAAAAGTGGCAAGAGAGGTTGGTACGTAGTACAGACTGCAAGTGGACACGAGAAAAAGGTTAAAGGATACATTGAAAAACGTATCGAAACTATGGAAGTTTGGGACAGAATCTTCTCTGTTGCAGTTCCAGAAAGACCTGTCGTAAAAGTTAAAAGTGGAAAAAGAGTTGAAAAACAAGAAAAAGAATATCCAGGTTATGTACTTGTAGATATGGTTCTTGATGATGATACTTGGAAGACAGTAAGAGAAGCACCTGGTGTTTTAGGTTTCGTCGGTGGAGATAGAAAAGACCCTCCTACTATTAGTGAAGCTGAAGTTAGAAAAATCTTACGTAAGAATACTATTCTTGGTGATTCTAGAATCGCTACGAAGAAAGAAATCGACTTCAATATCGGTGATTTCGTTGGAATCCTTGCAGGTCCATTTGAAGGTCTTGAAGGTGAAGTTACTGAGATTAATGAAGAGAAGATGACTATTAAAGTTAACGTAATGGTATTCGGACGTTCGACACCTACTGAAGTTCCGGTAGACTATGTTAATCTTAAAGAAGATTAGATTTTTTAAAATGCTCACTAACTGCGTTACTCAAATTTTTCAAAGTCATCATTGGCGAAAAGCCAACTCAGCCTTTGCAAAATTTGAAAGCCTTGTTATTGAACATTTTAAATAAATCTAAGAGCTTAGGCTAAATTCTTAAAGTATGCTTCTAATAATCGCAAAAATACTATTAATAATCGTCTGCATTGCTTTATCTCTTTTGATGCTTGCTTTAGCATTCTTGTCGAAGACGATTTCTGGTGTGATGCATGATTTAGAAAAGAAGTGTGCTGAGCTTAAAGATGATTTGGTTTTTAAAGAAAAATCAGAGACGCTTAAGATTGTTTTACCTTGGCTTGGGATTTTAGTTTTCACCGTTTTTGATAAGTATTTGATACTTAAAGCTAGATCTGGAATTTTACGCTTTGCTGATAATATGATTGGCTTATCGACTAAAATTCAGGCGCTGATCGAACTTACTAAAAATATTTCAAGGTTGAAAGATAGAATAAAGGATAGATAATTGAAAGTAGCGATTTTATCAGAAACGTTTTTACCACAAGTAAATGGAGTAGTTAGAACTGTAGAAAAGATCATTAAGTTTTTAGAGGCAAATGGTCATGAGGCTTTACTGGTAACTTTAGGTGAAGGTGATGCAGAGTATTCTAACACTGAAGTGGTTCGTGTCCCTGGAGTGCCTTTTGGGCTTTATAAAGAGCTTCACTTAGTGAAGCCAGAAGATGAGTTTTTCTCTAAGTTTGTGGGGAACGATATTATGCAATTCCCTGCGATCTTACTTATGACTTTAATCCCTAGCGCTAATACTGTGGTAGGTGAAGCTTTAGAGAAGTTTCAGCCAGATATTATTCACTTAGTAACACCAGTAACTTTAGGTGCGATTGGGCACTATTACATGGAGAAAATGAATTTGCCTAGCTTAGCTACTTTCCATACTGATATTGCAGCTTATGCTCCGCGTTACCAGGTTCCTTACGCTGAAAATGTAGTTAACCTTTTAACTAAAACTATTTATAGTAAATCTGAAAGAGTTTTAGCTCCTAGTCCTAGCTCTCAGAAACAGTTGGAAGAAATAGGGGTTGATAATGTAGGCGTCTTCGGTAGAGGTGTTGATCACACTATGTACACTCCAGAGAAGCGTAATAAAGAGCTTTTAAAGGAATTTGGTTTGGATACTGAAAAGATAACTTTAATGTATGCTGGTCGCCTAGCAGAAGAGAAGTCTATCGACAAAGTGATCGACTCATTTAAGGTTTTACAGAAAAAGTATCCTAATAAAGTTCAGCTGATGATAGTGGGAGACGGTCCTTCTCGTGCAGATTTAGAAGAACAGTTAGCTGATACTTCAGACTATGCCTTTACTGGTTTACAGACAGGAGAGAAATTTGCTTCTCTTTATGCTGCAGCTGATATTTTTGCTTTTGCTAGTGTTACTGAGACTTTTGGGCAAGTAGTTCTCGAGTCCATGGCTTCAGCTTTACCTGTAGTCGGTTATGATTCACCAGGGGTTAGAGATTTAGTGGAGAATGGTCACTCAGGGTTCCTTGCTAATCAGAAAGTTGATCATTTAGATGAATCTAATCCAGCTAGTTTTATTGCTGGGCTCATTAATTTAATTGAAAAGCCTGAGCTTAGAGCTGAACTTGGTAAAAATGCTCACGCTGAGGCACAGAGAAGGTCTTGGGACAATATTTTAGGTGAGCTCGTACGTGAATATCAAGTTTTGATCGATAAGAGAAAGCTTGCAGCTGTTTAGAGTTACCCCAAGGCGACTATAAATTTATAGCTAGTTTGAGTCTTATGTTATTCTTGAACTGTGTTCAAGAGTAAACTAGCTTTGTCTATATTTCTTACAGCTACGCTAAGTTTCTTTGCTATTAATCATAGCGAGTCTTCAGCTATTCGTTTTACGGCTTGTAGTATTGATGAAGATGATCCTTGTTTTGATCGTTCCTGTGTCGGTGGTAAGGTCGAGCTAAGGTCTTCACCATCAAGCTTACTCAAAGAAACTTATGTAAATAGAGGGCAAGTTTTACTTTATTTTGATCCGCCTGAAACTACTTGTGAAGCTTTCTCTGACATTGATCACACTGCTGAGATAAACTCTATTCCAGTCAAAAGACTTACCGACGGTAAATACTATGCAATCGTAAAAGCTAAGCAACAAGACTTTGTATTATCAACAACTGGTGGTTATAAGCCGTGGAATAGACCCGAAGCTGAGTTTCAAGTGAATATTATTGAGAAATTTGGAAGTGACACTAGAGGAGCAGGAATTCCTAAACTTAGAAGAATAAAAATTAAAAATGATTTAGATCAAAATCAAATGGTTTTAGTTGCCCAGAAAAGCTTTCCTTCTTATACCGATGTGATTTTAGTTTATGATGATGGTTCTTTTGTAGATATTGATGTAAGAGATATTAGCTATAGAAAGAGAAAGAAAAGATTAGTTTTTACTAACCCTGAACCTAGTAAAAACTTTAGCCTTTATTCAGCTGACTTCTATTGAGGGTAACAGGGTTATTGACTTATCTAAGTAAGGTCTGCTAAATTTAATTTTAATCTTTTGTTATTATTATCTTAACTTAATCTTGGTTGATTAACTTAATATATTTTATGAAATTACTTTCAAAAGACCTTAGAAATATAATACTGATATCTGTATTAGTGTTTTTTATAACTTTAAATGCAAAAGCCCATGGACCATTTATAGAGATAGTTCCGGAGTCCGCTATCACTCATAAAGTTATAAATTCAGGTCTATGGTCAGATTCAAATACTTGGGAAAATGGATTGATTCCATCTTCTGGGGCAAATGTTTTTGTTCCACCCTCTTTAGAATTAGAATATGATTTATCATCATCAGATCGAATCAAGACTATAAGAGTTGATGGTAAGCTAAGTTTTTCTGATAGCAAGGATACTAAGTTAATCGTAGACTATATCGCAGTGAACCATGGAGCTATCTTTGAAATAGGTTCAGCCTCAAAACCAATCCCAGAAAACATCAAGGCTAATATAGTTTTTGCAGCTGTTGACCCTAATAAGTCAGAGATTGATACTTCTTGGGATCCAAGGCAAATAAGTCGTGGTTTAGTAGCNGGAATGAACTCTAAAGTTAATATCTATGGTGCTTACAAAACTTCATATACTAGTCTAAATAGTAATCATCTAGCTGGTTCATCGACTATTGATTTAGCTNCAATGCCAGCAGATTGGCGAGTTGGAGATGTCATAGTATTAACNGGTACTGAATGGGGAAATAAAAAAAATGGTGATAACTATGATGATAACTCTTTAAATAGAGATGAATTTTTAATGATAGATTCTATTAATGGCAACTCTTTAAGCTTTCATCATATGCTTAACCCAAGTAAATCGACTTTGAATTATGACCACAAAACCCCAGATGGTTTTGATTTTAATATCTATGTAGCGAACTTAAGCAGAAATATAGTTTTTGAGACTGAAGGGCGAGAAACAGCTCCGGTAACAGAATGGGCTCACACTATGTTTATGACAAATGACGTCAATATTGACTATGCCCAGTTTATAGCTATGGGTAGAACTAATAAAAATAAGTTAATCGATGACCCTAAGTTTGACTCAAATGGAAAATTAATAGCTGGAACTGGAAAGAATCCTAGAGGTAGATACTCAATTCATTTTCATAGGATTTTTGATCACGACTCTGATGTGAATAATACAGTACATGTTAAAGGTGCAGCAGTTTGTATGTCTATGGGCTGGGGGATAACTACTCACCACAGTGCTTCTGTTATTGAAGATTCAATAGTCTTTGATGCTGTCGGTGCTGGTTTTGTTACTGAAGATGGAACAGAACAGGCTATACACCGAAGAAATATTGCAATTAAAATGCGTGGTTCTAATGATGTGAAAAATGCTAATTTAATTCATCCAAGTGGTCCTCGTGGGAAATTGAATGATTTTGGTTCAAGTGGAAGCGGCTACTGGATTGATACTTCATATAGTGCTAGAGCATTTGAAGAAAATATCGCAGTGAGTACTGATGATGCAGCGATTATTATGTACGGTCAAAACGATCTAGATCAAGGACCAGTCATAGATATCAATAAAATTAACCCTGAGCTTCATTCAATCTTTGCTAATGATACTGAAATAAGAGCAGTTACAATTCCTGTAATTAATTTCAAAAATAATATTGTTTATAACTCTGAAGGCATGATGGAAATTAGAGGTGTACAAAGAGATGATAATGGTTATGCGACAGGAAGACCTAACGTTAAGCATTTAATTAATAGTGTTTTTGAGGGAACTAAAGCCTGGGCACTAAGACAGTTTGGTTATTCTTTTCATTACGCAGCTCACCTTCATGTAAAAGACTCAGTTATCGCCGGTAATGGAATTAGTTCTTTTGATAAAGCAAGGGCTCCAGATACTCCGAGAAGTATAGGGATTTTTTCTGATAAAAATGCAAGGCATATAGTGCTTGAAAACAACCGTGTTGAAAATTTCAGAGTTGGTGCAACTTTGCCTCAGACAGGTCACCAGGGATATGATTCAGAAAATCCAATCGGAGCGAGTAAACTTATTGGTGGAACTTTTAAAAATAATATAAATAATATACTTCCTGCTCCTGGACGAGAAGGGCGAAAACCGAGTAATCCTTATATTTCACCAGGCTTAAGAAAGGCTCCTTTCCCGACCTATACTGAAATAGACGATACGGTAGTTTTTGAAATTCCAAGTGATAATATTGCACCTGTAGCAAGCTTTACTAGTAGAGGACTTGGTGGAAGATCTGTGCAGTTTGATGCTAGCTCTTCTGTCGACCCTGATTATATTTTAGATTGGAGTGATACTGTAAATAATCCTTACACAGCTGGAGATAACACAGTTGCTTCATTTACCTGGGATTTTAATAATGATGGAATTGCTGATGAATATGGTCGTTACGCTATTTATCATTTTCCTTCTGTTGGTGATTACCTTGTTAATTTAACTGTAAGAGACTTTCAGGGAGCAACACATACCGTTACTAAAACTATAGCGGTAAGCGAACTGGATTATACTAATTTAGTTTACGATCCAGGTTTTGATCAAAAATATCTAGATACTTGGAATATGCCTTGGTCTTATTCTGTTTCTGATGGCGGGGATTTGCAGAAATGGACTGGGAGTGATAAGTGGCAGTATGACGCTAATAATAAATGGGTTTATGCTGAAAAAGATACTCATCGTGGAACTACTATTGCTCAAATCATTCATGACCAGAAGGTTCATAGGGGACTTCAAACCGTTAAATTATATGCTCTTAATCAAGGTGATAATAATGAATTACGTCTTAAAATAGAAGGTGTAAACCGATGTCTATATAGGGTTCCAGTCGGTGATATTAATGCAAAATTAATTAATTCTGCTCACGAGGATTTAGAAACTACCATTATATTTGATAGTAATAATATCGCAAGTGAAGAATTTAACTGGAAAACTATTAAGTGGGATAATGTTGATTTCTCTGATGGATTTGAATTTATCGTCATAAGGCTCATGCATGATGATGTTAGGATGGATCAGGGTGAGTATTTAGCGGTTGATAATGTATTTGTCGGAACCGATACCTCTCCTGTAAATGGTTCTAATTCAAGTCCAGTTGCGATAAACGATAGTGCTGAACTAATTCAAGATAGCTTTATTGATATTGAAGTTTTAGCAAATGATTTTGATCCCGATGGTGATGCTTTAGAGATCACAAATCTTAGTGGCGCTAGCAATGGTTCAATCTCGATTAACTCTGATAAAACTATTCGCTATACCCCAAATCCAGCTTATTTTGGAGTGGATACTTTTACTTATGAATTAAGTGATGGTCAGTCTATTGCTATCGGAACAGTTCAAGTAAGAGTCAATCAAATTACTCAGAATATAAATACTCAGAGCATAAGAATAAATGTCGGTGGTGACGAATATATCGACAATAGTGGCTTAATTTGGATTGAAGATGATTTTTATAATGGGGGGAATGCTGTAAACAGTGCTGCTAATGTAAATGGCACTTCTGATGATACTCTTTATGCGACAAATAGATACGCAAGAGATTTGAAATACTCCATACCAGTTTCTAATGGAAGCTATAAAGTGAAATTGTATTTCGCTGAAAGCTTCTTTAATAGAGCAGGCTCAAGGGTTTTTGATATTAATATTGAATCTAATAAATTGAAATCTGATTTTGATATATTAGCTGAGTCTGGTGCTAAGTTAAACGCAATAATTTTAGAATTTGATGATATCTCTGTCAGTGACTCTTCTTTAGATTTAGATCTACTTGCTTCTATAAATAATGCTAAGGTATCGGCTATTGAAATTTTAAATTTAGGTCTAATAGATAATCCAGACATTCCAGAGCCGCCGATTGATACTGATGAGGAAGAAGGTATTCAGTTTACAAATCAGCTAAATCTTTCAGGAAATACTTGGAAGAAGGTAGAGCTTGATTACGAAGTTACTGAAAATACGTATCTTGAGTTTGATTTTCTCGCGAATGGAGAAGGTGAGATACAAGGTATAGCCTTAGATGATGATAATAATCAAGGTTCTTCCTCTCAAAAGCTTCTAAAACTTTATGGTACTCAGAATTTTGCTAATTTAGCCTATGACAATTATGGTACTGAAGGTGAATGGAAGTCTTATAAAATCAAACTTGGTAAGCACTTTACAGGTTTGCAAAAGCATATTGTATTTGTGAATGATAATGATAACCGTAGATCGGTTTCAGAGAGTTTCTTTAAGAATATTAAGCTATATGAAGGGGCAAGTTCTGATCGTCTAAAGCTTCAAAAGATATCTTTTGCTGATGATAAGCTGCTTTCATACAGTGATCAAGATAGAACTCCTACAGATTTTTCTATAACAGAATTAGAGGATAAGCTTACTGTTCAAGAGTTTAGACTTTCAGGTAATAGTTGGAAAAAGTTAGAACTTGAATACGATGTTAATCCAGATACTTGCATAGAATTTGATTTTCTTGCAAATGGAGAAGGGGAGATACAAGGTATAGCCTTAGACAACGATAATAATCAAAATTCAGATTCATATAAACTTATGAAACTTTATGGGACACAAAATTATGGTAATTTAGCTTACGATAATTATGACCTAGAAGGTGAATGGCAACATTATAAAATTAATCTGGGTAAATATTTCACGGGTCTACAAAAACACATAGTCTTTGTTAACGATAATGATAGTCGTAGTTCAGTATCAGAGAGTTTCTTTAAAAATATAAAGATTTATGATGGATTAGGTTCAAATAAAGCGAATCTACTTAGCCCTGTTTTTGCTGATCAAGATTTGTCTTCTTATAGTGATCAGGATAAAACGCCAACTAGTTATTTTATTCATGAGTAAATATTTTGAAGAAAAGTTGATTCCTTGCAAATTTAGTGTCACTAAGTAAAGAACTGGGTGATATGTAAAGCTACAGAATTAACCCATCAATGCTAAAATCATATAGTTATGGAACTATCGGAACAAGATAAGAAGATTTTTGAAGCACACCAAGGTGGTAAAATTACTATAGACTCTACTCCAGTGAGAAATATGGATGAATTAGCTGTGGTTTATACTCCTGGGGTGGCTAAGGTTTGTACTGCAATCGCAGATAAGCCTAATCTCGATAAATATTTAACTATTAAAAAGAATTCTGTTGCTGTTGTTACCGATGGTACTGCGGTTTTAGGTTTAGGAAATATCGGTCCACAAGCTTCTATGCCAGTTATGGAAGGGAAAGCAATGCTCTTTAAGCAGTTAGCTGATGTTGATGCTTACCCTATCGCTATCGACGCCCAAGGTAAAACTGTAGATGAAATCGTTGAATGTGTGAAGATGATTGCTCCTGGCTTTGGTGGGATTAATTTAGAAGATATTTCTGCTCCTAGATGTTTTGAAATTGAAGAGAAGTTGCAGAAAGCAATTGACATTCCAGTTTTCCATGATGACCAGCATGGTACAGCTATCGTTACTACAGCTGCATTAATCAATGCACTTAAGATCACCGGTAAAAAAGCTGAAGATCTTAAAGTTGTTTTCTCAGGTGTTGGCGCTGCTGGAGTAGCTTGCACGAAGATGATGCTAGATATCGGTGTTAAAAATATTATTGGTTGTGATAGAGCTGGAGCGATCTTCAAAGGCAGAAGCGCTAATATGAATTCTATTAAAGAGTCTTACGCAGAGTACACGAATCCTAATCTAGAAAAGGGAAGTTTAAGCCAGATCTTAGAAGGTGCTGATATGTTTGTTGGACTTTCTGGTCCTAACTTAATCGGAGAGGAAGAACTTAAAACTATGGCGAAAGACCCTATCGTCTTTGCTATGTCTAATCCTATTCCTGAAGTAGATCCAATCATGGCTAAAAAATACTGTAAGATTATTGCTACTGGTAGATCTGATTTTCCTAATCAGATTAATAACGTATTAGGTTTCCCAGGAGTATTTAGAGGTTTACTTGATTCAAATGCTTATACCGTAACTGAGAATATGAAAGTTGCAGCTGCACAAGCTATAGCTGACTGTGTGACTGATTCAGAATTAAATCCTGATTATATTATTCCAGATGCTTTTAATCCTAATGTCGCTAAAGTTGTAGCTGAAGCTGTAGCTAGAGTTGCTAAAGAAGAAAAGGTTTGTAAAGAAGTTAGATGGGGTGACCCTGAAATGAAAGCTTTTGTTACAGGTGCAAAGCAAACTGTTGAAGCTTAGAATCCTAGACAAGTTTAATAGTTGAATTTATGCTTAAATACTGAATATTCTAGTCTTTTTCGTGGTATATGGTTAATAGTAACTAGTATTTGTGGTGGAGACTAGTAAATGTCAGGCGACGAAGATAATGAAGATAAACAGTTTGAAGCAACTTCGCACAAACTAAGAGAAGCTAGAAAGAAGGGACAGGTCTTTAAAAGTAAGGATTTGACTCAGCTTGCTGTACAAATTGTTGGATTTGTAATTTTGTTCGCTTTCGGAACTAATGTTTATAGAGCATTAACTGAATTATGTAAGATCATGTGGGGAAATATCCCTAATTTTGGGAAATTAAGCGGTAAATTTATCTTTTTTCATGCTTGGTTAACTATCGTTCAGATTATTGTACCGACTATGGTTTTTCTTGCTTCAGTTGCGGTGATTATCGAACTGATCCAGTTAGGTGGTCCATTATTTACCACTGAACCGATGAAATTTAAGCTAGATAAGCTTGATCCGATGAAAGGGCTGAAAAACATGTTTAATGTTAAGTCGCTTTTTGAATTAGGTAAGGGCTTACTCAAGGTTATTGCTGTAGCTTTAATTGCATTTATGGTTATTCAGAGTCATTTACCTAAGCTTTTAGGTAATATTGATGCAGCTAATAAACTCGCTGGTTTTGTTGCTATCGCTGGTGTACTCTGGGAGTTTTTCTGGAAAAGTACTTTACTCCTCTTAGCTATATCGATTATGGATTTCTTATTCCAGCGCTGGAAGTTTATGAAAGATCAGCGTATGAGCTTTAAAGAGATGAAAGATGAGTACAAGAGTACTGAAGGTGACCCCTTGATCAAATCGAAACGTCGTCAAAGACAAAGAGAAATTTCGCAAGGTGGTGGTGGAAATGGTCTTGCTCAAGTACCTGAAGCTGACTTTGTGGTAAAAAATCCGGATCACGTTGCTCTTGCGGTTAAATACGATGAGAACTTTGATGAAGCTCCTAAGATTCTTGCAAAGGGAGCAGATATAATTGCTGAACAGATTATAGAGATTGCTGAAGCTTATAATGTCCCAATTATTACGAATATTCCTCTTTCTCGTGCCTTGTTCAGGCTAGTAAGGATAAATCAACAAGTTCCTCCTGAACTTTATAAAGCTGTGGCAGAGATACTTCTATTCGTTTATAAAGTTAAGAAGAAGAATTTTAGGTAAAGCTTTTACTCATTTTCATTAATCTAGCCTTAGCTTGCTCTGGATTATTTATAATCGTTTCAATTTGATTTGGTTTTAATGCCTGAAAATTAAGATGGAAAATTACAGTTTCAGCTTCGTCACATACTTTTAGAGTATCTGGGCTTACTTTAGTCGCCCCTAAGCTAGTTCCTGAGCTGAAACTTGCATTCCCGAGGCTCGCACTTGACGAAAAGGTCGCAGCTTTAGTTAAGCCTCTGCCTCTACTATTCAAAAATGGATCATCAAAATCATTAATATTAAAAGCTGGTTTAGCGATCTCTCTTTTATATGGAATTGCAATGATGAACATGTGCTTATCGCTTTGGGGTATTTCCTTTCCAGCTTTACTTAAATTATCTAGGTCACTATCAGCATGAGCTCTAAAATTACTGACTTCTGCTTTTCCTGAGCCGTCTGTAGACTCCTTGACTGAATTAATTTCTACTTTCGTTTTTATATTATTAGACATATTTGAAAATAATGAGGCTCCAGGACTACTTCCCTCTCCCATCGTTTGTGTGTAAGGGCTAACTTTATTACCTTCTACTAGCATGCATTTATAGCCTATACTTTCATCATCGGTGTGGATTCTTGGAATGAATTCTGTAACAAAACTCCCTTCATCTATGTCCCCAAATTTAGGAGCAATAGGTAATATCGCACTTAAATCTATCACAGGGCTAGTATCTTTGATATTGAAATCTTCTGCATAGGCTGTAAGAAAGTTTTCAAGCGTTCTAGGGAAATTTGGGTTAGGTATTCCAGTCCATTCTTTTAGCTGGTAATCACCTAAATCATCAGCTTCTTTTGCTTGAGACCATGGTCTTACATCATTTAATAATAGTGGTGCCGGAAGGTCCTTATAAGGTAAGAGAAAGTTATCAGTTTCTCTTGCTTTTGCTTTGATTTGTACATCGATTTTAGGTCCTTTACCTGTACTTAGTTCAATTTTAGGTGTATGAATTAGACCTGAAATTGAACTGAAACTTTTATCGTGGAGCATTTTGATCCATGTCCCGTTCTCTAAATTTTCTGAAACTTTTACTTTTGAGGCTCTTACAGGTAAGCTGTATAACCAATCTAAAGAATCGTATAGATCTGAGAGAGCTTGAACCTCTGATTTCTTTAAACCATACTCTTTTCCTCTATATAAAACTGGATCTGCTTTAGATCTATAGTTGCGGCTTGTCTCAGCCTCCAGCGAGAGTTCTTTAAGGATTTGATTAGGTCTTTTGCCAGAGAATGGAGCTGTTTTATTTGCGCGTGCTCTTTTATTTTGAAAAGAGTTGATTGCGTTTTGTTGTTCCCTTGTTAAATTAGAGGGTGGTGGTAGCTGAGAGTATTTTTTACTTGTAATCATTATTCGAGTTTATTATTTTAAGGTGATTGCCCTACTTTCTGCAAGATTTCTTAATAAATTAAAACTATCTCGACTTTGCGTCAAGAACTAGAAGGAACAGAGAGGGCTTTAAGAGATTTGATTTCAGGTGTTCAGTTGAAATATGAAGATGTCTTCTCTGAGCTTAAGGCAGCTTAAAAATTCAAAAACAAAACCTTATCATAGTGCTTTTCAGCACGGTCTTTTAGCGTCTCTAAATTATAAATATCTATCTGATGAATAAAATCATTGATCTTCTGATCCACAGCTATAGCTGTACTTTTAAGACCTGCTATATGTCCTATGATCAATGCGTGGAGACGCATAGAAGTCATCTCAGAACCGTATTTATTTAAACAATAAAGCAATTCATTAGATTTGAACTCATTAGCTTTTATATAAATATCTTGGATGTTATCCACAATATTATTAGCCATTCTGTTCTTTTTAATCAGTTCAAGCGCTCTAGCATGGATTCTAGTATCTGAATCTTGCATTTCAAGAATGATTATAGGTTTACTAATGTCTTGAATACAGTCTTCAATTACTTTAGTAAGAAATTTCTCTAAGTATTCATCGCTATATGAATTCTTTTCACTCTTTAGAGAAAGTACAGTAGTTTTTCCCTTAAGGCTCGCGAAGTGTGCGTCTATTTTAGATTTAACTCCTAGGTCAATGCCATAGTTATTATCGTTTTGGACTAAGGATGTGTTGTTATAAAGTGACCAAGCCAAATCAGCACCATAGAAATGATCGATTCCTAACTCTTTTAGAGTGTCAGAACTAGTTTTATCTCTAACACTGACAAAGTCAGCTAAAGCTAAAGCTTTTTTACAGAACCACTTACTTAAAGGGTGCTCTAGAGGACCTATGCCTTGAGCTAAGAAAAGTATTTTCATCCCTTTCATATGAGCTAAATATGTTGTTAAAAAATAATAAAAAGGTGTAAATAAACTCGTTTTATCCTGGAAAAGTCCACCTAAGCAAATAAAATGTTCAGAATCTTCAATCAACTTAAAATGATCAAAAATAGAATTCTTACTTGAGAGGCGATTGAATTTAGCCTCTGGATAGTGCTTTTGAAGCCTACGCTCAACTATCTCAGCGAGTAATTCATCGCCGTAATTACCATGATTTAGATAGCCGTGTAGTAAAAACATCTTTACTTACTATTATAAGCTATAATCTTATCTTGGTGTCTAAGGGTAACAAACGAGTTTTTTCAATAATTGCACATATCGACCACGGTAAATCTACTTTGGCAGATAGGTTACTAGAGGCTACTGGTACTATTTCGCAGCGTGATATGCAAGCTCAGCTCCTAGATAGTATGGATATTGAGCGTGAGCGTGGTATTACTATTAAACTCAACATGGCTCGTATGGAATACAAAGGGCATATTTTAAATCTGATTGACACGCCTGGACACGTAGATTTTACCTATGAAGTTTCTAGATCACTTGCTGCCTGTGAAGGTGCTTTACTTGTGGTCGATGCGACTCAAGGAGTTGAGGCTCAGACTTTAGCTAATGTTTACTTAGCGATAGAAAATGATTTAGAGATTATTCCAGTTCTAAATAAAGTTGATTTACCTAGTTCTGATGTCGAGAGAGTAAAAGCTGAGATAGAAGATATAGTAGGAATTGATTGCTCTGATGCGATAGAGGTTAGTGCTAAAACAGGTTTGAATATAGATAAGCTTTTAGACGCTATTGTGGAGAGAATTCCTCCTGCGCCTGAAGAGTTTGATAAACCACTTAAGGCTTTAGTTTTTGATAGTTACTACGATGCTTACTTAGGTATAGTAGCTTACTGTAGAATCCTTGAGGGGAAAGCGAAACGCCTTCAGGAAATTAAATTTATGCAGGCTAATAAAAATTACCCTGTAGTGGAGCTTGGTTATAGAACTCCTAATAAGACAGCCGTTGAAGAATTAGAAGCTGGAGATGTAGGTTACATTGCTTGTTCGATTAAAGAAATTCAGAATATAGTCGGTGACACGATTACTAGTCTAGAGACTCCTACAGCAGAGCCGGTTCCTGGTTACAAAGCTGCTATGCCAGTGGTTTTCTGTGGTATGTATCCAGTTGATGCTGGGGACTATACTAATCTTAAAGAAGCTTTAGAAAGACTTAAATTAAATGATACTTCTATCGTCTTTGAACCTGAAACTTCTTCAGCGCTAGGTTCTGGTTTTAGATGTGGTTTCCTTGGGATGCTTCATATGGAAGTAATCCAAGAGAGGCTTGAAAGAGAGTATGATTTGGATTTGATTATTACTGCTCCTAGTGTTGCTTACCATGTTTATTTAACTTCTGGAAAGATGGAAGAAGTAGATAACCCGAGTGCTCTTCCAGACCCGACTCAAAGAGAAAAGATCGAAGAGCCTTATATGAAAGTTAATGTCATGTTGCCGAAGCCTTTTGTGGGAGCAATCATGGAATTATGCCAAGAGAAACGTGGTGTTTTCATCGATATGAAGCACTTAGATGCTATCGGAGATACTGGTAGAGTTAATCTTATTTATCATATTCCTCTTGCTGAGATTGTTACAGACTTCTTTGATCAGATGAAGTCTCTTTCTAAAGGTTATGCGACTATGGATTATGAGCTTTCAGATTACCGTGAAGGTGATTTAGTGAAGTTAGATTTTCTTTTAAATAATGAAAGAGTAGATGCACTCTCTGCGATAGTTCATAGAGAGAAAGCATATGAAGTAGGCTCTAAATTAACCTCTAAACTTAAAGAAGTAATTCCACAGCATCTCTTTGAGATCCCGATCCAAGCTGCAATCGGTGGTAAGATCATCGCAAGGCAAACCGTAAGAGCGAAGCGTAAAGATGTACTAGCGAAGTGCTATGGTGGTGATATTTCACGTAAGAAAAAGCTTTTAGAGAAACAGAAAAAAGGTAAAAAACGCCGAGCGAAATATGTTGGCGCTTTAGAATTACCTCAAGATGCTTTTATGGCTGTTTTGAAGTTAGATTAGTCTTGTTTTTAAGGTTTAATTAAGTGTATTGTGATAATTTATTTGTTTTGTAAATATAAAGCAATCCATGAAGAAATAATTGCAATAAATATTCCAGTATTCAAAATTTTTAAATAATTAAGCTCTACTTTAATGGAGTCAATTTTTCCTTCAAGTTTAACATCTACAGAGTCTATTTTCGAGTCAAGTTTTTGAATCGCTAGGGTGAAATCTTTTGTCAAATTTTGAATAATAATATCCATTTCTCTTTGACTGTATGGATGTTCTGTCGTCATCGTAATTCCTTTATATACAAATCTAGTTAAGTAATAACTAAGTAATTTCTAGATTTAATCATAAAGCTTATTTATATTTTATAACAAAAGTCTCAGTAATCACTGCATTGAAATTATCTATTAAAGAGTCTAGTAATTAACACTCTTAAAATATCAATAAAGAATAGAGTGAATGATATACCTAAACCCACAAAAATAGGCTCAATATCAAACATATATTCTTCTAGATTCAAATAAATCTTATTAAAATAAACCCACGTTAGAGAACTTAAAAAAGACGTGAGCATAATGTAAAACGCTGAAGCTCGTGAATGATACCAAGTCCTCTTTACAAATAAAGCAATTAAGCAAGGCATTAATAATGATCCTACTCCTAGTGAGCCAAGTAAGTATAAAAGCTCAATGATGGATTCACTTTTAATGGCTATATAAATTCCAGCAGCAGCACTAAGTAAAATCCCTAGTCTGCTTGTAATCAGCAACTCCGTTTTATGTTTATTGTTATAAGAATTTTGAATTGTAAGGCTAACTTTAGGTGCCTCACTGCGAAGTTGAACAGCTGAGCTTTTGAATAAAGAATTTTTAACTCTATTATAAATATCAAAAGCAAAAATGCTTCCTGAGTTAAATAGAAGTGAATCAATTGTGGACATTATTATAGAAAGAATCGCTACGATAAAAACCCCAAGGGTTCCTACCCCAAGCTCACTTTGAGCAATATCTAGTAATGAAAACTTAGCATCAGAAAGAGGCATAATTGCTTTTGCATATAGGGCAATTACTGTAATTAACATATCAAAAATAAACCAGAAAATAATTGAAATAAAGATACTCCACCTCAGGCTTTTACTATTAACAGCTGCAAGTGACCTTTGATAAAAATTAGGGTCAACGAGTGTCCAGGCAGCAAGCAAGCCCCAGGCAATGATTTGCATTTGGTCAAGGTTTCCGTTTAATTGAAGTAACTCTGGGTCAATTTTGCTTTGTATAAATTCAACACCACCATATTTTGTGTAAAGAATATTTAACAGCAAAGCTGGTCCTAGATACATGAAGAAAAATTGGATTATGTCAGTAAGTATGACTGTCTGAAAACTTCCTCTAAATGTATAAAGTAGTGGAATAGCTGTAGCTACTAGAATAGCGACTTCTTTTTCAACATGAAAAAAATATGAGCAGATTAAACCTAGGGAAAGCACATAAGGGGCGATATTATTCATTACTAGATTTATCAATGCAGCTAGTATTGCAGCTTTATCATCAAATCGATTTGCGATGATACTAGGTAGTGTGAAAACTGTTTGCAAATTGATTTTTGGTGCTAAGAAAATCATGAACAGCAAAGCAGCTGCATACCAGAAAAAACCTTGGACTAGTAAATTTGCAAAGCCACTGTTGAAAGCTAATTCAGCTGATCCAATCACGCTTCCATACCAAGTCGTAGTTAAACTTGCTACAAGAGCAGGAATAGTGAGTTTTCTTCCAGCTAAGAAAAAGTTATCTAGGTTTTTTTTCTCGTCCTTAGTTGAGAAAAGGGCTATTAAAAGCACAAGAGCTAAATATGATCCTATTATCCATAAGTCAATAGTGTTAGTCATATGCTCTGATAACTAATATCTCTCCCGATTTAAAATCTATTTTAGCCTCATTTCCTGTAAATTTGTTACAAATTAGAGGCTCACCAGCTTTAATATTGTGCCCACTTAAAGGATATTTTAAGCCTGATAGACTTAATTCTTCAATGTCACTAAGAGCAATTATAGATAGGGTTTCACCTAGCTTACCTTTGAATATACATGATTTATTTCGATATTCCACTACTGAATACTCATCAATAATCTTTGCACTTATATTTTCTGGAATAATTTTAAGATCCAGGATATTTGCTAGTAAATGGTCTAATCTTCCTCCTGTAGCAGTGAGGATAAAGATTTCACTTGCTCCCTCTTTAATTGCAAGCTCAATTGCTATTCGAGTATCAGTTTTACTCTGATCTGGATCTAAAATAACTTTAGTTTGCTTATTTTTCTCGTATTCTTCAAGGTTTTTCGGGGCAATAGAGTCAAAATCACCTATTAAATAATCTGCTTCTAGATTAAGAAGTTCTAAGTTTTCAGTGGCACCATCACAGGCGATAATAGTATGATTTGTATTGCTTAATTGTGAGCCAGTTTCTCTTTGAAATGCTCTCTGTGACAGAGATATGCTTGAAGGTTTGCCGTTCGAAATTATTGCAATTTTTTTTTCAGTTACTTGCATTGTTCTTAATCAATCCTTAATAAAGCCATGTTTAAATACCATTGTGTGTGAATGCTGAACCAAAAGGAGGGTGAATCTTAAACTCGGGGAGGCTTAAACAAATGGATGGTGCTCGATAATGATTTTTTTAATTACATTAGCGAGAAGCTAAGTGCAGTTCAAGGGCTTGATTTTGGTGACTACATAGTGACCTAACTCCTTCTTGAGCGAATGCCAACATCTGAAGAAATTGTTCAGACTTAAAAGGGCTTTGCTCAGCCGTACCTTGAATCTCGACAACCTCTAAGTCGCTTGTTAGTACAAAATTTGCGTCTGCTTGGGCTGTACTGTCCTCCTCATAGTTTAAATCTAGTAGGATTTGTTGATCTCGTATTCCTACTGACACAGCAGCAATTTGATTAATGATTGGGAGACTGTCTTTAAATAGATGGGTCTCCTTTTTCATTTTCATAAGGCAGTCATAGACCGCGACGTAAGCTCCGGTGACAGCTGTAGTGCGTGTACCACCATCAGCCTGAATAACGTCAGCGTCTACGTGAATGGTGTAGCCAGGAAATTGTTTTAAATCTATCATCGCTCTAAGCGCACGACCAATTAATCTAGAGATCTCTTGTGATCTTCCAGAGTTAGTAGCTCTATCTCTTTTAACTCTACTTAAACATGAACCAGGTAACATACTGTATTCAGCTGTTAACCAACCGTCTTTTTCTTTATCTAAAAATGGAGGAACTCTATCTTCAAAGTTAGCAGTCACGATAAGCTTAGTGTCACCACAGCTTACTAAAACTGAGCCTGCTGAGTTTTTTATGTAGTTTCTTTCGAATTTGTAAGGTCTTAATTCTGCTTGTTTACGTCCGTCTATTCTTAGGTTCATGGTTTTTAGGATAACATGAGTTGAGATTTTAAAGATTCGATGAGTGTAAATACGTGATGTGCTATATTTATACATATGGATACAGCGATGCCAATATCTGCTGTGACAAATTATGATCCTTTTCAAGAATTAGTGAAGGACTTATCTAAGCTTGGCTCTGCTCCCATTAATAGTACTACTCAAGCTAATAGTCTTAACGATATTGTGAGCTTTAAGGATTTAGCTCAGGAGCCTAACTCTCAATCTAAGAAAGCAGAAGCAGCTTTTGTTGAACCTTTTAGAAAGAATCTGGGTAAGTATTTTGTAATTCCTCAAGAATTTAAGGCTATTACTGATCCTAAAGATTTTTTTAGTAAAGATGCAATGAATAGTTTGCAGATTTCTTTAGGACCAGCTAAAGCTGAGATTTTAGGTGATAAAGATCCCAATACTAATCTATCAATGTCTTTTGGTGATTCTATCAAAAAGTCTTTGCTAGAAAGTTTAGAGAAAAAATCAAAAGAAGCTCTAATTATCGACGCTTTAGAGAAATCTTACTTACAGAGTGAGAGTGAAAAGGATACAGCAGTGAATCTAATGTTACAGATTGCTGATAATACTGGATCCAAGTTCTCTCCTGATTTAAAGGCTGAAGCAGAAGATAGAATTTTATCCCATGGATTAGCATATGGTGCTGAGAAGATTTCACTCGGTGGTCGAATTAAATTAGATCCTTATAAAGAAGCTAGCTTAAAGCTTGTGGCTAAATATCCAGAAAAAGCTATTGGAAAATATTTGAATTTTGGTAATTTAAGTTCACTTAATATGAAAAATCCAGATCAAGTTAAAGAACTTTTGAATATATTAATTGAAAAAAAACCATTAGAAACTTTTAACAAATTAGCAGTCGAAAAACAACGTATCTTTGATATTAGCTTTGGTGTTCCTAAGTCTTTAGATATTAAAAATTTTAATAATCCTCTAAAGATCCTATTGAAAACTATTGAACGATCAATCTCAAATATTATCGCTTCAAAAAAGTATGATGGAGCTGTCAAAATTGAAGATGCATACAAGGAAACTCCAAAACAAAAGTTTTTCAAAGATCTAGTTGAAATTTTAAATCAATATTCAGGAAATAAATTTGATGCTTTTTCTGAAAGAAAATTTGGGCATACTCCTGATTCAATTGAAAAACTTAGAGAAGAACAAATTAAATTAATTGAAAATAATGTTGAAGGTAAATATCCCAATCATGATGATTTGAGAAATGAAATTATTCAAACTCATAATGCTTTGCATGAAATCTTCAATGGTTTATCTGAGCCTTACTCAGATGCCATTGCTGATGCTAAGTTAGGACCAAAGCCTTGGAATGGTAAGCAATTAATTACAGCCTCTCAACCTGCAAAACATCAGAAAGATTCAACATCTTCTGAGTAAGCTGCTTAAGTTCTTCTACACCTTGAATATCTAAAATTACTTTTAGTAGTGCCGTGGTCTTAGTTGGTCTTTCAGTAACTTTAAAATCACGAATATTAAAACCGCCGTCTGCGATAAGAGTAAGAATATCTTTTACCATCCCGATTCTATCGATAACTTCAATATTAATCCTAGCTGGATAAGTTTTCATTTCCTTATTCTTCCAGTTGATTTGCATTAATCTTTCAGGCTCGACTTGCTTAACGTTATAACAGTCTGCTCTATGGATGGTTATACCTTTACCTTTAGAAATAGTTCCAATAACAGCCTCCCCTGGAATAGGCATGCAGCATTTTGCGATAGTATAAAGTAAACCATCAAGTTCTGGAATATCTGCTTTATCCCCTTTCGCTGGAGCTTTTCTGGTTTTGAATTTTTCGAGCTGCTCTTTTGAAAGATCTTGTTCTTTTTGAGGGCGAAGATGACTGAGCTTAGTTTCTACCTGGGCTATAGATTGATCTCCTGAACCTATTGCTGCTAAAAGATCTTCGACGTTCTTTTGATTTAACTTCCCAAGTACTTGTTTAATATCCTCACTTTTTAAAAGCTTTTCAGATTCTGCTTTACCGAAGTGTTCAGCAAAAAGCTGCTCACCGATATTAATATGCCTGTCTCTATTTTGTTTTTTATACCAAGACTTAATTCTGTATTTTGCTTGGTGAGTTTTAACGAAGTTTAACCATGATAAATTTGGGTGTCCATTTTTACTGGTAACGATTTCAACCATGTCACCGTTTTGGAGTTTATAGTTGATGCTAACCATTTTCTCGTTAACTATTGCACCAGTACAGGTGTCACCGATTCTAGTGTGGATTTTATAAGCAAAGTCTACAGGTGTAGAACCTACAGGAAGTGCTATGACATCACCTTTAGGTGTAAGAATATAAACTTCCTGGGTAAGTACATCATTCTTGACGCCTGAGAAATATTCTTTAGCTTCACTAACATCTGTATGCCAAGAAACTAATTGCTTCAGCCATTTTAATTCCTCAGCATCACTGAGATCCGCTTGGTTTGAGGCTTGATCTTTATAATGCCAGTGAGCAGCGATACCATGTTCAGCTATCTCATGCATCTCGTATGATCGAATCTGAACTTCAAGTGGTTTTTCATCCCATGGAATAATTACAGTCGTGTGGAGAGACTGATACATATTACTCTTCGGAAGTGCGATGTAATCTTTAAACCTTCCAGGCATAGGTCTGAAAGTCTCGTGGATAACCCCTAGAGCTGCATAGCAGTCTTTTATGTTATCTACTAAAATTCTAATTCCGAGTAAATCATAGATAGGTAATTCGTTTAGCTGTTCATCACTATTTACATTTACATTTTTTTGTTGGAGCTTTGCAAATATACTGTAAAAGTGCTTTGCGCGTCCCTGAATCTCAGCTCTGATAGAGTTATCGTCTAGAACTTGTTTTATAACTATTTTCAACTTTTGGATTTGTGCTTCACGTTCGTGTTTTTTACTTTTTACAAGTTCTTTAATCGCTGAAAACTCTTCTTTATTAAGATACTTCAGACATAAGTCTTCAAGCTCAATTTGAATATTTCTTAATCCAAAGCGATTTGCAAGAGGAGCAAAAATATCTAATGTCTCTCTTGATATGCGGATCTGCTTTTCTTCACGAAGGTAGTTTAAAGTTTGCATGTTATGAAGTCTGTCAGCGAGTTTTACTAACACGACTCGAACATCTTTTGCTATAGCGAGTAGCATTTTTCTAAAATTTGTAGCTTGCTCATCTTCTGAGGATTTGAAGTTTAATTTACTAAGCTTAGTTACACCATCTACTATGTCTGCTACTTCCTCACCGAAAAGATCACAAAGATCATCATGGCTAGTTTTCGTATCTTCAACGACGTCATGTAATAGACCAGAGCAAATGGCTTCTTTATCACAGTTTAAATCTATTAATGATAAAGCGACTGCAACTGGGTGAGTGATATAAGGTTGACCACTTCTTCTTTTCTGAGTTATGTGTTTATCGAAAGCAAAATTAAATGCTTTAAGCACAAAGTCGATTTCTGCCTGATTGCGTCTTTTAACGTTGAGTGCTTTTATCAGGCTTTCTTCTAGATTAGGTTTAATTTCTTCAGCTAGCAATTATTACATTATATCAACAGTTTTTTGGTATATTTAAAAAGGAAATCATGCTTAATAAACTTGTAATACTGCTAATCCAAATGGTCGAAATCTACAGCTTCATGTTGCTTGCTTGGGTTATAGGTTCATGGTTCCCTAGGTTCACTATTACTAAGTTTTTCCAGTTCTTAGACCAGGTTGTGAAGCCTTATGTAAGTATTTTTAGATCTGTAATTCCACCACTTGGTGGTTTTGATTTCTCTGTTATTGTAGCTTTTATAGTTTTACATTTAGTTTCTGATATCTTAAGAGTTTTAGGTTCTAAGTTAATTTAGTCATTCTTGCAAAAAGCATATAGAATATAGTTGATGCTTTTTATCTCAAAGTACCAAGTCTTGAGCTTGTTTATATTACCTTTCATTTGTTCTTTACTTTTAGCAAAGCCGATCATAGTAATTTTAAGGAAATTGAAATCAATTCAAGCCTTTAGAGAGCAAGGTCCACAAAGTCATCTGGAGACGAAGATGGGAACACCTACTATGGGATCTTGGATTTTTGTGATTCCTATTCTTTTCTTTGGGTTTAAGTTTTATTTAAGCCAAAACGCTTTTTTGAATATTACAGAAAGTTCCTCAGAAGAAAATTTAAGTAATATTGTCACTGATAGAGATACTTTAATAGCTTTGCTTGCTTTTCTAGGGGCTTTTTTAATGGGGCTTGTAGATGACTCATTAAAAGTTTTTCAATCCAATTATAAGGGCTTGAGTTCAATTCATAAACTTATAATCCAATTTTTAATTGCAGCTCTAGTTCTATTTTTTTCTGTTAAAAGTTTTACTATCTTTTCACTTGCTTGGGCTTTTATAGTTATAGCCGGGACTTGCAATGCTTTTAATTTAACCGATGGTTTAGATGGACTGGCTACAAGCCAGGCTATGTTAAGTTTGGCTGCATTGCAGGGGATACTCTGTCTAAAAGGTGATTACAGTTTTTCATCTTTGATTTTGATTACACTTGCTTCTCTATTGAGTTTCTTGCTTTTTAATTTAAAGCCAGCAAAAGTTTTTATGGGAGATAGTGGCAGCCTTGCACTAGGAATGCTTATAGGTGTGATGGCATATGTGAAGGACTTAGAGTGGTATTTAATTTTAATTGCGATTATTCCAGTGATGGAGTCACTTTCTGTAATAATTCAAGTTGTTTATTTTAAAATAACTAAAAAAATTTATGGTGAAGGTAAGCGTTTATTTAAAATGTCACCACTGCATCATCACTTTGAGTTGAGTGGTTTTACTGAGAACCAAGTAGTTTGGGGATTCTTTAGCTTTCAGCTTTGCGTAATTCTAATAACTTTATTTTTTGCTTATTCACGTATGGCTTAATAGAAGCTTTTTTGAAACTGAAATCTGTCCATAAAAAAAAATATTTTAGATTTTTATCATAAAGTTCTTGACTTTGGATAAACGTCTTTTTTCTTGCGTGTTGTTGGAAAATATCAATGTTTATTAGCATTCTTAATTTTTTTTCTTTTTTAATCGTTGCCATTTCATCAATTTCCTAAATACCTATAAGTCTCAACTTATACAAGGTTTAAGTTGAGACTTTTTGATAATTTTTTTTAGGCGCTTAAAGCCGTGATTTTATAAGGAGGAGTGCTATCAGCAGTATTTATCATATCTATCTCCAATGAGTCGATATTATCACCAAGTTCTATATCCTTAAAGAGATCTACTTCATCACCAAAGCAAACACATACATTTCTCATAATCGGTTCACCTATAATATTGCCTTCCTTATCTTTAATATAAAGGATTAGACTACCCCTGAAAGCTGCTTGGTCAGCTCTTCCTCCCTTGGCTTCTGCTTTGAATTTAAAGCTTAAACTAGGCTTTTTCTCTGAATTTCGTATATTTATGATATTTGGTTGGAGTCTATACCTAGTATTATAGTTGCCATGATTTGTTCCATTTCTTGTAGAATGCTTTCCAAGATTTGCTCTTCTGTCTTCAGCATTTTCATCTTTAACCGCTGGCCCACTTTGGTTTGAATCATCATGGTAGCCTGTAGCAGCGATAATATATTCTGCTAAAACTTTTCCTGGCTTAGCATTATCGTCTTCTAAGATTAAGTTATTTCTTTTTATGTATTCACTACCTTTATAAATTCCAGTGGCTCTTCCTAGGTCATTACCGACAAGTTCACCTCTATTAACAAACTTTCCTGCTTCAAGTTGAGCATTAACTGCTGCTTCTATGCTGCCATGCTTATTTATTTCACTCTGTGTAACTATTGCACCTGTCATTTCAACAGAGCCCATATTTTGCACCTTACCATTAATATTTGCGGTAACTGTTTCATAGCCGTTTGTTTTAATAGCGCTTATAACTTTAGTTTCCCCAGGCTTAACAGTAATATTTTGATTAACTCTATTATCTATTTTGCCTTCTAAAACTTCTAATGCAGCTGCATCTCCAGGTCCTATACTTCTTCTTGAGTTTGTTACTTTGTTATTACCTAGATGACTATGATCATCAAATCTATATTCATTATTAGTGGCAACGCCTCCAGTATCTATCTTAATGTCAGCATTTGCTTCAGAGTTATTATGAGCTACATAGACTAAGTATGTAGGTTCATTTGTTCTAATAATATGGTGACCTGAGATTTGAAAATCTTCATTCTGAAATCTGACTTTAGGCATAGTGAGATTTTCTGTTTCTCCGGTTGTGAGGTTCTTAAAAGAACTATCTACTCCAGTACTGGTTAAGATTATTCCTGAATTTTTTACAACTTCAGGAGCGTTTGTGTGAAAGACTTTAGTGTCATTTAAACTATCACGTTCTTTAACATGTTTAACTATTTCTGAGTTTGGTTTATCAATATACTTAAGGGCTAATTTCTTCGCAAGCTGTGCTTGCTTTTTATAGAATTCATAGTCATAATCAAAGCCTCTCTCTCTTGCAATAAGTTCAGTATAAATTTGCAATGCTTTTTTATATTTATTCATATCTTCATCTATTAAATCTTTAAATTCTTCGTTAGCATGAATGCGTGCTTGTCTTATACTAAAACCAGCATTTTCCCACCTTCTTTCTTGGTGCTTTTCATGAAAATCTTTTAGTACTCCATCGAGTTTTTCTAGTTGGTTAATATTTAAGTGGTCAAAATTATAGTAAAGGCTTTTTGCTTCATCTGGAATATATCTTATTCTGGGGTTTTCACTATCTTGATAGCTATAAATATTTTCGGTGATTTCTAAGATGTGAATTCTATCTTTGGTTGACATTTCTGTTCTGTCTCTATTTTCATCAGGAAGATCTTCGAGAACGTCTTTTAATTTTTCAATCACTTCTTTTTGTTTTTCAGGGTTATGAATTGCTTCATGTAAAATATCAAATTTGTTTTCACCAAAAAGTCTATTGCCAAGCTTACTATGAAAAATCCAGTTTAAGTCTTCTTCGCTGATTCCAAGCTCAGCTTCTAATAAACCATCAAAGGTTTTGAACCCCCTCGATTTAAAATTACTTATTCCCTTCCACCCAAATCCATGATCTTCTATTAAGGCCGTTATAAATCTATCGAAGCCATTTTTATTAGGAGTTCGAAATACTTCTTAGCTCTGCTAAGGAGATGAATAGGACGAACGAGTAACAAAAACGGCTTCGTAGCCTGAGCTATTTGGGAGTGAGAGCTCGAAGAGCTTTCACTCGCTGATTGTGAAGGCTCAGAAACACAAAGTGTTTCTCCAGATTTGCGTAATACCTCGTCAGCTTTGCTGCGAGGGTAGCAAATCTCGATGCCGTCTTTTATTTTTATGCTCTGATTTATCATAGAATATAAGATCTTTTTTGAATTCTTTTGCTTTTTTATCGTCTTTGAAAATATCGTTAGATGGGGGCGACTTAGGTGGAGTCGAATAGTTTATCGAGGGCATATTGTTAATATAAGGTTAAGGGTTCTTAACTTTTGATGAACTTATCTTAACTTTTCATAATTAATCAGAATATTTAAAGCTTAAAGATATTATGAAAGTGTAGATAATTGTAAAGATTCTGGGTGCTTTTTGCTTAGAGAGTTATAATTTATTTAGAAGCCTTAAATTTATAAAATAAATAGATCATCTTATGTTAAAATCATTTTAATTTGATATTTATGCTTTTATGAGATTTTAAATTAATGGAAGTTCGGGATGGCTGTAAATTTATATAATGATTCAAATTATTTTCAAAGGCAGGATAAAGGCCATTCTGTATTCAGTCCTCAGGGAAATAAGTATAAATTAAGACCTGCTAGTGATTTTAACGGGAATTCAAAGCAATACCTTCAACAACTTATGAAAATAGGTGTAAAGTTGAAGCCTTTGCATGTACAAGCTAAGGGTTTAGCTGATGCTCAAGCTCCTGGTTTTGTTGGGAAAAATTTTAAACCAACGAACAATCCATCATTGATTAAAGGAGACTTACTTAATTTAACACCTCGGCAACTTCAAGCAGTCGTGCTTCTTCTTGCAGACGCAACTAGCAGTCAGCTTCATGAAGCTGAGAAACCATATATTCCATATTCAAAGGATTATAATAATCCTATTGCTACTTTGGAGTTAGATCAAAACCCACCTTCTATTAGATACCTAAAAGATCTTAGAGATACTGTTTACGTCAATAATAAAGAGCCTTTCTATGAAGTCTTAAGTCTTGTTAAGGTATTGTCAAATTCTGACATTGAGGAGTTGAAAGGAGCTGTTATACCAGGAGAAGTTAATGATGGAAATATTATTACTACACTTGGGCAGTTTCCTCCTGTTACATTAGAAACACTTTTTAGAACTGCAGAGCAGATAAAGCTTGCTGCCCAAGAAAACACTCACATGAGGTTTTTAAAGCATTCTACTTTATTAGAAAGTCAGGAAAATAAAGTTCATAATTTTGAAAAGGCAACTTCTGGGCAAAATTCTTTTCTAGAGAAAGTTGATGAAAATACTCTTATTCTTGATAAGAAAATGCTTTCAAAGCATGAGCCATATTTATTTTTAGACTTTTTAAATAAGGAATATTCGAATTCATCTATTAATAGAGTATATATTAATGATTTACAAAAAAGTAATGATAATAATGATTTTGACCCAGATTTAAGTTTTGTGAAAATTCCTAAAAGTGTTTTAAACAGTAGTTCATCCAAAAATAATATGGATGATGGTTTAAGTCAGAAGCAAGGACAAGCGGTGGATTATACTTGGGCTTTAACTTTGGGGCGTAAGTTTGCAGTTCCTTCGTATGATTATTTGAAAGTAGCTTATTTATCAACAAAAGAAGCTATGATAAAAAAAGAGGTTCAGTTGAATGCACAATTCAGGCAGTCTGGGGAAGATAAAAGTAAGCCGTATCTCTTTCAAGAACATAAAAATCAAGATATAGGCATGCCAAGTTTTCGAAAGAATCTTTTGGATACAAAAAAAATACAAAATAAAATATCAATTGATCTTTACTTTAAGTCTCCCGCTTTAATTTTGGAGGAAGGTAAATCCACTCCAAGTATATATAGTTTCATGTATCCTGAAGTTTCATATTCATTTATGAATAAATTGACAGTTGACCCTAATTCTATAAATGAAGTTTATAAAGGCTTAGGTAGAACAGAACTAAGTATAGAAAATTATGATCTAGATGGACGAATGCAAGAGCTCTACCCTGAAGGTATTGATAAGGCAAATACACTTATGGCTCCAGTTATAAAAAATAGATTGGATAGCTTAAAGTTCAAAGACCTAGATGTTCAAGTTAATCATAAAGATAAAGGGCCGGTTAGTCAAAAGAGGAGACTATATTCTAATTTTGATCACACAGAAAAAGAGGCATATTTTAGAGATAAAGTAACGGCTTTGATGCTATTCTTCCTTCATACAAACCATCTTCCAGCATATACACGTTTTTCAGGAGATGAGGCGGGAGAGGTGTTCTCTAACAAAGTTGATGAGCATGGAGACCTTGTTTATAAGTAGTTAAATTTAATTCCTTATGACTTACTGTCCACTTCCTCTTTTGATTTTTGGCTTTCACCAAGTTCAAGCTTTCCATTATCATTTTTGATATCTAGTTGTTTATTTTCTTGTTGACTAGTGTCACTTTGTCTTTGACTCTCAAGATTCTCATTCTTAGCAATTATTTGTTTTGCAATGGTTTCTACTTTGTTAAGTTGATAACCAATATTTTGATTCTTTTGAATACTTAAAGCAGATTTCGCAATATTTTGAATAATCTCAGCTTTTCTTTTTTCAATAGCTTCACTTCTTGGAGTTCTGTGAACCGTTTCGGTCTTAGTTGGTTTCTCTTCTTTCACCTCAGGTTTTCTAGCTGTAACTTTTGGCTTCTCTTTTTCTTCTTGCGGCTTTTCTTTCGCTGTTACTGGTTTCTCTTCCTGAACCACAGGCTTCTCAACCACACTAGTTCTAACACTTAACTTCTTAATAGAGTTATAACTCGGCTCATCAGCATAGTCATAAATAGACTCACTAACAGCTGAAGCTTTTCTATCCTTAAGTTTAACTACTTTAATCTCATTTTTAGCCTCAGGCTCTTCCTTAACTAAAGTTTCAGGTAAAGCTTTCATTTCTTCTTCAACTGGAGTTATTTCACCTCTAAGAATAGCTTCTCTTTCCTTAAGCGCTAAAATCTCTTCCTCTGAATTACCCTTCGCTGGGATTCCAGTCATAGATTCGATGACACTTGGTAAATATCTACTCATAATACCTTTGAAGCCTGTAACTTTATATTGATCGTTGTTAACACCGTTCTTTATTGCTAGTTCATTATTTACTCTTCCTAAACTTTCTAGAGTAGGTGTTAAGTTCCTAGTGAACGGTACAATTACATTTAAAGCTTTTACAGGAAGAGAGTCTTCACTTAATCCAAGGTTTTCGGTTGCTATTGATTTCCCAAAATGAGCACCTTTATTTACTAAATCTGAGAAAGCTCCAGCTAAGAAGTTTACCTTTGCAGCACCACTATATTGGCTTTTTGCAAACTGACTCTTCATTTCATAGAGATCTATATTCGTCGCACCCATAAAGCGATTCAAATAACCTACTGCATTTAAAACCTTTCCGATGTTTTTAGGTAGAAACGGTATGTAAGATACCATTGCTGTTAAGGATCCCATGAAAGCTTGTACTGGTGCTCCAACTGAAAAAGCTAAAGATTTATCAGGATCTTTAAAAGTGTTTAAGTAACCCATTTCTTTTACATTCCCCAAATACTCTTGTATCTTCTTAGCAGCAAGTTTGAAACCATCTGTAAATTTTTCGTATTGGGTGATGCCTTCTTCTTGTCTGATTGCTGTTGCAAAGTTAGATAAGCTAGGTCCTAGTCTAAACTTGAACTGCTCTTCTTGAGGTATAGGAGTAATTGCGACAACTGCATCAAGTACTTTACCTAAAAAATATAAAAAATCTTTGGTTTTAATTAAACCGTCGAAAGCCCCCTTAATACCGGTAAAGAAAAGATTTAATTTAGTGGAAAATGTACTTACTTCACCAAACTGCTTTGCCCCAGCCGGTTCACCTATGGTTGCTGATAAATTTGCTCCAGTGGTTAACTTTCCACCTGTACTTACTATTTTATTAAAAGCTTCTCCGTTATTTTTTTGGAAGTCTAAAAGCTTGTCTCTAAAACCCTCCAGTAATTTATCTGCAAGAGATAGATTTTCAATATTTTCTCTTGTAGTAGGAATAGCATATAGATTTTCAAGTTCACTTTTTTCTGCTTCTAAGTCTAGAGGCTGATTTACTTGTGAAATATTTTGATTAGAGTTTCCTAATACAGCCACCCCAGCCTCAGGTCCGCGCGCCGCGGCTAGAGACTCAGGGGTTAAAACAGTAGTGCTGTTAATAGGCATGGAATTCCCTGAAGAAAGTATTAAAACTTAAGCGATTATTAAGGAGCTTTAACTCTATTGTAGTATATGGATACTTACTCTTGGTGGGGATTTTGAAGTTATCTTGAGGTGGTTTTTAATGTATAAATAAAACTAAAGTATAGTTAGGCTAATTACTTTGATATCAAGTTTATGTTATTTTTGTATTTGCAACAACTGGGATTATCTTGAGTTGTGTCTTGGGGTAATACTTTTTTAGTAAAAATGAAAAAGGGGTAGTTAAATGAATAAAATAAATCCTATTTCAATTCCGTCTGAGAATCTTAGGGTAATACGTAATACTGCAAAGGCAGTGCAATCTGCACCTACTAGGATTCAAGAAAGTTTACCAAATTACTCTAATTACAAAAAAAACATAGCTATTAAAACACCATTTGAAATATATAGCCAAAAATATATTGAAGCTACTCATAAATTAGAAAAACAAGCACACGAGTTTATTAATTTACTTGCAGCTGGTGCGGAAAGAACAGTTTTTAGTTCATTAATGAAACTCACAGGTTCTACTAGCTTAGCTCCTGCTTTTGCTAGGTTAAAGCAAGGATCTGATCAAGATACTAGAGTCTTAATTACTCAAATTTTAAATGAAAATTTTGCAAAAGATACATTACCTGAAGACTTACAGGCTGAATTTTCTGAGGAATTAATTCCTTATCTTGAAAAATCTGTTAACTCTCTAGTTAACCCTCTTACCAGCTGTGGAGGTAAAAATGTAAAAGCTGGAAATGATCTTTTAGTTACCGCTCATTTGCAGCAGCAAAGTCAAGACCGTGTGAGTACTCTAGACCCTGAAGCTTTAGTTTTACAGGTAGAAGGTGATGCTTTGAATATCGGTAATACTAATATTCAATCTCATATGCAAGATGTTGCAGGTTTAATAGATGCCTTAGGTGTGACTTATAACCCTAGCAACCTTGGCGAATTTGAGATAAGCCCCAAGAGCGATTCTAAAGCGAGGAAAGCATTTACTCAAGCTTATGAAGGAAAGATCTCCAATGTTTTATTTAATCAAATTTCTAAGCTTTTAGATGGAAAAGAGACTTTGGAAAATCAAGCTGATGTATTTGAACTTTTAGCAAATATTTATGAACAAACTGAAGTCATGGGGATGAATGAAGTTGATCAGCTCGGTAGAGCAAAGGTTAGATTTGCTATTAATAAATTAGGTGAAGATCTTAAGGCTTATTCTATAAAAAAAGGTTCAGGAGGCGGAGATGAAGTTACTACTTTTATCCATATGCCTAAGGAATCACAAAAGAATATTGAAAAATCTTTAAAAGAGATATCTGTGAAAACAGCTGCTATTGCTTTGGTTGTGAATTGGTTTGAACATGGACATGCAAAAAGTAACTATTATGGTAGAAGTGGATTTGGAGTAAGTTACGCTGCTGATGTTATAGATTCAAAATTACCTTTAGATCAGCAAAAAGCCTTAGGTGAAAAACTTGAACTATCCTTAACTGATATCAAGGATGAAATTGGTTCTAGAAACCATGGTCTAATTAGAATAGATTTTAAAGAACTTCGTCTGCTTATTGCTGGAACTAGTGGTGATAGTAAAGTTAAAAAGAAAATTTTCGATGCAATTGTAAAGATTGATAATGATTATAGAGAAGATGAAAGCAAAAGAGTAGAGTTGATCGAATATGAAAAAGCTTTATTTGAAGAAATGAATAAGTGTTTATCTGAAGATTCAAGCTTTGATCCAAGCTCTGTTGAACTTTATGACCCACGAAAAGCTGCTATTGAAGAAGAAATACAAAAAATACTTGTTGAGGAATCTACGAATATTGATGCTAAGCATTTGACCTCTGTTAATCAAATAGAAACAGCTAAGCAAAACTTTATAAATAGTTATGGTGGATTGCTTAATACCATAACCAATTACGTAAAAGAGGATAATCTAAAATCTAAAATTCAAGTAAAAGATATTTTAATTGAAGCTAGAGATATTCTTAAAGATGCAGGAATCATACTAGACTATGGTGATACTAGCTTAAAGGCAACTGCTCAAAAAGTAAATCTTTTAAATTACATGGAAGATAAATATGATTCAGCTTTGCCTGAGGCTCCAAAGGTGCCTTTGATTTATGAGGCAGCTGTTAATAATAATGCTAATCTTCCTAAACCTGTAGCTATTTTAGAAGATATTATTGAAAAGTATGGCTTTAAGGAAGGGCAGCAAGATTCAAAATTAAGTGCTAAGCAGACACAGACATTAGAGATGCTTAAGTATTTCGTTTACACTAATGATCCTATTACTAGAACTTATTCTACTGATGCGACATTTTCTGATGTTGCAGAGGCATTTATTGATCAAAATCATAAGACTTTAGGAATATGTATCGGAGCTGAGAACTTAAATGGTTTAAATAAAATAGGCTCTGCTTTTGCAAATAAATATTTAAGAGATGTTTCTGACCTTCTTCAAAATACACTTGAAGTTATTGGACTAGATAAAGATGATTTTATAATCGCTCATAAATCTTCTAAGTTTACATTAATTGTGAATAATAAAGATTCAAATATTAATGAGTCTGTGTGTGAAGCAATTGCAAGAGAGCTTGAAGCACAAGTTAATATAAAGAACCAAAGAAATCTGCTTGAATATTGTAGTGAAAATAATATTAATTTAAATGATGAAGCAAGGTCTTATTTAATAGAAAAAGCTGGGAAGATTGGTAAAGCTGTTGAGAATATGACTTTAGGTGATATTCCTAACCCTAAGCGTGATGAGTATGGTTTATCACTGCCAGTAGTATTTTCTAATATTGATAAAGATGAAGATGCAGCTGCTCAGATTAATAGCTTAAATCAAAAGCTTGAGTGGAAAATTAAAGCAAAAAGAGAAGGCTTCAATAATATTACTCAATTTAAAAACTATAAAATTGCAGAAGAACTAAGAAGTGTTATAGATGCCGTGGCAAATGGACCTAAGCCTCAGTTAACTCTTAGAACCATGGTTTACGAATAAGTCTTAATCACTAACCTTAATTAACTTTGCAAACTTAGGGTCTAAAAGCTTTTTCTGATTTCCTTCAGTAAACTCAATATTGTAAAGAATCTTTTCACCAGAACCTAGTATCTGTAAAACTTTCCCTTCACCAAACTTCGCGTGTTTAACTGTGTCACCTACTTCAAATTCAATCTTAAAGTTCTTAGGTGTGGCGTTTTCACGTCTCGCGTTTGTTCTAGCATCGCTGCCTCTACCTTCGTCATAGTAACCAGACACAGATGAGCTTGAACCACCAAATGAATTCGCTCCAGGTCTCCTGACTTTAGTTTTATTACTATTCGAGCCAAAGCTACTAGGGCTAAAGCTATTGTCGACAAACTCTTCACGGGCATAGCCCTTAGAGCCAGATTTATAACCAAGGTTAGAGGTGTAGCTCGGGCCAGCATCGTTATCTCTAGATTGACCATAGTAGCCAGAAAGTAATTCTGGAGGAGCTTCTTCTAAAAATCTAGAAGGCAAAGCAAAGTCAGTCTGACCGAAGATTCTTCTTCTACGTGCATGAGTCATAAAGAGCTTTTCTTCTGCTCTTGTGACACCTACATACATTAGGCGCCTTTCTTCTTCTAGCTGGGTTTTATCCTTAGCATCTAAACTTCTTTGGTGTGGGAAAATCCCTTCTTCCATACCTGTAAGGAAAACTACTGGAAACTCCAAACCTTTCGCTGCGTGTAAAGTCATCATAGTTACAGCATTAGCGCTTTCTTTAGAGTTTTCCATTTCACTTAAAAGTGAAATCTCAGCTAAGAAAGCTGAAAGTGAATTATCTTCTGAATTTAAAGCAAAGTCTGTAGCGACACCGATTAATTCCTGGATATTTTCCATTCTCGATTCTGATTCAGCGTCATTAGACTTATTTAACATATCTGCATAGCCAGTCTTATGGTAGATATCATCTACTAAGTCACCTAAATCAAGTGACTTTTCAGCTAAGCGAAGCTCTTCGATGATATTCGTGAAATCTTTGATTTTCTTTTTCGCAGATGCAGAGATGCTCTCAATTTCATCGATCTCAAGGAGCGCTCTATAGAGTGTGTAGCCATAAGTCGCAGCATGCTCCTCTACTTTAGAGACTGTTGTCGCGCCGATTGAGCGGCGCGGCTCATTAATAACTCTCTTTAAACTCTGGCTATCAGATGGATTATAAAGAACTTTCAAATAAGAAAGCATATCTTTAATCTCTTTCCTGTCATAGAATCTAAAGCCACCCACGATTACGTAAGGAATATTTCTTCTAAGTAAAGCTTCCTCAAGTACACGGGATTGAACGTTAGTTCTATAAAGAATCGCAAAGTCTTTTAAGCGCTGCGCGCCTGAGGCTACTCTTTTCTGAATCTCTGCACTAATATATTGTGCTTCTTCTAATTCATCCTGAGCTTCAAAGACAGTGATTTTATCGCCTTCACCTTTAGTGGCTTGGAGATTTTTATCGATTCTTTCAGAGTTATTCTCTATGATTTTATTCGCTACAGCAAGGATATTTCCTGTTGATCTGTAATTAGATTCAAGCTTAATTAAATCAGCGCTCGGGTAATCTGTTTGGAAACCAATAATAATTCTAAAGTCAGCACCACGCCACGAATAAATACTTTGGTCAACATCACCTACTACTGTTAGTGATTTATGAGAGAAATTCCAGTGAGAATCTGGGTTATATTTCTCAGGTAATTTTCTTTCAAGCTTAGTACAACCTTCAGCGAGTAAACGAATTAATTCATACTGAGTGTGGTTAGTATCTTGATACTCATCGACTAATATATGTTTAAATCTCTCGAAATAGTACTGGCGAACCTGTGGATTCTGTTCAAGTAAATTCACTGTGAATAATAAGAGATCATCAAAATCTAGAGCATTATTTTTAGACATCAAGTCTTCATACTTCGTGTAGATTTGAGCGATGCGCTCTTCTCTAAAGTTAAGCGAATCTGTGCTGAAATCTTTTGCTAATCTTTTCTCATTCTTTGCTTCACTGATGCGGTATCTAATAGTTTTCGGGATATAAATCTTAGGATCTAAATCAAGACTCTTAATAGCTTCTTTAACTATGTTTATCGTGTCAGTCTCGTCAAATATGACGAAATTTTTATTCCAAGTCTTCATTGAGCCATCAGGGGCAGGAATCTTTAACTTCTCGATCTCAGCTCTTAAAACTCTTGCGCAAATAGCGTGGAAAGTACCGATCCAAGAGTATTTAATGCCCTCTTCGCCGACGATTTTCCCGAGTCTTTCCTTCATCTCTTTAGCGGCTTTATTCGTAAAAGTTACCGCTAAAATCGAGCCAGAATGAACTCCGGTTTCGATCATATAGGCAATTCTATGGGTTAAAACCTTGGTTTTCCCGCTGCCCGCACCGGCTAAAACGAGTAAAGGAGCACCTCTTTGTTCGACGGCTGATTTTTGTGCTGGATTTAAACCGTCTAAAATGCTAATCTTTTTATCTGTACTGTGGGTTTCTAAATTCACGTATAATTATTGTAAATCATGAAAGAGAATTTGCTAAAAAATACCGTAAAATCCTCATTTTCTTCAGCTGACCAAGCTGATACTGTTTTAGGGGGAACTGACTCTGCGAGCTTCCTAGACTCGCCTACAGCTCATGATTTAAGCGAAGAATTTAAAAATATTCAAGACGCTCAAGAGAAGAAAATCGCGATGATTGGTAGCCGTGATTTATCTATGAGCCAGATCAAAATTATTGAAATGATTGGTTTTGGTTTAACTGCTGGTGGTAATACTGTTATTACTAGTGGTGGTTATTGTGGTACTAACTACGCGACTATTAAAGGTGCACTTAGAGGTAATTCTGATAGACTTAAGGTTATTTTGCCTCAAACTCTTCAACAACAGATTAAAGAAGTTCAGGATCAGTTAATCGGTGTGAAAAATATTGTTGAGCATCCAGAGTGGGCACATATGCTTTTAGCCGATGCTTCAAGACTTTGTAACCAAGAAATTATTTATGAATGCCAGCAGTTAATTTGTTTTTTATATAGAGATAGTAATACTCTTAAAGATTCACTTAAGTATGCTCATAGTTTAAATAAGGTTGTTACTACTTTTTATTTAGATTAATAAGTGAAGCTTGCACTAGACAGGACCGGTAAGTTAGCCCCTGCAAGAGGACGCTATTACCTACCTAGAGCTTCCCTTCCATGGGAAAACAATGTAAATGGGGCTGTTGAAAAAATATCCAGAGCTACTCATAGTCTAAGGGTTTTCTATTCTTTTGGACGTCCTGAGTATTATGAATTAGAGAAGGTATTAAACCAAGATTTAGATATAAATATTGAAAATGAGAAAGGGTAAAGCCCTTTTATGCTGTTTTTAAATTATGGTGATTTCTCTGATCAGTATGAAAATTTTTTTCATAGAATTATAGAGCAAGTTGAAGATTTTGATCAGGTTGATAATGATGGTAATACTTTGATTTTCTATGCTATCAGAGGTGGAGCAATAGATTTCATAGAGCCTTTATTAGAGAGGATGAAGCTCCCAATTGATACAAGAAATAAAAATGGTATCAATGCTTTAGATTTTGCTTATCAAATAGTTCAAGAAGGAAGTCTTAACCCAGAACTATATAAAGAAATATCAAGAAAATTGTTTGAATTAGGTGCTAGTACAGAAAAGATTTATCAGGCAAGGTTCCAGGATTTAGATAAAGTGATTTTTTTTGATGATATTAAAGCTTTTAATAAGATAGGCATGGAAGATTTAGATATTATGAATCTTGATTTAGAGAGGCTTTTTAAATTATCAATAAAAAATAGTTCTTTTAAAATTTTAAAAGAACTATTGAAAAATAAAGCGATAGACGATCTCGAACTCTCCTTTATTAATCAGCATGATCTTTCTAATATGTTTAGTACGAAAGCAGAGGTTGATGATGAAACTATTAATCTTTTAGTTGAAAAATTAAAATTTGACCCTAATTGGTTTGATGTTAAAGGCTCTAAAAACAGTACTTTATACCCAGATAAAAGTCCATTTCGTTCTGCTGTTGTAAAGGCAGCCAGTGCTCGAAACTTCAATAATTTTTTAAAGCTTTCTGAAATTGGTGGAGATTATGTGAAGTGGCATGAAGAAAATTCCAAGGATAGTCCGCTATTGATGGCTGCTTCACTCAAGAATAGTAAGATTGAGAACTATGTTTATGGACAGATGTTTAATTGACAGTGATGATTGTTGGAGCATCTCTTGATTTATTATGATTTGCTGAGATGTCTTTAAAAATGACTCAAACTAATATTTATAGCTTTAAACCTCAAATTCCTTCTCGGATTACAAGCCGTTACAGCTTGCCTAGGTCTGAAAAAAATTATGATCCCTTTGGTCTTATTCAGAGTGTTTCTGCTGAAAATTTGGATTTGAAAATTTTCTACGCATTTTCTAGACCAGACTATGGTGAGATTGAAAAAATCTTAGATGAAAATATAAATTTTAAGATTAAGAATGAAAGAGGGCAAAGCACTTTTATGCTTATGTTAGGGAATTTTGACTCAGGTGATGATCGCTATGATCAACTACTTAATAGAGCTTTTAATAAGCTTGAAGATTTTAATCAAGTAGATGATGATGGCAATAATTTAATTTTCTATGCCGTAAAAGGTGGGGCGATTGAGTTTCTAGAGCCTCTTTTAGGAAAGATTAGCCTAGCAAAAAAATCTGAAAATATCAAGGGCTTAAACCCTTTAGATTATGCTTATGAGATTATCAGAGAGGGCGTTTTCAACCCTGATCTTTATAAAGAAACAGCAAAGAAATTATTAGAACTTGGTTTTAATAAAGAAAAGATATATCAAGCAAAATTTCAGAATTTAGATAAAGTAATTTTGTTTGATGATTTAAATGCTTTTAAAACCCACATGATATGCTAGCACCAGCCAGCATGAAACCAATAGTTTTAGAGAAGTTAATCTAAAAAGTAGA
>JABSOS010000002.1 GCA_013216135.1 Candidatus Caenarcanales bacterium
CTGCATTCTCTAACTCCTTTTGTTTATTTACAAAGTTAGAAATATTGCACTGTTGCATTTCGGTTTAGAAAGAATCCTTTTGGCTAGTTTTTTGTAGTTGAATTTTAGTTTTCATGCTAATATATTTCCTAATATGTATTTATGCGATATGAGTGAGGAAGCAGTATGCTTCATTAACTGGATAGTAGTGTTCGACTTTATTGAGGATTAAGAATTGCCTGAAGTTTTAACTGCTACTAATACGAATATTACGTCTAAAAAGGATTTGGCGAAGCCAAACCTTAATAATGCTTCTACTGCTAAAGCTGAAGCTCAATCTCAGAACCTAGGTTCGCAAAGAGATAATTTAGAGAATTTATTTAATGCTGATGCTGATTTAAGTCAGGTACCAGATTTAGAAAAAGATTTAATTGAAAATAATCAAGATTTAAACTCTGCTGTAGAAGAGTCTTTATCTGAAGATAAACCAGATAAATTTGGTGAAATGATAACGAATTTCATGAAAGTGGTTACCACTGGAGCTATTGCTTTTAATGGACTTTCAGCTGCAAATGATGGTGTTGAAGAAAAAACAGGGTCATCTCATCCTGTTTTCGGTAAAATGTTTGATTCACTTGCTATGGCTGCAAATAAAGGTCAAGCAACTGGTTTTGGGGTGGATGTTTTAAAAGAGGCATTTGAAAGAAAAGACGCTACGCTTTTAATCGCTGGTTTTGGTAAGGTTTTTCAGATATTAATGGCTAATTCTGAAGATTTTTTACAGCTAGGTGGAATCCAAACATCCTTTGACCAGCTTAAGCCTGGTTGTGAAAAGTTAATTGGTAAGTCTAAATTTAATAGTTTTGGTGAAAGTTTTATGGAATATTTTAAAGCTATTAAAACTGTTGTCCAAGAGATGATTAAAGATCCTATGGGCTATTTAACACTTAATCCTAAAAGTGGGAAAGTTGAGCAAGTTTTGGTCCCAGGTTCTATGGTTATGCTTGGTGGAACTATTGGTTGTATGCTTTCAGGTGAGAATAAGGTTTTAAGAACTATTTCTTCAGTGTTTAGACATGTAATCGGTGGTGTGCTTGGCGGTGACGTTATTTTAGCGAGAATAAGTGATAATAAAGATCTTAATTTATCTGGTTTACTTTATGGTGCTGCTTCTATTATCGATACAGCTGTAACTCCGCTTAAAGATAAACTATCAACCATGGGACATAAGATTGCAAATATGATTTACTTCGGTGCTGAGTATCTGTTCTTAAAAGGTTTGAAGCAGGATGTTGAACATCAAGCTAATCCAGGTCTGGTAGCTCAGCCAGCTTAAATTCTTTTATAGAATTAGTTTGAGATTTTAGGCTATAAAAGTTAACTGTATCTTTTTTTGTATTTAAGATTGCATAATTATGTTCGCCAGCTAAAACCCAGCTTCTATTTGGATTTTCTGATTTATTGACTAATTCTTTAGCTACTAAGCTACTGTGTATAGGTGAACTGGTTATTTCAAATATATTTGCTAAGTCTTTTACCGATTGAATTTCTGATATATGTCTATCTCCAGAAATCAAAGTGATATTTTTGCCTTTGTTTGCCGATAAGCTTCTTAGAGTTTTTTTAAACTTGATGAATTTTTCTGGATGATTACCTTCAAAAGATTCAAATCGATGATAAGCCCCCTGGAATTGATCTCCAGAAACTAAATAGAGTTTATCTGGAGAATCTTTTAATTCATTTTTAAACCAATTCATTTGTTCTCTTCCGAAGTGAAAACCATCTTTCTTATCATCATTATCCCTAAAACTTCGATTATCAAAGAAAATAAATTTTCTTTTGTTTCCTGTTAGTGACCAGGCTATGCCTGGTCCATTATTTGTAAGTTCTAGATTTTCATTCTGTGAAAAAGCTTTAAAGACTTTTGTGGCTTCTTCTTTATGAATATAATCCTTGCCACCATTATTAAAACCATAGTCGTGATCATCCCAAATCATAGCTATAGGAATTAATTTATTTGAATTGAAGATTTTGAGATTTTCTCTAGTTTCTAAGTACCGCTTCCAGAGAAGTTCTGGTGCTGAACCATTCTCTAGTTTTAAGCCATGGTCTACATAGCTGTTATCTCCGATCATGAAAATCATATCTGGACTTAGTTTTAATAGATTTGACCAAATAGTTCTTTGTTCTTTTTCATAGTGGTCATTCATACATGAAGTGATAGCCATATTTTTTTGATCTGTAATATCTTTTAGGTAAAAACTTTTCACTTCTTTAAATTTTGAGCTTTTTATTTCAAGTGTGAATTCCTCGTCATGATTAAACTCTGTGTCTAAGTTTCTTAGATTAACTGAGACTTTATTAATTAAATTAGCTGGGATGAAATTATTCGATATTTTCTCTATCTTAATTAGGGAGTTGGGTATAAGCTTTATTCCTTGAGAGATTTTTAAGCTTATATCTTCGTCTGTGTCAGAGATTATATTAAAGCTAGTAAATTTTTTACTAGTAACTCCCTGCATCACTTTAAAGTGCTTTTCACCTTTGATTAAAGAGCAGGAGCTTAAAGTAAATAGAAATATTAGACTAAATAAAAATTGTTTACGGCAGTAAATTAACTGCTTGATAAGGGTCATTAAATTGATTTTCAATTGCATATGGATTAAAGTAAGTATCTGCAATTAATTTATCATCTAAAAATACTTTTGTATCTAACTTAGCTTCTTTTTCAGATTGAAGTCTATCAAATTCGCTCTGTACTCTTTGGGTTTTAGAGTCTAGTATCGCTTCCATTCTTATGATATTGTCTTTTATGGATTGTATATTACTTGTTGTTGTTAGATCTGCTACCCCTGTGGTTCCAGCGTTATTAGTTGTGATATCAGAGATGCTAATCTTGTTTAGAGCAGAGAATGAACCACCTCCAAGAGAGCCAGCTGCTACAGTATTAGTATTTAAATTTAAGGAAGTTTCTGATATTCCTAGCGCTGATAGAAAATCAAATTCTTGAGTTTTACCTTCTCCGTTATTGTAAGACTCTAGAGAATAAATGCTGTTTTCTGATACTACTGTAGAATAAACACCTGCAGCTTTGAAAACAAAGTTCCCTGTATTTAATTCAAAGGCATATGTAGCTCCACTGTTGCTTCCAGCATCATCATCTCCTGGTGCTCCTATGATTGCATAATCTCCTACAATTTTAACTCCAGCTCCATAGGAATCGAATCCATCTAAATTACCAGGAGGTGGCACAAAGGATCTTTCTAATACAGGATTAGAACCACTTAGATCAAATAAAAATGCTTCACCTGCATAATCGTTGTCAGCCCAATCTCCTGTTGCTCCACCTCTGTATCCATAAGCTCCTACAAGTAATTTGTCGCCTACGACGTCATAATGCCATCCAAATCCATGACCTACCTGAGGATTAGGTGAATTTATTGTAGCTGTTATTTCACCAGTTTCCCTACTCATTACATACATTTGACCTTGTCTTTGGTTATATACTTTATTTTCAAAAATAATACTTGTATCTGTTACTTTGAAGCCTGAATCCAGAGATCCATTGGGATTAACATGTTTTTTGATAAATTGACCATTATGGTCATATTCTATAGCCACACCATTTCCAGTATCCCTTTCATACTGTATATGAACAAAAACACTATCTCCTGCAAATTGAACACTGTTTCCAAAATTAGACCCAAGGGAACTTCCTCTTTCGACTCCAGTTGCAGCATCTTCATGAGTGAATGATGCTAGCTGCTCACCAGTATCCATATTGTACATAAATGCAGCTCCAGCGAAATTAAGATCTTCTAATACAGATGGGTTTGCATCATAATTATTTGTTCCAATTAAAATTTTATTACCTTGAACATCAATTGCATGACCAAATCTTTCATTCATTACATCTGTAAGTGGTGAGACTATTTCGGTAATTAAACTTCGAGTGTCAGCGTCAAATATATAAACACTTCCATTATTGTCATTTAATCCTTCCGGGTCTTCATTATCATTATTTCTTGCTGTGGCTACCATGTAATTTTCATCTACATATCTAACCCAAAACTGATCACCTTCATCTCCATTTGGTGAGAATATTTCACTAACTAGATCTGGTGTTCCTACAGGAATAGAACCCTGGGTGAAGTCTAAATTATAATTATCTGTACTTTTTAAACCTGTGTTTAAACCTAAACTAAAGCTACCATCAAAAATATTTTGACCTTTAATTTGAGTATTATCAGTTATGTCTTGAATTTGACTTACAAGTGAGTTAATTTCATCCTGTGCATCATTAAGCTGCGTACCTGATAAAGCACCATCGTATGCTTGTTGAACTAATTCTTGGATTCTATCTACATTATCTTTTACTATGTCAAAGCTTCCCTGTGCACTCTTTAAGCCTGTTAGAGTATCAGTCATACTAGATTGAAGTTTACTTATATTCTGTGCTTCATAGAGCATATCTCTACTAGCTATAGTTCTAGAAAAACTATTCTGATCTTCAACAGAGTCATTTAATTTAACAAAATTACTAGAACTAACCTTATGCATGGTAAGCGCGGTATGTACGCTTGCCTCGATTCTCATAGATCCGCCATTTATATTGACTGACATTTTATCCCCCTAGTCAGAAAATATGAACTGTGCTAGTCCATATGTACTATATACCCTTCGTGAATTTATCTTAAACTTGTAAATATTAAAAAAAGGCTCACATATTGTGAGCCTGTGTGGAGTGCGATTGTGAATTGTATAACTTTTTATGTGCTTTTAATTAATTCTCGAGCAAACTTTCTTCTTAAGTATTTTAGTAAGAATTTTGCTCCTTTTTGAACTAATTTTCCTTCTTCATCGATATTAATTAAACCGATATCTTTTTTACTCTTAATATAGAATGTTTTGCTTTTTCCAGATGATGGGTTATAAATTTCAGTTAATTCACCAAATGGTGTTAGTGATGTTCTGAAGATACTTAAATCAGCGTTAAAAGACATAATTTCAGTAATTCTAAATTCAGAATCGTATCTATAGATAACCTCACTATTATCATTCATGAATTTATGTTTAGTAGCTGATTTCCCTTGGTTAGTATTCACGAAAATCGTTTTAGAACCTGTTTCTAAATACTTAACTGCTCTTAAGGCATCTCTTTTATTCTTTCTTAAAAGGTATGTAGAGTTATTCTGGTCCTTGTAAAAACCGATTTTATTTCCTTTACTATCCAATGTAAAACTAGTAAACAGCTCATCTTCTGTTCTTGAAAATAATTGTTTGATCTCATTATCAATTTGCTTTAGCACAATCTGTATCTCCCTTGTAATGATATATAGAAGAAAATACAGTCGAGTTGACTGCTAATTTCTTAACTTGTTCTTAATTAAAATTTATGGTAAAACTGTCATAGCCTGGTATGGGTCTGATGACTGAACTGATAAATCATATGGATTTAAAAATGATTGAGTTAATAAAGTGTTATCAATATGCTCTTTGGATTTTAATAGTGCAGCTTTCTCATCGTTTAACCTATCGAATTCGCTTTGTAGGCGATTTGTTTTAGAGTCGAGTATCGCTTCCATCCTTATGGTATTATCAAAGATTTCTGACATGTTACTTACAGTATCTAAAGTTGCTAATCCTGTTACACCTTTTATTGATCCTTGATTTTCAGAAACACTTATTTGATCTAAAGATGTAAGTGAAAATGCTCCTATTGACCCTGCTGCAACAGAATCTGTTCTTAAATTTAATCCTGATTCAGATACTGCTAAACCTGATAAAAAATCATATTCTAAACCTTTTCCTTGCCCACTATTAAAGCTACGGTCATTTCCGAATAATCTATTACCGACTAAAGTACTACTTGTAAAACCACCAGCTTTAAAAACTAAATCTCCACTTGCAAAATCAAATACATATGTTGCTCCAGTATCTGTGCCGAAATCATCGTCCCCACCAGCACCTATGATTGCATAGTTACCTGTTAATTTTACAGATTCTCCAAATCTATCCCAACCATCTAAACTACCAGCTGGTGGTGCAAACTCTCTTTCTAAAACCGCACCTGCTCCATCTAAGTCACTTATATCGTATAAATAAGCTCTTCCTTCATAGGATGCGGGAGCAAGAGGAGCAAGTGTAGTTCGACCTGGAGCTCCAATTAGCATTTTATCTCCAAAAATTGAGATTCCATTACCGAATAACTGACCTTGAGTAACTAAATCAGGTGATTCGATTACAGCATCAATATTTCCTGTAGCTCTATCTATAATCTCTATCTTACCTCTGTTATCATCAAAGTTTGCGTTACCATTAATAATTTTATCGTCAGTGATTTGAAAATTGAAACCTATTTCACTTAAACTACTAGTATGTGTTTTTATATGATTACCATTAAAGTCAAACTCTAAAAGTTCACCTGTTGATGTATTTCTTGCTCTTGGTAAAAATACAAAAGCACTATCCCCTTGTAATCTTACCTTTGACCCAAAATTACTTGGACTATTAGCACTTCTAGCACTAGGTGACCAAGCATCTGGGTGGGTAAATTCAGCTAGTTGATTACCATTAGTTATATCGTATAAAAAAGCGCTACCTTCATAGTTTTGGTCTTCACTTCTAGCTGAACCATCATCATCGGATCTAGTTCCGATAATAATTTTGTCTCCTTGAACGTCAATGCTAACACCAAATCTTTCATTTGTTACATCTGTTAGAGGAGAAGTTATTTCTCTAATGAGATTTCGTGTTGTAGCGTTATATATATAAACACTTCCATTTACATCGTTCAAGCCCTCAGGGTCCTCGTTATTGTTAAGTGGTGCTGTAGCAACTATATAATCTTCATTTGCAAAACTTATATTAAAACCATCGTCAATATCACCATTACCAGCTACATATTCGTGCACCAAATCTGGTGCTTGTGCTGCCATGCTACCTGCTCCGAAATTTAAATTATAATTATCTGATGACGGACTGCCTGTATTTATATTCTGTATAAATGTACCGTCAAATAAATTCTTTCCATTTAATGTCGTGCTAGCAACTATCTCGTCGATTTGACTCACCAATGCATTAATATCACTTTGTGCTGCATTTAAATCGGTACCTGTAATTACTCCATTGTAAGCATCATTTACTATCTGTTGTATTTCTTCAACATTAGACTTAACTATATCAAAACTACTTTTAGCTATATTTAAGCCACTAATTGTATCTGCTATACCACTTTGAATAGTGCTTATATTTTTAGCTTTCCAGAGATTATCTCTACTTCCTATAATTCTTGAATAACTATTTTCTTCAGATTCTGGTATATTTCTTTCTTGAAAGTTTCTACGAGGAGCAGTATAAGCAGTAACAGCGCTTACACCTTCAAAATTTACTGTATCTGATATGCCTATTCCGGACATATTTTCCCCCTCTTAAATATTTATGCCACCTTATTAACATATTTATCAATTATCTTGAAAATCTTCAATGTCACTAAATATTTAATAGCTAATACGTTAAAACTAGTCCATCTAGGGTATAGAGATAATATCTTCAAATATATTTTGAGGAAGGGGGAAAAATGCAGTCTTTAGTATTAGGAACAAACATCGATAGTTTAATTGTTCAAAGTTCACTTTCTACTCATACTAAGAACGTAAACATATCGACTGAAAGACTAGCTACCGGTTTTAGGATTAATAGACCATCTGATGATTCAGCGGGCTATGTTTATAGTGAAAAATTAGATTCAAGAATACGTGGTATTGATGTTGCACAAAGGAATATCAATGATGGTATTGCTTTATTAGATACAGCTGATTCATCATTGACTACAGTTGTCGATAACTTACAGCGTATACGTGAGCTTGTAGTTGAAGCTGAAGGTGGTGGTCAGACACCTGCTGAGCTTGATGCAGCTCAAATTGAGATTAATGAATTAGTTACTGAAATTGATGACTTAAGAACTAATACGCAGTTTAATGGAAACCTATTACTTGACGGTACCTTTAATACTGAAATTCAAATGGGACCAGATGGTGGGGACACTTATACAATTGATTTTTCAAATACCAATGCATTAACTTATGAAAGAATTAATTTAACTACAGATACATCTGTTAATACTGGTACAGCAGCAATTGAAGGTGAAATTGGATTTGGTTCGCAGAAAGCTCTAAATGAGATTTCACTATCTACTACTGTTCAATCTTTAAGTGGTGCTACAACAGGGGTTGCAGCTGGTGATATTACAGATTTAGATACCATGATTGATAATATTTCTGGTATGCAAGCAACTGTAGCTGCTAAGCGTAACAGATTATCATCAGAGTTTAACTTTTTAACTGATGAAAAATTCAATTTAGAAGCTGCGAAATCAAATGTAATGGATGCAGATATTGCGTTAGAGTCTACTAAGCTTACTGTTAACCAGGTATTACAGCAGTCTGCTGTTACGCTTTTAGCTCAAGCTAATGCTGCACCTAACTTGGCTTTGGCTTTGATTCCTTAAATTATTTATCAAAAGTGAAATAAATGGTGGACGGTACTGGACTTGAACCAGTGACCCCTTGCGTGTCGAGCAAGTGCTCTACCAACTGAGCTAACCGTCCCAATAATCAGACATCAAGTCTAAGTGTCTGATTAAGTCGTTAAATTATTATACTGCATATCCTAGAATGTAACTAAGAACTTAAAGCTAATTCTTTATTTTTAACTTCATTATTCTCATCAACTAAAACGATAGTAGGTTTATGATTCTCTAGCTGAGCTTCATCTAGCTGAGCGTATGAACAAATAATGACCAAATCATTATTCTGGAAAAGACGTGCAGCAGCACCATTAATACCGATTACACCTTCATCGCCTTCGATAGCGTAAGTGATAATTCTTTCACCGTTATTAATATTTAGAACTTGAACCTGTTCGAACTCAAGTATGCCAGCTTCTTCTAGAAGCTTTCTATCTATAGTGATACTACCTTCATAGTTTAAGTCACACTGTGTAACAGTCGCTCTATGAATCTTCGCTTTCAGAATCGTTCTCAGCATTACCTTCTTGCTCTTTTTTCAGTTTTTCGATCTCTTTAATCTTATTCTTATCCGGTCCTGGAATAATGAATACGATCATTGATCGACCTGTCATTTTACCAAAATCGCCCTCAGAATGTCCATCATAAACTAGATCATTTAAGAATCTTTGTGCTAGCTCATAAGCTAGGTGTTTATGCTGCATCTCTCTTCCTCTAAGAGTGATGTTTAATTTAACTCTTTTTCCTTTCTCTAAAAACTTCTTAGCGTGGCTTAATCTAGTGTTATAGTCACCGATATCGATGTTATAACGCATCTTAATTTCTTTAAAGTCGTTTGAGTTTTGTTTTTTCTTTTGACTTTTTTCTTTTTTACTTAATTCAAACTTATATTTTCCGTAATCTAAAATTCTTGCGACTGGAACATCTGATTTATCAGATACTACAAATAAATCTAATTCTTGCTCTCTTGCTATTCTAAGGGCCTCATCTTTAGTGATCTCACCTAAGTTATCACCGTTTGCATCAATTACTCTCAGAGACCTAGCTCTGATGTGTTCATTTAATGGAATATTTATACGAGGTCTTTTACCTCTGAATCCGAAACCTTTTTTATTTTTTATATTGCTATTGATGCTTTTATATCTCCTTAATTTTCTATGATCATTTTACCCAAATTTAACAAATAAGGCTACACTTTGTGCTTTCCCTAATATTATTGTTATTAATGCAGAACTCTGTGCAGGCTATTAAGCTTTCTGCTGAAGCTTTATTTTGACCTACTATATCAAAGGCTGTGCCGTGATCGACGCTTACTCTAATATATGGTAAACCCGCTGTTAGATTAACTGCATTAAAGCCAGCTACAGCTTTAATTACAGGTAATGCCTGATCGTGGTATGCAGCAATGTATAAATCGTATTCTTGTTTCTTTTTGTTAATGAAGTTTTGCCCTGCTTGAGCGAATAAAGAATCAGCCGCTAAAGGCTCTGTAATAGTCACTAGCTCTAGTTCTTCTTTTAAGTTCTCTATCGCCTGCTTTAAAAAGCTTTGCTCTTCCGTGCCGATAAGACCATTCTCTCCACAATGAGGGTTTAAGCCTGAAATTGCTATCTTAGGGGTCGCTATTTTGAAGATGTTCTTCATAGCTTTATAAGAATTTTTTACTGTACTTGAAAATTTACTTATAAATTCATTTGCAACATCTTTAATTGCTACGTGCCTAGTAGCTAGAACTGTTCTAAAATCATCACAGATAAAGAACATCTCTACCTCTTCTTTTCTAAGTCCATTCTCTTTAGCTAAGAATTCAGTTTGACCACTGGAATCATCACCTGCTAAAGATAATGATTCTTTAGCAACTGGTCCAGTAATCAAATAATCTATTTCATGATTCAATGCCATGGAGTTTGCTTTCTTTAAAGTCGCAATTGCATGCTTTCCTGAAAGTTTTGATGCTTTACCTTTTTTTACTAAACTCTTTGTCAGCTCGACATTTAACAAATCATCAATAAGAATGATTTCTAATGAGTCACGGTATTCCTTAGATTCTAATTCCTGAGAGAATTTCGTGAAAATCTCAGGTCCTATACCCGCCAAATCTCCTAGTGTGAAGCCTAATTTTATTTTTTTGCTGGGTATAGATAAGTCCATCAATGCTATAATTATGGCATGAATACAACCGCCCCGACACTAATTGAAACTAGTAATATCGATATTACTCCTGCAATTAAGGAGTACGCTGAATCTAAATTAGAAAGAGTACATAAGCATTTTGACTCTTTAATACAGAATCATCAGATCAAAGTTGTTCTTAGCGTAGTTAAGAACCATAAAAGTAATAACCAGAAAGCGGAGATCACTATTAACCTTAAAGGTGGTCACGTAATTAGATCACATTCTTTTGAAGATAATGTTTATGCTGCTATCGATACTGTAATTGATAAGTTAGAAAGACAGTTACGTAAATTTAAGACTAGAATTTATAACAGAATTCATAGAGGAAAGAGCATTAAAACTTTCGGTTTTGAGGAAGATTTAGATAGCACAGCATTTGAAGTTCCAGAAGAGATCGCTGAAGATGTAAAAGATTACTCTGAGCCTAAAATTATTAAGACTAAGAGATTTAAGATGGAGCCTATGGATCCTCAAGATGCAGTTGAGTGTTTAGCTGATTGTGGTCATAACTTCTATATGTTCTTAAACATCTACTCTAATAAAATCGCTGTGGTTTACCAAAGAGAAGATGGAGACTATGGTTTAATTGAACCTGAAACTTTACAGGTAGATAATTAATTTATAAAACTTGGTTTAGTTATTTAGCCTCGCTTTGCGGGGCTTTTTATTATCAATATCTTACATTTGTTTACGTTTTATCTTTAGTCTTGGAAGAAGGCGAAGCTGGTGTTTTGGGGATAATACAATGAACGAGTTAAATCGTATTTCTTCTAGCGCGAATATATCATCTAATTCAGGTACTAAATTAGTTGCTGCTAGCTCCTTCGGTAAGGACTTAAATAGGTCTGATATTTATTTACAGAAAAATAACAACCAATTATTTGATGAAGATTCAATTCAAAGATTCACTAATGGCACTCAAACTAAAGAAGATGAGTTTACTCTAATTAAGTATTTAACTGCTGAGCGTAATCTTGATCTAGATTTAGTTGATAGCTCTAAATTAATTGAAGAGTATGTAAGTAATCCTGAAAAGCTAAGAGAATTAAAAGGTACTTTGTATATAACTAACAGCATTGAACTTCATGAGAAATTAAGCCTTGGAAATTTACTTGATAGAAATAAAAGACTAAAAGGCAAAGAAACTAGTGTTTTAATGATAAATTCATCAGATCCAAGCTCATGGATGTTGACTAATCATAGAATTAAGGGTGATATTTATGAAAAAGAAATTCAAGAATTTAACCCACAAATGGCTAAGCTTGGATCTTTATCTTATCTAGATGAGCACTTACCTTCAAATGAAGCGAGAGTTAATTCAATTGTTAATCAGTTTAAGAAGGATAATCCAAATACTTTGCTAGAAGACATTCTTGTAGAACAAGGTGTAATAAATAGACTAAATGAAAAACTAGCTAAATCTGACCGTGCTTTAAATTCCAATGATGTAAATGAAGCAATTAGAAATGAGTTGTTTAATGTTAATATCAATCGTTTGTCTACCTTTGATGGAGTGATTAATGGTTGGGCTAATTCTCTTGAAGACTCTTTGAATAAGAACATTAGTTTACTATCTGATCAAGATTTGGCTAAATCTCTTATTCTCTACTCAAAGATTGATAGCTCTAAAGCGATGAATTATCTTAGAAATAATAAAGAAAAATTCGAAGATATAAGTAATAAATATAACCTTGAAGCTATAGTTGGAGCTAACAATGGTTCTGATTTAGCTTCTTTATCATATGATTTGAAAATTCAGCAAGATTGGTCAAGTAATAATGAGATTTCTAATGAGAATTTAGACTTAGTTAAAGACAAAGTTGCTGATATTGAAAATTTCCTTAATACTGCAAATCTTCCTGATTCGGTTAATATTTCTTCTTCAATTTTTAAGAATCGTAGTCCTAAGAACCTTTTAACCTCTTTTGGAGTAAGTGATTACCAGGAAAGAGCTATTGTTAGTTCTAATCCTGATAAATATAAAAATATTGATTTAATTCCTAGTAACTCTGCTTTACTTAAACAGGCACAAACATTTAAAGCTAATTATGTAAGTAATAAGGGACTCTCGACAGAGTCAGCTGCTAGCCTTGCAAATTATGTTGAATATGTAAATGACTCTAATGAATTAAAACTCCCAGTTGATCAAGCTGGAGCAAACAGTATGTTTGATGAATGGTTTACCGGCTTTTCAGCTAAAAAAATTCAAGATGTTGATATTTCTGAAGATGGAATTATTCTAGATGCCTCATCTCCTTTAAATGAGACTCGAGGGCGACTAGAAAAAGAAATTAGAAGTAAAATCATCGGTTATTCTAAAAATATTGATAGTAAGTTTGGGCGTAATGAAGAAAGTGAAAGGGAGATTGCTGATTTGTTAAAAGCATACTTCATGCTAAGTAATGGAAGAGATAGAAATACTTTTATATCCTCTCTTGAAGACATAGATAACTTAAACAATTTTAAAATTGCTGATTTGATAGAAGCAAATGGTGAAATAGGAGCGAAAAGTAACCTTACTACGACAGCTTGGTATTTAGGTGAAGCTATAAACTCTCCTTATAGTAAACAAGATCATCATAAAAATGCCCTAAATAATTTTAAAAATGAATTAGCTAAAACTGAGATCTTTGTGAAAAACTCTAGTTTGGACGATAAAACAAAAAACGATATTTTAAATGTTTTAGGTGAATTCACTGGTCTCAGACCTAGTCTTAACAATAGTTCTAGTCAGTTAGCTTTTAAGTTTAATTTAAATGAAGAAGAATTAAAATCTACTAATTCATACCTTGTAGCTAAAGATGAATGGATACCATCACGTGTAAGTGAAGATAGGTTGGGTCCATGGGGAACAATTGATGCTATAAGGGGATTTGTTGGTCACAATGTTAATCTAGTAAAAAACAATGGTGTGATTCCAGCTAAAGAATCTCCTTCAAAAATAGATAACTCAAATACTTTAGATGAAATTAGCCTCAATCATGGTGTTAATGATTCTAATTTAAATATTGAAAAGATGAATGATGGTTCAGAGTTAGTAACTTATAAGTTAGCTGATGACAAAGTAGTTTATTTTAGTATTTCTGAGGCTCAGAATTGGCGCATAACAGAGCTTGCAAAACAGCACAATATGGGTGAAAGAAATATAAAGCAATGGTTTGTATCTCAGGTTATAAAAACAGAAGAACTAATCGCAAGTGAAACAGCAAACATTACAGGTACTGATAAAATTCAGAAGATAAGAAAAAAACGTTATAAGGAATTAGATAATGCACTAATAGCTTTAGCTCGTGTCCCAGAAACTAGTTACGATACCAGAAATACTCTATTAATAGATGAAAATACTAGCCAAGATGAAATTGTTAGGCATGCAAATAAGCGTCACCTAAGTAACCGAAGTGCTGCTGATTATTCTTCATTAAGATTTATAAACTTTAGTTCTTATATAAATGATGAAACTGATTTCTTAGGGTTTGGTATTAGTTCAGTAAGTGAGTTTAATGCTCTTAGGTCTAGTTTAAGGGAAGCAAATATCCTAATGACTCAAGAAGAGCTTGCAATACAGCAGAAAACTGCTGAGGAAGAATGGTTAGCTTCTATTAATAATACCCCAGAAGAAGAGTTAGTTACTGAGTAGAAGTTTGCCGATAAGCTTCGTAGTAAACTGTTTGAGTTGTACTAGCTAAATTCAAACAACGAGCTTTACCAGAACTCATAGGAACGGTAAGGAAATTTTCTTGATATATAGAATTAAAGCTTTTTGGTAAACCACTTCCTTCTGAACCAAAAACTAAATAATCTCCAGTTTTATAGCTTATATTCCAAAAAGACTTCTCGACTTTACTACTTAAGAAATAGATATTATTTCCTTCTTTATTAACGCATTTATTTACTGGAAAGCCTTGCTTTGCAAGAAATTCTTCCCAGTTTTTATGAACTGTATATTGAAGATCCTCCCAGTAATCCATAGCTGATCTTTTTAAATACTTATCATTTATCTCAAAACCCAGTGGTTCAATAAAATGTAAGTGAAGGTCGTTAGCTACACACATTCTAGCTATATTTCCAGAATTCTGAGGGATTTCTGGATTAAAAAGTACTATATTAAAGAAGTTCTTTGATTGATTTGAAGTCATGATTTCTTGTCGCAATTGAAATTTTAACAGCTTTAGTAGCTTCTATCTTTTCTTTTATTTCACTGAGTGGTAAGCCGGCAAAGCCGGCGAAATAAAGCTCTATACTTGGATCAAAGTTTAATATAGATCCGATAATGTATTCCAAATTCACGCCGATAAGCTTTTTGAAATTTATTCTTATAAAATTCTCATCATTTATCATAATAAAACTAATTAATTCCTCTAAAGAATAAGGTAAATATCCTGCATCATTAGGGCTTAGAGTTTTTTCTTTTATTTCAGGAAACGGAGCACTAAGTGATTTAATTAAAGAAGCTATATCATTTACTATGAACGGAAAGATTTTGATTTTCTTATATTTACCAGTATAAACTCTATCCAAATCTTCACTATTATATACAGGAATTATAAAATCAAAGTCTTTAAATTTATCATCTTCAATTAAATTAAGAAAATTATCACTGACTATGGGGCAAAACACTTCTGTATTTTTAGTTCTTAAATCAAAGAATCCTAGTTCTTTTAGTTTTAAAAGAGTATCCAAATGCTTTTCTTTATAAACTGATCCGATACTTAAATTCTTAATTCCTTTAAAAAGGGAAAGTTTTTCTTTTAAAGCATATGAACTTAGACTCAATTCCAGATAAATATCTTCCTTGTCTACTTGCTTCTTGTAATCGTGAACTATGCTTTTATAAAGCAATTTATCTTGCTCATATTCATCTTTAGATATATTTATGATTGAATAGAATGCCATTAGAATTACTTTCTATAAACATTAATAACGGCAAGTTCACCAATTTTATCTCTAACTTGAGATTGCAAAAATTCTTCTATAAAGAAAGCATCTTCTTTAGAAATCACTGGCAGCTCAATATATTCTCTTTTAGACTCATCAACTTCAGCTTTACTAGCTTCTGTATAATGATTCCCTCTAGTCTCTAACCAATATTCAGAACCTGATTTAGGCTTGGCTCGGTTAGGTGTGTTAATTTGGATTTTTCTAATACCGAGTTCAATGATAGTTTCAGCCATCTTCAACAAGTAAGCTTCATCCTTAGCAAACTTTGGTAAGAACATAATCTGCAACTGTAAATTACTTCCAGAAATAGATTTAAGATTTTTAATTCCAGCTTTAATTTCTTCAATACTTAAACTATTTTCAGCCTGATTAATACTTTTCAAACTTATTTCATCCACGGCATCAAGCTTTAAGGAAATTAAATCAAAATAGTTAAGTGCACTTATTACATTTTTGTCATCGAGTGTAGTTGCATTTGTAAGAACCGATAAGGGAATATTTAGGTCTTTAGCTTCGAGCCATTTCTTTATCTCAAAAGCAATCTCACCGAAATTAGCTGCTAATGTAGGTTCACCAGAACCTGCAAATGTAATAATATCTAATTCATTAATCTCAAATGCTTTCTGCTGATAAGCTGCATCAAGATCAGAGATGACATCTGCAGTCGGAACATAAATCTTTCTTTCTCTAGTTATATTCTGTATTTTCCCTAATTGGCAGTATGAGCAATTAAAACTGCAAGTGCTAACTGGACCAATTGGGTCTATTCCTAAAGAAGTTCCTGATCGCCAAGAAACCACAGGTCCATAAATATAACTCGGTCTAATTTCAGTTTCTTGCACAATCCTGATAATATCATTATATGCAAAGTTTTTTCTTGCACTTGTTATTAAGTACAGTTCTTAGTTTTAGCCTCATTAACAGCGCACGTGCGATTCTGAATAATGTTGATGAAACTATTTTACTAAGAGTCTTGATAGCTGAAAATGTAAAATCAATCAAAGTTAATGATAAAGAATATAAAGCTTCAAAAATTGAAAATCTTTCAAAGTTAAAAGTTAGTGATAACAATGAAAACAAAATTTTAAAATTGAAAATCTGCAAATCCGATAAGCAATGTTATTTCTTTAAGACTAAGGGCGAAGTATTTATTAAAAAATTAAAATCACTATCAGTCTTTAATCATATAAAACTTAAAGATTATCTCAGCTCAGTTATGGTTTCAGAAATGCCAAGTTCATGGCATAGAGAAGCATTAAAAGCTCAAGCAATCTGTGCAAGAACCTATGCTTTAAAACAGCTAGAAATTACTAAAGCTATGGAATATGACCTAAAGTCCACTGTCGCTGATCAAAGTTTCAAAGGCTTTTCAAAAGTACCTAAATTTGCAAAAGATCTTGTAAATGAGACTAAAAATAAAGTGGTTTTGGATAAATATAATTTACTAGCTGAAACATATTATAGTAGTAGCTCAGGAAATTATACTGCAAGTCCAGAAGATACATGGGGAACTGCTCCTAGATATTATTTAACAAACAAGAAAAATGTATCTGAAGATACCGGTTTGAGAAATTGGCAAAGAAAATTTCGTTTTGATGAGTTCTATACAAAACTTGGTTTTAATAGCAAAGCTTTAAATTCTTCGCCAAGTAGTCCGATAAGTAAAATTATCCCAAGTCGCGATCTTGCTCAAAAGAATTTAAACTTATACATACCCAGTCTAAATATTTCACTTATCGGCGAAGAGCTTAGACATAAACTTTCCTTGCCAAGTACTCAATTTACAGTTAACCTGAATATCAGTAGCTATTTATTTAATGGGCATGGTTTTGGTCACGGAATAGGTATGTCGCAATATGGTGCAAAAAAATTAGCAGAAATGGGTAAAACATATATAGATATCCTTGATTTTTATTATCCAGGGACAAAAATAGTAAAAATTTGAAAAAATTCAAAAATTATGTCAAAAAATATCATGCCCACTCTTTATATAGTTATATAAAATTTCGGAGGAAAAAGTTTTATGAAAGGTAAGTTAGAAAAGTTAATACAAGGCAACAAACTGTACTTAAAAGCAGGAGGACCGGGTGATGTATCAGCAGCGACAGCTGGACAGATCCAAACAAATAATAAAACCAGTGAAGGCAAAAAAACACAAGAAGCTAGAAATAGTATTGTTTCATTAGTAAGACAAAATATTCCTGAAGGTGTAGAAGCTAAGAATAATTTAGTAGCATTTGCACTTTCTGGTAGAAGCACACAATCAACAGCGAATCTTGGTCTAGTTGATCAAGCCTTAACTGACCTTGGTCAAATTAGTTGATCATTTAGTACTTTTAATCTATAAAAATAATTACTAATATGTGAATATATAAATCAACATGGCTGATATTGATAACGAGCTTGATGATTTATATAGCCAGCTAAGTTCTTTAAGCAACGGTGCTAAATCATCCCTTAGGTCAAATTCTTCTGGACTAGAAAAATTAGTCAGCAAGAAAAAAATTAATGATAGTTTTTCACCTAATAAAATTGATAGGGTGAAATCCATATTTGCTTCCGAAATAAACAATAGACAACGGGGTTCAAACAACAATATATTCGATAGCGCAGGATTAAAAGAGCGGGCTGATAAGCAGATTGATTTAGAGGCAAGCTTAAGCCAATTAAATCAAGATGAAATTGAAGATATTGAAACTAAAGTTAGAGATAACTTAGGTAAAAAAGAAAATATCAGTGGCAACATCTTTCAAAAAATTAATAGCAACAAACCAAGTTTTGAAATTATTGATAACAGCGAAAGTGCTGTAACTATTTTAGATAGAGATGAATTAATAAGTAATAAAAGCTTATTTGTAAATCAGTCAAAAAGAAAGTCAGGCGAAAAACCAGCCGACAGGGATAATTCTAACTACGTAAACACATCTGCAAAATTACTTAAAGACAATAATACATTTGCACCACTGCAATTAAAAAAATATAACAGTAGATAATTATAAATTTGCACTCCACACAATAAAAAAGAGCTTGCTTCGGCAAGCTCTTTTTTTAGTCATATTTAAAATTGAATAGAAAGTACAAACAAGAAATCAAAAATACAAGGTGAGATATAAATTAGCTCAAAAAGGCCCTTACGCCAACAAGATAATACTAAAAAAATGAATCATTCTTCAAAAAAACCTATTCAAGAGCCATTTCAATTCCAGATAATACAATGTTATATTGAAGCACACAAGCTCACGTCACCTTATCGGCAATCGCGTTAACTTAGCTATTTTCTATACATGTACAAGAGGGAACTATAATTAAAATTATTCATAAAATTGATGATGTTGCTAGCTTAAGTATTTCAGCAAAACTAGAGTCTGAATTAAAAGGCATATCTAAAGCACAATGGATAATTTATCCAAAATAGATCTTGCAGATGCTCAATATACAGCCATGGAAGGTGCAATTTTAAAGGTAAGAAAATTATTCGTAGAGGGAATTAATGGTACCAACTCTGTAGAAGAGAAGAATGCTCTGCAACGCTGTAGCTACTGAAAATTCATCAATATATGGATTAAGACCAGTAAATATTAATGGAGTTCATTTCAATAATGGTAATCCAACGATAACAGATGAGAACAGATTTTAATTAATAAAAATACCCTGGGGCTACAGTTGAAGCTAATTCTAAAAGAAAAATATAATTAACTGAGCCTAAGTCTCATTTTGCAGATACTGATATGGCAGAAGAATCAAGTAAATTGATTAAATCTCAAATAAGACAAACCGCATCTTCTATGTATAGCCAAGCAAATGTTCAAGCACAGTTTGTTTTAAATTTAGCACTGACACTCGTACAAAAATATGCACCTTACTTAAATATGTGCTATTATTTTTGTATGGGTATTAAAGAAACATTTTTATTAGCGATGGCCACTATTACATGGGTATGTCTATTGGTAACTCTTAAAGGTGCATACGACTTAAGCACTTCTGATTCACAGAATCAAAGCTTCTTTCAGTTTTTATTCCAGAATTTAAGTAATCCACCTAGAGAGTGTTAATATACAAGCCATTAAGTAGAATCAAACTATTCTCCAATGGTTTGATTTTTATTTACTTCTTCATCTTCATTGGCATCAAGATTTAAATCACCATCGGGGGAATCTTCAACTTCAAAAATAGCATCAACTGCATCTTGCACACCTTTGACCGTATCAAGTTCTTCAGTAGCTCCATCAAGACCCAGTTCTTCCCCAGCCTCAATATTTTCCTCTGTACCGAACTCATGCTCAATAAATAAATCAGAATTATCTATAACATTAGCCACTACACTTGCATCTTCCTGCACATCATTTAAGGCACTATCTAAATCTAACAAATCAGGAGTATCATAAGTTCCGAGAGCTTTCTCAATAGATTTCTCTTGCTGACTTCTATCGCCATTCACGCCATCATGAAAAGCACCACTATTCTGCAATTCTTCTTTAATTTCATCACTTACGATAGGGCTCTGACTTAAATGTACTTGAAGTTCATTCCAGCCTTGCTTTAAACCTTCAGTTCGCATATCTAAATCATATCTAACCTGAGGAGTGTCCTCAAACTCACTATCTTCAAGTGCTAAAACTGATTCAAACTCAGCATTTGCTGAAGCTAACTCAGTATCAGCCCCACTAACTAAACCATTAAATTCAGCTGTAGTTCCCACTAAATCTGTTTCTTGACTTTCAAGTCTTGCTACTTCAGATCTCATCGACTGTAACTCTTCAGCACTAGGCATATGATCAGGTTCAAAACCAGAAGCACCGCCTCTTTGTCCACCAAAACCAGCATTATTTAAATAATCATCCCAAGATTCATCTTGTAAATTATCCCAACCACCATTTCCATTTGAAATATGGGCATTACCTTGATCATCTATACCAAATAAAGCAGCTCCATCAGCATCAGAACCTCTGAACATTTCACTTGCCTCAGCCTGTCTAAAGTTAGCCTCGCGATTACCATCATCAGCTGTATCATCACCAGTTTGAATAATATTATCTCCAGCTTTAACATAAACACCTGTGGTAAAGAAAACCTTGCTATGTGTATAACCACCAGCCTCATCTGTTCCTGCAACATTTTCAGTATTTAAAAATATCTCTGTACCATCACCTAAAATAAATGATGAATTATCCCCAAAGTGAAAATCATCTGCGCCATCAGCATTTAAATCTACATGTGGGTCACCCCAAATATGAGCTAAAGTTTCACCAGCTGGGTTTCTAATCCAAGTCTCATGTCCACCACGATTAACATCTGTTTCTACCTGATAACCGCCACTAGTAGTAAAAACCGCATTTCCTTTTTCATTTATTGAAGTTTGAATCTGAGTTTTAGCTTCCATAGCTGCAAGCTCAGCCTCTTTAGTACCTAAAAGTCCTCTTACACCCATCAGCTCTGAATTGTAATGATCTAACTCACCACTATATACTCCGTGCTTACTAGCAGCAAGGTCAACTTCAGATGCCACTACATCTCTAGTTAAATCAGCGATTTTAACATTACCATCACCTTGACCAGGACCTAATAATTCATTTCGGGTTTCATTTACTCTACCTACAGCATCATCATTTACAGTAGAAGCAGCTGCATTATCATCTACAGAAGTTGCATTATTTACACCTGTATTATTAATAGCTTGTGTTTGCGTATTTTGAATAGCCGTCATAAAATATACCTCGAATCATTGTCAGACTAACAAAGTATATTTAAAGATTGATTAAGAACCCTAAGAATATTAAAAAATATGAAGCTTAATTATTATTACCTAAACCAAATTGCTCCTCAAGCTCACTAATTACCCTATCGTTAATTCTTTGATTGACCCCAGCATTTCCAATATTCACTCTTTCTAGATCACTTAATTCTTCACCTGTACCTAAAACTTCATCAACATAAGAGCGCATATCTTCATCGTATTGAAGGTGATTACCATAAAGCTCCTCAGCTTCCTCTTGACTAATATCACCAAAATCTATAGCTACATCATCTGCAATAGCAGATGTCGTCTCTTGATGACCACTCCAAAAATCAATAATCTCATTAGTTAAATCTAACTGAACTTGCAAATCTACTTGAGAAGCTGCATCTAAATTTTCACCATTCGCTGGGTCTAAACTATTAGATAAATCATCCTTTAAAGCTTCATTTAATTCTATAAAGTAATCATTCTTAGCTTCTTCAATAAATATTCCTGCAACTCCTTCAAAAGCTCCACCATTGTTTGCTCCTGGGACTCCCTCTGCATCAAAATACATAGGATCGTCATCAAGCATTTTGGTGATATCACTATAGTCAGCTGTTACACCTTCAGTAGATATATTATTTGTAATTTCGTTGAGACCTGCTTTAGCCTCATCAATAACAGAATCTTCAGCTCCAGAGGCTATAAGATCTGCAATATTATTTGATGAGTCAACCATATCGGTTAAACCTTGAGTAAAATTAGAATTATTTATCGAATCTTCAGTAGCATACTGAGCAAATTCTCCCTGAATATTTGATTCATCTATAGAATCAATTACACCAGCAACTATATTTTCATCTTCTTCAAGATCACCTAAAGCATCATCTAAATCAGTAAGAGAAGGAGTATCGTAAGTACCTAAACCATACTCAATTGATTTTTCTTGGGCACTTCTTTCTCCATTTGTAGCGTCATGGAAAGCACCATTATTTTGTAATTCGCCTTGAATTTCTTCACCTACTATTGGACTTTGACTTAAATGAACCTGCAAATCATTCCAACCTTGCTTTAAACCTTCAGTTTTCACATCAAGTTCGTATCTCATCTGAGGAGTATCTTCAAACTCGCTATCATCTAGAGCAAGAGCGGCATCATATTCAGCACTTGCAGTAGCCAAATCAGTATCAGCACCACTTTTAAGAGTTGTAAACTCAGCCGTCGTCCCTACCAGATCAGACTCTTGTCCTTCTAAAGCAGCGATTTCACCTCTTAAACTTTGTAATTCATCAGCGCTAGGCATATGATCTGCTTCAAAACCTGAAGCACCACCATGTTGATTAGCAAAACTTGCATTTTCTAAATAACCATCCCATGATTCATCTTGAAGACTATTCCAGCCATCATTACCATTTGAGATATGAGCATTACCTTGATCGTCTAAACCGAATAGTGCTGCACCGTCAGCATCAGAACCTCTAAACATCTCACTTGCTTCAGCATTTCTGAATCCAGCTTCTCTATTGCCATCATCTTTGGTGTCGTCACCGGTTTGGATAACGTTATCTCCAGCTTTTACATAAACACCTGTAGTAAAGAAAACTTTACTATGAGTATAGCCACCAGCTTCATCTGTTCCTGCTACGTTTTCAGTATTTAAAAATATCTCTGTTCCGTCACCTAAAATAAACGAAGAATTATCACCAAAGTGGAAATCATCTGCACCATCAGCATTTAAGTCTACATGTGGATCACCCCATATATGAGCTAAGGTTTCACCAGCAGGGTTTCTTATCCAAGTTTCATGACCACCTTGGTTAACATCAGTTTCAACTTGATAACCACCACTAGTGGTAAACACTGCGTTACCTTTGTCATTAATTTCTGTTTTAATCTCTGTTTTAGCTTCAAGAGCAGCAAGTTCAGACTCTTTACTACTTAAAAGTCCACGTGTCCCCATTAGCTCAGCGTTATAATAATCTAATTCACTGCTGTATACAGCATGTTTACTTGCGGCTAAATTAACTTCAGAAGATAATACATCTCTAGTTAAATCTGCAATTTCAACATCACCATCACCAGTATCCTGAGGTAATAATTCATTTCTAGTTTCATTAACTCTATTTACGGCATCATCATTAGTACTAGCAGCTAAATTATCATTTGATGCTGCTGAATTTACCCCTGTTGATGAAATAGTTTGTGTATTAGATACACTATTGATTGCTGTCATCTCACCGAACCTCTCTTGCAATACAGATTACCAGAAGATGTTTAAGAATCAGTTAATTGATCAGGAGAAAAACCATACTGCTTTTCAAGTTCACTAATAACCTTGTCATTTACACTTATATATAAGTTCATGTCTTCTGCACTAGCCCTTGCTAAATCAGTATCTAATGCTTCAAACTGTGTTTTCTGATCTAGGAAATCAACTTGGTCTGCTTTATGAACTTCGTATAATTGAAAAGCATCTTCTGAACTAATATCTCCAAAATCGACAGTTATATTATCAATAATTCCATTTATGGTATCACTCGATGACTGATTAAAATCAATGAGATTATCGGTCATACCAATTTGTAAATTAACATCATCTGCAGAAGCTCTTGCAAGATCTGTATCAAGTTCAATAAATTCGTTAAACTGGTTATTCAAATCATCTTTCAAAGCAATATTAATATTCAAATCACTTTGAGTCTGAGCCTGTGTTAAAAATATTCCAGCATTACCTAAATCAGAATCAGCTGGAGGGTTTTCAAAATCGATATCGTAGACTCTTTGCAAATCTTGATAATCAATACTTACTCCACCAGTCTCAGCATGTAATTCAAGGTTATTTAGAATTTCATTTGCGCCATTAATGGCATCACTAAAACCATTAGAATCCATCTCATTAATAGCTGTCATAGAATTATCTACAGCACCATTAAAATCTGCAATTCCTTGACTAAACTGATCATTACCAGCAGCTTGAAGATTATCATATTCAATAGAAGCTTCTTCAAAGTCAGACGCCTCAACAACTAAATTAATACTTGTTAGCATTGACATAACAGTATCTAAATTATCATGAGTATCCATCAAACCTTCATTTCGATACTCACCTCTATTAAAATCAGTTTGATCTTGCTCCATTTCGGATAAAGCACCTTGCTCAATACTTGAATACACAGAACTACTGTCATCTAAAATTGTTTTCGTTTCATCATCAACGAGTTCAGTATTTGCATGTAAGTATTCACCAATATTAGCTGTTCTATTTACTAACTCTAAACTCTTTTGTTCAGCATTGAACCTAGTTTCATCATTATCCTCGAAGCCAGAATCATCCATTGCCTCATATCTCTCATAATCAGAGACAGCAGAATCATAACTCTCTTCAGCTTCTTTACGAAGGAAATCGTACTGAAGGGTATTTGCAACTAAAGTCTCCTCTTCACCTTGAAGAGCCACTACTGCTTGTTCCATTGCATCTTTATCAGCTTGAATATCTGCAATTTGGCTATTACTCATTATCGCTTCAGGACTAAAGTTAGAATCCGCACCATGCTGATCATTAAAACTTGCATTATTTAGGTAACCATCCCATGATTCATCTTCTAATTGATTCCAAGTACCATCACTATCTTGGATGTGAGCAGCCCCAGAACTATCAAGTCCAAAGACAGCTGCCCCATCTTCATCTTTTCCGATATTCATCTCACTTGCAGCTACACCTGTTCTAAAACCAGTTTCCCGGTTACCGTCATCCTTAGTATCGTCACCAGTCTGAACTATATTATCGCCAGCTTTAACATAGACACCAGTAGTAAAGAAGACCTTACTATGTGTGTAACCACCAGCAGCGTCGGTACCAGCTACATTTTGAGTGTTCAAAAATACTTCTGAACCATCTTCAAGCATAAATGAAGAATTATCTCCGAAATGGAAATCATCAACACCATCTGCATTCAGATCAACATGAGGATCTCCCCAGATATGAGCCATAGTTTCACCTTCAGCATTTCTAATCCAAGTTTGGTGACCACCTTTGTTAGTATCAGTCTCAATAGTAAAACCACCATGAGTGGTGAAAACTGCATTACCATTATTATTTATTTCAGTTTTAATTTCTGTTTTAGCAGATTCTTGACTTATTTGAGTTGCTTTCTGTGCAATCTCCCCTTCAAGCCCTGCAATTTGAGATCTAACACCATGAAGTTTAGACTGATAGTTAGAATACATGCCATCGTATATAACCATCTCAGTTTCACTAACTTCCATATCAGCTCTTGCAAGAGCAAGATAGGTATCTTTAAAATTATTATCTCCATCTGGAGCTGGGTTTGTAAGACCACTTGCAAGATCACCAATCCGCTGTCCTGCATTTAATAAAGATGCATCATCAGCAGCCTGTGGGTTATTTACAGCACTAGCAGCAGTATTTGGTGAAGAAACAGTTTCAACACTTCTATTTATAGAAGGATTTATAGCCATCTATCTCGAATCTCAGAACAAAACTAACACGTATAGTTTAATTTTTAGTTAAGCTAAAGACATTAGATTAACAAGCTTATCAGCACGCAATGTTGATTATCTAGATTAAAATTGACAAGATATAAGCATTAATACATAATTACATTTTAGGAGAGAGTCATGTTTGGAATTAAGAATAAAGATACTAGTTCTGTGACAACAACAGCTAACCAATCATCAAGTATTAATCAACAAATAAATGAATTAAATACAGCTCAAAACCCTCTAAACCTCAATCCAAGAACAATAAACAATTTGCATACAGACCTATACACTGTTAATCATAATGAAGATTCACATTACAGTAAAATTACAAAACTTGAAGATATAAAAAATCAAGGCTTTAAAGATGAAAAAGGATTGAAAAGAATTCTAGAATTTTCAGGAATTGATAAGAACACTGAAACATATGCAACGGTATCAGAACCTACCAAAGAAAGATTTCATGTAGTTATGGATGGTCCTGAAGTCGCTGCAAAATTCTTTGCTGGAGCATTAAGTAGATTTAATCCCATCAATATATTAAAGGGGCATGATAATCAACTAGGGACTAAACTCTTTAATAAGGGTGATAAATTAAACATACTTGATCCACAGAATAAAAATCCTCACCAATCCTTGAAAGAAATACAAGAAGGTTTAAAGTCTGGTCGCTTAAAAGCTGTCATAAACTATGAACTAGATAAAACTACAGGAAAGTGGAATTTTAATAAACCATTTGCTATAGATCTAATAGAAAATTATGCAGGTGCTGCAAATGATATCTTAGATAATAAATTAAAAAATATTCCTCGTCAATTTAGAGAACAGTTCAAACCTGCTCTAAAGTTAGCTGCGAACAATCCACAGTACAAAAAAACTTATGTATTTAATCTTTCACTCGTAGATGAAGATACTAAAAGATACAATCAAACCTTAGGGGAAGTCCAGAAAGCTGCTACAGCTTTAGCTGAAGCCATGCCAGAAGGATCAACTTTCATAGTTCCAAATTCTGTTCATAATAACGTTAATGGACAGCCAGAGGCTTTCACCACAAGCAAGTTTAAACAATCGATAGAGATTCCATGGCAACACATAGAATTGGTAGGAAATGATAAAAAAGAACAATGGCAAGTAGTTCAGCACCCACTTACTATCTTTACCGATAAAGGGGTAGAGCCTGTTTTCGATAAAAACTTCCCATTAATTCATAATTTACATAGGCTTCAGCAGCTTGATCCCAAGAGTATAAATGATAAAAATACAATAGAAATGCTTTTTAAAACTACTACTAATGCTAATTCAGAGTTTGCACAAGCTTAAAGGTCCAAGTCTTGACTTGTAATCAGCTAATTTTCAAACTTGAAAATTAGAAAACAATAATAATCTGGCTAGAAAGTTATTCTGTTTAAAAAAAAGTGGTGCTTGGGAAAGGATTGAGTCTGCGAAATTTGCATGCAAATTTCTTGCCTGCTTCGGGTGTCTCGACTTAAAAACTAAAGAAACTCAGTATCAGTAACCCTCAGCCTCGACCGCCCGTGACCGCAAGGTCAAATGATAAAAGGTCCAAGTCTTGACTTGTAATCAGCTAATTTTCAACTTTGAAAATTAGAAAACATAAATGATTTGGTTCGAAAGTTATTCTATTTTAAAAAAGTGGTGCTTGGGAAAGGATTCGAACCCTCGACCGCCTGATTACAAGTCAGATGCTCTACCAACTGAGCTACCCAAGCAAATTGCTTTCGCTTAAAGAATTATAACAAGATATCTGAAATAGTAAGAATAAAAAACTAATTTTATTATTTTTTTTTAAGAACTTTGTTTATCTTCGATATCTGTCACAAAATTCAAACCATTCTGCATAGTTTTTGAAAGTAAAAGCTTTCTTTCATCGACTGAAACTATTAATAATTCAGAACCATCATGTAAAACTTCTCTTTGTACCACTTTGATATCGTGCGGCTTATCGGCACCAAAATTCTTTTTTATAGATAAATAATTTTCTAAAAATTTAGGAACTCGCCATTCTCCTGATTTGAATTTATTAATCAAAAAGTTTGACAAAATCCAGAATAGAAAAAGAAAACTAAGAATTGTTGTTAATTTATTACCGAAATCAATATCAGACATCATTTACTATAAAGCTAAAATAAGCTTGCCTAAATAACATTTTAGCAGGAGCTTTAGTATTGTCTAGAAAGCTTTGTCTTTCAACACCATCAGTAATCAAACAAGTAGCAACAAGCTCCCAAATAACTTTCTGGGCTTGCGCATTGCCTTCAATGAAATATTCATCATAGTTATCAAATTTAAAACCAAATTCAAAAAAGGCATCGATTAGACCTTTTTTATTTACCATGTCTAAAGTATCCCCAGCTAGAATTTTATTAAAAAGCTTAATAGTATTATCAATTAATGGACTTTGACTATGCTCCTCTAAAGCTTTATAAAAATCACGGTTAGCTTTAACCGATACAAATTCTTCAGTAGAAAGCTCATCAAAGGTAAAAGATGGCATTGAGACATTAAAAACAAATCTTCCACCTGGTTTTAAGGATTTTTTCAATTGATCTAAAATCAATTTCAAGTTAGTAAATAGGTGAAAACAGTTTAAAGCATATACGACATCAACATTTTTATCGAAATGAGCCCCAAAATTTTCAGCAGCTGCACGAATAAACTTAACATCAGTTTCTCCTAAGCGCGCTTTGTTTTCAGAGATCATTGATTCTGAGGGTTCAACGACATGTAAATTTGGAGCACCAGCTTTAAATAATGCTTCAGTGGAAACACCTGTACCAGCACCAAGATCAACTATCAAATCAAAATCTGGAGAAGATGGATCTAAGAATTTAACACTATGGACTGCACTTTGCTCATAGAGAAAGTCTGCATTTGCATAATTTTTTGAAGCTTCATCTGAAGTAAATGGATTATAAGCTTCATCAATATCGTATTCTTTATTAGACACTTAAACTTAGACCTAAATCTGACGCTAAATCCATATTACCTGCTAATTGAGTTATACGCAAACCGAAACTATCATCAATTACAACAACCTCACCCCTAGCAATAATTTTGTTATTAACAAATAAATCTACAGGTTCACCTGAAAGCCTATCAAGTTCAATAACGGAACCTTTTGTAAGTTTAAGAATATCTCTTAATTGCATTTCAGCTCTTCCAAGCTCAACAATCAAACCAAGCTTAATATCCATCAATAGATTTAAGTTTTTCTTCTCATAGATTTCATCACTATTGATAGTGTGACTCATTTGAGCAAAGTCAACTTCTGAAACACTGTTCTTACCAGCATTTTTAGGATCATTAAGTATTTCAACGACTGAGCTAACAAAAACTTCAGCAAGGTTTAAAAAGACATTAGAATTAACCACATCAGCAATCTGTATCCCAAAGCAAAGAGTTACATATTCTGACTGAACTAAACTATGAGCTAGTGAATCTGGATTCTCAGGATCAATAATCGCACTATCAAAATCCCCTAAATCAAAATTCTTACCAGCGACAAGAGTTTTTAATTTATGACTAATAGCAATGCTAGATTGAGCTAAAGATTCAGAGAAAGCAGCTTGCTCTATAGCTTCAAAGGCTTTTCCAGCAACATCACCAGAGCCACCTGCCATCAAATCTGCGATAACAATTGCATCATTAACATCAGCGATATATGATACAGAACCATCTTGGTTATCATTCACAGAGCTAAAAACTGAAATAGCCTTAGTGGCAATATTATATTTATCATCAATAACTAAAGGGTCAACAAAGCCCTCAAATGATATGGCTACATCCACATTTAATAACTGAGAAAGATTCTGAGCATACTCAGGAGCAAGCTCACTTACAAGCTCAGCAAATTTATTCAAAGAATTTTCATCTAAAGCCATAGTATATAGACTATATGCCACTATAGTGAGAAATATAAAGCATCTAAATGAATTACATCATTCGCTGTAGCTAGACTTAATAATATAGACTAAATAAATGAATTACGAATCAAGCTCAGCTTCTAAACCTGAGATTTGAGAACTCAAGGTTCCTACTTGACCTGAAGCAGCAGTTATATTAGCAGTAGCAGTTTGAATTGCACCACCTTTATCAGCTCCAGCACTAGGTGCAGGTTTATTGCTTTTCTTAATAGTAGAAGTAACAGCTCCACCTGAAGAACTATTTTCACCACCTACTTTAGGTGCAGAACTTACAACAGTCGTCTGAATACTAGCTGTCGCTACAGCTTGATCAATAATTTGATCAGCATTTCCACCAAGTGCAGCAAGTGATGCTTTAGAACTACTCAATTCACCTTCAGCAACACTAAGTTCTCCCTGAAGGGATTCAATTTGACTCTTCGTATTTTGATTTTTAATATCTGCTATCTTTTCTTCTTCTTGAATTACAACTTCAAGCTCACTCATGTCTTCTGGAATAACTTTTGGTTGTAGTTCTGCTTCAAGCTTAGCTTGTTGAAGAACCCCTTCTGAAATTTCAAGCTTCGTCTCAACTATCTCTTTATTAAGAGTAGGCTCAGCTATACCATCTCTAACGATACCTAAATCCACGGTAACTTCTAATGGATCTGCCATATCAATTTGAGCAGGAACTTCAACAGTAGGAGTTACAGACACAGGAGTCTCAACTACTGGAGTTTCAGGAATTTGATTTTCTTGAACAGCTGTTGGGTCAGCGACCTTCGGTGCTGGAGGAGCCTTCTTAGCTACAACAGGCTTATCTTTAGGTGCTTCTGTTATCACCTCAGGAACATCCACATTAAGACTTGGTTCCTCTAAAATTACTTCAGCAACTGGTACAGAAGATTCTTCACTAGTGACGACTTCATTTTGAGGTCTAGACATTAATAAAGCATCTACATCTTCAATAAAATTCATCTTAGTATCAGACTCTGGAGTTTCAACTTCACCTAAGATTTCAGCTGTTTGCATAATAACATTAGCCGCTTCCTCTTCAGGTAAATCTAATAAACCTAAATCTTGCAAACCATCTCCTATAGAAGCTTCTTCATTAAATTGATTATCAATAAAATTAGCAGCTAAAGCTATAGCTGATTCATCATATTTTGCAAATTCACCAGATTCTTGTTTTTGGGTAAAAACTTGTTTTTGTTCTTGTATAACTTTTTGTGGCTCTTGAACTGGAGCTTTAAGCTGAGGAGCAGGAGCATCATCTTCAAATAATGATAAACCTTCATCGCCAGATTCAACTATATCTACAGTGCTATCAGGGTTTGTTACAACTGGTTGCTTTGGAGTTTTTACAGATGAAGTATCAGCTTCTTTCCTAAGATTATCGACGGTTTCACTTAACGCGATATTCTCCTCTTGAGAAGCAAATTCTTCTATCTGAATTCCTTCATTAATTAGTTGCCCATTATTATTTACTTGTTCTACCAAAACAAAACCTCCATACTACTATCCTTTTACAAAAAAAAAGTTAAGTAGAGGTTAATAAAAAGAAATTAATCTAATTGGTTTGATTAATATAAACCCAATTAATTTAGAATAGTATTAAATGTTCAATAGAAGCCATTAAAGATCTAAGTAAAATAGATTTACATTTATCAGATATTAGACCTAAAATAACTAAATATTGAAGAAATAGATTAAACTAAGTAAGTCAATGAAAAGAATAAACCCTGATACACAAACGACATTAAGGTTATACGCAGATTCAGCAGGTTATTGCCAAAATCCGAATTGCAATGAAAAACTTTTTTCAGAAACAAATCAGACTAATTTCAATATCGCTGAACGAGCTCATATATATGCAGCAAGTGATAGTGGACCAAGACCTAATCAAGCTCTTACTCCAGAAGAAAGAAGTGATTACAATAACTTAATATTACTTTGCCCTAATTGCCATACAAAAATAGATAAAGCGCCTAGGGATTATCCAGATAGCTTAATAAAAGAATGGAAAACTAATCACATAGATAATATTAGTAAAATTTTCAATATTACCAAATTTGAGAATAGAGAAAAAGCAAGATTGTTTATTGAGCCTATTCTCAGGCAAAATAAATTCATACATCAAGAATATGGTCCTCAAAATGAATATCGAGAAAACCCAGAATCTGAAAAAGCTGAAATATGGAAAAGGAAAATGATAAATCAAATCATTCCCAATAATTCCAAGCTATTAAATGCTTTTGATCAAAATACCTCTCTTTTAACAAGTGCTGAACTTTATGCAATGGAAGCATTTAGACAACATAATGAAGATCTTATACATAGACATTTGGGAGATAATACAACGATTGCAAGCATGTTCCCTGAAGAAATCAATGGAATATTTTCATAAAAAGGTGACGATAATAATGATAAATAATAGTAGAGACTGGTTATTAAAAACAATCGAGGAGAAAAACGAATGGACACAAGTAGTTGAGAGTATTATTCCCATAGAAGATAATTTATTAAAAATTAATCGCAAAGAATACAAGCCTTCTTTTACAGTTCTAGTAATTAGTAGAAAAGAAGTAAAAATAAATGATATCGAACCTTCTATCACATCTAGAGATGATATTGAATTTGTAGTAAATATTCCTTCAGATTCTATTTGGGAAGGAGGTACTATAGATCTTATTAAAAGTAATAACTGCGGATGGGGGAGAGTTAAAGATTTAATGTCAGCTACGTTCAATTGTCAAAATGTTGGAGATTATATATCTAAAGAATATCAATTCATAGAGGATAGTTTACCAAATCACTCACAAGTGAATTCATATGAATATCTCTCGAGCAGGCTCATAAGAATCCATAGAAAAGAATTCTCCCCTATAAATATAATGATTACAAATGACTATGAGGTAACTAATGAATGTATAACAAAAGCAAGAAATAGAAACGATGACTTTTCTTTATTAGTTTTCACGAACCCCAATACAAACATTACTCAAAAGGCGACCAAAAAGGCTCAAGATTTAAACATTGAACCTTTAACTTGGGGAGATTTCTTCAGTAGGTTAAATCAAGAATGAACATAAACACTGAAAATTTATGTTGGGTAAAAAGTAAGCTTTTAGATTTAAAAATAAACTATCCAAGTACAACATGGTATGTTTTTGGCTCTATACTTAATCCCACACAACCATGTTCCGATATTGACCTATTAATAATTTACGACCGAGAAAACTCTTTATGCCAAATAAAACAATCTCTCAAGGATATAGAAATGGAACGTCCATTAGATTTAATTTTCATGACAGTTGAAGAAGAGCAAGAGCTTAATTTCATTAAATCAGAAGGATGTGTTAAATTAATTCCTTAAGAAAACTCGTTAGCTCAAAAAATAAATAAAGAATTACAAGTTATTAAAATCTTAAAATGGTGGACGCTAGAAGACTCGAACTTCTGACCTCCTCGGTGTAAACGAGATGCTCTACCAACTGAGCTAAGCGTCCATATATAGTTTTTAGAACGCATCTCGTAAAGATTCTCTTTGTTTTGTAGCTTACGCCACTAGCAACTGAGCTAAGCGTCCTTCAACTAAGGTATTATAATAACAAAAAATGAGCTTCTGTAAAGTACTAGTTTTGAATAATTCACAAAATTTTAGCAATCTACTAGATAACTCATTGACTTATAAAATCCCAGAGAATTTTGAAGCTGATCTAGCTATTGGAAACTTCGTTTATGTTCCTATCCTAGACAAGGTTTTCAGTGCTCTGATTATCGATATTGAGGAAGAATATCAAACGAAATTTAAAATTAAAGAAATTATAGATATTATTGACCCAAGGCTTAAAATCAAATCTGAAATCATTGATTTGATAAGGTTTACATCAGAATATTACTTAGCTAGCTATAGCCAAAGCTTGGATTGTATTATTAGCTCGACATTAATCCCACAGACAGAAAAGCAGGTAACTGTTCATGAAGAAATAAAAGAGGATATCGAAAATCAAATTAAATCCCTATCTGGTGACTTAACAGCAAAAGTCCTTTCTACTCTAGCTAAATGCCGCGGCTCTTCAGCAAAATTTTCTCGTTTAAGAACTTTATTAAAGATTACGACAAAACAACTAAATAAAGAAATAAATTCTTTAAAAGCAAAAGGCCTTATCAAAATAGATTTTATTCATAAAGATTTTGTTGTTAAAGAGAATAATAAAAATCATTTGCAAAATTATGATTCAAAAATGGATTCTAATTTGAATTCTTTAACCCCAGAACAAGGAAATGCTTATCGGCAGATCAATCAGGCTTTAGAAAATGATATAAGGAAGTTTCTAATCCACGGTGTCACAGGCTCAGGTAAAACAGAAGTTTACTTTCAATTAATCAAAGATGCCTTGGATAAAAACAAAAGCGTAATAATTTTAGTACCAGAAATTGCGCTCGCGCCTCAACTAATAGAACGTTTAAAGAAAAAATTCAACGCTGAAGATATACTTGTCTGGCACAGCGCTTTAGAAATAAGTGAAAGACAACATACATTCTTTGAACTATTAAAAGATCAGCCTAAAATAGTTGTAGGAGCTAGATCAGCCGTCTTCACACCTGTAAATAAACTTGGATTAATAATATTAGACGAAGAACATGAAAATTCATATAAACAAGATCAACCTGCACCTCGCTACCACACCAGAAAAATAGCAGAGTATAGATGTGAACAGGCAAACGCGACCTTAGTTTTAGGTTCAGCTACACCTTCACTTGAAACATACTATAAAGCGAACTCAGAAAAACATAGCGACTGGATGCTACTTACACTTAAACAAAGATATAACAAAAACCCTTTACCTGAAGTAGATCTAATTGATATGAGAGAAGAATTCAATCATGGCAATAAATCAATTTTCTCAAAAAAACTTAAAGAACTTTTACAGAATACGCTTGAGAAGAAAGAACAGAGTATTCTGTTTTTAAATAAACGTGGAAACTCAAGCCATGTATTCTGTCGTGACTGTGGTCATATTTATAAGTGCTCAAAATGTGACGCTAAAATGGTTTACCATTCAGACCAAAGACGTTTAATTTGCCACCTCTGTGGACACGAGGAAGAGCATCCCGAAACTTGCCCTACTTGCTCTAGCTCTGCTATCAAATACTTTGGTTTAGGAACCCAGAAACTTGAACAGGAAGTAAAAAAAGAGTTCCCGAATGCAAAAGTTAAAAGACTCGATAGCGATGTTAACAAAAACAAGAAAAGTTATTTAGAGATTTGGCGTGATTTCAAAAATGGAGACATCGACATGCTTATCGGCACGCAGATGATAGCCAAAGGTCTAGACAACCCTAATTTAACCTGCGTTGGTGTAGTTGCAGCTGACTCCTGTTTTACACAGTTAGACTATCTTGCAGATGAAAAAGGTTTTCAATTGTTAACACAAGTAAGTGGCAGAGCCGGAAGAAAAGATAAAGAAGGGAAAGTAATTTTCCAAAGTTACCAACCTGACAGAGAGGCACTCATTTACGCTCAAGAGCAAAACTATGATAAATTCTATGAAAATGAAATAACTAATAGAGAAGACTTCCTATATCCACCTTTTAGTAAATTAGTCAGGTTCATCAGTAGTAGCGAATCTGAAACAACAGCTATTAATAATCTAAATCTAATTCACGAAGAACTCTTTTCTGCAAAAGAAAAAGGAAGCTTAGAAATTCAAATTTTAGGACCAAGTCAATGTCAAATAAATAGAATCAACAATAAATTCCGTTACCATATTTTAGTTAAGCTAAAAGACAAGGATCAAGCTGCGACTAAAGCTATCAAAGATATTTATTTAAATCATAAAAATATAAATAAATCTAAGCTTGTCATCGACATTGATTCACTCAGTTTATTCTAAGCTTTCCAAAGTTCTAGTCAAAGGAAATTAAATCAACTGCTCTTCACGTTCCCGCTCATTTAAATCAAACAAGCCAACCCGCAAAGCCTTAACTGCAGCTTGAGTTCTATCTTCTACATTAAGTTTGCTTAAAATATTACGAACATGAGTTTTAGTCGTAGCCAAACTTATAAAAAGTTCCTTTGATATTTGATCATTACTTCTACCATTGACTATTAACTCTAAAACTTCTGCTTCACGAGTAGATAATCCCATATTATTACCAGTATAGGATTCTATTTCAGTTTCAAATAAATTTTGATAGATATCAGTGATTAAGCTGTCAGAATAAGCTCTAACCCCACTTACTATACTTAAAATACTTGAATGAATTTTTGCTGAATCAGAATCTTTTTCAATAATACCTTCAATTTTATTTCTAATGTAAGTACAGAAATCCTCTCTACATAAATCATTTACCAATAAAAGAATTTTAATATTAGGAGACTCCTGACGAAGTAAATTAATAGATTCCATAGGCTTATATAGTGAATTGAAATCGATTATTAAAATATCTGGTAACAAGTCACTAGTAATTTGTAATAAATCGTCGAAACTCGCTAAATCTGCAAGTAAATCCAAATCATCATATTTCCCCAACGAGCATCTTAATCCCATTCTCATAAGATCATTTAGCTCATATAGTGCTACTCTCACTCTCTTCTTATCCATAATTTATGTTCTCCTTTGAACTGTTATTCTGTGTTTTTGCTTCACTTTCTACCTGAAGTAAAAAGGCAAACTCGATATTATTAGGACTTGTAGAATTAACCCACAAGGTCCCACCATAATTTTCTATAATTCTTTTAATTAAATAAAGAGAGAATGAACTCTCATAATTTTTCAAATACGGACTAATAAAATTATTTTTAGAATTACTATCTAGCTTTTGCTTAGACTTAGCGAGTAGCTTTACTTGAATAAACTTTTTATCAAGCATTTTAATATCTATATCTATCAAACCATTTTCTTTAAGAAAACTAATACAATTCATCATTAAGCTAGTGATAACTCTTTGAATTTCATTGTAGTTAAACCTTACATATATAGAGTTATCGATATTTAGTAAATTTATAGTTATATTAGAAGATAGACTAACCACTTCAATATTTTTCAAACACTTATATAAAACTTCAGCTATAGAATGGCATTCAATTGCTTTTTTTGAACTATAAACATCATACTTTAAGACAGAAAGCATGCTATTAACCAGGTCTAAAGACTCATTATGAGAGTGATAGAGCTTTTCTAAGAGGTTTTTATTCTGAATAGCAGAATTGGAATCAGTTATTAGATTCTCTAGATTAATTTTAGTAGCTGTTAAAGGTGTTTTTAAGTCATGAACAAAAGAGCAGAGCAGGTCTTGAACATCACTAAAATCCTTTTTCAATCCCTCAATAGGCTTAGCTTTAAATAAAAAACCGATAACTTTATCATTTGAACTTATATGCATGAAATCAAAGCTCAAATTATGGTAATCACTGATATTGTGCTTGACTGTAATCTTTACATCTTCAAACGAATAAGAGAGAGATGAGGACATCACTATTTTCTCAATAAACGCCGCAAAATCATATTCTTCAGCTTCAAACAGAATCTTTGTTCTTCTTTGAAGAAATAGTTTTGCGGGCGAATTATTATATAAAACAGATAAATTAGTATCTAAGACTAATACTAAATCTGTAAGCCTTTTGATAAAAGGTTTTAGTAAATTTACACAATCAACTATACTTTTTTCTTCTGTAAAATTTAAAAAGTAATCTGAAACTAATGTTGTTCGCTTGACACGACTTACATCAGATATTTCATCATTAATCTCTTCTATAAAATTAATCATTTATACACAACCAGATTATTTACACAAATCAAATATTAACAGAAAATAAAATTAAAGACTTGATCTTTCTGATCTTCTCTTGAACAGCTTGTATACTAAATAACACACAAATAGTGACATAAACTTCCTCCTATTAATTAAACCAACTTGATATTAATTCTACAAAAACATTAATAAAATTGAAAATCAGCCAATAGTATATAACTCCCTAAAGCTTTAATTAATTGGATCATTTGCAGAGAAAACCATTCAAAAGAATGATCAAAACAACATGAATTATTGCTAAATTATATAGTGAGCAATGGAGCTACGAACCTAATATTAAGGTTTTGGATATGTTACTCAGGATTTGGAAGGCACGTTATTGATAGAGATAAATCATACGTAGCTCCTTGCACCGTTCTTGTATATACAAATAATCAAAAAAATGTTATATTTGTCTAAGTGACTGATATAAAAACTAAATTAAATATCTTTGGTCAAAATCTTGATGAAATCACTGATCTTATTGTCTCACTAGGACATAGTAAGTTTAGAGCAAAGCAAATTTTCAATTGGATCTACTTAAAGTCAGCTAAAAGCTTTCTTGAAATGTCTGACTTACCTAAAAACCTTCAAGAAGAACTAGAAGAAAATTACAGAATAGGTAGCCTTGCATTAATAGAAAGACAAGAAAGTTCAGACGGCACTAAGAAGTATCTCTTTGCATTAGAAGATGGAAGCTTAGTTGAATCAGTTTTAATGTGTTTTGAGGGAACAGAAAGACTTACAGCATGTATTAGTTCACAAATTGGTTGTGCTGTTAAATGTCCATTTTGCTCCACCGGAACCTTAGGTTTCAAAAAAAATCTAAGAGATGATGAAATCTTAGAACAAGTTCAATTTATCCAAAACCTTGAACAGGAAAGAATCTCAAATATAGTCTTTATGGGACAAGGTGAACCTTTAAACAACTATGACTCTGTAGTTAGTGCTACTCAGAAGCTTAGACAGCTCATAGGTATAGGTGCAAGACACATAACTATTTCCACAAGTGGTGTGATTCCACAAATAGAAAAATTAGCTGACGAAAAAATTCAACTAACTTTAGCTTTATCTCTTCATGACCCAGACGATGATGACAGAGACTTATTAGTTCCTATAAACAAAAAATGGAAAATCGCTCCGCTAATAGACTCTATGAAACGCTATGTAAACTCTACAAATCGAAGAGTAACCATAGAATACGTTCTTCTAAAAGATTTAAATGATAGTGATGAAAAAGCAAAAAGACTAGGTCAACTAGTCTCAAACCTCCACTGTAATATAAACCTCATCCCTTATAACCAAAGCTGTTCTGATACTATATTCCTGCGTCCAGATGATAGTAGAATTAACAAGTTTGCTGAATTAGTAAAACAGCATAGTAAAGGGAAAACAGTAACTGTAAGGCAGGAAAAAGGACACGATATAAAAGCTGCCTGCGGGCAGCTAGAATCATCCTATAGAGAAGCTGTTCAAAGTTCTTCTTAAGCAGCTTTGCTGCTTTAACCCATACCAAACAGATTATGCTTCAAAACTTTGTTTTTCAGCAAATCCTTAAAGCTGTAGTAAGACCTGCATTAATTCATCTGCAACAGTTACAACCCTTGCACTTCCCTGCAAGCCTCTTTGATACGCAATCATCTTAGTTAACTGATTACCAACATCTACATTTGAGAATTCAAGAGTACTTGAAATTACTCTTGTAGAGTCTAATCTTAGATTAGGATTTGAACTAGGACCACCGATAACTTGTAAACTTGCAGGTCCCGAATTTGCTGAAGTATGGTACTGTCCGTTACCAGTATTAACTAAGGCTTCTAAGTTATTAAAATTAGAAAGTAAAAGTTTACCAATTGCCATTCTTCCACCTGAAGCGCTTTTACCTTCTATCTCTAAAGTGCCATCGATACCAATAGCATATTTAGACAAAGAGATTTCACTAGTAGGGTCTGGTGAGTAGAAAATAGGTGGCATTCTCATCGGAGCCAAAAGGTTACTCATATCATTTGCTGTAATATAAGGTAAATCATCATTTGCTAAAGTAACACTGTTACCAACTTGTGTCGTGGTAGAGTTTTCAGCAGAATCAAAGCTTAAAGAACTTCCTAAGCTTAAGTCTTTATCATAGATAAAGCCAGTTAAAATTTCATCTAACTTATTAACCTCAGGTTTAACCCTCATTCGCAATTGAAGCAATTGACCATTTTGATTTTTAAGTTCAAAAGTTTGGACTTTATTCTCAAAAGCAATATTTGTATCAACTGAAACAGTAAAAGTATCTAATGGTGGCTCTATATCACCACTGGTTTCAGTAAAAGTCATATTCATAAAGTCACCATCAAAGCTAAAATCTAAATCTCCATCAGAAATAGAAACAGACTTATCAAGAAAACCAGATCTGACACTTAACTCAGCAATTTTACTAACATCAATATCAGCTGAACCTATACTGTTTATTGAAAAAGATGGAGTTAATTGCTGCTCAATAGAAGATCCAATATCTTGTTCGGTTATATAGTTAACAGTAGTGTAAGCAGGAGAGTTAATAGATTTCATCTCTTCTGTAGATTCGTTATAAAACATAACTCCCATAACGAATTTCCCCTGATCATTAACTATATTTCCCTCAGCATCAACAGAAAAGTTACCATCTCTCGTATAAACCAAATCCTGAACCTGTCCATTTACAATATCACCAGTATCACTTAAAGCAAAAAAACCTTCACCTTCTAGAGCAAGCTTAGACTGCTCACGAACGTTTCTTAAACTACCTTGCTCAAAATTAGTGCTTATATTAGCAGCTGAAACACCAGTACCTAAAATTTTAGGATTGGTAGATCCAAGTCTACTATTGGCTCCAGAACCAGATGATAAAGTGTTTGTAATAGAAGATTCAAATCCAACATAAGACTTTTTGAATGCAATCGAATTTACATTAGCAATATTATTAGTAGTAGTATTAATTGCAGTTTGATGTGCATTAATACCTTTCCTACCAATAAATAATGAGTTAAAAGTCATTACTTAGTTTATTCACACTAGAGTGTAAGAACACCATAAGTTAAAGAGAGGATTTCAGTGCTTGATACTAGGGAATTTATATGATAGCTTTGAAGTATATACTCTTAGATGCAAACTTTAAAGTCTAAATTCCAAGATAGTTGTGGTTTTGCTATGCTAGCAAATCTTGATGGTATTGCATCAGAAGAAATTATACAAAAATCAATCCAAGGTTTAGATAAACTTTCACATCGAGGAACAGTTGCAGCTGATGGTAAAAGCTCTGATGGCTGTGGCATTCTATTTAAGATTGAAAAGGAATCTGTCCTTAATTTAATTAATACTGAAAATATAGTTATTCCTAATCAATTTGCAATTGCCGTTCTCTATTTAAGTCCAGATCAAGAAAAATACGATAAATCGCTTAATATCTTCAATCAAGAATTAGAGAAAAAAAACATGGGAATTTTCTCGATAAGAGAAGTACCGATTAAACCAGAATACTGTGGGCATAGAGCATTAAAAGACTTACCTAGAATAATTCAAGTATTTGTTAATCTCGATTTTTTAGAAATAAAAGATGAGCTTAAGCTTAATTTAGAATTATTAAAAGTTAGAAAACAAGTAGAACAGTGCCATAGAGAAGAATCATCACTTGAGAATTTCTACTGTGCAAGTTTTTCAACATACTGCATCTCTTATAAAGCTCTAGTTACAACAGAAAACTTAGCAAACTTTTATCCAGATTTAAAAGAATCAAAATTGAAGAGTTCCATATGTCTTTTCCACCAAAGATTCTCAACAAACACTCATCCAGAATGGAAGCTAGCTCAACCTTTCAGAATGCTAGCTCACAATGGTGAAATAAATACTATAGATGGAAATCGAAGCTGGTCCTTAACTAGAAATAAAGAGTTATTAAATGAAGATTTACAAGAACTTGCTGAGATACGAGAACTAATTAACCAAAGTGGTTCAGATTCAATGAGCCTCGATAATCTTTTAGAGCTTTTAAACCTAGGAGGTATAGATTTAAATACAGCTATCAAACTATTGATGCCACCTTCTTATCAAAAAAACCCAAGCTATAACCAAGAACTAAAAAGCATGTATGAGTATTACTCACACTTTATGGAAGCTTGGGATGGTCCTGCTGCAATAGTAGCTTTTAATAATTCAGAGGCAATATGTAGCTTAGATAGAAATGGCTTAAGACCAGCAAGATACTGCATCACTAATAAAAATGAATTTTTAATTGGTTCTGAAATAGGCATCATAGATTATGAACTTGAAGATATTATTGAGCACGGGAAGTTAAACCCAGGTGAAACGATATCACTTGAGTTTGATACTAAAAGAATTACTAATAATAAAGAAATCGAAAGAAAGCTTTCTCACAAACATAATTACCACAAATTAATAGAAGAAGGGACAAAGCAAATCGTATCTCCACTTAAAATTCAATTTGAAGATGACTTTGCTCTTGAAAAAAATATATTTGAAAACATCAAAACATACTATAAATATTTTCAAATCAGTTTAGAAGAAATTAAAAATACTTTCCCACCACTTGCAAATAATTCAAATGAAGCAATATCCTCTATGGGAGATGACGCTAGCCTGGCTGCTCTTTCATCAAAGAAAAGAAATCTTTTTGATTACTTCAGACAAAGATTTGCTCAAGTAACAAACCCTGCAATAGATTCAATCAGAGAAAAAAATGTAATGAGTTTAGAAACCTTTATAGGACCTGCTCAGAATATATTTTCAGACTTTGGGAAAATGCAAGAAAGATTAAAATTAAAAACTCCTGTTTTAGACCAAAGAAAATTACAAGAAATTATTCAACTTAAGCAAGATAAAATTTGCAAACAAGATCTTAATATCCACATGGACCAAGGCTTACATGAAAGTATTGAGAAATTAAAGAACCTTGTTCTTGACCAAGTTACCTCTGGAAAAGAATTAATAATATTAAGTGATGCTGGGATTAAAGACAGACACTATCTACTTCACCCATTACTTGCACTTACAAGTGTAAACTACTTTCTAACTGAAAAAGGCTTACGTTCAAAAGTTAATATCATTCTAGAAACAGCTCACGCAAGAGACCCACATCATTTTGCAGTTTTTATAGCATTTGGTGCAACAGCAGTTTATCCTTACCTTAGTTATCAAATAATCAGAAAAATCAATGCAGATATAAGCTCCCAAGAAATTGAACATAAAATGCATAACTATCAATATGGCATTGAGCAAGGCTTATTAAAAATCATGTCTAAGATGGGAATTTCTATTATTAAAAGTTATAGAGGTTCAGCATTATTTGATATTTTTGGTTTAGGTGAAGATTTCACTGAAAACATCTTTATAAAAAACTCTTCACTTATAAATGGGATGAGCATTAAAGATTACGAAGAAGAAATGAAAAGCGTTTCTTCATTTGCCTGGAATAAAAATAATGAGGTGGAAATCCCTGGAATTATAAAATACCGAAAAGATGGTGAGAGTCACGCTTATGTCCCAGAACAAGTAAATTTACTTCAAGAAGCAGTTAGAGAAAACTCAGCAGAAAAATACAATGAATACAAAGAACTAGTAAATAAACGAAATATCATTTCATTAAGAGACTTACTAGAACTTGCTCACAATAGAGAACCTATTTCTATAGATGAAGTGGAAGAAGTAAGTGAAATAGTTAAACGCTTCACAGTATCAGCCATGTCACTAGGAGCAATCTCACCAGAAGCGCACGAAGCGATATCAGAAGCAATGAATGAAATCAATGCTAGATCGAATTCAGGTGAAGGTGGTGAAGATAAATCCAGATACAATACAATTAAAAATTCTAAAATTAAACAAGTTGCATCTGGTAGATTTGGAGTAGATGCAGAGTATTTAATTAGCGCTGAAGCAATTCAAATAAAAATTGCCCAAGGCGCAAAACCAGGTGAAGGTGGTCAACTTCCAGGTTTTAAAGTTAATGAATTAATAGCAAAGCTTAGATGCACAAAAGAAGGAACCACATTAATTTCACCACCTCCACACCACGATATTTATTCTATTGAAGATCTCTCTCAGCTTATCTTTGATCTTAAACAAGTTAATCCAAAAGCTGAAATTTCAGTTAAACTAGTTTCATCTTCAAACACAGCAACTGTTGCATGTGGAGTAGCAAAAGCTTACGCAGACAATATTACAATTGCTGGAGCTGATGGTGGTACAGGAGCAAGCCCTTTAACCTCGATTAGATATGCAGGTTTACCATGGGAATATGGTTTAGCTGAAACACATAAACTTTTACTAGAGAATAACTTAAGAAATAAAGTTAGCCTTCAAGTAGACGGAGGCATGAAAACAGGTCTAGATGTAGTTAAAGCCGCAATTTTAGGAGCCGAAACTTTTGGATTTGGAACGAATATCTTAATAAGTTTAGGTTGTAAATATTTAAGAGTATGTCATTTAAACACCTGTCCTACTGGAATTGCAACACAAAAAGAAGAATTGAGACAGAAGTATTTCAAAGGCTTAAGCGAACATGTTGTTAACTATATGTACTTCATCGCAAATGAAATTAGAGAGATTCTAGCTTCACTAGGAATAAGATCAATGTCAGAGCTTATTGGAAAAACAAATTTATTAAAGAGAGTCAACTCCTTAACTACAAAACAATCGCAAATAAATATTGATGAACTAATAAACTTCCCTGAGGATAATTCATCTTATGAAAACTATATTCTTGACAACCCATGTGCAGATAAATCAATTCTTACAAAAACAATAATAAGTGATGTTAGCAGTCAGATAGCTTTTAAAGACTATATAAACTTGAGTTATAAAATCTCAAACACTGATAGATCAGTTGCTTCAGGACTAAATCACTACCTTCTGAAGAACTATAAAAAAGATTTTCTTGCTGAAAAACAAATTGATATTAACTTAAAAGGTTATGCAGGACAAAGCTTTGGTTCCTTTTTAATTGATGGACTTAGTCTTTCTTTAGACGGTATAGCAAACGACTATGTCGGGAAAAGCTTATCAGGTGGAAGAATCATTATCAAATCACCAAGTAATACGAGATTTGCTTCCTCAGCATCTTATGCGATGGGCAACACTTGTCTCTATGGAGCTATAAAAGGAAAATTATTTGCAAACTCAAAAGCAGGAGAAAGATTTGCGATTAGAAATTCAGGTGCTCAAGCTGTCATAGAGGGACTTGGAGATCATGGTTGTGAATATATGACTGGAGGTCTAGTTTTAATACTAGGTGAAATAGGAAATAACTTCGGTGCTGGTATGACAGGTGGTATAGCCATAGTCCTAGACGAAAAAGGAAACCTTCAAGACAAAGTTAATAGTAACTTTGTAGAAGTTTTAGAACTTAATTCTATAAACTCTTTTGAACTAAATGAAATTATTTTAGGGCTTCTAGCTCAACATAAAGAGCTTACAGAGAGTGCAAAAGCAAAAATCATACTTAATGATTATGAGAAACATAAAAATTCACTACATATTGTAAAAAGTTACAACAGTGATATCTATGAGCAGGTGAGCTATACAGCTGCTAACCTTGATTGTTCATTTAAATGAAAATAAAAAGTTGTAGACTCTTCATACTTTGAATCTATCCAGATAGCACCATTATGCCTTTCTATAATTTTTTTCACTAAAGTCAATCCAGAACCAGAACCTCCCCCGAATTGTTCTTTTTTATGGAGTCTTGTGAATATCTGAAAAACTTTTTTATAGTTTTCTTCGGTTATGCCAATACCATTGTCTTTAACATAGAAGATCAATTCATTTTCTGACATAGTGTCATAGACATCACTATCCATAAGAGATCTATCAAGCTCATCTTTTTTACAAAAATTAATTTCAACAATCTTTATTTCTTTATCATTATATTTAAAAGCATTTTCAATTAAATTTCTAAATATTTCACTAATCCTTGCTTTATCACAGTTAACAACTGGCAAAGCCCTATTCACTTCAATTAAATACTTTCCGGTTTCGAGTTTATGTTCCAGTGAAATCTTTATATCATCAACAATAGAATTAATGTCTACAGAATCATACGATAGATCAATTCTAGAGACCCTTGAATAGAAAAGTAAATCATCCAAAAATTTTTCTATTCTTTGTGAAAGAAACTGTACTCTGTTTAACTTTTTCATCGCATAATCATCAAGTTGTTCTGCATAGTCCTCAATAATAAAACTAGTTTGATTGTTAATCCCTCTTAAAGGCTCACGAAGGTCATGAGAAGCGATATATGCAAACTGGCTCAGTTCTTCATTTGAAGCTTGAAGTTTTAAACTTTGTTCTTTAAGGTCTTTAGTCTTCACTTCAACTTCTTTTTCAATTTTTTTATAAGTGCCTTTTAGTTCAGCCTCTCTCATAGAAAGAGTTAGAAGCTCTTCTCTAGTTTTATGAATAAAAATATACAAAAATATATCTTCAAAAACCACCCACAGAGCATGCTCTATCCACCTCCAGTCGCTAATTAGAGTAACCCCAAAAATTGAAAGGGGGTACGCATAACCTCTAATCACATGGTCCAGAACAGTTATAAGTGTCGCTATAACAATAACTTTCATATCTCGATAAAAAGCCAAAAATGCAAGCGAACCAAAAATATGAAAGTGAGTTTCAATACGTCCACCAGTGATATGTATCAAAAGTGCAGAATATAAAAGTTGAGCGGTAGCAATAACAGATCTAGTGAAAAAAGAGCCTGAATCAAATTTAATACAGGCTAAAGGAAAGCCTGTCAGCAGAATACTTAATGCAAAGGTGACATAGCAATGAATATGCATTTCACTTGTTGCTCCAATCCAAGTCCTTGGTGAAACTATCCATACAAGCAGATTTGCAAAAACAAACTGAAATATCAAAACATACTTAAACAGCGAATCAGTATGCTTATTAATAAGCAATTGCTTTTCATTATATAGTTCAAGTGATTCTTCATCAGGTCTACTTGTTGAACTCATATTTTCTATATACACAGAAAAACTAGTACAAAGCACACCCAAATACAGGGAACTCAGAGCCCATATTGGTTTTATCTTGCATCAGTTGCAATAATTTTCTAGCACCTAGGTTATCACCTCTGTGAGCTCTAGAGCCTGTGATACCACCTAGGTATAATAATTGATCCTTAGCAAAATATAATACTGTCCCAGAACTGATTAAAGATAAATCCTTAACTAATTTTGCATCCAGATCTATATAATATTCTTTAGCTGCAAATTTAATCGCTTGATCCCATAATTTAGATTTTTTAATATCAGGTTTAAAACCTTCAGGCTGGGAAAAAATAAAATAAAGATCAGGGTATTTATTTAGATTAGCAAAAATTTTAGCAAGCTCATCTAAGCTTGCTTCTGAGCAAACGCATTCAGAGTGTAAGAACACAAAGAGTTTATTAGTATCAGAATCTAAATTAAAAGTATTTTCTAAATTAGTATACATTGGTGAATTTGCTTGATTCAAACTCGACTTAGCATTAGTTTGATACTGATATTTCAATAAGGAAAAAAGAAAAGCAGCTATTATTAAAAGCCATAATAGCCCAGCTATATACTTTAGGTATTTTTTGAAATTTTCTCTCTTCATTTTCAAGCTTCCAGCTTAAAGAAACTGTAACAATAATTAAAAATTCAATCAAGTTTTTATAGTGAACTTCCAAAGTTTAGCAAAACTCGATTATAGAGAAAAGCAGATAAATTATCTTTTTATTTGAATTTTTCGAACATATATCAAGTAAGATAATACTTACCTTTGTATGTTTTATAGAAAACAATAGTTAATTAATAAGTATTTAGCTTTAACTAATAAAAATTTTTCACAAAGAAAAGTTATTAATTATGATCAATAATTCACAAAACATAAAAAGACTTAATTTATATAATCAACTGAAACCTGGGATTGAAAATAAAAAAAAGCAAAGATTAATCGATTATTCTGTAAGTAAAAACTTAGCACCTACATTAACATTATTTAATCCCGCTAAGAACGCTTATTTTACTCAGATACTAAATTATCACCTGGAAAATAATTTAAGTTTACACTCTCAAATAAATCTTGATTCTCTCCCAAAGAAGATTAAAGGTTTCACCTTAGAATGTGATTCTCAAAATCAAGTAATCCTAAAGCATGGAAAAATCAGCTATTTGAGTAAAATAGAAGAACCTTACTTCACCTATAAACATCAAGATAATTATGAGATAAAGATAGGCTTATCAGCATGGAAAGATTATGAATCTCCAGATAGGACTAAATATTTTGAGATTAATTCACAATACAAAGATATCTGTAAACTTCAAAAGCAAAATCCCAAAAATTATCAAGAGTTACAGCAAGAAAAAAATAAACTTAGACAAGAAAGAGGAGAGCTTTACATGAAACTTAATAGAGATTATGAAAATTTAGATAAATTCATTGACCAAAGTTTAATTAATCAGACAGTTGAAAAACTACTCTCAAGAATTGATTTTGAATACAGACATCCTCCAAAACATATGATTAGTGGAATAAGTTTTCATTTATCTGGCAACGATTTAACACAACACCTTGCAGTGGCTGACAGGGAAAGTCAAACAATAAATATACTTTGTGGTGAATTTAAGAATTTTAGTGAAAAGTTCCAAGAATATCGAAACCTCGAAGACTTTGAGCTATCTTCATTTGATCCTCAATTGAGTAATAATTGTCCTTATTATTTTGCACATGAACTCTCACACTTAAAAGAAGACGATTGCAAAGATACAATTCCATGGTTTGGAAAAGGAGGGCGTTATTATGGTAACCAGGAGACTTGGTTAGAACACATTGAAAAAATTGAAAATTGTGAAGAAGAGAAGTCTGAATTTATGATTGCTGCATTCAAAGACTGGAAGTACAGGCAAGAAAACAGTGATCAAGATGAAATTAATTCTAAGCTAACAATAGGTAACTCTTTCTATGGTGAGAAGTCACCGAATGAAGCTTTTGCTGAAATATTACCTTCATTCTGGATGAGCCGAAGTGATAGTGAAAATAATTATCCAAATCTTACAGCATATTACCAGAAAAGAAATATGATTTAATTTATTAATCTCATTAGCAGTTAAAATGAAGAACAATAGTAATGAAGATTAAATTTCTAGGTGCATGCTCTACAGTAACAGGATCTAAGTATTTACTTACAAGTAAATCTGGTACTAAAATTCTAATAGACTGTGGCTTATTTCAAGGTTTAAAAATTCATAGATTAAAGAACTGGAATTATTTTCCAGAAAAGCCAGGTGAAATCTCAGCTGTAATACTAAGCCATGCACATATAGATCATAGTGGCTATATCCCCAAACTTTTTAAAAGAAGGCTTCCAAGGTGATATTTTTTGTTCACATGCAACTAGAGCACTCTCGGGAATTCTGTTAATTGACTCAGGTAAAATTCAGGAAGAGGAAGCATCATACGCTAACCGAAAGTCTTACTCTAAACACAATCCAGCAGAGCCTTTATACACTTCTATAGATGCTACTGCATCACTAGCTTTATTTAGAACACTTAACTTTCACGAAACTATAAATGTTGAAGATTTTAGTATTAAGCTAATTCCATCAGGTCACATACTAGGAGCATCTTCTATCCTAGTAGAAGCTGACGGCAAAAAAATTCTTTTCTCTGGTGATCTAGGTCGTTACGATGACTTATTAATGGATTCTCCACATAGCCCAATTGAAGCTGATTACATAGTCTCTGAATCTACATACGGTGACAGGAATCATCAAAACTTAGACCCGATTAAAGAAATTGAAAAAATAATCTTACAGGTGAAAGAAAAGAAATCTGTTTTATTACTTCCTAGTTTTGCTGTTGGCAGAGCACAAACTTTAATATTGCTTCTATATAAATTATTTAAAATGAAGCCTGAGCTAAAAATACCGATTTACCTAAATAGTCCTATGGCAAAAGAAGTCACTCATCTCTATGAAAAATATACTAGCGACCATAAGCTAAATAAAGAAGAAGCTCATGAGATATTCAAATCTATAAATATCATAAGTACTATAGAGCAGTCTCAGGGACTAAATGAAAAGCAAGGACCAATGATAATAATCTCATCAAGTGGTATGTTAACAGGAGGAAGAATCTTGCATCACTTAGAAGCCTTTGCTAAAAACCCTAATAATATTCTTTTACTTGCAGGCTTTCAAGCAGAAGGTACTAGGGGAGCAGATATAAAAAGAGGGTTGAAAAAAATAAAATTCCACGGAACTTATCATCATTTAAAGCTAAAGCTAGAATCTTTTGATTTCTTATCAGCACACGCAGATCAAAAAGATATCATTAGATGGCTTAGCTTAAAGCCTCCCAAAGAAAAGATCTTTATTACTCATGGCGAAGCTTCAGCTTCAGAATCTCTAAGAAAGAAAATTAAAGAAGAAATGGGGCAAGATGCATATATACCAAGTGAAGGGGAAACTATAAATCTATGAAAAAAGAATTTAATGAACAGGACGACTTAGAACTTCTGCAAGCTCATAAAAAATCACAGAGTGATAAATTAAATGACGCTTGGCGAGTATTAAAAATCCAATCTGAAATCATCCAAGGCTTCGAAGAGCTTAGAGATGTAAATAACGGTGTAGCAATCTTTGGTTCAGCTAGAACAAAGCCTGAAGAGAAATATTATAAAGCTACTGAAAAACTAGCAGAAGAACTTTCACTTGAAGGTTTTAATATTATTACTGGTGGTGGACCTGGAATCATGGAAGCTGCAAATAAAGGTGCTCAAAAAGGTAAAGGGAAATCTATAGGTTTAAATATTAAACTTCCTAGAGAACAATCCCCTAACCAATTCCAAAATATAGAATTAGATTTCAACTATTTCTTCGTAAGAAAACTCATGTTTGCAAAATATTCTTTTGCAACTATATATATGCCAGGTGGTTTTGGTACCATGGACGAACTTTTTACTATACTTACCCTGATACAAACTAAAAAAACTGACGATATCCCTATAATTTTATACGGTAAAGAGTATTGGGATGGACTTTACCAGTGGTTAAAAAATGAAATGAAGAGTAATTTCAAAAATATTGAAGAGGATGAACTCAAAAAAATTATAGTTAGTGAAGATCACAATGAAATAAGGGAAATCATAAGAAACTCCTTTAATAAATTACCTAAATAGTATTAACCGTTAACCTAGGCTTAACTAAACAGTGTTAAATAATGAAAAGAGTGAGTAGGTACTTGTTTACCTTTGGCTAGGAGTGAATTAATATATGACATTTGATTGGATGATTCAAGGGGAAAAGATTCGTGAGCAGAATAACAACAAAGTATCTGACTATGCAAGTTTATTAGAACAAGAAAAAGAAAAGGTAGAAGCAGAGGAAGCCGCTGAAGAAGCACGAGCAGCAGCTGAAGCTGCAGCATTAGGAACCACAGAAGGCACTGATGAGGAAACTACAACAAATGAGCTCGGTGGAAATGACAATGATACTGTGGCTGGAGTAGCTGAAGCACTTGCTGCTGTAGAGAACGGTGAAACCGAAGAAACAGGGTACCAAATAACTAATGAAGATATTGATAAATTAAGTGAACTTCACCCGAATAATGGTGAAATAGGTGGTTTGCAAGACTCTTTAAGAGCGCTTTTAGAAGATGGGAAAAATATGGGTGATCTAGACCCAGCACTTCAAGATCAATTAAAAGAATTATTAGGTTTTAACAACGATAAAGCTATGCAAGGAAATAGCGTATCTGAAGACCAAGATACACTTAATAGTATTAATGATCAAATAAATAATGGAGCTGATGCAGCAGAGCTTTTTGAACAAGAATTATTAAAAGAAGCACAAGAAATTTATGGTGAAGCTGAGCTCGTATCAGAAGAAACCGCAGATGATGGCACAATAACAAAAAAATTCAAAGCAGCAGATGGCACTGAGTTTCAATTAGTTGAAAGTAGTAAAGATGGTCTTAGTTCAGTTGCACTCAATTTAGACGATGGCTCATCAATAAGTATGGTTAATAGAGAAGGTCACCCAAGTGGACTTGGCATGATGCGACATAGTGTCGCTGATGAAGAAACAGGAGTTATGGACTTTACCTTTGTAAACCTTGATGTAAGCCAAGAGGGAACAAGCAGGTATACCACAGATGAAAGTGGCGAAGCCGTAACTGTGAATAACTATACACAAACTGAGGCAGATGGATCTGTTAAAGAAAATGTTACCAGTGAGTTTTTCGCTGATGGTACTAGTACGACTAGATTTCAGGATGAAAATGGCGTAGGACACCTATCTATTTCAAATAAAGATTTTACAGTTACTGAAGCATATACTAGTGAAGATGGCTACCAAACTGCCACTAAAACAGAATTATCAGTAGATGAAAATGGTGAGGCACAATGGAATACTTCAGTTGAAGCTCCTGACATGGTAGGACCATCACCAATAAATGTTGATGAGGCTACAGCTGCAAGAAGAAACAAAACACTTGAAACAGCTAGAAATGGTAGTTTTGAACAAAATGATTACGATAAGTTAACTAATAAAATTAATAATCTTGCATCAGGAGACGGCATCTCAGATGCTGAGGGTAAGTTACTTGAGCAAGATGCAATTGCAGCAACAAGCAACCTTGCAGATAAAGCTAACAATGGAGAATTAACACTAACTCTAGATGAATTTCTTGCAGGTGATCCTAATAACCCTGTAGTAATGCAACAAACAGCACAGTATATGGCTGAGCTAGAAACTGCTATAGCAGAAGATTTAACCAATCAACTTAATGAAGCAAATGCTGATCAAGCACAAACCCTTCAAGGGCAAATTGACACAGCCAATAATATTGGCAATGCGTATAGAACAATGGATGAAGGACTTGACTCTGTAGTAGATGGTTTACAAATTGACTTCGGCGGTATTGATGAATCAGCAGCACAAACAATGCTCCAAGAACAGGTTGCCTTAAAGCAAGATTTACAATCACAGTTAAATCAATTCCAAGGACAAGATACTGATCTTGCTAGAGCTTCAGCAGCTGACGTTACAGTCCAATTAGCAATGGTAGATAAAGTTATATCTGAACTAGCTAGACAGTTTCCTTAATCTCATATAAAAACCTTTATTTATTAAGTAAGGCAGACAATACATTGCTGGTTAGATCTTTACCTGTATTGGAGTTTCTAAGAAATTTAACGACTTTATTTAGTGGCGATTTATCATCTAAGTGCTTAGAAGCATCTTCTAGCACTGACTTTATGGCTTTAGAAGAATCTGATTCAAGCTCAGATTTGATTTTAGGCATAAAGCGTTTTGAAAAATCTGCTAAAGATATAGCCTTAGTGGTTTTTTTAGAGTCTTCAATACCTAATTTAGTTTCAGGGTTATACTTCATGAATTGGATTTTGATATTTCCATCATTATTGGATGAGTGTATATTTGCTCTTTCATAAATAATCTTATGAAGATAGTTTTCATTATCAATGTTTATTACTTGTTTTGAACTATAAATATCTTTTAGTTCTGATTTGGATTTATTATAAATCTTATCCAATAAATCTAAAACATTATTACTCTTAGAGCCTATTGAATCTTTTGAGTGAGCTTTCACTTGATCCAAATAGCCATCAATAAGACTATAGGCTTTAGCTGCGTTCCTATCAAAGACACCAGATTGCATTGATTGAACTTTATTTTTCAATATATCTTTAAGTAGATCAGGGGTTATAGACGCTGCTGTTTCTTTAATTCTTTGTTCTGGACTTAAAGTTACCCATTTTTCATCAGGGATTGGAGATTTAGCAGCTATTCTATATCTCTCCGCTAAGCTAACTAACTTTGGTTTAACTGAACTAAGAGCAAAACTTATATCCCTTCCAGTAAAACCTGTTTGCTCTGGCTTAGTTATAAGTTCATGAATAGCATCTGCCAAAATGACTTTATCTAATTCTTTAATCCCAGTCTGACCTTTAATCCCGAAGCTTTCCCAGTTAATATTTTCTCTATAGTTATGAAGCAAGTCAGCTGCCATGATCTTAGCTTGAGTGTCCTCTTCTGGAGCACCTATGTTTACATGAATATTACTCAATCTACTTTCAAAAGCATCTATAATATGCTTATACTCATTCTGATTCTCTTTAAATACAGACTTAACCCTATCTAGAAGCTCATTTTTACTAGCATTACTTGTCAATAAAATATTTTCCCCCTCTAGAAGCTGATTTAAGCGTAAAAGAAGATTTTTAAATCGATGAGGGTTAACATTCTTCAGGCTATCCATATCTGTAACCTTGTCAAACTCATCGATTACTATAATTGGAGTTTGTTTTTGTCCACCTTGACTGTTATTTGTTTTAACTTTTTGAGCTATCTGAATAGATCTATTTATAAGTGACTCAAGAATTATAAGTGAGATATCACTATCAAGTGAAAGACCCGTTACATCTTCATTTCCGACTAAAGCACTGATAGCTTGATTTGTATCATTTTTTATACGTTCAAGATCTTTAAGGTAGCTAGAATAATTTGCAAGGTCAAGCTTAGCAATAACTGGCTCCATACCTTGATCTTTAATCTTCTTAGAAACATTTCCTAGAATATAATTAACACCGATTGTTTTTCCAGTACCAGGAGGACCACAGAACAAAGCACCGATTTCATTGCCAGCACTATCTTTACCAGTAAATCTTAGGTGTCTTTCTTTAATATCTGATTCATAATCATCTGGATATACCAGTAATTCCTGAAGTCTAGTAGCTAGACTCTCGAGCTTGTTAATCTCTTTATCAGAGTATTTATGAAATATATTATGTCCAGCTTTTTGTGCCTTCTCTAGATATAAAGCACCTAAATTTTCTCTACCGACAGCATACTCTTCCCTAGCACCAGAAAATCTACCAAAAACTGCAGCAGGACTACCAACAAATGTTAAAGCTGTAGCAATATTTTTAAATGTGGATTGAAGAAAACCAAGCTTTTGCGTGCCTTTATTAAACTTATCCTGAATACTAAGCATAGCTAAGCCAGCCAAACTTAAGGCATCTCCTAATGCAAAATTTTCTTTTAAAAATTCTAATATCGGAAGCTTTTTTGGAGGTTTATCTTCAGAACTATTAGTTTCATCAAAAGGATCTAAACTTTCTTGATGAATTTGTTGTTTTAACTTTGAAGCTCTATCATCAAATAGTGGTTGAGAAAGTGCTCCAAGAACTTTTTTTAGGGTATTATTACCCGCCTCTGTCCCTGCTGCCTTCGCGAGTCGCGGTACAGCTTTTAATGCGCCCTTAACTAGGTCAAAGTCAGACCCCATTTGTAAATACATTATAGCACAAAATTAAGCAAAGTTAAAGATTAATTAAGCTTCAAAACCACCATCAAAATCATCATGTTCTTTCTCAGAAAACATAACTTTTATTTGGAATTGAACATCTTCTACTAAATCTTCAAAATGGTATCCATTATCAAAATATTCTTTTAATTTATCCTTCAATTCACCAACATGTTTGTTATTAGGGTACTTTTTATTTAGTAAATCCATAACATCATGATCTAAAGCTTCTGAGTCTTTTTCTTCCTCAGCTTTAACTTCCTCATCGACTTCTTCTAAATCAAAAAGTTCAGAATCATTTTGAACATCATCCTCATCATAATCAACCTCATTCATGGAAGAGCTTTTTTTCTTAGCTTTCCCTTGAGATTTAACAGATTGCATAGCGTTTTCTATGTTTTTCTTATTATTCTGATCAGGTTTTTCTGATTTTTGGGCATTAGCAGGTTTAACATTGCTATTCATGGCAACATTCATCGCTTTACCAATATTTGATGAATCAGACAACATACAAATGTATACTTATTTATTATATTCCCACTTTATTGATAATCCCTTATTTTGTTTAAATTTAGGTTAAGAAATTCAGGCTAGAAGCAGTATTACCTTAGAGTTGCACCTAAAACATGCTCTTTTGAGCAAATCACTTGATTCTTAAGAGAATTAAGTATTTCAGACTCCTGTTCTTTTAAAGCATTTAAATTCTTGATTTCTTTTTTTATAGTTGATTTACTTAGAGTGCTATCAATAAATATATTTTTTAAAATCTCAAAATTATCTACTAAAAAAGTGTCTAGATGAGGAATGCTACTTTCTTTAAGCTTGACATCAATAGATTTAACCATTTCTAAAAGATACTTACGCTCTTTTTTAGACACGAAAGAGAAAGCCATCCCAGAGCTTCCAGCCCTTCCTGTTCTACCAACACGATGAACATAATCTCTAGCTTCGTGAGGGATCTGGTAATTAAATACAGCATCGAGACCAGCCACGTCTATGCCCCTAGCAGCGATATCAGAAGCAATTAATATATTAACTTCACCATCTCGAAAACGATTCATAACTAAGTCTCTCTTGCCTGGCTTGAAATCACCATGGAGTGAAGCACAATTAAAGCCAGCACTTTTAAACTTTTTAAAAACTTTATCTACTAAAACTTTATTGTTAGCAAAGATGATGCATGAATATATTTTCTTAGCAAAAATAATTCTTTTAATCGCTTCCACTCTTAAATCTTCATCCAATTCAAAGAACTCATGACTAATTTTCAACTCATGTGACTTTTTCTTAGAAAAATTAATATGGTCAGCTTTATCTAAGTACTGATGCGAAAGTCTAATAATCTCTTGATTCTGAGTCGCAGAGAACATTGCCGTTTGCTTCCGATTAGCAGTTTTTTCAAAGATACTGTTTACATCATCTTTAAAACCCATTTCTATAACAGTGTCTGCTTCATCTATTACTAATGTTTTTATTGAAGATAAATCGATGACAGCTTCATTAATGAAATCAATTATTCTTCCAGGAGTAGAAACTATAATCTCTGGACAGTTCTCTAGCTGTTTTCTCTGAGAATCAGAATTCTTACCACCGAATAGTGCTAACACATTAATCTCATCATTAAACTCTAAAAGTGATTGGAAATAATCAGAGACTTGCCTTGCAAGCTCACGAGTAGGAACTATAACTAAAGCCTGTGGGGTTTTGTGATTAATTCTAATATTTTCTATGATAGGAATAGCAAAAGCAGCAGTTTTACCAGAGCCAGTCTCTGATTGAATAATAAGATCTTTACCTTTTAGCATAGGTAAAATCACTTGCTCTTGAACCTTAGTCATAGAAACATAAGATTTAGCTTCAATAGCTTTTAGTGTTGCAGCACTTAAATTTAATTGACTAAATTTCACGCTTATTATCATAACTTATTAGGAGTCATGAATTAATTTAATCTAATATATAGATCTATTGGAATAGTTAAAATTCTATTTCTATGAACGATATGCAAGTGCCATTAATTACTAACCTTCAAGAATTTAAACAAGAGGTAAATAAATTAAACCAACAAGCAATAAACCAAAATCCACAAAATATTAATCAAGGAAATCGAAATATTCAAGAGGATTTAGCTCAAATGCAAAATTACACAATAGATAATTTATTTGGTTTTAGAAAGGGTGATATTGAAATATCCAAAGATATTAATCAACTCATTAATGATACTGAAGGAAATATTGCTATCTTTCCAGGACAGAGACTCGATCCAGATTCTATAGGTACAGCCCTTGCTTTAGCAGAATCTATAATAAGTCAGACATCTAGCAATATTCCTCAAAGAAAAGTCACACTTCTTGTAGCTGAAGATGTCCCAGAACATCTCTTAACTTTCAAACCAGACGGTGTTGATATTAAGAAATTTAGTGATATTAACCCAGAGAATTATAAGCTAGGCATAACAGTTGATATTGGAGATGAAAGTGCTATGACTAAAGAGGGTTTCAAAACATATAAAGAGATCCAAAAAAATAGTCCAATCATCCGCTTTGATCATCACTCACATTCTGATAAAAATGGATCAATGGCTCCTGAGCAAAATGCAAATAAAACTTATATTGAATTCATAGATAATGAGGCTGCTTCAACAGGAAATATAGTGCTGAGATATAAACGAGCGAATAATATAAAATTAAGCAGCAAGAACGAGCCTAATAATTATCTTCTTGCACTTATGGGAGATACAGGTGGAATGATACATACCAAAGGTGCCCCTCACAAAATTTCAGGATTGGTATCGTTTTTGGTTGAGCAAGGAGCAGACTTTGAGAAAGTAAGTTCGATAATTAAGCATAGAAATGACAAAACAAAAGAGTTTATCAACACAGTAATTAAGAATCAAGAAAAACAAATCATTACAACTAAATCTGGACAAGAAATTAACATAGTAAGTTCTTATATTAGTCCAGAAGACATAAAAAGACACAATGCAGTTCCAGCAGATTTAGTTCAAGTTTCAAGTGAACTTATTTATCACAATACACCAGATCAAACTAAGAAATCTCCAATACCAACCTTATCTGTTCTAGTGCACCCACATTTCATAAATGAAACTAAGTTTGATCCAACATTAATGAAAGTTAGTATGAGAGCATCAAAACAACTAGAAGAAATAGGTGGTAAAGGAGAAAAAATACTACCAATTCTAGCTGCAGATCGAAATTTTTCTAAATCAGGTGGAGGACACCCAGGTGCTGCAAGTATAAGAGTAAGTAATAATAATTTCTATGATAAATATCTAAATACAATGTTAAACATAAACGCTCTTGCACCTTTTCCAGAGAAAATTATGACAGGTGTCCAGGATAAACTTTTCCCTATAACTAAAGCAAGAATTGCAATTAAAGATACTATTAATTATCTAAAAGAAAATTTCTAAATATCTAAGAAAAGAAATGCTAAATTAATAAATGCAGGGGTGTTAAGACACGACTTGACTGAGACTGTAGTAGCCTACAGAACCCTTTAACCTGATCTGGATAATACCAGCGGAGGGAGGCTTATGATTAATTTAATTAAAAATATATTACCTTGGTTTAGTAACAGTAACACCGTCAAGAAAGACCCATTTGATTCTAAAAGAGTCACAGCTGATATCAGCTTAATGCCAATGGGTTCAAATAATGTTTCCACTAAAAAAGAAGTTAGAAAAGCTGTAGAAATCATTTCAAGACAGGGATTCAAAGAAGTAAATCCTCATGCATTCGGTACAAATGTTACTGGTAACTGGTCAGATATCAAAGAAGTAGTCTCAAAAATATCAAAAACCCTTTTAAATGATGTTCCTAGACTACAGCTAGATCTTAAACTATCTTTTAGAAGAGATAAAGCAGAAAATAAACAAACAATTAACTCAAGCTTAGCTTCCGTTAAATAGGACTTTTCTCTTTCCAAGTAGGCATATACAGGTTAATATATACTAGTGCAAGTAACAGAAGAAACTAAAGATATCATAAACAAGATAGCTTCAAATCACAAGCAAACAGAAGAATTTCAGAACAAAATTAATGAATTTTGTGACATGCTATTCCGTGAGAATAGTGAACTTGATAGAGAAAGAGTTCATAATGCTCTTGAAAGAGCTTATTACGCTAAAGAATTTGCAACTAAGTTTTCTGCACGTAACTTCCCAATTGATACTAATACCAAAGAAGTATTGAAGCTTAATGAAAAAGTAAATAACTTTTGTTTTTACAATGACATATTCCAACCAAAACTTAACTACACGCAGTCAGATATCCTAGCTATTAAGGATGAACTAAGAAAAGCTGATTTATATCGCTTTGAAAGTCTTGAAAATGGTCTAATCAGAACATCTGAAACTATAAATGAACATATGAGATGGCAATGGTTCACTGATACTTGTATGATCGGTGCTTGGCAGAAAAAAGTTAACCGAGAAGAGTGGCAGAAGGCACTATTAACGACTATAGGAATAATAGCTTCTACTAAAAACACTGAAATAACTGAAAAAATAACTTGGAATCCAGAAAAATATCGTTTTGAACTGTTTCTAGGTATTTATCACGTATTTAATCCTAAAAATATTCATTTTGATGACAATGGAGTGCCAGCTCCTGATTCATATATAGAATCAAATTGGTTTTACCCGAAAAGAGTTGAATCACATGGCTTAATGCTTTTAAATTTAATTGAAGAAATTATCTTTGAACTGGAAAACGATAATCCAAAATCTAAATTCAATTTCAAGAACGAACACTCAGCTCCACTGATTAGAAAAGCGTTACATAACTTAGCTAGATATATACTTTCTATTAACTTTAATCGTGAGCTAGGGGACTTTGATATGCAGGCTCCTACAAATAGCAGCTGGGAGGAAGTTGTATTTGAAGAAGGAGGCAGCTTTGATGCAGCAGTCTGTATCCTTTCTATAGAAAGACTTAGAGATTTACTTCTAAAAACTGACCATAATGAAAGTTTGAAAGAATATTTATTTGATGAATCTGATGAATTCAATCTAGAAGGCACACCTCATTATGCAAACTATTTAAATTTAGAAAATTTAGATAAAGCTATTAATAATGGTAAAGATCTAATCAACAAATGGGTAGTAGACTCAGCAAAAGAGAACAACAAAGCATCACAAAACCCAATCAGGGGAGCTGATACCACAATCTTCTTACTTTCAGCTACTGATTATATATTTGACAATGAACCATTAAAGAACGTCCAGTTATCAAACATAGTGCTTAAAGCTAACATTTCACAACTTGCTGGAGAAAATGGTTTTAGAAGATATAATGAATTCAAATTTTTAGACTATAACTGTTTTGATAGTTATTTAAATCTTGATTATCAGTTGTTCACAGAGGTTCCTGACCTTGCAAGAATAATTAGTAATAAAAAAACTTCTGACAAGCATGTTATAGGAAGCTTTATTCATGAATTAAGAGATTTTGTGGATAGACAAGAACTTGGAGCGTTTAAATACACTGCCGAGTGGACTATAGGTACTACAGCTGCTTTACAAGCGGCTTCTAAAAATCTAAGAGCTTTAAAAGCTATTAAGTCTGATTCAGAAGAGTTCTTAAATATTTATAATGAAACCAAGCTAATCTTCAATTATTGCCTAAATCTATGTTTAGCACAGATATGTGGGGATTCAGAAAAACAAATCACAAGAGCAGATGGAACTAATCTACCTCATAAATACTGTATAGTAGAAGCTTTCCAAGCCATTACAGATTTAGAGCACAATATAAAATGGCTTCCAGGACAACATACACTTGCTTGGAGCCAAGCTCAACTTTTAGATGCTTTAGATATAGCTACTGAAGCTCTTTAGGAACAAATTACTCTTCTTCAAGAGCTTTCATACCGCCTGGCACTTCAAGTCTAAAGATTGAACCTTCTCCATGAGGTTCATAGATTACATTTGCATTTAGAACATCAGCACTCTTCTTGATCATGTACAAACCTAAACCACTACCATAGGCAACAGAAGGATGGAATCTACAAAACATATTAAAGACTTTAGCTTGATGCTGCTCTGGAATACCAAGTCCATTATCCTTAAATTCAAAGACTAGAAGACCATCTTTCTCAAAGGTTTTTATACGTAAATAAGATCTCGCTTTATCGACATTTGCATATTTAATAGCATTAGAGATAAAGTTTGCAACAATAAGTTGAAGGCGAGATTTCTTTATATACAGCTGTGTTGGTGTAAAGAAAGTAGTAACAATATCAACTTTATCGTAATTAGGCATATGAGAGAGTTTCAGATGTTCATCTTCAATTAATTTATCTAAATCTACTTGAGAATCTTCCTCTACTTGAGTTTGAGTTTTATTAACTGACATTACATCATGAATTAAATTCTCTAATTTATTTAGTGAATCTTTTAACATATTTAAAGTCTGGGTTAACTTCTCAATATTATTGTCTTCTAAAGCACTCTCAGCCTCTGTAACTAAACCAAGTGAAGCAAGTAAAGGTCCTCTAATTCCATCAGCCGTCTTAAAGTTAAATTCTTCAAGCTCTAAATTAAGATCCTTAAGCTTACTTGCATTAGCTTTAAAATCTAAAACAGCTTTATTAATATCACCAATTTCATCTTCGCGAGCTTTATCTAAACTACTTTCTTCTTGCTCTTTACCAGCTAAAATTGCTTGCATAGCATATTTCAGTTTTTCAATAGCACCGATAATCGCACCATTAATGTAAGTAAAGATAGCGATAAGATTTAAAATAAGAACAATAAATGAGAAAATAAATAGGACTTTGAAAAATTTAAGTTGACCATTTATCTTTTTAAACTGCTCATTTGGAGCAGTTACAAAAGATTCAAAAAGTTTATTTAAAGAAACTAATATTTCTTTTTTAGCTATTAAATAATCTTCAGACTTCAAGATCTTCATAGCTTTAGCCTTATCAACAGTATTTAAACTGTTCTCACCACTAACAAGTGAGATAGATTTATTTTGCAAATTTAAAAGTAAGTCTCTTTTTTTAGTTATATATTCATAATTACTTTTATCCTGATCAACTAATTTTAGAGCCAAAAATCTTTTATCAAAACCTAAATCACTTTCAAAATCTTTCTTTTCCTTCTGTCCCATTAAGGCAAGTTCAGTATAAGTAAAATCATAGTTTTTAGGTAATGGAGATTTTCCTAAATGGATATTAAGAATAGTCTCATATTCTTTTTTATAAACTTCATCATTTAAGAAAACATAGTCTTTACTTACATTTATTAAGTCAACAAATGATTTTTTAAAAGAGCTTAATAAATGAATGTTAGAGCTTTTTAGCTCCTCAATTTTATTTAGCTTATTTGATGATTTAGTAAAACCAATAAAACTAAACATTAACAAGACTCCAAAAAGTACTTGAATAACGCTAAGGTAAATGAATTTAATACGAATTGAAGGGGGCATAGATCAGTTACCAGTAAGTTTAAGAAACACTTACTCTTAATATTTACCCTCTATCTATTTTTTATCTCAACAAAAACTAAATGATTTAGATATTATCTTGCAGCTTCTAATGTATTTTTGGAATTATTGTAAGTTTGTAATACTCCTAAGCTCTGCTTAGGAGATAAAAAAACAAACGAACAACAAAAGCAGCATCATAGCCATCACAAACATATAGGGAGAACTCATTGAGCTTTCACTATATGTTTGTGATGGCTCAGGAACACGAAGTGTTTCTATAGATTTGAAAACCCATCAGCTTAGCTGAGGGGTTGACAAATCTAGATGCTGCCTTTTATTTTTAATTAAATTGAATTGATCAGTAATGTGACTTGCCCAGAAGTTAACATCCCATTTTTCAACTTTACTGTACATAATTTTCATACGCTCAGAAGCTTCATCTGGAGACATATCTATAGCTTTATCGATAGCTTCATCCATATCTTTACCTGAGTAAGGATTAGCATGAATAGCTTCAGCAAGCTCAACAGCAGCACCTGTAAATTCAGAAAGAATTAGTGCCCCTGGGGTACCATTTTTAGAAGCTATATATTCTTTAGCTACTAAGTTTAAGCCATCTCTAAGTGGTGTAATCCAGCAGATATCAGCTGCTTTATAGTAACAAACAAGCTCTTTAAAAGGAATTGGACGAGTCGAAAGCATGATAGGTGTCCAGCCTAGAGTACCATACTTACCATTAATAGAACCTACTAAGCTTTCAATATCTTTTTGCGCAGCTTTATAAACAGTCATTCCTTTATTCGCAGCAACACAAACCACAAAGAATTTAACTTTACCTATAAGCTCCGGTCTTCTTTCAAGAAGCCTATCAAAAGCTTCTAACATCTCTTTCGTACCTTTAGTGTAGTCAACACGACCTACTGAGAACATGAATTTCATATCACGGACTTCAGCTTTAATTTCAGCGAGTCTTGTACCTGAATCAAAACTATCTAAATGCTCAGAAATAACACTAGCATTAGTTCCAATAGGCCAAGTATCAACAAAAACTTCTCTACCATTATGTTTTAAAGTAGTAACAACTGATGGCTCAGATAAAGGTAAACCAGATGAAGTAAATATAGGTTCCACAGCTTTTCTTTCAGTAATTTCAGCTCCTCTAAGTGATCTAGCTACACCAGCAAAATTCTCACTATAACGTGGTATATGAAACCCAACAATATCACTATCTAATAATGAATCTAGAATCTCCTCTCTCCAAGGAAGAATATTGAAGACATCAGCTGCTGGGAATGGTGTATGGTGGAAGAAAGCTATTTTCACATTAGGTTTAATCTTTCTAATAAAAGCTGGAACTAACCACAAGTTATAGTCATGCACCCAAATAATTGCATCATCAGCAGCTTCTTCACAAGCAGCTTCAGCAAAAAGTCTATTTACTTCTCTAAATGTTTCCCAATCTACAGCATCATAGTTATAAAGCCATGGAAATGAGTGTAAAGTAGGCCATAAAGCTTCTTTAGAAGTTACATGGTAAAAAGATTTTACTTGCTCTGCGGTTAAACCTAATCTAACAACATCGTATTCTCCAAAAGAATCATTAATAGTGATGTGCCTTTCAAAACTTGCCTGCTCTTTAGCAGTGATTTGTTTCCAAGCAACCCAGCACCCTTTGTCAACAGCACCAAAGAAACCTTTAAGTGCTGGCACAATACCATTAGGGCTTTTATTTTCTTTAAAAGTTGTTTTACCTTTAACTTTAACTTCTTCGTATGGTTGTCTATGATAGACAATTACTAGAGATGATTTTTTTCTTTCCATGACTAAAATAAATTAAAATGACGAATTGATTCTTCAATTCCAGCTGCGCCGTGCCCTTTAGCTAAATAAACATTTTTAAGTCTATTTAACTCTTCTTTTAAAAGATCTTCAGAATTACCTACAGCAACACTCTTTAAACCAGTTTCAAAAAGTGATAAATCGTTTAATGTATCACCAGCGGTTAAAACCGTTTCAGCATTTAAACCTAAAAGCTCGATAAGTTTTAGAAGTGTAGGACCTTTCTTAACACCTTTAGGTAAAATATCAAAATATAAGTTAGCAGAGAAAATAGCATCATATCCAGCTGCTATAGCATCAGCGGCAGCCGCTCTAGCTTTATCTTCTTCAGAGTAAAAATATGAAACCCTTTTTCCACCATAGATTTTTTGTTCTTTTAGGTGAGGGTGAGCTTGCATTAATTCACGAGCTTTTTCTTCACCAGACCATAAAGAGTCAATCCAGCCCTGAATCTCTTTCAGAGACTCATAATCATTAGTGTTTACCACAGTAGTTCCGACATCTCCAATGATTAGATCAGGCTTAGGTACTTCTTTTGTATCTATTAAATTTCTAACAAAAGGTATATCCCTACCAGTTACAAAAACCAAACCAATTTGATCTTTGTTTTCTTCTAAGAAACTGTAAAGTTTTTTTCTCTCTTCTTCTGTACCACCGAGGAAAGTTCCATCTAAGTCTGTAGCTAAAGTAAAGCGAAGCTTTGAGGGGTTAAGATTCAATGAAGCACGCACAATATTGACTATGATAGCTTTTCAGAGCTTCAATGTCAAGCCCCAGACTAAATATACAAGAAAAACCCTGTCAGACACTAGCTTTCAAAAAGACCGGCAAGCATCTTATCTGAAGCATAATTAATTTAATGAAATTTGCAATTATAGTTGCCCAGATAGCTCCAACTATTCCATATACAGGTATCAACCAAAAGTTCAGTAAGATATTAACGACAATGCTTATGAATTGGATAAAGTTGCGCCCTTTATGGTCACTTTGCGTAGCAAGTATTAAACTTGGGATTATATTTAAAAACCAAATCAAGGCTATAAAAGCAAAGAGTGGGGCAAGTTCAATTGCTGGAGCGTATTTTTCATAGAAAAAGAAACTCAATACAGGTTTAGAGAAATAATAAATACCTAAAGCAATAGGCAACGCAAGACCAATTACTAAAATAAATAGTTTTTTTATAGTACTTTGAAAGTCCTTTGAGGAGCGAACTGTTTTAAATAACTGAGGTAAAAAGAGCTGCTTAATAGATTTAGGTAAAATTTTGATCAAGCGATTTAACTTAGATGGAATCGAATAAAAAGCTACAGAACTAGGTCCTAGAATATAGTTAATCATTAATCTATCAATCTTGGACTGTGCTTCTTCCATATAATCAAAGATTCCAAAAAGAAACGACTGCTTTAACATCGAAGGAATACCTTCCAAGTCAAACTTCGGCTTACAAAATTTAATCGTGGTAAAAAATGAAACAAGAAATTTGATTAAGGCGGCTAAAATATAAGCTAAAAGCAAGATCTCAATACCACCTAAATACTTGAAGACTACAAATATAGTCAGCAGCTGCATTATTTTATTAAAAGCTGTTAAACTTGCAACTAATTTAAATTGATCGAGAGCTTTGCGAATCACCCCAAAGATATTTGTAAAACTCTTAAAGAACTCCACCAGTAAATAAGTCACAATCACTTTAATCATCAAAGGATCAGTATGAATATTCTTTGCAAAGAAATAAATAAAGATACACATCGGTATTGCTATAGCAAAGCGAATTATCAAAGCATTCCCCAGTGCAGTGTTTAAACCATCTATAAAACCATCTTTATCCCTGTTAGCATACTCTAGAATAGAGTTTTTAAAGCCCATAGTAAAGAAAAAGGAAAACATCTCAACAAATGCTTCTCCAGTAAGTAGAATACCAAGCACTTCAGGCTCTAAGTAATTTGCAAGCAATACCGTTGCGTAAGCTGAGCAGCCGATAACTACAATATTACTTATACTTAAGTATGAAAAAGATTCAAATAATTTCTTAAAATTCATCTCATAAAACCTGATTTATAACAGGACTTTCTAATTATATAGTATGATCATATCTTGCAAAAATACTGATGAAAGAACCGATATTTATCGTTGGTGAGGGAAGATCAGGAACCACCACCTTAAGGAATATAATTTCAGAGCACCCAAATATTTGGGGTGTCGATAGAGAATCTTATCTATTCGTAGAAAACTGGCCTCAGGCAAACCCTTTTTTCAAAGAATATGAGAATAATTTCCAAAAACTTTTGCTAAGTGTTTTCGTTTCTATAAAAAGAGTCGGTGTTAACGCTCATAAAATTATAAAAAGTAAAGATCTTCCAGAAGATATAAAAGAAGAACTTGATCAATTTAAAGAATCAGTAGAATACGCAAATCTAAAAAAGCAATTCAAAGAAACAGAGGAAATTAATAGATTTGAGATCTTTGAAGCTATTTCAAATTATTACTGTAAAAAATTTGCTAAAAATCGTTTCATAGAGAAAACTCCATACCATCTCTATTACGTTAAAGAAATTTTACAGAAATACCCTAATGCTAAAATCATCGCTCTCTACCGTGATCCTAGAGCTGTCTGTGCATCATGGTTAAAACTTGATAACTTAAAAAACCTTTTAGGTGTTTGCCTTAGCTGGAATAAAGCTATGCGTGAAATTAGAGAACTAAAAAAACAGCTAAATGAAAATCAGTTAAAAATAATTAGGTTTGAAGATTTAATTTCTAGCCCTGAAGAAACACTAAAAGATATCTGTAACTTTATAGGAGAAGATTTCAAACCGAATCTATTAGAAGTTGGTAATAAATCTAATAGCAGCTATGAAAGTGATAGAGCAGAAACTGGTTTTAGAACGAATACTTTAAATCGCTGGCAGAAAATTCTAACGACGAAGCAAGTTGCACTTATAAATTTAATCTGCTCAAAGTTTTATTCTGACTTTAATATCGAGAATTACTCAAATAAGCTTAAGCCTTTAGAAGTATTATATATGCCTCTATTTATTTCACTAGAACCGATAAAGCTGTTCACGGTAAAATTAAAGAAACTGATATCACGTTATGTCTAAAAAAATTGCTATTGTCACTGGAGCTAATAGAGGAATAGGAAAAGAGATTGCAAGGCAGCTCGCTTCTAAAGATTTCAAAATTGTTTTAGCTTGTAGAACTTTAGAGAAAGCAAATCAAGCTAAAGAAGATTTACTAAAAGAAAACTCAAACTATGACTTATTGGAGTTAGAGATTAATGTAGCCGATATTAATAGCATTCACAAAGCTGCAAATACAATCAAAAAACAGGGTTTAAAAATTGATGTTCTCGTAAATAATGCAGGAATCTTTCCTGGAAACTATAACAGCAGCATTATTAACTGTGATATAGGTGAAATCAAAGAAGCTTTAAATACTAATACTTTAGGACCAATTAGCTTAATTCAAAGTCTAGTAGATAGTTTTAATAAAGGCGCTGAAATCATTAATATTTCATCTGGCATGGGACAGCTTTCTGAAATGAATGGACATTGTCCTGCTTATAGAATTTCTAAAACAGGAATTAATGCTGTTACGAAAATCTTTGCTGAAGAATTAAGACCATATGGTGTTAGCATTAATTCGGTTTGTCCTGGTTGGGTTAAAACTGATATGGGTGGAGCTAATGCTACAAGAGTTGTTTCTAAAGGTGCTGAAACTCCTGTCTGGCTTGCAACAGAAAATCCCGGCTATACTGGAAGCTTCTTTAGAGATAAAGAATTGATAGAGTGGTAAGTATAAATAATCTTATAGATAGTTAGGTTGATTTCTAGCTAGGCTTGCGCAGCCTGAAGAAACGGAGCTTATCTAACATAAGTGAGTATTCTGAAGGTAAGCGTAACGACGCTAGAGATCAATCTAACTATCTCTAAGCGCTTTGTTCTTCTTTTTCAATCTTAGTTTCAAACCTTTTTAACATTCCGAAAAGAAGCTTACAAGAAGCATCAAATTCTTTTTTAGCTTTAGTGATTTGCTTAGAAAGCTTATGCTTTTCATTAACAGAAACTGTAATAATTCTTGCTTTTTTCAGATCTTTTAAACGCTTAAAAGTACTTTCTACATTGCTCTTTAAATGTCCACAAACTTTCATCATGTGATCTTTAGAGAGAGATAAAAGTTTAAATGCTTTGCACTGAGACTCGAAGTTAATGACAGCCATAATCGCCATTTTTTTCATAATAACTTCTTGGTCAACTGTTTTTAAATTTGAAGCAAGCTTTAATTTAGCTAAGCCAGCAATTAACCATTTAGTCGGATCAAAGTCAAAGAAACGAATTCCATTTCTATAGTCTGAAGGAAATTCATGATGAAAATTATGATACCCTTCTCCAAAAGTTAAAACAGCTGTAATAAAATTATCTCTTGAACTATGCTTGTTAGAGAATTTTTGATCCCCTAATGTATGAGCAAGTGAGTTAATAAAGAAGGTAGAGTGGTGATTAATAGTAAGTCTTAAAGCACCAGCAATAAATAAACCACCTAAAGCATCTCCCCAAATCGCTCCTAAAAGCATAGGTAAAACAAAAGCAAAAAATACAGACAATTTTAAAATGTGTCTATGCTGAAACATTACTAATTTATCTTTTACTAAATCTGGAACTTCTTCTGGGTTATAAGATTTATCACCTTCATAAAAAAGCCATAAAATATGAGCCCACATGAAACCTTTTTTAATGCTGTAAGGGTCTTTTTCGATATCATCAACAAATCTATGGTGACGTCTATGATCCTGTGACCACTTTAAAGCAGTCCCTTGGAATGCTGCAGCACCAAAACATAAAAAGAAAAGACTTACTAAGGGATTAGCATCGTATGCTTTGTGAGAAAAATATCTGTGATAACCAGCAGTAATACTTAGCTGAGCTAGTACATAAAAAACTACTGCGAGAATAACAGTATTAAAGCTGTATGAACTAGATTTCAACCAAATAGGTAAAGCAGTCAATGAAATAATAGGGAGTGCTATTAAAAATGTTGTATTGACTATATTTAGTTTTTTCTGATCAGACATTAATACCTTCTTATTATAATTTATACTATACTCTGCCCTAATTCAATAAATAAATAGTTAAGAAAGCCCGAAAATATGGGATTTTAGCCGTATTTTAAGTATTTAAGTATTAATTTAATATTATTTAACACAATCACAACCAATTATCTTGACCAGCGTGCTATACATATTATGTGGATTATATAAATAAAGCAAAACAAATAATTCAAAGTAAGCTTCAAGGTGGTAAAGATCAACTAACTCAAGGACTAGAGCAAAAACAGCCCCAGGATACGTCAAGCAATATTAATGATTTAACGGCTAGAGATAAAAAAGGAGTGATGAAGTTATTTAGAATCATCTATCCAAAACAAGGGACAATTAAATCAAATGAATTATCAGATATTTTCAATTCTTTTATTGAAGCAAATATTGAACCATTTAATAACAAAAAATTAAAGAATAAGTTAAACAACTTCATAAAAGCCTACTCTTTTAAAAAAGAGAAAGAAACAACTAAGAATAATATGACGAATAAATCAGTTGAAACTGTTTATCAAATAGACGAAAATGATTTAGAAGAATTAAAAAAAGCTATAATTTCAAATTTGGAAAAATCTGTTTCAGGTGAAATCCACCATAACAATCTTTATCAAGCCCTAGACTTAATCCAGTGCGGAGGTGATGAACATCAACCAATAATTAAACCTGAAGATAAAAAATTAAATCAATTAGTACTTATATCTAAAGCTATAAATTTTTTAAGTAGCTATGATTTCACGGTAGACAATATAAGTAAAACAATATCAAATGAAAAGTTATCAACATGCTATGAAAACAACATAAAATATATAACTTCTTCTTCATTGGAAGAAGAAGATCAGTTAATACTTAGAGAAATTAATAATCAAGCAGTAAGTAATGCTATGAATTACAACAACTTCAAGTTAGAACCTTATGAATACTAATGAAAACATACCTGAATTTTCATACACAAGATTCAATAATTCAAGAATTATAGATAGAGAAGTTCTCCAAAGTAAATTTGGTAAACTCTCGAATGGAAGTATACTCTCACCAGCTCAAAGAAATTTAAAATGACTCTTAAATAAAATGGGATTTCCAAAAGATATTAGAGAGATCATATCTAATTTAAGTAAAGCAGAAAAAACTACTGAAGATCAAGAGACTATAGATAGCTTATTTGATTTTTTAGATAAGATGATCACATTTAATATTAAGGTCCCAGGAATTCAAGGGAATTATTCGAGTTATGAATTCACTGATAATAATCTTGATGAGAAAAATGCAGCCTTACGGTTTAACACTGGAGGAAACTTAGTTTCACCCAAAATAGAAATATTCAATAACTTTGATAAATATACAATTGAAAAAAATAAAATTAAAGGAAATATCGTAATAAAGTAAAAGTTAGACGAAGAAGATTTATACTTTCATAAAATTAACAGAGATATTATTTTCAATGACTTACCTTACTTTAATGAAATTAAAGAAGCTGAGTTTAACTATACTGGAGCTAAATTAAGAGATAAATTTAGTGATTTATCTAGATCACTAGAAAAATAGTGCTTGAAAGAGTTCCTTCAGATGCTGTTCGCATTAAAGCTCATAAAGTCACAGACCCAGAAACTGATAAGAAACATGACTTTTATAATGAAAGTGTTCAAGATATATCAATATTATTCACTATGAACAATGAAGGTAAACTTGAGAATATTAATATCATAAATAAATACGAAAAGACTGAAGATAATGAGCTAACTATTATTGCTGATTCTATTGATTAAATAAAATTTAAAAACTCAGCTTCAATCTCCTGAAGCCTATTTTCAACTTCACCAAGCTCAGTACTTAGTTTTTCAAGCTCTTTATAATCTTCAGCAAGTTTAGGATCAGCAATTTTACTAGAAAGATTCTCTTTTTTAGTATTTAACTCCTTAATCTCTCTTTCCATCTTTTTCACTTGCTTTTCACGTTCTTTAGCTTGCTTAGCTGGACTTAAAGTTATTTCCTTAACCTCTTCTTCAGGCTCTGAAAGATCTTCACCACGAGCTTTAGCTGCTTTAATTTTTTTCTCACGCATTTGCTCGATAAGGAAATCTCTTTTCTCTAAATAGTCAGCATATGAAGACTTATGAACTATAAGTGAGCCTTCGACAAATTCCCAAATCTGAGTTGCATGATTATTAATTAAATATCTATCGTGAGAAATACAAATGATAGTCCCCTGATAGGATTCCATAGCATCCTCTAAAGATTCTTGGGCGATAGTATCTAAATGGTTAGTAGGCTCATCGAGTAGAAGAGTGTTATAGCCACCTAACATTAATTTAGCTATCGCTAAACGTGCTTTCTCACCACCACTTAATAAACCCACTTCTTTAAAGACTTGGTCACCACTAAAAAGGAAACGTCCTAAAACTCCACGAACATCAGTTTGAGTAGCTGTAGGCATCAACTCTTCAATAGTTCTTACTAAGGTTTTACCATAGTCTAAAGTCTGTAACTGATTCTGAGAGTAATAACCTATTTTAGTTCTTTCATGAATATCAATAGAACCAGTATCTGGATCCTCAAGACCCATTAACATTTTAAAGAAAGTAGTTTTACCACAGCCATTTGCACCTAAAATAAAGACTCTTTGTGGTTCTTCTTTAAGCCATTCCAAACCGACTTTTACATCACTAAAGAGTTTATTAGTTCCGAAGCTTTTACCTAAATCTTTAATATGAAAAACGTCTCTTGCACTAGGATTTTCTAGTGGAAATTGGATCTGGATTTTACGCTGATCACTTACAGGAACATCTATAACTTCAATTTTTTTAAGCTGTTTTTCACGCGATTTAGCTTGTTTACTTTTAGCAGCACTTGCTCTAAATCTATTAACAAACTCCATCTGTTTTTCCATAGATTTTTTCTGACGGGCAGCTGTAGCAGCTTGTAAACGTCTCATGGAATTACGCTGTGCTACATATTCAGAATAGTTTCCTGTGTAAGAAGTTAATTTCCCTCTATCAAGCTCTGCAATTTCATTTACGATTTGATTTAAAAAATATCTATCGTGAGAAACTAATAGAATTCCATTCGGGTAATCTAATAAAAACTCTTCAAGCCAATCTATAGCCTCTAAATCTAAATGGTTAGTCGGCTCATCCATTAGTATTAAATCTGGCTCCTCAAGTAAAACCTTCGCTAGGTTAATTCTCATCTGCCAGCCACCACTAAATTTATCTACATGGTGTTCTAATTCATCTAAACTAAAACCAAGTCCAGTAACCATTTTACCGATCTTAGCTTCGATCTTATCAGCATCATAATCCTCTAATTTATGCTGAACTTCACCTAGCTCTTTTAAAACCTGGTCAAAGTCTTCCTCAGAAGCTGTCATCAATTTATTACTAAGATCTTCTTCTTCTTTCTTGAGTATGTTCACATAGGTAAAAACACTTTCTAGTTCCTGCCTAAGCGTATTTCCAGCAGTTAACTTAGGGTTCTGAGTTAAAACTTTAATATTAATATGAGGTGCTCGAACCACTTCTCCTTGCTGAGCTTCAAGTTCACCAATTAAAATCTTTAACAGTGTAGATTTACCTGCACCATTAACACCTATTAACCCAATCTTACTATGATTAGTGATTTTAATAGAAACGTCATCAAGTACCTGACGTTTACCAAAGTTGTGAGAAATATTAGTCGCTTCGATTAGCACATAGGTATTTTAGCAGGTGCTAGAAATAATATATAATTTAGTATTAAGAAGTATTACTTTTTATTAATCAACATTTGTGACTTGTTCATTTTCATCTATCTTAAAGCTGTCTAAAGTATCAAGATATGATTCTTTCTTGTCTTCAGGGATCACATAGTCACCATAAACTCTCTGTTCCAGTGTTGAAATTAAACGATCAAAGTGAGGTTTATGTTCTTCTTGATGAGAATGACTCTTAGCTTCATTGAGTGTACTCATAAAAGTATCAGTATCACCTGCTCTCATAGCCTTCGTAGCTGTTTCATAATAACCATTATATTGTTTAATTCTCTGCTGTCTTTGATAGTATGGAGAATTTTGATTATCTTCAATCAGCTGTCTACCAAAATCACTATTTTGAAATTTTTCAACCCAAGGTTGTAAATTAGGCTTCAAAACGTCATCAATTAACCCTTTATTACCGATATCAGATGAGCTTACAAACATCTGTTTTTCATCAGGCATAAGAGGTCCATTATCTCGTAAATTAGCTGAATTAGTTCTTAAAAATTGTGCTTCTTCCTCATTACCAGTAATTCTATTCACAGTATCCAATGAACCTACAGATTCAGTTGTTATTTTTGGTTCTTCTACTAATACTGGATTCAATACAGTGCTCGAATAGTCACTACTTGTATCAAAAATCTTTGTTTCTATACCTAAATTCATTATTCTCTTCTCCTTGTCTTTATTGACTCATCACACAAAATCAAAAAAATACACAATCTTCGCTTTTAACGAAGTCATTTGACATATATACAAAGTAAGCTCTAAAATTTTTTGACAATAAATTTATAAATTTCTCAAAAAAATTTAAATAAACCTAGCAGCACAAAAACAAGTCGATTTTTGCAACATATTTCGAACTATCCAAGATACGAGTCGATTCAATCGAGGTATAATGGGAACAAGTCGATTTCCACAGTAAATTTCGACCCATACCCGCCTTACCCCTAAAATAATAAGAAAAATAAAACTATAAACCCCAGTGAACTACAAAGCAGAAATCCCATATAACGAACTCCCTATACTTCCCCCTGAGCAAGAATTAGAGACTAAAGAAGTTCTCAAAGCAACTATATCTGCAAGTAGAGCTCTCGCTAAATTAAATGGATCAATAAAAAGTATTCCAAACCCAGATATACTTTTAAACTCAATCACTTTACAGGAAGCAAAATCTAGTTCTGAAATAGAAAATATTTTTACGACTAATGACGAATTATTCTCAGCTTTAATTTCTGAAAGTGAGTCCAAGCTCCATCAAAACACTAAAGAAGTCATGCATTACAAAGAAGCACTGTGGCATGGCTTTAATAAACTTACCGAAAAAGGTTTCTTAGCAACTAATGATTTTATAGAGATAGTCGAAATCGTAAAAAAGATTTCAATTGGAATTAGAAAAACAACAGGTACTAAAATCTCAAACTCACTTGGCGAGACCATATACACTCCACCAGAAGGGGAAAATATCATACGCGAGAAATTGGCTAACCTCGAAAACTTCATCAATAATGCAAGTATCCCACTCGATCCATTAGTCAAGCTTGCTATACAGCACTATCAATTCGAAGCAATACACCCTTTCTATGATGGTAATGGTAGAACTGGAAGGATTTTAAATATATTACTACTAGTACAGTATGAATTAATTGATTTACCAATACTCTACCTCAGTAAGTACGTCATCGAAAATAAGAATGAATACTACAAAAAATTAAAAGCAGTAACTGAAACAGATGCTTGGACAGATTGGATCCTATTTACCATCAAAGGAATTGAAGAGATGTCACTTCACACTCACCATAAAATTGAAAAGATTGTTGAGTTTATTGAAAGTGATTCAAGGCTAATCAAAGAAAAGCTTCCAAAAATATATTCCAAGGACTTAATTGAAATCCTTTATTCACAACCATACTGCAAGATTAAATTTTTAGAGGAAGCTAATATCGCAAAAAAAGAAACTGCAAGTAAGTATTTAAAAGAAATTCAAAGTTTAGATATACTTGATAGCTTCAAGTCAGGTAAAGAAGTATTCTTTGTAAATAAAAAACTGGTTAATTTACTAAAAAACTAAAGCTTTGCTAAAATCATCTCCATGCCTAAAAACTACACTATTCTTCATAACCCTAGATGTGGCAAATCTAGAACTGCACTTAAGTTTCTAGAAGAGAAAAAGTTTAAAGTAACAATTCACGAGTATTTAAGCGAAGGAATCACTCAAAAATTAATTAAAGACATTTTAGCTATCGCTGACTTTGAGTTAGAAGAAATGATTAGAAAAAAAGAAGCTAAAGAGCTTGAATTAAATTTAGATCAAAACAAATCTGAATTAATTAAACTTATCAGTGCAAATCCTAAGATTTTGCAGAGACCAATCGTTTTCACAGATAAAAAAGCTGTTATTGCAAGAGATGATGAGTGGTTTTCTAGAATTTAATTAAGCCATAGGCTTAAACTCATCTTCATTAAGTTTAATAGGGTCTTCCCGGTCTCGGTGCTGAATATAGAGTTCTTTTAGAACTTGCGCAAAATTATAAATGGCAAAGCCTAAATGAGTAGTCCAGAAAAACTTACCGAGGGTTTCAGAAGTTCCAGCAAAGCTATTCACCATTAAATCAGGCATATTTGCTCCTAAAAGAGCTGTAATAAAAGCGACATAAAGCTTCATTCTATCTAGATCATTATTAAAAGCTCTAGGTTTCTTTAACTGAGCAATATCCATTGCATTTTCAGGAATCGATTTCATCACTGACTTTAAAGTTTTAAAGAATTTCTTTTTAGCAAGAGACTTTTCTTTATCTATCAAATCTATATAAGCGACATTATCCAGAAAAGCAATCATCGGTTCTATAACATGAGCTGGAGCTCCCATATTAATTAGAGGCGCAGCCACAATAAAAACCTAAAATATCTGGGATATAAGATTTAATTTTTTCATCTATAACGAGTAAAGCTCTAGAAGCAACTAAACTTCCAAACATAACATTAAAAGCTGCATGGGTAAAAAGCTCTAAGTCATGGTGACTTAAATCTATAGACTTCAAATGAATTGCAGAGTCTGTTGAAATTTGTTGAGAAGCTAATAAGGAAACTATAGCTAAAGCCTGTGAAGCCATAACCATATTCGTTAAGTGAGGTCGAAGTTTTTTTGCTTCAAAACTATTTAGAAAATTATCAATTGCTTTTTGTTCTTCTAGACTAGGCTTAAAAGCACCTGGCACATGAAGTCTTTTGTCTAACAACTCTGAAGCAAAGATTTTACCTAAAATCTGGGTCTGAAGAATTGTTGGATGTTGAGTAAACTGAGGAAGCTTAAACTCAGATTGATTTCTGTTAAGCTCCATTAAACTTACCTAATTATTCGTCTGAATCACCGGATTCTTCTTCAAGCCTAGTAATAGTATATTTAACAAGAAATTTAAGAGTTTTTCTTTGACTTGAAAAGAAGCTACCCTTATTATTCAAAAATTTAAAGCTAATATTCTGATCTAAACTAAAGTTAGGGTCACGTAAATCAGATTCTTCAATATTTTCACCACTTAAAAGAGTTTTAACAGCAGTCTTATTATTAACAAATCTTCTTAGGATCTGCTTTCTAAAACCACTTACTTGTAGAAGCTCAGAATCAGTTCTTTTTGAACTGTAAAGATTCATTTTGACATCAGCCTGAATCTTACCATTAGAAAGTGTTTCTACATTTTCAATTGTCGTAGGACTTAAATTATATTTTTTACCAGTATCATTAATTAAATCAAGCGCTCTTCTAACTGAAGGTTGAAGAGCAACTCTAACACTTACATTTGCAACTTGTTTTTCTAAAGAAGCCACTATTTCTTCAGCTGTTAAAAATCTTAGATTAGAGCTATCAAATTCAATGATTTGAGGCGCTCTTAAGAAATTGAAACTATCAAGGAAATTTTCATCAAAAGTTAAAGTAGTTTCAGGTTCAATAGTTTCTGTTTCAGTGCTAAGCGAATAAATCCCAGGAAAAACTTCTACTAAAACTGGGCAAGTTAAAGGTTTCAATTCAATACTCACATCCTCATCTAAAACTTCTTCAATATCAGCAGAAGAATAGATTAAAGTACCAGGTAACTGAGCAAATCCAGGGTCATTTTTACCACTATATTTAACAGTAAATGGAATATTTAAAGTTCCAAGCTCTTCAAGTTGAGTTAGTCCAGTATCAGTCAAAGTAGCTGTCGCTTGATTAGATCTTTTGTTATCAAAATGAAGAAAAGTATCACTAAAATCTACTAAATCAAGCTGAAGTGAATCATTCACGATCAACTCAAAGTCATATCTTTTAGACGGTAAATTACCAGAAGCTTGAACTGAAATGGAAGTTTCACCGTTAGGATCACCAGTAAATTCAAAAGCATCACCAGGAAACTCTGTTCCTCTGAACTTAATCTGAGCAGATACATTGCTAAATGAGCATAACAATACGATTAATAAACTTATAAAACGATAATTTAAATTCATCTAATTTCCCTGTGAACAATTCTATCAATATAAAGTAAATAATTAAGTATATAGATAAAGAATACTTCTAAAGTACAGGTAGCAAACAGAAGATTTCCGCCCCAGGTATGGAAATCAAGGATTTTGGGTATAAATAATAATAAGTGACGATTTTTCGCAAAACTTCCGGTGCAATGACGCACTGAAGTTAGGAAGACATATGCGTTACAAGTACCCTAGTGAGATATATGAGCACTTTCTTTCTTCGACTAAAGAAGATGAAAGGTATGTACTTGATATTTTTTTCGATCGATTAGATTTAAATAATCTTGCAAAAGACATAAAAGCTAGTGAATGTCCTGATTTTGATTGCCATATGAATGGTAAATATTATGGAATTGAACTAACTAATTACTATGTAGACTCCGAAGCTAATGGCTCACATGGGAAAATGTTTATCTATGACTGGTTTGAGTTTGCAAAAAAACTAAATAAAGAGCTTAGATTAAGAGGTTTGAATTATATCTTTGGTTCAATTAGTTGGAAAAATACTAGTGATGATTTTAAAGATGATTGTTTTAAAGAGCAAGTAAAAACCATTAAAGATCCTGAATTCATGCAGGAATTAATAAGTTTAGTAACAGAAAGATACTCTAAAGTAAAAGAGAGACTGAGTTTGAGCTTAGATAGACTGAGTGATTATCCACTACTCGATGAACATCTTTCAAATATAAACCTAGACTATACCTTTCCTGATAAAAACGTACTATGGTGGCATACCAGCCTAAAAGCAAATAAGGTTAAAAACCCTTTAGAAGCTTTAAAGAAGATAGTTGCACATAAAAATGAAAAGAGTAGAGCTTATAGAGTTGGCTTTGATGAAAAATGGTTAATTATTTTTTCCCATGGGTTATTTCTTTCAGATTTACTTTACCTCCATGAAACAGCTCTAGAAGATTATATGGAGCTAGATGTAGAGCATTTTGATAAAGTATTTGTTTTTAGTAAGCGTTTTGAAGAGATTCATATAATCTATCCAGAACCAGTGAAAGTCTTTAGTTACAAAACGAGAGAGGTATTTTTAGATAGAAGGTTTTTGGATTAAAGATAACTAGATAAATTTATTCGTAGAAGTTAAGCAAATACAATCGACAAGTGATTTGAAAGAAAAAAATATGCTAGATTGATTCCTGCAAGATTATGGATTCAAGAAGAGTATTTTATTTATTAGTTTTATTTCTCTTACATTCAAGTGCAGTAAGCGCACATGTTGAAAGTGTAAATAGAAGTAAAGCAGTTGAAAGCTCATCAATAAAAATAAGAGGTGTGAACCTACAAAGTGCAAGTGCCTGCTTTGAATTTTCAACCAGTGCAGATGCAAAAACAGCTACTTGTAGAGAATTGAATCTTAAAAGTAACAGTAGAGGTAATGTAGCTAGAATACTTTTACCGTCAGTTGATAGAGACACTCAAGGAATGCTGGTGATCAAAACTTTAGAAGGTCAAAATAAACAAGAATTTCCATTACTGATTACAAATAGAACATTACCAAGACCTAGAAGTTCCAATCAAGTCGGAAGCATCACTGGAAATGTGGTAGGTTGTACTGGTTTAGATGATAATAGCTTTTCCGTTCATCTAGCTAGTACCTCAGGATCTGTTCAGTTAGACTCAAATAGAAGCTTTACATTTGTTAATGTCCCAACTGGAACTTATAAACTAATAGTAAAACAATACGGAATGGAAGCTGCAAGACTAGAAAGTATTACAGTGAAAACTGGATCAAAAGCAAATGCTGGAGATATTATGATCAGAGACTGTGGTGGAGTAGCAGATAAGGTTGTAACACCATAAGGAGTTTAAAATGAAAAAATCATACATAATATTAACTTTATTTACTTTCCTAATTTCCAATCTCACGAACACACCTGCAAGAGCCTCATCATCACCTTTACTTGGAGAGATTATGCTATTTGCCGGTAATTACTGCCCTAGAGGCTGGGCTCCTACTGATGGTCAGTTAATGCCTATTAATCGCTACTCTGCTCTTTTCTCAATTATGGGTACTCAATATGGTGGCGATGGTAGAAGTACTTTTGCTTTACCTGACCTTAGGGGAAGAGTAGCTATAGGAGAAGGAAAGGGCTCAGGATTAACCATGAAAAGAGTAGGGCAGAAAGGTGGAGTAGAGTCAGTAACCCTAACCAGCGCACAAATACCATCTCACAATCATAGCTATAGCTTTATTGTGAAAGAAGGTAGAGGGGTTAAGAGTGATGCTACAAATTCATCTCTTGCAGAATCTGGAATTTTTAGAGACTCTGGAAGAACGAAGACACTTTCAAGCCAAACTACTAATAATACAGGTGGAAATCAAGCACACACTAATATGCAACCTTATCTTGTGCTTAAATCTTGCATTGCAATTCAAGGAATTTTCCCATCTAGGAACTAAAATATGAATATGAAACAGCTATTTATAAAATTAATTTTAATAGGTTTATTGTTTAACATAAATACTTTATCTGCAAAAGCAGAACCATTAATTGGTGAAGTAAAACTGTTTAGTTCTAATTACTGCCCAAGAGGCTGGTCCCGCGCTGATGGCAAGCTTCTTAAGATTGTACATTACAGTGCCGCTTTTTCAGTAATTGGGAATACATACGGTGGTGATGGCAGAACAAATTTTGCTTTACCTGATTTAAGAGGGAGAGTCCCCGTTGGATTTGGTAATGGAAATGGACTAAGCCAAAGAGAGCTTGGAGAAAAAGGTGGTTTAGAACTGGTCATGCTAACAGAAGCTCAAATACCATCCCATAGTCACGATTATAGTTTTGTTGTGAAAGAAGGTAGAGGAGTCAAAGCAGATGCTACAGGTTCTTTTTTAGCAGAATCTGGAATTTTTAGAGATGAAGGTAATTTTAAAACTCTAACAAGACAGCTTACTAAAAATACTGGAAGTGCCCAGCCTCATATTAATATTCAGCCTACACTTGTATCCACTTTCTGTGTGTCTTTACAAGGTGTGTATCCAGGTAGAAATTAATTACCCCTGCACATGCATATCCAAAATCTTCTGCTTATAAGACTTCGCCTCCGGCGACTTCTTCACAGCCCAAAGATCTTCTTTAGCTTTCCTATAGGAACTTTCATAATCCACAATTGGATCTAAGTAATTATTAAAGAACAAAGATTGCTCACCTGATTTTCTAAGCTTATGAACCAGTTCTACTGGGGTATCTTGCAGCTCAGGAACCCATTTTTTTATAAACTTAGCTTCAGCATCCTGTCTCTCAGACTGTAAAAATGGATTATAAATCCTTATCGTATTCACTCCAGTAGTTCCAGCCTGCATCTGCAGCTGTGGATAATGAATCCCAGGTTCATAGTCTAAAAACACACGAGCTAAATGATCTGCAATACATCTCCAATCCTGCCACAGAATATGAGTAAAGAAGGAAGCTAGCATCGCACGCATTCTAAAATTAATATATCCAGTAGCTCTAAGACAACGCATAGAAGCGTCTACAAGAGGAAAACCAGTCATTCCATTTTCAAAAGATTCGATTAATTCATGGTTTTCTTCTGTTCGAATACAGTTAAACGCTGGATTCTGATTCATAAATTCCATTTCACACTCACTTTCAAACTTCTGAATAAAGTGAGAGCGCCAGAATAGGCGTGATTTAAAAGCAGAAAGATTTCTTTTCTCCCAGGAATCTTCACTAGCATTATATTTATATTGATAAGCACTAAAGACTTGTTTAAGGCTGAGATTCCCCCAACTCAAATACGGCGCTAGACGACTACAAGACTCTTCAGCAAGCCCTGGCTTTGAAATATGTTTATTATAATTCTGGAAACGACCGTGGAAAAAGCTTTTCATGAAAGCTCTTGCGATAGTCTCACCACCTTGAAGCACTTCACTAAAGTCAATTTTCACAAAAGGTTTAATCTGTTTAAATGAAAGGTTTTTAAACTCTAACATTAACTGCGCCATTTCAAAATTAGAGATATTTACAGTGTTTAAATCATTTAAATTAAAATCATACTCTCTAACCTTAAGCTTAGCTAGAAACTTACTATTCCAAGACTTACGATTTTGAAGTCCACGCATCACTCCATTAAGCTCACATTCAATCCAATTAATACTTGAATATTCAAAGAATGCTTTTAAACGTAAATCACGATCATAACTAATAGAATTCCCAACCTCTTCATGAGAAAATACGTTTACAATTTCAAATTTTTGTTTAAGCTTAACAACTAAATCTTCAATAGTTTCTTCAAAGACATAAAGACGCTTCTTGTGATCCCTTAACCTAAGTTCCATATCTAGTAAAGAATCATAGATAAAGTGTTCATGAAAATCAGACCAATCCGCGTTCATGGTGATATCAGGTTCAAAACTGTAAAAAAGAAATATCGGTAAACCAGCTTCTATAGCTCTAAAAATCGGTTCGTGATCACTTAAACGTAAATCACGCTTCAACCAAACCAAAGATATCCTCTCTTTTACCAAATAAGCTTCCTTTTATAACTCCGCATACCCTTCAATTATCTTCAATGAAAGAGAAGTCTCTAACATTAGCTGAATTGCAGCCAAAAGAATCAAAAGTACATTGACAACTGACAAAAATTGGCTAAAAAAACCAGAAAAACCCAAGTGAGGGAAAACTGTAATCATCAAACTATTAATAGTCATGAGTGAAATACTCACATAAAGTAAAAAAAGTGCATTTCGAAGGAAGTGAGCACGCTTAATTTGACGAGAAACGTAACTTTCAGGGTAAGTTTTCTTCTCAGAAGTATTAGAATATTCGATTAAACGTCTCTTAAGGGTGCCGTACCTTGCAGAAGTGGACAAAATCAGCAGCCCAACTCCCGACAAAAGATTAAATGGCAGGTTTATAAACTCAAAAAAGTTCACATTTTAAATATACACAGCTTTTCACTCTAAAAATCGGCAACTGTTTCTAAGTGCAGAATTGAGTAATCTACGATAAGAACTCGTGAAAGCAGCCTTGGGATATTATTGTAAACCGATACAAGCTATAATGAAAGTATGGCTGGTACACCTGAAGCAAGAGTAATTATTACTCACAGTAGATCCTTAATGGCTCTAGTTGCAGCTCATTCACTTTCTAAGAAAAATATAGAAATTATAGGTGCAGATACCGTAGATTTGACTTTTCTAAGCTTCTCAAAATATGTCAAAGCAAACTTTACTTACGGCTCTTACTTCGATGATGAGGAAAAGTTTATTCAAGAACTTGAAAAAAATATCTTAAAATACAAACCTATTAATGAAATACCTTATCTTTTAATCCCTAGTCATACAGAAACACCGATAATTTCAAAATATAAAGCGCGCTTAGAAAAACATATTATAGTTGCATGTCCAGATTATGAAAGCTTAAACCAGCTTCACCCTAAAGATAAATTTACAGATACAGTTAAAAATCTAGGTATCAAATACCCACAAACATTAAACTCAAAAAAAATCCCTAATGAAGCGAATCTTAAATTCCCGGTTTTAGTAAAACCCATAGACTGCTCTGGTGGTAAAGGCATCACAAAAGTAGAAAATAAAGCAGACATAAATAAAGTAATTAAAGATATCGAAAATGAATTTAGTCAAAGCTCAATTATCCAAGAATTAATAGACGGTGAGGACTATTGCCTGACAGTAGTTTGTAAAGAAGGAGAAATACTCGCAAGTGCAGCTTATACTAATATCCAGCGTTTCCCTTGTAAAACTGGAGCTGGTATTATTCGAGAAGCTATTAAGCCTGAAACATTTTTAGAGTCAGCGACCAAGTTAATGAAAGCTGTTAACTGGACAGGAATAGCTGAGATAGATTATCTTTGGGATAAAAAAGCAGAACCTTACATTTTAGAAGTCAATCCTAGATTTGGAGGAGGAATGTTCCAATGCATCGAGTCAGGGATAGACTTTCCATTAATACTCTATAAAATCTTTACTAAGCAAGACATCAAAATAAGTGAAACAGGATCATTTACAATCGGTACTAAAACCAAAACTCCTATTCTTTGGTTATTTGCTGCATTAGATGAAATGTTAAATGATGAAGAGGATTTTCAAGTAATTGAAAATGCTTGGCAGAAAGCTAAAGCTGAACTAAAAGCTGGTGATTTATATCATGCAATCATAGACTTTAAAAATGAAATTATAGAAAATTTTGATTTCAGTGATAATATCGAAAAATTTCAAAAGACCTTCTCAAAAGCCTTAGAGGCTAAAAATGAATTGATAAACAAAGACGATCCTCTTGCTGTTTTTGGATTACTATTTATAATAAGCTCACTTATTAAGCACAAGAAGTTACCAGCAGAGATACTTAGATAAATTCAAACAAATAAAATGACGCAAGAAGTTCAAGAAAAGAGAAAACCGATAATAGGCATAACCAAACCTAACAATCTAATCTCTGCGTATTGGATGATATATTTTTGTATTTGGTTATTCGGTGGTGATCCTAAAGGCTTAAGCCCTAAAGATCCTTTAGATACAAAACTTGATGGCTTAGTTGTAGGGGGTGGCACCGACGTATTCCCTGGTTTATTCCAGAAAGATCCTAAACAAAACTATCTCTATGACCATGATAGAGATGAAATGGAAACTTCATGGCTTACTAGAGCGAATAACGAGAATATTCCTGTACTCGGTATTTGTCGTGGCTCACAGATGATGAATGTTATGAACGGTGGCACTCTTCATATGGATGTTAGTGAAGCCTATGAAGAGGCTAAATACCCTAACCATTTGCTTGCTTATATCTTCTATCGTAAAAGAATAGATATTCGAGAGAATACTTTACTTAAAGATATACTTGACTGCGGCTACTGTAGAGTCAATTCTATGCATAAGCAATCAATTGAGATAATAGCTGATAACCTTTTAGTCTCTGCAAAAGAACCTATAGGTGTAGTTCAAGCCATCGAAAAAAGAGAACATAAATTTTACCTAGGAGTACAGTTTCATCCAGAATTTTTAATCTACAGGTCAAAGTTTAGGAGAATATTTACTAGCTTTTTAGAGGCTGCCAAATTATAAATGCGGAATAATATATTTAATTACAGATGAACAAAATATTACTATCTTTCCTAATTCTCACTTTTTTTCACATTAGTGTTAAAGCTAAAAGCAATACCATTCCACCAGTATCAGGCAAATGGGAATTAATTCTCAATGAAGAATTCAATGAATTCAATCCTAAGCTCTGGTCCTATGGCGATAGTTGGAAAGATCCTATACCACCATTAAATGCTATTAACTTCTTTAATAACGAGAATGTTGATTTCAAAGATGGTCGCTTAATTCTCACAACTAAAAAAGATGAATTACTCTATCTAACTAAAGAAAACAAGGTTAGAAAGTACGAATTTAGTACTGGAGCTATAAATAGCTTTGGGAAGTTTAAATTCAAATACGGTTATATTGAAGCTGCGATCAAGAATCCTGTAGCTAAAGGACTTTGGTCAGCATTCTGGCTAATGCCTGATAGAAGAATTTCAAATGATGATGAAGTAATCAAAAATACTCGTTCGACCTTCAATATAAAAAAATCTAAAAAGCTAATACCTGGAAAAGGTATGGAAATAGATATTATGGAACACCTTAGTGAGTGGGATCATAAAAAGTTTAGCTATGCAGTTCACTGGGATGGTTATAAAGACGATCTAAAATCTTTTGAGGGAAGATACAATATAAAAAAACATCAGAAACAAGATTTTATTCGCTTTGGCTTGTATTGGGCTCCTGAAAAACTGATATGGTTTGCAAATGGACAGCAAGTAGTTGAAAGTAGTTTAGATAGAATTGCAGATGTACCAATGTACATTATCCTCAACGGTTTTGTTGGTGGCTGGGCAAAAGATAGGAAAGAATATGAAGATTTGCCAGATCAAATGGAAGTGGATTATCTTAGGGTTTGGCAAAAAATATAGTAAATCCACTACATTATATTGATAACTTTTAGTATTTAAATTAAGATTGAATATATTATGAATATGAGTTCAGTTTCAGTAAAACCTACAGAAAAACCTATTACAAGTGAAGCAGCTAAAAAAATAGCTACAGTTATAAACCAAATTCCTCAAAAAATAGCTACAGCTACAAACAATGCTACAAATCAAGCCCCAGAAAATACAGCAAAGGTTACTACTAAACCACGAGACTTAGCAGTAACTATAAATCAAGCTCCAAGTGAAAATTTTACTGGTACCCCAGAAGCTAAACCAGAAAATAATTAATTTTGCTTGCAAATAAAGCATCTGAAATATTAAAAACAGTATTCGGTTACTCTGAATTCAGAGGCGCTCAAGAAGAAATTGTAAATCATATAATTTCAGGCAACGATGCGTTAGTCTTAATGCCGACTGGTGCTGGTAAGTCACTTTGTTACCAAGTCCCAGCTTTAGCACTAGATGGTTTAACTATAGTTATCTCACCTTTAATAGCTTTAATGCAAGACCAAGTCACAGCTTTAAAAGAGCTAGGCATAAAAGCAGCATTTATTAATTCATCCCTAAATATGGAAGAAGCTTTTCAGATAAAAGAAGCTATGATTGATGGCGAGCTTGATATCGTCTATGTAGCTCCAGAACGTTTAGACACTGCTGATTTCCTTGACTGTCTTAGTGATTGTGAGCTTACATTATTTGCAATCGATGAAGCCCACTGTGTTTCACAGTGGGGACATGACTTTAGACCAAGTTACACTGAGCTTTCTAAATTAAAAAAAAGATTCCCTGATGTACCTCGCATGGCTCTTACAGCTACAGCTGATTTAAGAACTCAGAAAGATATTATTAAGTATCTAAATCTAGAAAAGGCGCGAGTCTTTATTTCTAGCTTCGATAGAAAAAATATACGTTATAAAATCCAAGCTAAAAATAATGAAAAAAAACAGTTACTAGATTTCATTAACAGTGAACATCCTAATGACTCAGGTATAGTCTACTGTCTATCTAGAGCAAAAGTAGAAAAAATAACAAAATGGCTTCAAGAGAAAGGATTTAATGCCTTTTCTTATCACGCTGGACTAAGCCCTAAAGTTAGAGAAAAAAACCAATCAAAATTTATTAAAGAAGAGTCTGTAATTATGGTTGCGACAATAGCTTTTGGTATGGGTATAGATAAACCTGATGTAAGGTTTGTTGCACACTTAGATTTACCTAAAAGTATAGAAGCTTACTACCAAGAAACTGGAAGAGCAGGAAGAGATGGACTAGAGTCAAACGCCTGGATGGTTTATGGCGCTGAAGATATGGTGAAGCTCAGACAGTTTATAAAAAACTCAGAAGCTCCTAAAGAACAAAAAATTATTGAAAATAAAAAATTAGATGATCTTCTAGGTTTAGCTGAGGCACTAGAATGTAGACGAAGAATTTTACTTGAGTATTTTGATGAAATTCCAGAGTGGGAGAAATGTAACAACTGTGATAACTGTTTAGAACCTAGATCTGGTTTTGATGGCACTATAGCAGTGCAGAAAGCACTTTCATCAATATACCGTACTGGTGAACGATTTGGGGTTCAGTACAATATAAATATTCTGCTTGGGAAAAGTGATGAAAGAACAGAAAAGCTTAGACATAATAAATTAAGTACCTTTGGAATAGGAACAGAATACACTGAAACACAGTGGAAATCTATTTTTAGGCAAATGATAGCTTTAAATTTAATCGAAGTTGATATGGATTCATATGGAATCTTGAAGCTAAGCCTTAACTCAAAAGAAGTTTTAAATGGTAAAAGAAAAATTTCACTCTCTGAAGATATTAAAGTAAATAAAACGAAAGAGAAAACCAAAATTACAAAAATTAAAACTGAATTTGATCCTGAAAATGAGATCTTTAAAGAGCTTAAGAAATTGCGTCTTGAACTTGCCAAAGAACATAAACTTGCACCTTATATGGTATTTCATGATGCGACACTCCACGCTATGGCTCAAACAAAACCTCAAAGCCTCAATGAAATGAGTAAAATCTCAGGTGTCGGGGATGCAAAGCTTAAAAAGTATGGACAAATCTTCCTTAAACATTTCAAAACCTAACGGGGAATGATAGCTTTATGTCTAGAATATTAACTTTCGTATTAATATTTTTATCAATTAATCCTTGTTTTTCATATGTAGACACAACTCCGTCTAATTTTAAAAAACCAAAACCTATCCAGGTTAAACCTTATAGTTACCACCAATCAAAAATGCAAATATACACTGAAAAAGCTGTTGAGCAAGTAGTTCCACTAATGTTAGGTGGAGTTGTAACTGGACCAGCGAGAGTGATAGAACTAGGTAATAAAGCTTTAGAGTATAGTGCAAAACAGAAAAATTCCAATTGATTTAACCTTCCACTTACTATTATCTTGAACAAATTGCCAATATCTTATCTAGGTAAGAGAAATAAATGGTAAAGAAAATAGAATTAGTTGGATTAAAACAGAAAATCACTCATCAAGCACCTCAGGAAGTGAATGGTCATGATGGTGATAGTACTAAGACTAGAAAAATACAAATAAGAAAAGTAGTCAAAAGCCCCCCTGGTCAAATTACAGATAGAACCGCTATTGAAGAAAAGCTTCATAAAATACATCCAAAACCTACACCAAGAAGAAAACCTAAAACAAATACAAGAAATGAAGCAAAAAACAATAGGCAATTATCTATTACCTACGATAAGGATTTTCAAGCTGGAATTAATTCATTAGTAGGTAAAATCGAAACAAATGGTCTAAGCATTTCAGCACCTAATAAACAAAATGCAAATTTAGACATAGGGGTCAAATCCTACCAGCCTGAGAGTAATACAATAAATATGACACCTAATATCATGGTCGGAACCACTATCAATGATAACAATGAAGAAAAACAATTAAGTCCTAGGCTCAAGTTCACACTAGATGAAAGCCGACAATCAATAAAAAGTATAAAATATAACATTCAAGAGATAGAAAATTTAATTAAAGCTGATGAAAATCTTCAAAGTCATATCGTCATCAGTGCGAATCATGTCTTTGACTCCCTATCAAAGTAAATCTAAAGATAAATCTACTTTATATAGAACCCTTCATCTTCAAGTAAATTAGGGGTTTTAGTATCCTGAATCATATTAAGTATATTAATTTCAATAACTCTTGCTATAGCCGTAACAGAAACATCTGTAGCTCTATCCTCAAATGGGTCTTGCAGGTAATAGGCAGTTCTTTCAATTAAAAAGAAAGAGGTGCCAAGTAGAATGTTTATAGCAATCTCTAAAAAGTAAGGTAATTCAGTAAAGCCAAAAGGCAGAATCATGATGAATACATAAATCGATAAATGTAAAAGAGTACTATAGGTTTTAGGGAAAACAGTATTTTTTATCCTTTCACTCATCCCCATTAAGTCACAAAGATCTGAAACAGTGTTCATCAGATGTATTTGCTGAAATTCATTTATTAAACCATTTTCAAAAAATCTACGAATTTGCTTTGCATGCATATCTAAAATCCCATTAGGGCTATTCATGTGCTTTGAAACATAATCAAATTCTTCTTTACTTAAATACTCACTTAAATGGTCAAAATGTTTTTTCCCTCTTAAAGTATCTCCTAGCTCATAATTCCAGGCTATCTGTCTTCTAGCTAAAGCCTCGACTTCTTTTTCTAGGTCAGAAGAAACCTCTATTTTTAAAAAGCACTTGGCTTCACGAACTAAACTTCTAGATTCACTTAAAATCTTCCCCCAAATTTTACGAGCTTCCCACCAACGGTCATAAGCCTGTGCGGTTCTAAAAGCTAGCAATAGTGAAATCAAGGTTCCAAAAACAGTTACAGCAGCTAAAGGAATAGAAAATAGAGAATATTTTTGATCAATAAAACAAATAAAACTAGATAGTAAAACAATCAAAGCCAATTCTTCCTTGACTTTAGCTAACAAAAATTTAACTGGTATTCGTTTGTTGAGAAGCACTATATTATGGTAGCAAACTCAAAACAAACTGCCCTTGAGCATTAGCTTGAGTTGACATAGCAGCAGCGCTTTGCTGGCGAATCTGTTCACGAGCGATATGAGTGCTTTCTTCTGCAATATCAGTATCTTCAAAATGTGACTTACTGCCGGTTAAAGCAATCTTCTGAGCTTCAACATTTTTATAAGCTTCATCGAAGTAATTATATTTAGCATTCACAACAGCTATCATGCGGTTAACATTGCTAAGCATATTATCCAGGTCACTTAAAGTATCGGTATCAGTATTAGGAATACCATCCGTTGGATTTGTTGACGGGCTAGCACCTGGTATTTTTATTTCAACCAACATGTTTTCATTAGGTGATTGACCTTGATTTAAACCTTCAAAATTAGTTAAATCACTTGGTCTAACACTTACACCCTCCCCAGAGCTAATAAAAGTAAGAAAGTTTATATTTTTTGTTTGGTTATCATTAGACCCTATTTGAAAATTAACATCGTATCTTGGATTAATAGGACTATTTAAAATATTTAGATCAGAAAGACTTTTAGTATCTGAAGCTATGCTATTTTGAACATTTAATACAAGTTCATTAATTTCCCTTTGAAGCATATCCTTCTCGGCAACAGAATTAGTACCATTAATACCCTGAATGAAAAGGTCTCTAATTTTTTGAAGATTATCAGAGGTAGCTATAAGACCATTTTGAGCAATTTCCATATCACTCATAGCATCCACAATATTTTTTTGAGCTCTACCTAAACCCCGAACTCTGGTTTCAAGCTTTGCTGCGATAGATAAACTAGCTATATCATCCCCAGCGCCATTAATTCTTTTACCAGTAGCTAATTTCTCTACAGATTTAGTAATTTTATTAGAGCTATAATTAAGAGCCCGATTAGAAACTTTAGTTAAAGTATTAGTGTTTAGTGAGACTATACTCATTGTTTCATATTGAAACAACCATACCCCAGATATATTAGTTCTTCAACAATATATATCTGTCACTTAGCCTAGAACTTTAATACTATTAACTAGCTTTAAAATGAGCTTCAAGCTGGTCAGCTGTACCGATGTATTTGCCATCTAAATAAACTTGAGGAGTAGTAGCAGCACCAGTTACATTAACCATAGATCTATTAGTAAGTGCATTACTTAGTTCTATTTCTTCATAGATAATACCTTTATCATTTAAGAGATTTTTAGCTCTAGCACAGTGTGGGCAACCTTTTCTAGTAAATAAAGTAGCGAAAGAAAGAAACTTAACATTAGGGTTAATAAATTTTAAAATCGTGTCTGCATCTGAAACTTCAAAAGGATCACCTTCTTTTTCTGGTTCAATAAACATCTTCTCAACTTTTTTATCTTTAACCAGCATAGAATAACGCCAAGATCTTTTACCAAAACCAATTGCTGACTTATCTACTAAAAGTCCCATCTCTTCAGCAAAAGCACCATTTCCATCTGGAATTAATGTAATATTGTCAGCTTCTTGATCACGTGCCCATTCATTCATCACAAATGTGTCATTAACTGACAAACAAACGATTTCATCGACACCATTTTCTTTAAAAATCGGAGCAAGCTCATTATATCTAGGTAAGTGAGTAGAAGAACAAGTCGGAGTGAAAGCTCCAGGAAGAGCAAAAACCACTACTGTTCTATTTGCAAAAATATCATCACTATTAATGGTTTTCCAAGTACCATCTTCGATTACTTTAAATTCAATATTTTTTATAGTTTCACCTTCACGGTTTTTAAGCATTTTGTTCTCCTTTAGACTATGTCTTTAAATATGATAGCTTGTAAAGCCTCAACTAAAAATTAATTATAAGCATCAAAATCTTTAGGGCTAAGGTGTCTTAATTTACTTACATCAATTTTCCCGTCTGGAGTAAAACCAAAAACAAAGCCCCGATATCCAATGCAATGTGGTCTTAAGAAATTTTTGTTTAGGGTTATAGTATTATTAGTTAGATTTTTTATGGTAACACTTCCACCTAAATCTTCTAAGTCCCCTGAGCTATCAAAAGAACTTAAAAGTGAACTCAATTCATTTAGTTCAGGAAATAAATCATCTATTTTATCTTTGACTTCATCATTTTGTTCAGATATTGACTCACTTATATCAGAAGCAATATCTTGCGCCTCCGAACTGTCAACATTAGCAGGTAATGATGATAATAATTCATTAAGTCTATCAAGAGATTTTATTAATTTAGTCTCAGCCTTAACTACAGATTTAAAGCCTTTCTTTAATTTGATGTTTACTATCATTCTTCTTGCTAGATAGACTCTAGTAACAAATGAGTAACGATGTTTTTTAGCATGAAAAGAACGATTAAGAGCAAGTAATCTATCCTGTGCAAAATAGCGGAGTTTATCCCTTCCAAGACTAAAGGGATAAAGATCTAAAGTGGAAGACCTAAGTTTCTCAGCACTATTAGTAAAAATATCATTAGCGTGAGGCTTTAGTTCTTTAACATCTAGGTAACTCAAAAGTTTAATGTGAGGGTCTTTAATATCTATCTGAAAACGATGATCATTAAAAAAGTCATGTTCTTTTTCAAATATTTTTTCTAATTTCTCTTTCTCTGCTTTCCTAACTTCAATATCTCGCAAAATATCAAAATATTCTTCTAATTCCTGCTTTAAGTTATTATCAACTACTTTGTCTAAGAATGTTTTTCTATTACTCTCATCTAAATTTCTTACTTTTTTAATACTCTTATACTTTGTTGCATTCTTTGGGCTTAATTCAATTAAGTCTTCTTCAAGTAATTTATCTAGCTTTTCTTCTAGCCCCTCTTTTATTCCTTTTGCTTTTTTAAATTCCCCTAAGGCTTTTAAATATTCCTTTTCCTTCTTATTTAGTTCTTTAATTTTCCCTTCAACATCTTTTAAATTCAGAATTTTATTTAATACCGTTACATAATCAATGCCATAAACTTCAGCTTCAGGAATACTAATACTAACTTCTTTAATAGCTTCTCTTTGAATACCTAAAAACTTTGCAAAAATTCCAAATAACCAGCTAGCTCTTAAATCAATTACGCTATGAGTATCAATTGTAAAATCAGGAAAGTTTACTTTCCGAGTAAAGTGGTTATTCTTTTCTTTACTAAGAAAAGCAGGATGATTAGGATCAAAAACTTGTTCTGAGATTTGAGAAATTTTTATTGCTGCTGTTATATTACTAATATCTTGTTTAAGGGTAAAATCATGATCTAACTTAACTCTACTTGGAAGCTTAAGGCTCTTAGTTCCTAAAGTTATTCCCTTAGGGAAAACGGTCTTTTGATTTAGAATACATTCTTCATCAAGAACTGCATCTTTTTTTAGTTGACTTTTCAAATTAGTATTTGCCGCTATTGTTTTACCATTTGCCTTTATTTCTATAGGTAATACAGTATTTTCTCTAATATGAATAATAGACTTTTTAGATATTACCGTTCCTATCGGTAAACTAATATTTTCAGGTAAGAAAAAGTCAGGTGGGAAAACAAAAGCATTTTCGAAAACGCTACCAAATGGAAGTGTAGTTCCTTTAACAAGTGAGCTTCCGGCTTCAATAGTATATGGTAAAAGATTAGATTCGTGGAAAACCAGTCTAGGTGGATAAAAGCCATCTTCCAATTCATTATTTTGATCTATAGCATCTTCTAAATAATTTCCTTCTTTATATTTCCCATCACCGTATATCGATAATAATTCTCTTTGAAAATCTAAACTAACTACGTGTTGAGGAGCAGTATCTTTAGGCTTAAGAATAAAAACATCACCAACTTGAATATCTTCAGATGGTGGATAAACAGGAACAATATTATGCTTAGCTAAATATTTACCCCATTTTTTTGAGATTGGTCTATTACAGCCTGTTAATAACAAGACTGGTAATAAAATTAAAAACAATATATTAGATTTCATTTTGAGCTTCGAGTTGATTATTTTAGCAATTTAGTTTTATAAAAGTTAAGCTAAACTGTTTTTTATGACGACTCAAAGAAATGAATCTTCTAGTCTAATTAAAATAATTAATCAAAATAATGAAGGAATAGCAGCTATAGAACAGCTATGTCGTTATGACGGCTGGGGAATGGCTAAACAATGGTTTGGACTTGCACGTTGTTTTTTTATAGGTTTGCTTTTTGCTTATCTTTGGTATTTCTTTTCTAAAATCATTGGAACAATATATAACGATAAGCATCTACTGAGTATTGCAAATAATCTCAGTGTCCTTTCTAATTTTTTGAATTTTACATATAAATTTATTATCTCGAATAAAGTAAGTTCAATTATTCTATGTGGAATTCCAAGTTTGTTTTTCTTATGTAAATTATTCAAATCTTACTGGAATGAAATCTCAGCGAATTTTTTGAAATTTAACCAAGTGGATAAGATGACATTTCTATTATTGGGGTTTTTAAATGCTTTAGATATTTACTATGAATATTTTGACTCGGTGTCTATTTTAACTATATTGTCTTGTAACTTTATTTTCTCTTTGAGATTCTGGAAATTTATAGCTAATTTACAGAAGGTAAAACTAGGTAAATCAAAACCACTAACTCAATTTATTTTTTTAATAATCTATTTAATATCATTATACACACTCTCTATAATGTTAATAAGGCTAAATAATATACATTCAGCAATCGTATCCATGACCTTAATACTGCAATTAATCTTTCTGTTTTCAATGCAAATACATTATGTGTGTTCTAATAATTCAAGGCTAATAGCATCTAAAGCTTTTTCAATTTATAACTCTATATTTAAAATTGAGTTGCCTATAATCTCAATAGTATTTTTAAGCTTCTTATATGTTGTTGTATTCAGTAAACGTCCCCAAGACTTAAACTCAATAATAATGGCTACCTCTATGTATAGCTGGTTAGGACTATCTGGGTGGTCAGGCTGGATTCTATCTAAGCAATGGCTCAATAAAGCTAGAAGATTTAAGCTAGTTATGTTCATTACTCCAGCATTAATGGTAATAGTGTTCCCATTAATCAAATTTTATGATGACATTAAGCCTTTGGGAATCAAAAATACTATTTTCCTAAACTTAATAGAATTTCAAATATACATTTTAATTTCCTACTTCATTTTAATTGGAGTAATCACTCAAATATTTGTTGCTAACACCATTAGCAAATCTTTAAAGGAATCAAAAAAAGAATCTTTAGTACCTATAGAAGAACCAGTTACAGATTTAGATCAAGTAGAAAAAATAGTCGGATATGAAAGTGATTTTTTAAAAACAGTTCATAATTTTATAGAAAAAAGAATAATCCATTATCCTAAACAAAACCTCCAAAATAGATCACAGGTGTATGCAATTAATGCTTCATGGGGGGCTGGGAAAAGTTCTTTTATTAGTTTAGTAAAATCTGAGCTTATAAAAGATAAAAAGATCATCTGGGTAGATTTTAATCCCTGGAATTACCTTTCAGGGGAAAAGATGATCCTTGATTTCTTTAAAACATTAGATAAAAGGATTCGTGAAATTTACTTACATGGACTAGGCAGTAACTTAAAAAAATATATCAATCTCCTATCAGTTTCACACTCTGCAAAATTACTAGACATCTTTAACCTTAATATAGAACTTGCTCAGAATACATCTAAAGCAGACTTAGCTAGCTTAAAACAAGATATAGAGACTAAGTTAGGCTCTATCAAAGAAAGAATTATTATAGTTATAGATGATATAGATAGGTTACCACCAGACATGGTTTTAATAATTTTACGTCTAGTAGGAATAACAGCAAACTTCCCAAACATATTTTTCATATTAGCTATGGATTACAAAAAAATAGGAAGGCTAATAATACAAGAATTAGGAAAGGATTATGAAAATTATTTACAAAAAATTGTAAATGAAAATATTTCTTTACCTTCCTGGAGTGCAAAAGATTTAAGAAAGTTTTTCTGGCATTACACACTTAATGCAAGAGAAGAATTTCAAAATTTAACAGATGCTAAAGGAAAAAAAATAGTTAAAGAATTAAAAGATGCAAAAAAATTTATCTACAATAAATTAGACAAATCGCATATAAACTTGACTCCAAGAGACATTAAACAACTAGCTTCAACATACATTTATTCTGTAGCTGAAGTTTTTGATGAGTCAATCAAAACAAATAAAAGCTTCGATAGAAAAGCTTTATTAGAAAAGATAGAGATACACTTTGAAAATTGTTTTCGTGAGCAGTACTCCGAACAAACCTAAAGGTACGATGCAGAAAAATAGTACGAACGTACCATTACCTTTTAAGTCATCTAAAGTTGGCAGGGCATGAGGGTTTAGGGGAAGCGCGCACTGAATGAGCCCAGCGCAATAGAAACTACCCCGAAGGAATCAAAAAACAAGATCAAAATCTTGTTTTTTGACAATGGATTCTCAATTCCAGTCGGCTGACATAAATAAAATACCCGGCAAAACTGCCGGGTATTTTATTTATATTTAGTTGGCAGGGCATGAGGGATTCGAACCCCCGACGTCTCGGTTCGTAGCCGAGCCCTCTATCCAGCTGAGGTAATGCCCTAGATTTCGCTCATACCTGAGCAGATTCTAATTATATCCGATTAATTCAGTATTACTCTAAAGAATTAATAGTTTTCAAAAGATTTATTACTGTTCACTCATTTTATTAAATCTCAAATGCTCAAGATTTGAATTCATATACTCTAAGAGTTCAACTTGTTTTTTTAAGAAAAATGAATAAGTAGTCTTAGTATTTTGCGTGAATATAATCGCAGAGAAACTTAAAATCGCAAAAACTGAAAATATTGAAATAAATATAGCTACATTTGAAAGTAACTTTGCTGATCTAATATTTTTCAACAATAAAATTTCATGCAAACATTCAGTATTAACATAAAATTTGTCACCATTTTTAGACCATAATTTTTCAAACAAATTATTATAGGTAACTAATATCTCGAGTTCTTCATCTTTTATAATCGGATACCCTCTAGAAGCTAAAAAGCTAAGCAATTCCTCTTCTAAAATCCCCCTAGTAGCATTTTTTAGTGCAAAAACCATCATTGATTCATAAAAATCTGGTTTAAATATTTGATACCAGTACTGTGCAATCATAGGAATACTCCATAAACAACATACCCATATACTGCATTGAAAAATTCATGTTTTAATATAAAATATTAGCTAGTGTCTGTAAAATCACTAATTTGGTTTAGGAAGAACCTTAGAATATTTGATAATCAATGCTTAGATGCCGCACTAAGAAATTCAGATAAGACCGTAGCTGTTTTTATTATTGAACCAAGCTTTTTTGAAGACACAAAATATGGTTTTAAGAGATTAAGCGACTTTAGACTAAGTTTCCTTTATGAAAGTATTGAACAGTTAAAAGCTAACTTGGAGCTCTTAAATATTCATTTAAATATTATTTTAGGTGATAGTTTTTCAGCTTTATCTAAAATCATAAAAGAAGAAAAGATCACTGATCTATATTATGAAAAAGATATTGCAGCTGAAGAAAGAGCATTAGAAAAGAAAGTCAAAAAAACATATAGTAATATCAACTTCAATAAATTTAACGCAAACTATATTTTTAAATATGACGAAATCAAAAGTAAAGTTAAAAGACTTCAAGATACTTTTACTAAATTTAGGAAATATCACGAACAAGATTTTTTAGAATCTGAGAAAGTAATGACTAATACTAAATACAATCACCAAGCTGAATCAATAAGTTTGAATAATGAAAACTATCATAATGATGATATAAAAATATTAGATGATCTTCAAACCTTAAAAAATCAAATTCATGTTCTTAGTGATACCCGTGCCACATTCATTTACAAAGGTGGTGAAGAAGCAGGTTTAGATAGAATCAAAAGCTATATCTGGGAACAAAAGTCAATTAAACGTTATAAAAGAACCAGAAATGGTCTTATGGGTAGAAACTTTTCAAGTCGTTTCTCAGCCTGGCTTGCAAATGGTTCAATATCTGTAAACTTTGTAATGCATGAAATTGAGAAATTTGAAAATGAAGTATTGAAGAATGATTCAACCTACTGGTTAAAGTTTGAATTACTCTGGAGAGAATATTTCAGATTACTTTATGGGAAGTATAAAAAAAGTTCATTCTTCTTAAATGGTCCTCATGAAAGAGAAGTATATAATGAATTAGATGAAGACCTTTGTAGCAAATGGATAAACGGTAAAACTGGACAAGCCTTCATCGATGCAAATATGATTTGCTTAAAACAAACTGGATATCTATCAAATCGAGGTAGACAAAATGTTGTTGCTTACTTCATCCATGAATTAAAACAAGATTGGCGCTTCGCTGCATCCTATTTAGAATCAATGTTAGTAGACTATGACATCTTTAGTAATTGGCTAAACTGTTCATATATAGCAGGTTTGATGGGTACAGAAAAAGCACACAAATTTGACCTTAACCACCAAATTAAAAACTATGATCCCAAAGGACAATTTATTAAGCACTGGCTCGATAATGAAGACTTAAGCTAGCTTTATTAACTAAAACTTAACCCCATGTAAGTATTATCTTACTAGGATGGTGGCAATATGTTATTAGCAAAACTAATTAAGAATATACAAAATAAGTTTATAGATACAAGCTCGGAAAAACTTGCTTTAAATTCATCAGATAATTTCTAAAATATAGGAAAAAATATTGATGAAATAAGAGATGAAGATATTTCTCCTCACTCTGTCGAGTATTTTATTAAAGCCGATGAAGAATTATTTAAATTCATTCCAAATATCTATATGGTTAAAGATTCAGAGTCAAAAGAAATGCAATATTTAAATCATTATATTTTAGAAAACCAAGATGGAAAATTTACTTTATTGCATAAAATTGCAAAAGAAATTTTACGCTTCAACCCTAGGGTATTTTTTACAGTATCAACAGAAACTGAGAAAAATAATCAAGAGCAATTAGTTGAATTATTCAAAATGAGTATAAATCTAGATGGTAAAGATTTAGAGTTAGTTCCTCTATCTTAGTAACCTATTAGATTTTCTAACCCTAAAAGAATCTCATGAATAGTAGAGCCTATAAATAGGTTCTCAAGCTTCTTTTTAGAGCTAGAAAGTTTCAGACCGCTATTCTCTAAATCTAAATCAATAAATTTAAGTAATTTTGAATCTCCAGGTGATAAATAGATCGCAAGCCTAAAGAAATAACCAAGCTTCTTTGCTTTTTTAATCATTGGGAAATCTAAAATATTCAGATACTTCTTAATTTCTTTATTTGTCTTGTTTCCAGCAAGAGAACAGAACAAGACGTAAGCCATGAAGATTCTTTCTTTATGGCTAAGATTAGGGAGATTTAGATTAATAACATAATTAAAAACTGCATTTGATTTCTGTTCTTTATTATTAAATATAAAGGCTTGAATTAAAAGTGCACTTACAAAGATAATCTTCTTAACGTCTATATGCAATCCAGAAGCGAGATTGACAAAGCCAGAAGATAAAATCCAGTCAGTAAGATTATTTGCGCGCTTAAAAGCTATTTTCTTATCAAGCATCGTTATTTTAACAACAGATTCATATAATGGATTAATCTCTCTATCACTAGCTTTTAATTTTGAACATATCCAACCTTCACGAATACCATTCGTACAAAAAATAATGTTTTTCACATTAGTAACTTTAATTAATGACTTAAGTAATAATGCAGCCAAACGTAATGTAGAATTAACATCATCAATTTTCAAAAACTTATTAACTTCACTAGAACTGATTTTATAATTACCTACAATTTTCAATGGATAAGAATTTAATTCCATGTGAAGCCTAGCTAAGCGCTTCCAGCGTCCACCAACCAAATACAAATTAGTTGTTTCATCATTTGACAAAAAATCTGCAGATGAGAGTGTTTCATCAATATAGTTCTCCATCTGCCTTTCGCTATACTTATTTTTTATTTCAACATCATACATCGAATGGTAACCAAGCTTAAAGCTAGTGCATTCTGAAACAGTTTTATTATCCAAAACACTAAGCTCTAGACTTCCCCCACCAATATCAGCAACCAAACCAGAAGCCTGCGGTATTTCCATAGATACTCCAAGTGCAGAAAGCTTTGCTTCCCTCTCACCTGAAATAATATTCACCTTAGTCTTTAAAATCTTTTCTACACTAGCAACAAACTCAGCAGCATTGCTTGCTTCTCTACAAGCAGAAGTTGCAATAATATTTCTATTGAAAATCTTAGCGTAATCTAAAAGAGCCGCAAATCTATTAATATTCTCAAGTGCTTTTTCAATATTTTCTTCTTTAAGTAAACCATCGATACCAATACCATCAGCGAGGTGACATTCAGCCTTCTCATCTAGAATAATTCGAGGAAAGCTACTTATCTCATCATAGATAACCATTCTAATTGAGTTTGAGCCAATATCAATAATCGAAAGACAAGAGTCAAGTTCTAAATGTTCCATTATTGCTCCTCCTTCACCCTAGACATAAATTCCTTATGAATGTTAATTACTTTTTTACTACTATCCTCATAGCGATAATAGTGCCCTTCACTGTCTAAGAACCATGTCTGTTCAGTGTCATTAAGATTCAAATACATAATTTCATCAAGTATTCTTTTTCTAATATCTTTATCTTCAACTAAAATCATCGCTTCGACTCTTCTATGGAAACTTCTTGGCATCCAATCAGCAGAGGATAAATATACTTTAGATTTAGCACTTGGTAAGGCTTCACCATTAGCAAAACATACTAAACGTGAATGTTCCAAGAAGCGCCCCACGATACTTCTTACACGAATATTTTCAGAGAGACCAGCAATGCCTGGTTTCAGGCAACAAATACCTCTGATAACTAATTCTATTTTCACACCAGCCGTAGAAGCTTCATAGAGCTTATCAATAATCTTAGAATCCACTAAAGAGTTAAGCTTAAGCCAAATCCCAGCAGGCTTTCCAGCCTTTGCGTTATTTATCTCAATATCTATAAAATCAAAAATCTTCCTCTGCAGTGCAATAGGAGAGATACTAAATTTTTTTAAACCCGCTGGTTGAACATAGCCAGTAATATAGTTAAAAACCTTAGTCGCTTCTAAAGCAAGATCTTGATCAGCACTAAAGTAACTGATATCAGTATAAATTTTTGCTGTAATAGGATGATAATTACCAGTAGAAAAGTGTAAATAATTAACTATTTCATCTTCTTCTTTTCTGCTGATCAGAAGTAATTTCACGTGAGTTTTATACTTCATAAACCCAAAAACCACTTGGGCACCAGCATCTTCTAAAACTTGGGCGACATGAATATTTTTTTCTTCATCAAACCTAGCTTTAAGCTCAACAACTACAGTAACAGACTTTCCATGTTCAGCTGCTTGAGCAAGGGCTTTTACTATAGGAGAATTATCACTAGTTCTATACAAGGTTTGTTTAATAGAAATTACATTCGGGTCATTTGCAGCTTGTTCGACTAAATCTATAACTGGATCAAAAGATTCATATGGATGGTGTAAAAGGACATTGCGGTGTTTAATAACAGCAAACATATCACCTGAAAACTCTTTTATATAATCTGGTATAGCTGGATTGAAAGGCTGGAACTTAAACTTAGATTTATTTTCCATACTAATTTCTTCGATATCAGATAAATTCAAAAGACCATCAATTTCAAAAATCGCGTCAGGTTCAACATGAAGTTCATTTGTCGCAAACTCAATCAAGTCACGATCAATATCTTTATTCACCATTAACCTAATCACACTTCCGTGTTTTCTTTTATTCAAAGCAGATTTGAAACTTTCAATTAATTCTTCTACATCCTCTAAATCATCATCGATATCCATTTCACTATCACGAATTAAATGAATATAGCCTGAAGAAATAATGTTAAAGTTAGGCATTACCTTTCTTAGAAAGAGTCTGATCGCATCTTCAGTCGGTAGAATTCTTTTATTCTCACCACAGATTTTTATAAATCTTTGCATATTTTGAGGGATAGGAATAATAGACCACTGAAATTTATCGTGTTCCTTATCAAAGAGTTTTAAAACTATAGATAGTGCATCATTAGGAATAACTGGAAAAGGATGCAAAGGATCAATAGCTAGAGGAGTAATAGCTGGAAAAATTTTCTTTAAAAAATAATCCTCAAGCCACTCTAGCTCCTTCTTACGTAAATCTACAGACTTAATTATTTCTACACCCTGCTCTTTAAGTTCATCACAGAGATGGGTAAAGCAAAGACTTTGATCTTTAAAAATAACCTTAGATTTTTTGTAAATATAATCTAACTGCTGCGTGACGGTTAAACCTTCTTTACTGACTATCCCAATATCAGCCGCTTTTTTTCTTTTCAAACCAGCAACCCTGACCATATAGAATTCATCTAAGTTACGGTCAGAAATGGCAAGAAATTTTAATTTCTCTAAAAGCGGAGTTTTAGAATTCATTGCTTCTTCAAGCACACGGCAATTAAATTCAAGCCAAGAAAGCTCTCTATTTATAAGCCTATTAGGTGAATTAATATCAATGGACATATAGTTTGACTAATAATATTATATTCCCATTTTTACCTATACAGATAAACCAGAACTGCAGTAACTATTAAAAGCAAAATAGATAAATTAATATAATTCTTATACCAAGGCAGTGACTTTAAATTCCTCATATCTTCTTTAAAGTAATTAATGGACCAGATAAAGTTTTCTTTAACATCAAGAGATGGTTTATTTTTATCTAACTTAGAGCAGATAATTAAAACCAAACTTGATAAAACAAAAAGCAATGGAGCTTTATGTAAATAATGAATATTAGCAATAAAATCAATATCTCTAAAGAATAATAAAATAGCAGCTGTAAGAACCCCAAAGACCATACTTACAAAAGCCGCATTTGCCGTAGCCCCCTTCCAGAAAATACCCCAGATAAAGACCACCGCAATAGGTGGCACTAAGTACGATAAAACCATCTGTACATAAGTAAAGAGTGAATCAAATTTAGTAATTTGAGTTGCAGTAAAAATAGCAGCAATTAATAAAAAAAAAGTTATAACCTTTCCCGCTTTAACTAATTGATCACTAGTCCAGTTAGGCTTTATTAATCGAATGTAATCCATCGTAAGTAAAGTAGAAGCAGAGTTTAGAGCTGCACTCATACTAGAAGCCATCGCAGCTAAAAGCCCAGCTATAACTAAACCTACTAAGCCTACAGGTAAAATATCAAAAACCAAAGTTGGAAAAACCATATCTCCCTTAGGTAAATCAGGGTAAAGAAACCTTGCCATAGTTCCTGGTAAAACCATCATGAATAAAATAGGTAATTTAATTAAAGCTGCAAAAAGTGAACCCCACCTAGCATGGTTTAAGTCAATCGCTGAAAGTGTCCTCTGAACCATGAACTGGTTAGTACCCCAAAAATAAAAACCAATTAGAGTCACCCCGAAAACAAGTCCCGTCCACGGAAGATGAGGGTCATCAATAGGTCTAATTAAGCTGAGCATCTCCGAAGGAGTTACCTTTAGAACATTTTCCCATGAACCTATCTGAGCAAAAGTTGCATAAGCAACTACTGCAGAAGCTACTAATAATAGAATGGTCTGAATCAGCTCAGTATAAATAACTGAGGTTAAACCGCCTGGAATCGTATAGATAGCAGCAGCTACAGCTAAAAGAGAAATAATTAGTATCGGGTCAACATCAGGTAAAACAAGCTTAGCAACTATATAACCCCCATAAAGAGTACCAGCAATATCAACAGCAATATTACTTAAAACAGTTAGCGCAGAGAAAAACATGCGAGATCTTCTGTCATAGCGCTTTTCTAAAAATTCAGGAATCGTATAAATCTTAGAGCTTAAATAAAAAGGAATAAAGAAGAGCGACATAAAAACTAAAATAATCGCAGCAGTCCATTCATAGTTAAAAACTGAAATACCTTTACTATAAGCATCTCCAGGTAAACCTATTAAAGTTATACTCGTTATATTTGCACCTATTAAAGAAATACCAATAACAGGTCATGCTATCTTTCCACCAGCTAAGAAATAATCTTTAGCTGAACTTTCCTTTTTAGCAAAACTTAAGCCATATATAGTAATGCCTACTAAGTAAACAGCAATGATTACTATATCGATCCATGTTATTTGAAAATTTCCCATTATCAGCTTTGATACTAGTCAATTATCACATGGGTGAAAAACTTATGCAAAGCTTACGCTCTTATCGATCGCCTCATTTAATAGTTTACGCTCTTGCTCTTGCCTAAAGTCATTCCAGTTTAGCCTTGCAGTCATCTCTCTAATAATAAGTTCTTTAAGATTATGAATTTTATCGATATCAAAGTATAAGAAAGAGGATCTTCTTTCACAGAAATCTAAAGCGCTCTTAACCATCTCATGGTCTATCGAGTAAATAAGCTCAGCTAAAACTATTGCAGTATCATTTTTAATAGCGTCCTGCTCTAGTTTAAGATGCTTAAAGTAATCCAAAATTTTAGTGGCATTTAAACCATAATTATCAAAAAGGTGATCAATAAAGAAATTATCATCAAAATATGAACTTAAATACTCATTTAGTGTTTGTTTAAAGGATTCCATCGCTTCTTCAGAATCAAACTCAGATGAAAGTAACTTCAAATTTTTAGTTTTTGATTTTACAAATTTATCTTTTAGATTAGTTTTAATCAATTTCTTTAAAACCCTATCAACAATACGCTCAGCCATTTTCCTGTATCCAGTGAGCTTTCCACCAGCTATTGAAATCAAACCATCTTCAGATTCAAAGATTTCATCTTTTCTTGAAAGTTCACTTGGAGACTTACCTTCTTCATGAATAAGAGGTCTCAGCCCCGCCCATGAAGATTTAACCTGACCTGAATTTAAATTAAGAGAAGGGAACATAGCATTAGCAGCAGCTAAAACATAATCTTCATCTTCTTTTTCAACACGAACGTCATCCAAACTACCATCATAGTTAGTATCAGTAGTACCAATATAAGTAGTTTTATCTCTAGGTATAGCAAAAACCATTCTTCCTTTCACTGGTTCATCAAAGTAAACTGATTGTTTAATGGGAAAAACTTCTTTATCAACAACTAAATGGATACCTTTAGTTAAATGCAACCTCTTGTTTAAAGTTTCTTTTTTTTGTTGTTTAAGACGAATCTTATCAACCCAAGGACCAGCAGAATTTACTATAATCTCACCTTCTACACTAAATTCTTCCTTAGTTTCATGGTCAATACATTTCACATAGTTCATTGAGCCGTCATGTCTATAATCAAAGTCCTGAACCTCGACATAGTTTATACAGTCTGCACCCAATGAAACCGCTGTTTTAATAATCTCAATAGTTAAACGAGCATCATCAGTTCTGTATTCATAATATAATCCTGAACCTAAAAGCTGATCTTCATTTAATAAAGGTTCTATACCTAGAGTTTCTTCTTTTGAAAGCATCTTTCTGCATTCTTCTTTCTTAACTCCAGCAAGAAAGTCATAGAGAGAAAGACCAAAAGAAGTTAATAACTTACCATATGTACCACCTTTAATTAAAGGTAATAACATCTTCTCAGGCTTAACTAAATTTGGAGCAAGTTTATGAACTACAGCTCTTTCACTTCCAACTTCATGAACTAAAGCAAAATCAAACTGTTTAAGGTAACGTAAGCCACCATGAATTAATTTAGTAGACTTTGAGCTAGTTCCACTTGCAAAATCTCCCTTCTCAACTAAAGCAACTGATAAACCTCTAGAAACAGCATCAAGTGCAATCCCTGCACCTGTAATTCCACCACCAATAACAATTAAGTCATATTTTTGAGTTTTTATCTTAGCTAGTATTTCACTTCTATCTATCATCTTAGTTTTTCAGCCAACCTTTACTATAGTTAACGGCTTTCTTCCAACCATTATAAAGCTTTTCTTTTTTAGACTCATCAAACTTAGTATTAAAAAGCTCAGAATTTTTATTCATATTAACTAATTCTTCTAAGCTATATAAGCCTATGAAATTAGCTACCATAGCAGCTATCCCAAAAGCAGTAAGCTCCACATTATCTTGTCTTAAGACATCGATCCCCAATACTCCAGACAGAAAGTTAAGCATGAAATCATTTTTTGACCCACCACCATCTACACTTAATGACTTTAATTTGCATTGCATATCATTTTCCATCGAACCGGCAACATCCTTGGTTTGGTAAGCTAGTGACTCTAACGTTGCTCTAATTAAATGATTCTTTCCAGTATCTAAATTTAATCCGATAATAGTTCCACGCGCATACATGTCCCAATAGGGCGATCCTAAACCTGAGAATGCTGGGACAAAATATAAATTATCCATCTCTTCTTCAGAAATACTTTCAGCTATAGCTGAAGATTCTTTGATATCTTCTAAAACTTGCATTTTATTTTTAAGCCAGTTTAAAGCAGAACCAGCTATAAAGATACTTCCCTCTAAAGCATAGTTAACTTTTTTATCCTTTAAACTAAAAGCAACTGTAGAAAGTAAACCATTTTTAGATTCGACAATTTCTTCACCAGTATTCACTAAAAGAAAACAACCAGTTCCATAAGTATTTTTAGCTTCACCCTTTTTAAAACAAGTGTGCCCAAAAAGAGAAGCATTCTGATCACCAGCAACAGAAACGATTTTTATTTTTTTATCATTGATCTCACATTCTAAATACTCTGCCTGAGAAGTTTTCAATTCAGGTAAAAGTGAAGCAGGGATATTAAAAATCTCCAAAAGTTCTTTATCCCAATTCATATCATGAATATTAAAAAGCATTGTTCTAGCTGCATTTGAATGATCAGTAAGATGTTTCTTCCCCTGAGATAGCTTCCACATTAACCAAGTATCCACAGTCCCAAAAAGTAAATTGCCAGCTTCTGCTTCTTTTCTAATTTCAGGATTAGAGTCTAAAATCCATGAGATTTTAGTTGCTGAGAAGTAAGCATCTAAAACTAAACCTGTTTTATTTTTTATAGTTTTATCTAAACCTTTTTGAGTAAGCTCTTCACAGTAATCAGCAGTTCTCATATCTTGCCATACGATAGCTGGATAAACGGGCTTAGAAGTATTTTTATCCCAAATAATACTAGTTTCACGCTGATTGGTAATTCCAGCATAAACCTCAGCATCATTTTCAAGACCTTCTAAAATTTTTTCGATACAAGTAAACTGTGCTTGAAATAACTCTTCTGGACATTGTTCCACCCAAGATGATTGTGGATAGCTTTGCCCAACTTCAATTTGGTGAGACTTTAAAGTCTCAAGTTTATCATTGTAAAGAATAGCTCTAGAACTAGAAGTACCTTGATCTATTGCCAAGAAATATCTCTTCATCATTCAAATATTATAGACTGATATTAAAGAAGTTTAAATTAAATACCAGTATAGGCATCACTATTATAGTCAGAATTACTATTATCTAGGCTACTTCGTTGAGTTTCAAATGAAGTCATCGCCCCCTCATAACTACTTATGAGAGTTTGATTAGAATTTTCTTTAGACTCTTCATCATTAATAAGTGTCTGATAGAATTCAATCATTGAATCAAAGTAATCAACAAGACCATCATTATGAGTTGCTGCAAACCCTAAGAATTCATCAAATTTATCCTGAATCATAGTTGTTATATCATCTTCAACAAAATCACTACTATTTTCATTAACAACCCCAGAAATTAATCTAAGTCTCAATTCATTATTCATTAAACCATCATCTTTGAGTTGGGTAATATCATTAATGAGACTCAATGACTCATCTGTTATTTCGTCAGTAATCTTATATTCCCCACCTACGTATTCAGCTAAAGCTGCACTATCTTCAACATTAAATCCTAAAGAAAGCATCATCATTTCATTACTGATATTAATTGCAATATCACCTAATTCTGGATCTAATGCAATTTCATCATCAGTAGAGATACTCTCTCTTAACTTAAGTTCAACTGCCTCATTAGCTTGATCTAACATATTTGTAAGTTCAATAAACCTTTGCTCAGCTTCATCTGAAGCAAATCCAAACTCTTGAATATTACTGATCATTGTTTCATTTGCATCACTTTGTTCAGCAAAGAAAAATTCTAATGATTCATAAAGAAGCTTGTCATTATCACTTACATTAGGTCCCTTAGCAAGTCCACTATACATAGCAGTCTTACCTAAATTCATAGAATCATTCACAAGAAGTGCATCAAAACCAGATTCATGTCTCTTGTCACCGACAACCTTCATCATTATGTCGTAATCTTCAGTGTCAATAATACCGTCAGAGTTAAAATCAAGGTTCAGATCTTCACCTTCTACACCATAATTTTCATGAAATGCAGCTAAAACATCTTCCACAGCATCAGCATTTAAAGTACCATCATCATTAAAGCCACCTAAGTTTGCCACTACTTTTTCTGTAGTTTCATCATTTTGAATAACAGCCATCATCGATTCCATTTTCAAGAACCATTTTTCTTCTAATTCTCTGTATTCATCAGTGTTCTTAGCATCAGCATGCTGCAAATCACCATTATTATAGAGATAAGCTTCCATTTGATCACCAATGTCCATCATTTCATGGAATTGATTTTCAATAAATTTAGCCTCTGCATCAGTCATTTGACTTTCACCACCTTTAAATTCATTGTTATTTACATCATGAAATAGAGCTGATCTCAAGCCCCACATAGCGTGATACTGTTGATTAGATTGATGAAATAAAGCGTAACCACTTTGAGCAAGCTCCGATGTAGTAAAATTATCGTTATCATCACTAACAAAGTTATCTTCAAAATGAATCAAATCTACTTTACTATTTCCTGAGACATTATCAGTAGCATTAGCAATATCTACATCTATATAATCTCTTATATAATTACCTCTATCAGCATATGAAATATGAATTGCTTCACCAATCATATCCATAAGTTTAAGTTTATTTTCATCTCCACCACGAAGCCCTACTAAAAATACATTAGATTCATTTCTAATGTTTTCAAAGTATGATAACGAAAAATCATTCCACCAATCAGAGCCTGGATTTGCATCACCATACTCCATAGCATCAGTCATCATATCTGTTCTACTTTGAGTAAGGTCTTGCATCTCATCTAACATGTCAGTAACATTTGCATTACCTGCCTTATGGTGCCACGCAAGTCCAATATCTTGCTTAGCATCCCAGTTAGCTTGATTTGCTGCCCAATTATTATAACGATATTCTCTCCAATCTTTCTTTTGCTGAGAAGTGTCACCAGCATTATCATGAAAAGCATCTAAAGCTTCAAATTTATCTTCAACAGTATGAACATAGCGTCCACTACTTGCAAGAAACTGAGATAACACTGCAGTATCTTCATCTTCGTAATTACCAGTAAAGAAAGTTTCATCCCCAATAGTTGTAAACAACTCAGGATTAGCTTCTTCGTCAATCTTAGCTACAGCTAAAACATCCATTTGAGTTCTAAATGTTCCCCAACCTACATCTGTAGACATACTTTTATAGAAATCTAAAGCCTCATCAAAACTAATGATCATATCACCATCACTAATGGTCTCTAAAGTATTTTCAACATTTTGAATTGTATCTGCATTTACACCATTAGCAATTAAAGCAGCTTTGATTACATCTAAATCAATACCATCAACTTCACCACCATTCTGGTAAGCAGTCGTAATTAATGCAGCAATCTCAGTGGTTTCCACCGCACCATCTCTATCAAAATTAGTTAACTTAAGTGCTTTCTCTTTCATAGAAGTAACACTTTCTTTTGCCTGTGCATATTTAGAGTCTTCACCTGTATATAAAGCTTTAACATCAGCAATAGTAGTAACCTGGATAATATCACTCTCCATATCTTCGATAATCCAGCCACTAAGTGGATCTATACCATCTGCTTCCCATGATGCAACAACAGCCTGGTCTAAAGCATCATTTGAAGTCTTCATCGTATGAACAGACTCAACAAACTCTCTGGCTCTTCTTGAAGCTTCAGCCTTTGCACTAAGAATGTTTGCCTCATCTGAACCTACTCCATATTGAGCGACTGCATCTGAAAGCTGCTCATTAAACTCAATTTCATAATCAAAAGTCTTCTCATAAGCTTCAAGGTCTTTAACAGACATACCTTCAGATAGCTTAGTTAACATTTCTTTAGCTTTGTTAAGCTTCATAGCTGCAACATTAGTTTTAGAAAAAGGAGCTCCAATCATTCCTTCATGAACATTCATATCTACATCTTGAATGTTTTCATTTTGAGCTTCAGATTGAAAGTTAACTACTAAATCATCATAAGTGTTTAGAATCTCTATGAAAATTTCCTTTTCAGCAGTACCTAAAGTATTATATGTATCTTCTATGCCTAGATCATTCAGGAAAGTTTGTTCTTTATCAAAAATAGCAAGAGAAATCTGATTCTCTTCATATTCCTGAATCATTTTTTTATAGACATCTTCAACTTCTTGAGTGCCTTCTCCTAAATATTTCAACTTTTCAAAATCTGGATAATAATCAGTATTCTGTGCCAACTCTAAAGGATCATTTTCCGCTGGAATGCCTATAATGTTAATCATAAAACTATCGATTTCATTATTAACAATGGCAATATTCTCTTTTGATTGATCAATAAAGTTATTGACGTAGTTATTTAATTCACCGATTTCTAGTATTACATTTGAAGAAGTTTCTACACCATTATTATACGTAGTTTGATCTGTTTGGTCACTGATATACTCCCCGAAAGCATCCTCACCACCTTCTATCTCGTTGTGCATTATAGGAGTGACTTCAGCTTGTTCTGTATATCTAAAATTCGCACTACCTAGAATATTCTCTTCGTACATTTTATTTACGTCTTGTAAGTAATTCTTGTAATACTCTAAATCTTTATTAATTTCCATAATTTACGCTCCACCTAAAAGAAGATATAACCTCTAAAAGTTAAGAGCTAATTAAAGTTAATACGTTCTTTTGAAAATTTTTTACGTTACAGCCTCTGCACCAGTGTTTTCAACAGTAATACCACCAGTAAGTAATCCATTATTATCGAAACCTAAACCTTGAGCTCCAATAAAGTTCTGAACAAGCATATCATTGATTTGTTTAGCTTCAGAATCTTCATCTTCCTTCTCAGGATCTTTACTAGCTGCTATAGAAATTTCCATAACTTGCTCTGCTTCTGCACGCTGTTCTTCATCTGCTGCAACTTCTCCAGAAGTGGTATAAGCACCTGTCAATTCACCAAATGAATTAACTAATCTCTCTTTAGTAGCACTAACCATTTGCTCTGCTTGTTCCTTAGCTATATTTCCAGCAGCTTGACCATTAATAGTGTTAATGATGTCATCAGAAGCAGATAAAAGCATTTGATCATATCTAGATAAACCCGTAGCTGGATCAATTTGAGTAAGCATAGCTTCAAGACCTTTACCGTCATCTCCTCCCATACCTTTTGCTACTATATCTCTTGCTGTTTGTTCATCCACACCGGTTTCCATTACTTTTTGAACTGCTTCTTCAATTAATTCATCTATAGTAGGAAGAGATATATATAACTTATCTATAGTTTTATTAGCCACCTCCTGAACCTGAGGTGACGGAAATACATGTCGATTCATAGCATAGTTAGTTAATTCATGCTGTCCATCAATCATCGGAGTAGCTCCAGCGTTTCCCCATGCTGCAGTAGAAGGTGCACCATTAAAAGCTTGTGCTGCATCAGTTCCTGTGTATTGAGGAAGAGTACCATAGCTAGTATCAATTGTATAGGTAGAAGATGGCGTAGGGACACTAGGATTTATTCCTGGTGTTACTGGACTCGTCACTAATGATCTAGGGTTTGAGTAAACACTAGGATCAGTATAGTTTGTTGGAGTTATCTTAGCCAATATTTTCAGTCCCCATATACCTAATCAGAAAGCCTTTTCACTTCCTAATATAGTTCTAACTAAGATTCTTTATATTTCAGTTAAGTTTGTATATACAGAAATATTATAGGCACATAAGTATTAACTTACATAGCTAAATCGACATTTTTAGTAATAATAATCTGTAATTCTTGTCCTTTTTCCACAGTAGCGGAATCACCTTTAGAAAATAGTGCTACTACACTACCACCTATTAAAGAACCTGCTACTGGTAAACCTAGAGTCGCTATGGAAACAGCCTTACCAGTATTAGTACTTAAAAGTGCTTCAGTAGGCTCAACTGCCTTATCAGTAAAACCGGTCTGTGGGTCAAGTAAGCCTTGTTCATTTACTACTCCTTCTACAAAACTTAACTTAGCATCTAGAGGAACATAATCCCCCTGAGGAGTCATTAAAGTATCTAAATTAATCTCTAATTTACCTGAGCGACTTAAAAAACGTGGTCTTTTTATATATGAAACTTTTCCTCTAATCCATGAGTTCTTCGGAACTATTAATTTTTTAAAATCTTCTTTTTCTAAATAAAAATCTTCCATAACCCTAGCTTTAAAATCATCACCGAGATTAGCACTTTTTGCAGAAATTGAATCTTCCACTTTAATTCTAAGCCTAGCTGTAACAGGTATCTGAGCCGTAGAAGTATCTAATTTAAAGGGTGCTGCCGCAAAATCTGAAATATCACGAAAATCAACTGGAGTATTAGTTAAATGCTCTTCTTTTTCTACATTAAATTCATCTTTTTCACTTGCTTTCATCATCATCGTTGATGCATCAAAGAATTCATCTTTAGCATATATATTTAATGAAGAAGAACTTAGAAGAGCAAAGCTCAAAAAGTAAATTAGAAATCTTTTCATAAGATAATTATAGCAATCCCCAGAATTTATGAGCTTGAATCCCAATTCTGCATCTAGCTGGATATATTTTAAGAATATTCAGAATCTCTTCTTGATACTTTTCTTTATTGTTCCAGTCAGGGACTAAAAAAACAGGCATCTTAGATTTAATAATATCAAGTTCTTTGAAAATCACTTCTAATAAATACTTTCCAGCTTTTTCACTAGCAAAAACAAATTTAAGTTCATCAGCTCCTTGCCAGATTCTCTCAGATGCTGGTTTACCATTTTCACTATAAATTTCCTTAGGACTAAAAGTAATCCATAGCTTTTCAGAGCCAAGTTCATTCTTCAAATCAAAAATATCTTCTAAATACTCTCCAGTGGCAGCTGTCTCTAAGGCGACAGAAAAGCCTTTCCTGGCTAAAGCTCTTATCAAAGGTACTAAATTTTGTTCAGTTGGTTCACCACCAGTAATAACAATACGTTTAAGATTTGGATTTTTCTCATTAAGGAAATTAAGAATCTCATCAATATCAATTTCAGCAGCAAACTCTCCACCATGCTTCCATGTAGACTTTTCATCACAGAAAAAGCATCTTACATTACAGCCTTGAAGTCTTATAAAAAAACTAGGAACCCCTGAATGTACACCTTCTCCTTGAACTGTTTCAAAGATTTGAGCTTTATCATAAACTTTATTTACTAGTAAGTTCACTTATATATTCTCCTTTACTAGCTCTTATTAAAAGTGGATCTTCAACTTTAGCTTCTTGAAAACCTTTAGCTCTTAGATGACATGCATGACATTTACCGCACGGTGGGAAAACGCCTTGGTAGCAAGTATGCGAGTAAGCTAAAGCTTTTAAACATTCTTCACCTAAATCTTTTGCAAGACTCACTGTGTCAGCCTTCGTTAAGTACATAAGTGGAGTAATAATTTCAATACCAGTATTTTCCCCAAACAAAGCCTGGTTAACTGTTAACTCCATAGCTTTTATAAAATCTTGACGACAATCATAATAACCAGCAAAGTCAGTCTCACACACGCCTGTAACTATTTTATTAACACCATGACTATAAGCCAAATTTGCTGCAATCGTTAGAAATAGTAAATTCCTTCCTGGGACAAAAGTATTTGCAAGCCCCGTTTCAAAGTCATCGAGTGATTCATTTTGAGGAAGTGTTACTGAGGTGTCTGTAAGAGAACTTGCACCGCGTAAAACATTAGGAATATCAACCAAATCAAACTCCAAATCAGCCAATTCTGCTATCTTTTTTGCAGCCTCAAGTTCGATATCGTGTCTCTGACCGTAGTTAAAAGTAACTAGTTTGATATATTTTTTATAATCTGCCCTGTTTATATCAGGGTTTTCTTTTTTAAAATAATTTAGCACCCAATGAAGACAAGTAGTACTATCTTGTCCACCAGAAAAGACAATTAAAAATTTATCTTTTACTAAGTTCATATCAGTTTAAATTCCTTAGCTAAATCCCTATCACCAAGAACCACTAGTGGATTAATAGCGATACCACCACGAGGCATAAATTTACCTTTCACGACTAAAGCCTTAGCTTGTAATAGTTCCTGCAAATCATTTGCAATTTTATTAGTTACAAACTCATGAAAAATACCTTCATTACGGTAAGAAAAGAGGTAAAGCTTTAAAGCCTTACTTTCAACTAAAAAATCTTTAGGGATATATGAAATTTCAATCTGGGCAAAATCAGGCTGAGCTGTTTTGGGACATAAGCAAGTAAATTCATGACAATCTAAATTAACCACATAATCATTTTCAGTCCATAAATTAGGTATAACCTCAAGCTTTGCTTCTTCAGGTGATTGGGGGTATTTAGTCTCAGTATTACCGAGTAAACTTAAGTTTTCAGCGCCGCTTACCATATCTATAAATTTAGCATGTTATTATCTTTAAAAGCTGCTTAATCAGTGGAGTTTTGCAAAAATGAAAGCTATCTTTAAAGATTTTTATGATGAACATCAAGAACTTTATTCTGAACTTGATATTCGTTTAAAAGAACTTAGTAAAAACAAGAAAGAGATTGATAAAGAACATTTATTTACTGAACTAAAAAAGCTTTTAAGTTTCACAGAAAGTTTATTAAACGAGCACTTCTGTGAAGAAGACAAAATATACACAGAATTTACAGATAACTTAATCCCAGGTAGACTAAAAGAGCTTTTTAATAAAATCAAAGCTGATCATATTGAAATCAATGAAAAATATCAAAAACTTGATAATGCATATCAAAATCTAAAAGATCTAGATTCAACTAAAGATATTCTACAAAAACAATTACTTTTCCCGTCCTATAACTTAATTGCAACTATAAATCACCATGCTCAAAGAGAAGACAAGTTTTTTCAAGACTTGAGGGATTGATAAGTTCATGAGAGAATCTGTGTAGATGGATTCGATAAAAGTTTTAGTAATAGGGTCTTCCGCGTTTGCAAATAATATAATTGCAAAATTACTAAAAGATAAAAATACTCAAGAATTAGAAATCATTTCAGTCACTGATAAAGAGACTATATTTAATCATGTTGAACCTATAATTATTCCTAATTTTGATATTGATAAAATTATTGAAATCGCCTTAGCAAGAAGAGTTAGCCTAACCATCCCATGTGAAGCAAGTTTATTTTCATTAGGAATAGTAGATAAGTTCAAAGAACTAGGTTTAAATATATTTGGACCAGACCAAGCAAGCTCAAGGCTTGAAAGCTCAAAATTCTTCTTTAAAGAATTTACTCACTCTCACTCAATCCCTAGTCCTAACTACGCTAGTTTTGAGAGTAAAGAAATGTCACTAGTTTATTTACAGAATATCCAATACCCTGTGCTAATTCAGCCTGATAATTTATTTGAAAGAGAATATGAAAACAAACAATTCATAGCTGAAAATTTTGAAGAAGCAAAATCTTTTGTTGAGCTTTATTACTCTAAACTATATCTTTGCAATAGCGCTAAAAGATTGATTATTGAAGAATATTCAAAATCAGATCATATAAGCTTTACCGTAATCTATGACGGAGATAACGCTTTTAGCTTAGTTCCGATTAAGAATAATTATGAATTTAACAAACTTAGCTTTTCTTTTAGTGAAATGACTGCTTTCAGCTCAGAAGACACTTTAAGCCCAATTATTATCGATAAAATCAGTCAAAAAATCATCCAACCATGTATAGATGGCTTTAGAAAGTTAAAACTTAAATACTCTGGATTTATAAACTTTAACTGTAAAGTACATGAAGAGAATGATAGGGTTGAACTTTTAAGTATCAATAGCTGCCTTAGTGATTTAAACTCTGAGATAAGCTTACAACTACTAGATGAAAACTTATTTGATTTACTTTTTGCTTGCTCACAAAGTAAGCTTGCCTTTTACCGAGAAGGTTTACATAGAAAAGCTGAAGCAGCAGTTGCGTATAATCTAATCTATGATTACTCGATATTAAGCTCAATCACAGATGAAGAAATAGAGAGCTTAGAAGAAAAAGCAAACACTTTAGGTTATAAACTACAGATTAAGAATCGCTTTGATGAAATTAACCATAGAGACTTGATCCAAATTATAAATTTTGCAAATAATCAATTTGAAGCCAAGAGCTTTGCCCAAAAAACCATTAAAGAGCTTAACTTAGCAGGCAAAGAATACATCAAGGAGTGAGTTGTGAATACACCTACTGATGCGCCCCAAGCGAGCTTGGGTCCCTAAGCTCGCAGCAGATATATTCACAACTCACTCCTTAATATAAAAACCCCAGCTAAGGTTTGATATGGATTTATCTTTGTGAATTTATAAAGATAAAAATCTAAAATAATTTTATAATATAAACAAGAAATACATTAATTTAGTAATCTTGAAAAATTTAATATACCTAGGCACATCAATAATTAACCAGAGAAGCAACCCACTTGCATCTAAGCTTAGGTATTGTACAGCTAGAGAACTAAGTAAAATTAAAGTTTCACACGATGACTACGAAGCTTTTTTAAATTATTTAAAGCAAGAGAATAAAGAAATTAAAGAGATAGCTTTAATTTCAACTTGTAATCGTTTTGAATTTGTTATTTTTCTTCATGAGCATATTGATGGACTCGACGCTGCAGCAGATAAAATCAAAAGTTCAATATTCAGATTTCTTGAAAAAGAATTTGAGATGTCACTATTATTTGAAAATGAAGCTAGGCTTCAAATTTTAAGAACTTATTGTGGTTTGAATAGTGGTCTAGTAGGAGAATCTGAAATTTGTTTACAAGTGAGCGGTGCTTTTAAACAAGCTATTAATTTAGGACTGTTAGAAGAACATGGGTTAGAGCTATTAAAAGAAGCTCAAATTTTAAGAAACTTTTTTAATGAAGAAATTTATCTAAAGCCAATCTCTTATTGTGAAATTGCTATAGAGAAAGCTTTTAGAAGCTTATCATTAATATCTCCTCTTAAATCAGTTTGTATTTTAGGTTCTGGTAGTACTGCCATCCAATCAGGCTTAGCTTTAGTGAAAAATAAAATTCCAGCATCTAATATAACTCTTATCCATAGGGTAAGTTCATCCTCTCAACAAATCGAATACTTTAAATCTAAACGAGAATTAGATGGAATGAATTTTGTTCGTTCTAAGAAACACGGATATAAAACCCCTAAAATTGCAAATTTATGTTCAGTAAACGATTTGATAGTTTTTGGGATTGATGCAAAAAACCCTGTTGTAGAATTTCCAGAAAGATGTAATCAAGTAATATTTGACTTTAATTCCAATCCTTCATGCAGCTTCTCTAGCAATAGAAAACATGAAAACTATTTCCCACTAAATGACCTTGACGCATTTGTTCGTGAATATTCTTACAGACAGAATAATGACTTTGAATTATCTTCAAGATTGAATTTTGGTGAAAGATATATTCAACACCATATTAAAAATAACGTTAAAACCTTTTCTTCCAGCTTAGTTTAGATTTGTTAACCCATTCTGGTAAGCTTGCTGCTCTATGAGATTTATCTGCTGCTTCTAACTGTTCAATAGTTAATTCTTCTGCATCCTTTAACAATGCTTTTTGTACTTGAGCATGACTAAAGTTTGCATTTTGAACATTTGCTCCTCTAAAGTTTGCTCCATGTAAAATTGCTTCCTCAAAATTCACTCCTGTTAAATCAGCACCTCTAAAATCTACAGCAGTAAGGTTTGCGCCTTTAAAATTAGCATTCTTCAGCTTCGCCTGACTAAAGTTAGCACCTAAAAGAAATGCATCCCTGAAGTTAGTACTAAAAGCTAAAGCCCCATTAAACTGGGCTTCTTTCATCTCAATTTCCTTAAAATTAACCCCAGCAAGAAAACTCTTAGTAAAGTTAGCAAGTTCCCCTTTAGCTCCATAGAAATTAGCATTCGTTAGATCAGTCTCAATAAATTTCACATGGCAAACCTTAGACCTGATAAAACTAGAATCCCTTAGATCTGCTAAACTCAAATCAGAGCCTTCTAACTGCGCCCCTCTAAACTGAGCATCCTCAATATAAACACCCATTAAATTTACCCCTTTCATGTTACTTTGGATAAATTTATTTAAATATTTAAAATCTACAGACCTTAAATCTAAACCTGATAGATTTATTTTTTCAGTATATTCAGTTCCCCTAGCAGAAACTTTGCCTAAATCTTGCTCTTCTAATATAAGTAATAACTGGTCATTTGTTATTAAACCAGGATACTTATCGCTCATAATAATTTCTTTTTTCTTTTCATGATGGTGATGAAGAGGAAGATCTGTATGATCTAAATATTTCTCTGGATGCTTAACATAGTTACGGATTATATCCTTAACCTCTTCGTTAAATGGACCTTTAACACCTTCTGGTAATTTTCTATTAATTTTTATATAGCCTATTAGGTGTTTATAATCTTCCTGGTCATCAAACTTTAAAGACCAAACAAAAAATACAATTCCACCAATAAGCCCTATCACAATAAGCAACTGTAGTAGCTTACTCTTAGCAATTGCTTCAAAATCACTGACAGTGTTTACTTGATATTTTATATACTTATCAAAACGTTCAAAAACATTTCTAGAGTTTATTCTTTCTAAAAACTCTTCATCAGTTAAAGCTTCATCAACTATCGTCAGGTCTTTTGATAGACTTTCTTTGATTTGTTTGATACTTGCTTGAGTCTCTTCAGCATCTTTAGAATCTTTACTTGGCTTATCAGCTTCTGACTTAGGAGCTTGCCCTTCTTCAGCAGCAGAAGCTTCTTCCTTAGGGTTAGAATCACTCTCCTCTGAACTATCTTCTGTTTCAGACTCCTCAGCTTTATCCTCAGAGTCAGATTCCACCTCTCCAGAATCAGCTTCTTCCTCTTCAGAATCATAAGTGGGACCTTCAGAAGCCTCTTCCTCAGAATCTTCTACTTCTCCAGTTTCATCTTCACCCACGTCAGTATCCTGCTCAGGAGTATCCTCAGCATTAACTTCTTCTGTCTCAGGTGCAGCTTCTTGATTATCTTCAGTTTGTTCTTCGTCTAAATCAGGAACTGCTTCTAGTTCTTCATCAGGCATTCATATTTAGCTATTAAGGTACTTATCTGGATTAAAGGTACCATCTATAATATTCCCTCTAATTTGCTTAGCTAAATTTATCAAATAGGTCAAATTATGTATACTAAGCAAGGTTGCAGCCGTAGTCTCATTCACTTTCCATAGATGTCGGATATATGCTTTAGAGTGATTAGTGCACGCATAGCACTCACAACCTTCTACTAATGGACTAAAGTCTTCAGTGTATCTTTGATTTTTTATTTGAAGTCTATTTCCATCCTTATCAAAGAAACTTCCATGCCTTGCTATTCGAGTAGGCATAACGCAGTCAAACATATCAATTCCAGCCGCTATAGCTTTAACAATATCTTCCTTAGTCCCAATTCCCATCAAGTATCTAGGTTTATTTTCAGGGAGTAAAGGAGTCGTATACTCTACAATCCTATCTATATCTTCTCTAGATTCACCGACAGAAACACCACCTATCGCAAAGCCAGGGACATCTTTAGAGCAAATATAATCCACACTTTCTTTTCGAAGATCTTCATAAATTCCACCCTGAACTATTAGAAATAGTGCTTGATCAGCTGCTCTTTTATGAGCAGAGACACATCTATCAGCCCAAGCGTGGGTTCTTTGCATAGCTTCTTTAGTTTCTTCATAGCTAGAATTACCCTGAGGGCAATGATCAAAAGCCATGATAATATCAGCCCCTAATTTATTTTGAGAATCAATAGAAACCTCTGGGCTCATAAAATGCTTCTGACCAGTAATCGTGTCTATAAACTCAGCACCTTCATCTGAGATCTTACATTTATTAATTCTCATCTGCGAAAAGATCTGGAAACCACCAGAGTCAGTAAGAAAAGGCATATGAAAATTAGTCCACTTATGAAGTCCACCTGCTTTAGCGATTAAATCTGGACCTGGTCTTAAAAATAAGTGATAGTTATTAGCAAGTGTAATCTCAGCACCAGTAGCTTCTACTTGACCATAAGTCATAGCTTTTACCGTACTTTGAGTGCCTACAGGCATGAAAACAGGAGTCTCAATTTCACCATGAGGAGTAGAAATCACCCCAGCTCTTGCTTTTTTATCTTTTGCGATTAATTTATAGCTAACTGCCACAAAAAACTAGCTTAGCATGCAAAATCACAAAGAAAGTATCACGAAATACAAATTTAGTGTAAATTTAACCTAGAAATAAACTTTGTATATTTATAAGATTTTTTTCAAATTTTTTATCAATTATTTTTCTTACAGCCCTTTTTATATTCAGAAGCAGTAAACAGCTTCAAGGGAGAGAAAAATGTCACTAGAAAGTTTATCAAATTTAACAACAGCTCAAGCACCTACTACTAAAACTGAAAATAAAGAAGGTGTACAAAATTCAGAAAAGAATCCAGTTGACGCTATATCATCACTAGGTGCTACTTCTACAGGTGACCCTAAAATTGATGGCTTAATGAAAATGATATTTCAGTTTTTAGGTGGTTTTCTTGGAGATAATGGAGAAAAAACTGAAAAAGCAAATACAGAAGGATTAAAACCAGATCCAGAAACATTCATAGATAGAGATGGTAATGTAATACCTCTATCAGAAAGATCGGATGAGCAGCTAAAAGAGAGTGGAGATGAAATTCTCACAAAAGAGCTAGCTGAACAATTTAAACTCTTAGGTGAAGATCCAGAAAGTAAAGATGTAGATAAAGATTTAATGGCAAAAATCATTGCAGTTCAATCAGATAGAAATGGTTTAAGTGAAACTGAAGTTAGTGAATCTATAGACAGTCTTTTAGAAGAAGCAAGCATTACTGGAGAAGAAGCTACTGAAATTAAAGCTGAACTAACCCAGGGAATTAAAAAGTTTAATGAAGGTGAAGTTGATCAATTTGGTAAAGATGGTGAAACCACAAAAGCAGAAGAAGACAGGACGGTATCAACAAAAGAATTTGATGCTAAGGAAAGTTTACCAAGTACGACAGCTTGGGAGCAAAAAGAAGCAGTCTTAGTCTAAACATAAACAATTTACACTCGCGCACTCCATAAGCCAGCCCACCTACCAGGGCTGGCTTTCCTCATTTTTTTTTCAAAAAATATTAATTTAATAACTAAACCTTAACCAAAATCTGCTTTGATAACTCTAAAGTATAAGAATACACATATGTCGATTTGGCATATATGATATTTGGGAATATAATATATACTAAGGAGTTAAAGTTTTGACTGAAGATAGAGACAAACAGATACCTTGCATAGTAGGGAAAGGTCTTGTCACTGCTAAAAGAGATATGATTAGAGTTCTAAAAGGCTATGATCACGTTAAGTTTATCGATGAAATCGATGGACAAGTAATGATAGAAGACGAAGCTTATGTAGTAGAAGTCTTTGTTTCTGATTCAGAAGGAACTTTAGTGTTTAATAGAAGAATTCATATTAATGTTAATTCATTTGACTACTTGAGAATCATAGAAAATCAACCAGGTACTGTAGAACTTGTTGACGGACATCGGGTACTTAAATTATATGCAATAACTGATCCATTCGATAACAAAGACATCTTAATGAATGAAGTTATCGAAAATCGTAATAATTACGACGGTTATTACCAAGAAGAAGACATAATATTCGACGATGATTTCTAACGCCATAAATCCGCAAAACGTAAAACAATTACTTAAATCTTTATTCACTAATCAATCTAATATTCTTGCGATCTTCGTAATTATCGTAATTGGTATCTTAATGGTACCTCTACCGACTTTTATAATTGACTTAGCTTTCGTTATTAATTTCTCCATGGCTATAGGGATTATGCTCGTTACTTTATACGTTAATGAGCCTCTAGAATTTAGTACTTTCCCGACTTTACTTTTAATCATAACTTTATCGAGACTAGCTCTTGAAATTAGTGCAACAAGATCTATATTGGTTGACGCTCATGCTGGTAATGTCATTCACGCAATCGGAGAATTTGTTGTTGGTGGAAACTTTGTTGTCGGTATTATAATTTTCCTAATTTTATTTGTTGTTAACTTTATCGTCGTAACTCAAGGTGCAGGTAGAGTATCAGAGGTTGCAGCGAGATTTGCCTTAGATAGTATGCCAGGTAAACAACTTGCTGTTGATGCAGACTTAAACGCAGGTTTAATCGATGAAGCACAAGCTAAAGAACGAAGAAAATCCATCTCTAAAGAAGCTGACTTTTACTCTACTATGGATGGTGGTTCTAAGTTCGTAAAAGGTGATGCAACGGCATCAATCATTATTGCACTTGTAAACATCATTGCTGGCTTTATCATAGGTATGGTTCAGCTCCAGATGTCAGCTGGAGAAGCTGCTTCACTATATACACTACTAACCATTGGTGAAGGTCTAGCCTCACAAATTCCAGCCTTAATAATTTCTGTTGCTACAGGTATCATCGTTACTCGTTCAAATCCAGAAGTACAATTTGCAGATGACTTAGGTTCTCAATTATTTAGACGTAAAGAAATCATTGGTATTGCAGCCCTTACTATGTTTGTTTTAGCAATAGGTATCAGAGGTGCTTTTTTACCATTCATGATCGTTGCTATAGCTCTAGGATACTGGACTTACACAAAGTTCAAAAATGAAAAAGATGATATGGAAACAGCAGAAGCTAGTGAAGCTGCCTTAGAAGCAGAAAATGCTGAAGCTAGCCATCATGAAAAATTAAAGCAGAAAGAAAAGGACAATAGTCCTGAAGCAGTTCTTAAGCTTTTAAAAGTTGATCAAATAGAATTAGAAATTGGTTATAAATTAGTAGGCCTAATCGATAAAAAACAAAATGGTGACCTGATGTCCAGAATTGGGCAAATCAGAAGGCAGATAATGGTAGAGATGGGTCTCCCTATGCCTCCAGTTAGAGTACACGATAACTTAGCTGAGCTAGGAGCAGATGACTATCAAGTAAAACTTCGCGGCTCTGTAATCTCTAAAGGTTCCGTAATGGTAGATTCTTTCCTCGCTGTTAACACAGGCTTAGTTGATCCTATGGCAGATGCGCTTAGAGGAAAGGAAACTGTAGAACCTAGTTATGGTCTACCAGCAACCTGGGTTAAGGGTGAAGAAAAAGATAGAGCTGAGTCACTTGGTTATACTGTCGCGACTCCATCTTCAGTTATAGCAACACATTTAACAGAAGTTATAAAAATCTTTGCTGGAGAGATTCTCACAAGACAAAGTCTTGTAGCCATGCTTGAAGAAGTAAAAGAGTTTAATGAGAGTATAGTTGAAGAAGTTAATTCTAATATAAGTAAAGGTGAACTTCTTGCAATATTAGCAGGACTTTTAGGTGAGCAAGTTTCTATCAGAGACTTTTCTACAGTACTTGAACATATCGCAAATAATTCTAAGCTCAATAAAGACAAGGACTTTTTAGTTGAAAGAGTTAGAGAAGGCTTAGGTAGACAACTTGTCTTTCCATACCTAATAGACGATATTTTAAATTGTATAACTTTCCACCCAAGCATCGAAGAAGAGATTGTAAAATCCTTACACCTAGATAAGCTTGCCCTAGACCCAGCTAAAGCAAAAGTAATTCTAGAACAAATAAATTTAGCTTTTGAAGAAGTCTCTGGACAAGGCTTCCCGCCAGTATTGCTTTGCAACGGAAAGATTCGTATGCCACTTAGAAAACTTTTAGAAAGGCAACTTCCACAAATGGCTATCATCGCCTACAGTGAAATCCCTACTAATATAGAAGCTCAATCTATCATGACCATAGGAGAATAAAATGAAGAGAAAAACATTAATTCTAAGTCTAATAACATTAGTAATTTCACTAAGTGCTTGCTCAAATGAATTTGAGTCAGAAGCAAATAGCTGGGTTTATGTCACAACAACCCGCGAAGGAGTAAAAGCATTTATCGACTCTAATCGCTTAGAGTGCTTAGATAACATGTGTAAAGCCTGGACAAAACTTGAATTCCCTGAGGTTAAAAAAATGTCTGAAGATAAATTCCATGACAGCGATAACCCTCATATTAACTTAGCTTCAAAAAGAATCGATTCGATGAGATACTATTACTGTTTCACGAATAGATCGATGATGACTTCTTACCAGATGTATGACGATAAAGGTAAACTAATTAATACCAAATGGATCAACCAACCTGAAATGGAACTAGTAAAGAAAAACACTTTAGAGTATGACTTATTTCAGCATGCCTGCAAACCTCTTTTAGAAGATGAAGAAGATGAGTAAGCCCCCTTACTTAAGAAAGCCCATACAAAAGCTTAAGCAGAATAAAAAATTCATATTGTGTTATAAATGACAGATTTCTGTGTATAAAGTACATGAACAGAAAAAGAAAGGGGAAGCTTATGAACAGGATTTTTTATATATCTCGGACAGAATAAAATTATTTAACTAGTTTTGTGTATTGAATTTAGAAGAGTATAATTAGTTATTAAATTTTAGAAAGACATTAGGGGGGAGCAATGTCTAGTTTTGAGATTACAGCAGGTTTAAAGAATGCTAATAGTTTAGAAAGTGTTTCTGGTGCAAAGCAGAAGCCATTAAGCCTTAAATCACTAAATCAAAAAAATGGTTTTAAGTTACAGGGAGTAGATTTTTCTGAAAAGTTTACAGATAGTCCTGAAAAATTAGCTAAAGCCTTAAAAACTATTGACTCGATAGGTGTGAAGTTAAATGAGATTAACTCATTTATAGAAGATGCTAAGTATGGCAATTATACTAATAATCAAAAATTAGAAAAAGAAGAAGAGTTTTTAAAAGTTATAAAAGACGTTAAAGAATTAAAGAATACCGATGAATTTAAAAGTATTCAAAATCAACTTCGTAAAAGTGGAATTAACCTAAACATAGGTTCTCAAAAAGTTGATAATTTCCTAAACCACTTTTTCGATACTGGTTTAGATGAATCTCAACCAGACTTAACTGGTATCTATGATCAGGTAAGCTCACTAAATAGACTTAATGCAAATAATTTTACAGTTGTAGGGGAATACTTAGTTACTGAATTAAGCTCAGTAGACGAAAGCTCTGCAGGAGTACTTGAAGGAATAGCTCTTCTGAGTAATGAAAATTCAAATGTTGAAAATTCAATGAACTTAGATTCAGTCTCAGAAAGCTTTAAAGCTTTCCCTGCTAGATCATACTCTAGTGATAATAATCAAGTACTAGTAGCTCTTGATGGTATACAGACAAGTGAAACTGTTGAACCAAACTTAAAAGCTGCTTATTTATTTGATGCAGAAACTCACAATCAAGTATCTTCTTTCAGCCACCCAGACTTTGAAGTAAACATGACATTTAAAGGTGGGGAAATTAAAGACGACAATGTATATATTCATAGTGAAGGAGCTGAATATCTCTTTAAAACAGATGGCGAATTTGTTAATAAATTCAAAACTGAAAATAGTCAAAAATTAAATGAGTCGCGCATAGTTAATGGTGACTTATATGCAATTGGACCTGCATCAGAAAAAAAAGATGGCAGAATTGTAGGTGCTCTCTATAAATTTGATATTGAGTCAGGTAAACAAACCGCAGAAATACCAAGCCCAGGATCAAGTGGCAATGGTACTTTTGGTGTCAACATGGAAAGCTTAGGTGATAAATTATTTATTACTGAAAGTGACATTATCAAAAAAGATGGTGGACACATCACAAAAGGAAGAGTTCACGTCTATGACTCTTCTACAGGTAGCTTTGAAGGTGAGATCAATCCTAAAAATGATATAAAAGGTGCAGGCTTATTTGGAGAGTCAATGGCTGTAAGTGACACTTTTGTTGCAGTTACAGCAAAAAGTAGCTCAGCAACAGGTACAGAAAACACTAGCATTCATGTATTTGATTCGAGGCTTGGAACCCAAATACATAAAATTACACCTCAGTACTATGGTACAGAACTTTCAGGTAATATCGAAATCAGTGATGATAAGTTACTAATTTCATCTCAAGATAAAGCTGGAAGATCAAATATCTATGAATTCGACTTAAGTACTAGAGAGAAAAATTTAGATAAATTCATGAGTATGATTGGCGATGATGCAAGAGTCATAGATGCCATTAAAACAAATATTGTTGCAAATAGACTTTCAGACATGAATGGTACAACTACTTATGAAGGAAGAGAAGGTAAAGAAAGCACTTATACTGGAAGAGAAAGATTATCTACAGGAAAAGCTGAAAGTCTTTATAATGGACGAGCAGGTAAGGAAAGTACTTACTCTGGTAGAGTCGGTAAAGAAAGCACCTTTAATGGTAGAGAAGGTAATACCTATGAAGGTAGAGAAAACATTTCTTCTGGAAAAGCTGAAAGTCTTTACACGGGAAGAGAAGGTAAAGAAAGTACTTACACTGGTAGAAAAGGTAATACCTACGAAGGTAGAGAAAGTAAAGCCTATAAAGGAAGAGAAGGAAATATCTATGAGGGTAGAGAGCTTGAAGCTCATATTAATTTAGAAGATGGAAACCCAAAAGACATAAGTAATAAGAAAGATAGCACTGGAAAAAACTTTTTCCAAGCTAGAGAGGGTGCTGTTTTGGAAAAGAGTGACAGTGAACTAACTGATGCTGCTAAAAATGTAGTATTTAAAGATCATAGTGTAACAAATGAAAAAGTTGTAAAGTCTGAAAATGTTGATAGTAAGTTTTCTGATAACAATAAGGCAGTTAAGCATAGATCAAATGGTAATAATATTGAAGAAGGAAATAATAACGAGTTAAATGATGAAAATATAGAAACGACACAAACATTTAATTCTAAACCAACTAAAGGAAATGATGATAAAGTCCAAACTAATCAAAAAGCAACTAGTCAAATAGATAACGAGAAAAATTTGATTAATAACTTTGTAAGCAACATCGAGTTCCAAGCTTCAGTTGCTGCAAGTCAAACTAGTCATAAAATTAGAACTTCAATTCAAGTAAACGAAAGCAAAACATTTAAAGCTCAAGCTAATATCTCACCAACGGCAGCTATGGATATGTTACCGTAATACAAATCGCCGTCCAGAGTATTATTTTACCCTCCGTTTAGGATACATAGCTAATGGAAGCTATATTCAGCGGGGGAAATGAAATGAATACAGATTTCGGCGGAATATTAGGTAGTCAAGCAAACCTTAAATCTCAAATCGATAGACTTAGAAGTCCAGCTTCTACTAGAAAAGTTAATAAAATGATCAGTACTAATACTTCTATAGTAAAAGGTGCTGGTAGCACTATAAAAGCTAAAACAGATTACCAACAGGTAATGAAAGTTAGGCAAAGTAATGCCGAACTAAGAAGACTTGATAACAGCATCAGCTCCCAGCAAGAGATATTAATAGAGCAAAATGCACTAATAAATAAAGAATTAGCTGAAGCTGAAGCTGCTTCTAAAGAAGCAATGTTTAAAGAAAATCCCAATAACAGTGAAAATAAGAAAAATAGCTCAGATTTAACAGATTCACTTAGCACTATAGAAGATGCATATAAATATATCGATACCAATATGACTCAATCTGCAGCAACAAAATTAAAGACTTACTTAAATACATTCATATTTAATAAACCTGAAGACGCTTTTGATACCCTCAAAATTGTTTCTCCAAGTACAACAGCAGACTTGCTGACAGGCATATTTTAATATTTACTTCATACTTCAGCTACAGGTTAATGTTATCTTAACTTAAAATATGTCAATAATAATAGAGAAGCTCATACAATTCAAGGGGGAAAATCCATGAACACGGAGTTCGGCGGAATATTAGGTGGTCAAGTAAACTTACAATCTCAATTAAGTAGATTGAGAAGACCAGCTGCAAGCAGAAAAGTTACTAAAATGATAGACTCTAACACCAACATCGTTAAAGGTGCTGGAAGTCCAATCAAGGGTAAAACTGACTATCAACAAGTCATGAAAGTAAGACAAAGTAATGTCGAATTAAGAAGACTTGATAATAATATAAGCTCTCTTACAGACTCTTTAAATGAAGTAACAGGAGTTTCTAATAGTTTTACTCAAGCAAGAGATGACTTATTAGCTATTAAAGAAATAGTTCAAGACGCTTTAAATGGTACTTTAGGAACTATAGAACAGCAAGAAGCAAAACAAGCTGAGTTGGATAGTTTAATTACAGATCTAGATGATGTTGCTAATAATGCAACAATTTCTGGAAGAAAAGTATTTAATGGTAATTTTAATGTAACAATACCTACAGGTGATGATGAAGGAGTTGATTTAGATTTAACATTCAATCCTGATGTAGTTTATGACTTAGAAGCTGAAGAAGAATTTCAACACAGAGTTGAAGGTTTTTATGATGGCTTTGGTAATGCACTTGCTAGCAATGAAGACTATATTGTAGTAGGTGCTGACAATGCATCAACATTCGGTGTTAATAATAGAGACGAAAATGGCATTGGTCTTACAGGTGATGAATACCTTGAGGCAAATGAATTTTTCAAAGATGGTGCAATCCAAATCATTGAAAGAGACACTGGCAAAGCAGCAAGAATATCCATTGGAAAATTAGCTGAGAAGCTAGGATATTCAGATGAAGATGCACAGGATCTCTTTATAAATACTCAATTTGGATCATCTCTTTCTTTAGATGGAGATAAACTAATAGTAGGAGCATCAAGAGAAGATGGTCAAGGTAATGAAGTTGATGAGATTGATGTTCAGGGGAGTGCCTTTATTATCGATATTAATGAGGTAACTTTCTCCTCTGGGGGAAGTGGCAATATTTCCAGCTCAGGCATAATTGAACTTAGTAAGTCTCATGTGGGTAGTGAAAGCTTCTTTGGAAAAGATGTGTTAATTGATGACGGGAAAGCATATGTAAGTACTTTTAATGGTACAGGTTCTACTATCTCTGTGTATAATTCTGCAGACGGAAGTCTTTTAGATACAGTTGAGTCTCCAGCTGATTCTATATCATTTGGTTACGAAATGGAAATGACAGACGATAAATTAATTGTTTCTGGCTATATAGACGATGGAACCAATAGTGGTACTGAAGTTGGTGCTCTATATGTTTATGATAAAAATGCTTTAAATCAAGACCCTATGGTTATTAGATCCCCACTAGAAGCTCAAGGCTACCAGTTTGGGAATACCGTTGCGGCTGAAGGTAATATAATTGCAGTTGGTGAACACAAAGCTGGTCAAGGAGCGAATATAACCACATCTGGAGCTGTGCACCTCTTTACTGATAATGGAAACTTCATTAGAAGCTTAACTCCAACATCTACAACTTTAGATAGTGGTGATGAATTTGGAAGTGAAATTGCAATTAATGAAAACTTTATTGCTGTAACCGCTGCCGGTGACGATGATAAAGGTCAGGATCAAGGAGCTGTTTATATTTTCGATAGAGATAGTGGTATTGAACTTGCAAAAATCACTGCTGATGGTACCAATGGCTTAGGTTCATCTTTAAGTTTAGAAGGTGACCAAATTTATATCGGCGCCGCTAATAATACTTATGTCGGAACTCCAATTGGCGTAGGAAGTTCCGAATTTTCAAACGTAGACTTAACTGGTGCTGGATCTGTTTTTAGATTTGACTTGAGTGGCTTGGAAGTACCAGATATTCCTAGTGGACCAACAACAGCTCCAACTATCAATATATCCACAGAAGACTTATCAGCAACAAATCTTACCGATATTAGCAATGGAGATACTTCATCAGCTGATGCAATACTAGCACAGGTAGATGGCTTGCTTGCTGGTCTAGATGCCTTTGAAGGTACTGTTAATACCGCATCAGGTAAACTTGGTAATAAAATTTCTACACTTAATACTGAAAAAGATATAGTTACAGAGCAGAATGCATTACTGAATAAAGAATTAGCTGAAGCAGAAGAAGCTGCAAATCAAGCTAAATTTAGGGAAAATCCGAATAGCTTTAAAAAGAAAGAGACTGCCAGTTTAACTGATTCATTAACAACCATTGATGATGCCTATAAATTCATTGATACAAAAATGTCAGACTCAGATGCGACTAAATTAAAAGCTTATCTAAATACATTTGTATTTAGTAAACCAGAACTTGCATTTGAAACTTTAGGTAGTGTTTCTACAAGTCTAACTAGTGATCTACTTTCAGGCATAGGCTAAACAAACTTTAAGTTTACTTTATTTTCCGAGGTTATTTTAATCAACATAATGTAATAGCAATAATAAGAAAGCTCAAAACTGTTAAGGGGGATTAACATGAATTCTGAGTTTAGTAGTATTTTAAGTGGTCAACTTGACCTTCAAGCACAATTGGGTAAAGTAAAACCTTCTTCTGCTAGTAGAAAGGTAGCTGAAATCGTTGATTCTAATACTAATATTAAGAAAGGTGCAGGAACACCTATAAAGTCTAAAACCGATTATCAAGAAGTAATTAAAGTCAGAGAAAGCAACATAGAGCTTAAACGTCTAAACAATAGCATTAATCAGCTTGGAGAGTCACGTTCAGAGGTTTCTAGTGTTTCAAACAACTTTGACCAAGCTAAAGAAGATTTAATGACTCTAAAAAACATTTTAGAAGATGCGAAAAATGGTAACCTTGGTCCACAAACATCTTCTAAGCAAGAAGAATTTAATAAGTTAGTTAATAACTTAGATGACATAGCAAAAAATGCAAAAATCGGAGATAAAAAAGTTTTCGATGGTAATTTTAATGTAACCATTCCTACTGGTGACGATGGAGGAGTCTCACTAGATTTAACCTATAACCCTGATGTAGTGTATGACTTACAAGCGACAGCTCAATATGAGCAGAAGGGTAGTCGAAATGCCTATGATCACTTCGGAGAAGAAGTTACTAGTAATAGTAATTACCTAGTAGTAGGTGCAAGAGATGCAAAGACATTCGGTATGGGAGAGCATAGACAACATACCAATATAGTTAACCAGATTGATGGTATGAATTATGAAGAGAAACAACTTGCACTCGATGATGGTACGATTCAAATTTTCAACAAAAATACAAATGAATCCTTTAGGCTGACAATAGGGCAAGTAGCCAGTAAAGCAGGACTAGATAAAGATGACTGGGTAAACTCACAATTCGGTGATTCAATTTCAATTGAAGGAGATAAGCTAATAGTCAGTGCCTCTAGAATTCACGGTAAAGATTCTTATGACTATAATGACAGTGACACCACTGGCGGAGCTTTTATTATAGATATAAATGAAGTATATAACCGACATGGTTCCGTCAATGCTAGAGTAGATAGTGATGGGGTGAAATTTTTAGATACCACGCATGTTTCTGATGAAAGCTTCTTTGGAAAAGATGTTGAACTAAAAGATGGTAAAGCATACGTAAGTACTTTTAATGGTACTGGCTCAACAGTTTCTATATACAACGCCTCAACTGGTAGACTAGAAGATACCATAGAAGCACCTGAAGATTCAATTTCCTTTGGTTATGAATTAGAAGTTACTGACGACAAGTTACTTGTATCTGGCTATATAGACGATGGTACCAATAATGGAACTGAAGTTGGTGCTGTATATGTCTATGATAAAAACGACCTTAGTGCAGATCCTAAAGTACTTAGATCACCTCTAGAGGCGCAAGGTTATCAATTTGGTAATAGCTTAGCTTCTTTTGATAATATCGTAGCCATTGGTGAGCATAAAGCAGGTCAAGGAAGAAACGTAACAAGCTCTGGTGCAGTTCATCTCTATAACACTGACACAGAAGAATTCACACAAAGTTTAGTCCCGACATCGACAACTCTTGATGCAGGTGATGAGTTTGGAAGTAAGATCTCAATCAACGATAAGTTCATTGCTGTTTCAGCAGCTGGAGATGACGATAAAGGTCAGGATAGTGGAGCTGTATATATCTTTGATAAGGCAACTGGAGTTGAGTTAGCCAAGATTACTAATGCTGATACAGATGGCTTCGCTTCATCTATAAGTCTAGAAGGTAATAAAATTTATATCGGAGCAGAAAACCATAAGATCACCACTACTAATAATCATGGAAGTGAAATTATTCATAATGAAGCTGGTGCAGTATTTGAATATGATCTTAGTTCACTTGAAGTATCAGATGGTCAAGAAAATAATAATAGAAGAGTTGAACCATCAATAAATATATCAGCTGAAGATTTAGGTACTGCTGACCTTGAGAATATAGCAAATGGAGATACAAGTGCAGCTGATGAGATGATAGCTCAAGTAGATGGTTTGCTTGCAGGTTTAGATGCTTTTAAAGGTACTGTTGATACTGCAAATAGTAAACTTGAAACTAAAATCTCAACTCTAGAAAATCAAAAGTCTGTTGTTCTTGAGCAAAATAAAATTTTAAATGAAGCTTTTGAAAGTAAAAAAGCTACTCAAAATGAACAAAAGTTCTTTAATCCTAGAGCAGCAAAACCAGAAACAGAATCGACAGCAAGCACTAATCAAACATTAAGTAATTTCGGTACTAATCTAAATTCTTCGACAGCAAACCAACTTTCAGGCTTGATAAGCAGTTTCATATCAAATAATTCAGCGATAGCGGCAAAAGCTCAGTCGAACTTTAATTCAAGTACTGTAATGAACTTATTGTCAGGAATAATCTAAGAATAGATACATATTCTTAGTCATATCCTAACTTATAAAGTATATATATCTCTTATGAGACTTTTAGTCCCATTACTTTCATTCATATTTGCATTGATTTTAACGTCAATGTCTCCTTGTTTTGCATATAGACATAAGCTTGCGAGCATAAAGTTTATCGATTTACCGAGTTCAACAGAAAAAGATAACTCAATAGAGTCTATTCAAATCAAAGATAGAAATAAAATTGAACAGAAAAAGACTAAAAGTAAACATAAAAAGCTAAAAAGACGCAGATCTAAAGTAGCTTCAGCCCAGAAACTTGGTCCAGTGACTGTAGATGTAAAGGTTAACCCTTTAAACAGAAGAAGAAATCAAGCTAGTTTCAATTTAGATTTAATTGAGTCCTATGAAATCATGACTCATAAAAAGAAAGCTACGTATCATCTAGTAAGCTGGAAAGATATAAAGAAGTTAAGATCTTATATCTCAATGGATAAAGTTAATTCTTTAATAGCAACTGTTAAAGGTGAATTTAAAGAAGTAGAATAGGCATTTATTTTAAAATTTGATTTTTTTAGAGAACTCTCAATAAAGCTTTCAATATTTTCTAATTTAAATAAATCATAAAGTGCTTTTGCAGGGTTTACTAAAGGAGTATCAAGCTTTTTCTTTAAATCATTTTCAAGTAAAGCATAGTGAGTGCAACCTAGAATAATTTTTGTTTCTCTATCAAGTTCTAGCCTATTTAAATATTCATGTAAAATCATATTTACCGCTTCTTCATTCTTTTCTTCTTCAATTAAAGGAACAATCTTAGGGCAAGCTATAGGAATAATATTTTCCCTCCAGTTAAGAAACTTCTTAGACTTAATATTGGCTTCAGTAGCTAAATAAATATATTTTTTCGCTTGGTCTGAATTAAAGAAGTTCTGCATTGCAGCAAAGAGATTCAAACTTTTAAAATTATAAATACTTAGATCTAAATCCTCAAAAAGATTTGAGCTGGTATTACAAGCTGAAATAAAAAAATCAGCTTCTTTATTATCAGCAAAGTGAGCGAAATCATAGACATAGGACTTCAAATCCTCTTCAGACCTCGCTCCATATGGCGCTCTTAAAGTATCAGCGATATAAAAGCACTCAAGATTAAGGTGAGCAGGGTAATCTTTCATTAAGTTCTCTAAGAAGACCTTGAGAACGGATAAGCCACCAAGCCCAGAGTCATAGAAAGCTAACTTCATATTACTTATTTAAATATTTTATAATTCCAGCAGCTACGCCCTTTGCGAGCTTATCCTGATAAGAATCTGAAACTAGCTTCTTACGCTCATGCTTATTTGTCATAAAGCCAAGCTCAAGTAAAACAGAAGGTGCTCTTGTATACTTACAGACCCAGAAAGCAGCTTTTCTAATATTTCTATTCGGCATACCGACTTTATCTAAAAGCTCTTTATGCATAACTTTAGCTACTTGGTAGCCATTACGTGAGTAATAATAAGTCTGTAAACCATCCATATCTGGATTAGTAGCTATAGCATTTACATGAACTGAAACAAAAAGATTAGGAGTAATACTCTTCGAGATTTCAACTCTTTCAGCTAAAGAAATAAAACGATCTTCAGATCTAGTCATATAGACTTTTACGCCTTTTGCTTCAAGAATAGCTTTAACTTTTCTAGTAATAGACAGAGTTACATCTTTTTCATCATGCCCACCATAACTAGCACCTGGATCATAACCACCGTGCCCAGCATCTAAAACAACTTTCTTTTCAATCTTTTTATGAGAAGGAATCCCTGATAGATCTAAATCTGAGTTCTCCTCATCACCAGCTACAGCGTCTTCTTCCTGAAGCTTAGCTGAAGCTTCATCGTTAGCATCTGCTTTAGTAGACTCTTCAGGCGCTACTACTACAGTTAAACTCTTATTATTAGAAGATTTAATAATATTAGCTTTTAAACCATTTTGTTTTAAATCAAAAACAATTCTAGTAACGGGCTTTCCTAAAGTCGCCAAACCAAATCTAACATTAGAAACGTATTGTGTTTCTCTAAACTGGTTTGCTCTTAAAGATTCTTCAAAAGCAACATCAACTAAATCCACGACAAACCTTTCAGGTTTCTTTAAGTATAAGAATTTATAATCAATGTCTTTAGATGATTCAACGATAAATACTGTCCCCTTATCCTTTCTATCGATAAGGTTCATATTAAGAAGCTTATCTTTTAAGATAGGAACAATTTTCACATCATCTGAATCAGGACCAACAACACAAAGTTCTCTTTCATTAGAACTTTGTTTAATTTCCCTCTGGTCATAATCTTTACCACCAGCAAGAACTATTCTTACTGTAGATTTATTAAACTGGCTTACTTTTATAGATTCATAGCCAGTGCTTAGGTTTACTTTTAATGAAGAACTTCTTAGATATGCTCCGATTAAATCAACCACAAGTCTTTCTGGGTTTTCAAGAATTAAAGAACGAACGTTAATCGGGTGATCAGCTTCTATATAAAGATTCCCATTTTTAAACTTGACATCCTCTACTTTAGTTAGATTCACAGAAAGATTAAAGTAAATAGTTTGCCCGATATTATCAATTTTAATTTTATGAAGTAAAGCTCTATCATCAGACTGAATAACAATCCTTACGATACTTTCTTCAAACTGTGCAACTTTAACTTTTTTTATAGGACCATCATCAAGGTCATAGCTTTTATTCTTACCTTTAAGCTCTGCATTATAAATATCAAAAACTAAACGATCAGGCTCACTATATAGTTTTTTTGCAAACTTAATAGTCGAAAAAGAATCGTGGGGAACTTTTAAAATTCCATGCTTTAAAGAAACATTCTTTATATTAATGACTTTATCAGCAGCCTTTACTTCAGAAGCCAAAAAAGAAAAGAATAGACTTAAAAAGAAGAAGCTTAAAACGCTAAATTTATTAAATGTTTTATTCGTGATCGAAATCATAAGTTAAGTTAAGTATACCTACTAGCAATATTATGACATTATATTGCTAACTAGAAAATAGAATACTTCATTACTGCTAAAATTTAGCTAAATGCAAGGAAATATTAAGATAGCAATAATAGGTAGTACAGGATACACTGGAGTAAAATTAATCGAATTACTCCTAGACCACCCACTTGCAGAAATAGTTTATGTCTCTAGTGAACAATATGCCACTCAAAAATTCTCAGAAGTTTACCCTGCATTTTTAGGTGAATTTGATTTAGAGTGCAAGCCCTATCAAGAAATTGAAGATGAAGCTTTAAGTAAAAAAAGCATAGACCTAATATTTTTTGCAACACCGAATGGCATAGCACTTAAAAGTGCTTATAAATTTATCGAAGCCGAAATCGATGTAATTGACTTGAGTGCTGACTACAGATTTAAAGATCTTGATACGCATTTTAAATACTATCAGCTTGAAAGGCACAAAAAAGATATCAACTTAGTAAAGAATGCAATTTATGGTTTACCAGAAACTAATAAAAGTAAAATTTTAGAAGCGAAAAAATCCAACCCAGAATCAGGAACTTTAATTGCAAACCCGGGCTGCTACCCTACAGCTTCTTCTCTTAGCCTTTTACCATTTTTTGATTTTAATAAGAAACTTAAATCTGAAAATAAAGAAGAAATTTTTGATTTATCAAATATAATCATAGACGCAAAATCTGGTGCAAGTGGAGCGGGCAGGAAAGCTTCAACCGCAACGCTTTACACAGAGGTAAACGAATCATTTAAACCATATAACCTTGCTCATAAACATAGACATAATCCTGAGATTGAAGAGTTTTTATCAAGTTTTAGTAATGAGAAAATCACACTACTTTTCTCACCTCATTTAGTTCCTATGAGCTCAGGAATTTTAGCAACAAGCTATCTAAGTTTAAATTTAACAGCTTTTGAAAAGTTAGAAAGTAATACTAGTAAAGATCATATAAACTCATTTATCAAAAAAGTTGTTATGGATTTTTATCAAGATTCTAAGTTTGTACAAATTTTAGATGAAGGAGTCTATCCTAATACTGCGTGGGTAAAAGGTACGAATAAGGTTCAAATACAAACAGAGTTTGATCAAGAGAGTTCTAGAGTAATTTCAGTTGCTGCAATTGATAATACTGTCAAAGGTGCAGCTGGTCAGGCAATCCAAAACATGAATTTACTATTTAATCTAGATGAAAGTCTAGGACTGAAACAGAAAGCAAGAATAGTTTAAAAAAATTCAAAAAATTCATTAATTTAATATTTCCCTTAACCATCTCTTAATACAAAGTTGCTATTTTGAATTTGTGGATGGTGCAGCTATAAACTTCAGGGGGAGTTATAGCAATTGAATATTTTTACAGGTAATTAATATTACTTGTTATCGTTTTTTATCAGTCTAGTACTGAAAAATCAGGGCGTGAGTTAATTCAGATCACATATACATAATATAGTAAACGCTAACAAAAGTGGAGTACATATGGGCAATATAACTAACTGTGAGCAGGATGCTTGCGACTACTTCGTGGTGGAAGTAAAAGAAGAAAGTAGACCTTTCTATGATGAAGAATCGTTTTTAAATAGGGAAATAGAATTTTTAGAGGAGAAATCAAATAGGGATAACATAAACAAAAATAAGCTGGAGAAAGAAGAAGGAGAGCATATGGTAGCACTATGCAGCAAAGATAAGGTAAAGGAAGATATCGAACTTTGCTTAGTTGACTCAGCATTTGCAAATGTTGTAGAACATGGCTTCTATACTAATGATTTATTTGCTTTAAATGGCAATATATATTCAGAGGAAGAAATGGCTTCAGCACTTGATCTTACCGAGTTATATATTATTAATCAATCCAGCTATGCAATAAAGATGTTCATAGTAGATAGATTGAAAATATATCAAAAATTTAAATTTGACATAAAAGCTGTTATACAGCTAGTTAGTTCGATTTTAATAAATATTGATGCACAGCTAGGATACGATGATATTGAAACATCTTTAAACAGTGATTTTCAAAACATAGTATCAGCAAACATCTATTATAAAGATTTACAAGAATTAGAACTCTCAGCACTGATGTGGATAAGCTTAAGTGAAAGAGAGAGAACTATTGTACAAAAGGAGATATATAAAATTCAAAGAACTGATTTCTTATATTTTGAACATAGTAAAGAAATAAATATTGAAGGAATTGATAAGTTTGAATTAATCGTCAAAAACAAAAACACTGTTGAGATAAAGGACATGGAAACAAATTTCTACCTAAGCTCTCTTGAGCTTGAGTTTGAAACTTTTGCAAATAAAAATCCATTTTTATTAACAGAACAAGAATTAAACTCATCACTAGAAATAGCTGAGCTTACTGTAACTCAATATCATACACAAGAAGAACTAAAAGAAAGACTGAAAATACTAGCTAAACAAAAACATATTAATGGAGAACATATAGTATCTGTATTTCAGTCTGCAATTCGTATTCTAAAAAAAGCTGAAGCTAAAATTGACGTTAACTGGCATTTAGCAAAACTTTTAAATAAAATAGCTTTCGAAAACTATTTTGAACTTTTAGATAATGAAATCAAATTCTCTTTAGTAAATCAAATCTGTATGAATGATACAACAAAGTCAATCATAAAAAAACAACTTAAAACAGCGAACTTTAAACTCGCTAAACAAAAAGGTTATCTTTGTAGTGAATACTCGAACAGCAAATACAATGAGTATTTTTTCAAAGAAGAATTTTTATTTAAGGTTTTCACCAATCAAGAAACTAAAACACAGCTCCATACTCGCTAACTACCTCAATCAACCAACTTAGTTTCTTGATTGGCTTTTTTATCATTAGAATCTTTAGACTTTTCTTTTTTAGCTTCAAGCTCTAAATCAAAAAGAGCGATTTGATCTAAAACAGAAGAGTCTAATTCTTTTAAGCCATACTTTCCTTCTTTTAGGATCTGAACAGCTTTCATTAATTGTTTATCCTTAGCATCAGAAGGCTCTCTAGTACCAAATGGTTCATTAATATCAAAGAACCATGGTCCTCTACTATTTTCATAATCAATCTTTTCTAAAGCTACTTCATAGTCAGGTTTAATACCGACTTTATTAATATCGGTTTTATCTGGAGTTAAGTACTTAGCGATAGTAACATTGATACCGCTACCATCTTTAAGTTTATTAATCGCTTGAACTAAACCTTTCCCGAAAGTAGTAGAACCCACAAGAATAGCTCTATGATTATCTCTAAGTGCGCCGCTAAAGATTTCACTAGCACTTGCACTACTACCATTAATTAAAACAGCCATAGGTTTATCTGTCGTAATAACCTTTCTAGCTTTAAAAGAGCTTACATAGTTTTCTTTATTAACAGTACTTACGATAACGCCATCTTCTAGAAACATATCAGAGATTACCATAGCGTTATTTAAAAGTCCCCCAGGGTTATTTCGTAAATCCACTATATAAGCTTTAGCTTTTTTATCAAGTTTATTAATCGCTGCAAGTAGCTCACCTACTGTATCTTTAGAAATAAAAGTACTTAAACGAATATAAGCAATATCATCAAAAATAATCTTAGCTTGACCATCAGGAATTGATTTAATCGGAATTCTATCTCTTTTTATAGTCTTCGTTAACTTCTCTTTTTCTCTCTGGATGGTAAGGGTGACTTCAGTTCCTACAGGACCTCGAATTTTTTTAGCTGCTTCTTCTATAGATAAGCCAGAAGTATTTTCACCATTAATTTCGATGATTAAATCATTAGGTCTAAGATCAGCATTTGCACCTGGAGTTCCAGAAATAGGAGCTATGACTATAACTCTCTGTTCTTTATCTAAACCTATCTGAATACCAACACCAGTAAGCTCAGCTTCAATAGAAGTCTTTTCTTCTTTAAAGGATTCTTTATCTAGGAAACGAGTGTATCTATCTCCGAGGCTAGCTACCATCGTTTCTATAGCTTTATAAACATCTTTATCATTTTCAAAATACTCATCATAACGGTGACGCCAGATACCCCAGTCCTGCGAGTTAAAACTAGAATCGACATAATCTTTATCTATAATCTGCCAAACTCTATCATAGAGCTGGATATATTTATCTTTTTCACTAGTTTCTGAGATTGCAGGTAAAAATAACTGCAAAGAAATTATGGCAATAAAAAATATGCGTATCGCTTTAGAATTGTTCACTAACTACTATTTTATCAGCTATTTCTTTTCTTTATTAACAAAAGCAAGCGCAATTGTACTTCCAAAAAGACATAAAATTGATGCCATGATCACAGTAATAATTGCAGTAAGCATATAAAAGCCAGGCTCTAGCTCAGTAAGTAATGGGATTTCAGCTTGAGAATTCATTTGTAATTGATCATTGATAGTATCAAGAATCATCTTTTTAATATCAGCATTCTGAAGTTTTAATGAAATGATAATAGCTAGAATAGAACCTGAAATAACCCCAGTACCGATTCCTAAAACTGAACTATCAAACATTTTCACTTCATGGTACTTATCTTCTTTTCCTGATTTAAAGATCATAGTAGCGACAAAGCCACCTACAAAATAACTAAAGAGAGGGGCTCCAGCAAAAGGTAATATGAAAACAGTATTTAATAGAACAGTTATTAAAGAAGATATTAATATTGGTCTAAAGTAAGGATCTATCAATTAGACTCCTTTTGCTTTTCAGCTTCTCTTCTTTGGTAATAAATACTTTTAGCTGAATTAGGGTAGAACCATTTTATTAACTGATTCTTTTCTCCTAAAACATACTCTTTAGATGAGTCTTTGACCTTAAAAGCCGCAGCATTACCAGACGCTAAAACAAAACCATATTTATCACTAAATTCAAATTGATGCCTCCCAAAGTTAGGAAAAACATCTCCTTCATAAAGCACTTTACCAGTATCTACTGAAATTAATTGAAACCAAGCATTATCAACAATTTCAAACTTTAATTTTACAGACTTGGAGTTTTTAACTTTTTCAAGATTCGCAATTTGTTCTTGCTTAGCTAACTCTTTCTTTTTAGCTTCTTCTTTAGCTTTTAGTTCTCCTTCTTTCTTAAGCTCAGCTTGTTTTTTTAATTCTTCTTTCTTCTTAAGCTCAGCTTTCTTTTTTAATTCTTCTTTTTCAAGCTGTTCATTTTTCTTTTTGAGTTCATTTTGTTTTTTTAATTTAGCTTCAGCTTCTTTTTTTGCTTTCTCAGTTTTTTTCTTATTAATCAATAGGTCTTCTTCACTAATTTTAACTTCATCAGAATCTCCAGAAATCTTTTTAGCTTTATCAATCAAGGACTCAGGTTTAACGATTTTACTAGATTCCACATCACTAATTTTTTTAGAACAATTCTTTAAAATAAAACCAAAAACCAGTACAACTAAAAAGAATAAAATAAACACTTTACCGATACGCTTAATCGTCTGTCCACGCTCTACTTTAGACTTCTCGCTATTCACTTCATGACCAGCATTATTTAAATTAACAAAAGCCTGACTAGAAAGAGATTCTTGATAGTTAGCTAAAACCAAGTCCTGATCTTCAATTTTTAAAGTCTTTAAAAGTATTTTTATAAAACCATTTAGACAAGCGTCTTCTGGTAATTCATCTCTGATACCTTCTTCAATATTAATAATGTTAGTGTAACTAACCCGTGATTTATCAGCTAGGTCTTTTACACTTAGACCTTGGTCTGTCCTTTCCTGTTTTATAAATGATCCTATCTTAGCTAAAGCTTCACTCATACTATTACCTTAGGCTTTATTAAAAACTCTCCTGATTTTTTCTTGAAAGCAGATGCTATCCCAATAAATTCATCTGACTCTCCTATACATTGTATAAGCTCCTCTTGAAAATTAAAAGAATTATCAAGAGATAAAAATTTCCCTTGCTGTAATTCAAGCCCCTGCTTTGCAGTTACTTGCATTTTAGGGATCTCAATAATACGATTAGGGTTAATAAAATGTTCATTCACATTCTCTAAACTCAAATCATCTAAGTCTACAGAATCTTTTAGAAGTAATGAATTAGATTCAATTCTCAAAAGTTTTTTTAAATGACCACCTAAGTCTCTAGCTATGGAACGAATATACAAACCAGCTTTACAGTATATGTTTAAATGAAGATAAGGGAATTTATAATCTAGAATTTCTATCTCACGAACATAGACTTCTCTTTCCTTTATATCACCGAGGTCAAGGTCCTCGCCCTTTCTCATACGCTCATAAAGCTTTTTGCCATTCACTTTAATCGCACTATATAAAGGTGGAATCTGCTTAAAAGAACCTTTCATAGTATTTAGCTGTTCTTTAAGCGAATCAATACTTAAGTTAGAATCATTAATTTCCTCGAGCTTTTCACCAGTTAAATCATCAGTATCAGTGGTAAATCTTAAATCTACAATAGCTTCATAAGCTTTAGTTTCAGGTAAAAATCTAAGAAGTCTAGTCGCACTTGCAACTGCTATAGGTAAAACTCCAGAAGCGAAAGGGTCTAAAGTACCACTATGACCGATTTTCTTAATCCCAAGTTTCTTTCTAAGTCTAGAAATTACATCGTGTGATGTTATCCCCTCTGGTTTATTTATATTTAGAAAACCAAAGAGGTCCATGTTTTTTATTTACCCGTGATTTGCTTCATCAGACTCAACAGCTTTATCGATTAAATTAATCAATTCAACAGAGTCCTTAAGTGATTCAGTAAAGTTAAAATGTAGTCTCGGAGCATATTTCAGGTTTATCTGACGTGCGACATTACCACTAATAGCTCCAGCATGCTCATCTAAAGCTGCTTTTACAGCTGCTTGGACTCCGAAATCGTCAGTTAGATCAGGGTCCATAATAGAAAAGAATACTTGAGCAGAAGACAGACTAGAATTCATTTCTACATCTACAATAGAAACTAAACCTGAGATACGATCGTCTTTAATACTATTATTCCAAAGCATAGTAGCAATTTCTCTTTGAATTGCTCTAGCCACACGCTTTCGTCTTTCGTATCCTTTTTTAATAACTATAATCTCCTAAAGTTAAAGTTCAGTCCTAGCGACTTCTTTAATCGTGTAACAAAGTATAATATCACCTTCTTCAAGATCGTTATATCTCTCAAAGCTAATACCACACTCAAAACCTTCTTTAACAGTCTTAACGTCATCTTTAAATCTCTTCAAGTAATCAAGCTTACCTTCATAGATCTGTGCTCCGTCTCTAAGAACTTTCGCTTTTTCATTTCTCTTAACTTCACCATCGATGACAAATGAACCAGCAATTTTTCTCTTATCTATTGCAAATATCTTACGAACTTCAGCCTGACCTAATTCAACTTCCTCGATATCAGGAGCGTGTAAACCAAGTACTGAATTACCAATATCTTCAATTAACTTATAGATGATCTCATAGGATTTAATATTTACACCTAACTTTTCAGCAAGTTTAGCTGTCTGAGAATCAGTACCTACGTGGAAACCTATCACCTTAGCTTCAGTATTAGCAGCTAGCTGAATGTCATTCGCTGTAATCGAACCTGATTCAAACACAATCGGCTTAACAAGTACTTCATCAGTAGAAAGTTTATTAAGTTCAGCTGCAATAGCTTCAGCAGAACCCTGAACATCAGCTTTAATAATAACTCTAAGTTCTTGTGCTTGACCTTCTTTAATCTCAGAAGCAAATGCAGAAATACCTTTAAATCTCTTATCTTCTAATTCCTTAGCCTTCTCTTCATCAGCAAACTTTTTAGCTTCCTGAATAGTAGGGTAAACTTTAATCGGATCACCTGCTTTAGGAACACCAGAAAGACCTAAAAGCTTAATCGGAGTAGATGGACCAGCGGCTTCAAGCTTCTCGTTATTTTCATTAAACATCGCTTTCACACGACCACTTTCAGCTCCAGCAGCGATAATATCACCGATTCTTAAAGTTCCATTCTGAACTAGAATAGTAGCTAAAGTACCTTGATGACGAGACATTTCAGCTTCGATAACACTACCAACAGCAGGTCTATTTGGATTAGATCTAATCTCATCTGAAAGCTCAGCATCAGCAACTAAAATTATCTTTTCTAATAAATCATCGATATTAAGCTGTTTTAAAGCACTAATCTCAGAAGAAACTATAGCTCCACCGTAGTTATCCACTAGAATATCGTATTCAGCTAATTGACCATAAACTTTATCGACATTAGCTCCCTCTTTATCAATTTTATTAACAGCAACTAAGAAAGGAACTTTACTTTCTTTAATGTGTTGGATACATTCTATGGTTTGTTGATTAACACCATCATCAGCAGCAACAATTAAAATTACGATATCTGTGATGTTCGCTCCCCTTCTTCTCATCGAAGTGAAAGCTTCGTGACCAGGAGTATCAATGATCGTGATTACACGTTCGTTTTCATCATAGTCAAGAGTTTTAACTTGGTAAGCACTAATGTGCTGTGTGATACCACCAAATTCAGCATCAACGATTTTCTTTCTATAATTTCTCAGACAATCTACTAGAGTAGTTTTACCGTGGTCAACGTGTCCCATGATAGTAACTACTGGAGGTCTAGTTATTAAGTTACCTTCAGTTTCATCTTCTTTTAGTGTATCAATTAATTCTTCATTGTCTAAAGAATCTTCATCGTCGGTACTTACTAAGTAATCTAAAGATTCTAAATACTCTACGATTAAATCTTTCTCTAAAATATCATTAACAGTTTTAATGATTTTCTTCATAAAGAAGTAAGTGATAATCTGAGTTTCAGGAATGTCAATCTTATGAGATAACTCACGAACAGTCATGGCACTCGATACATTAAAGATTTTAGGTGAATCATCTACCTGTTCAACTTTCTTAGATTTAGCTTTTCTTAGCTTAGCTTCAGCTGGAGCTACTGGCTTCTTCGATCTACCAAGACCTTTTTTACCTTGAACTCTTAGAGTCGGAGCAGCAACACGGTATGGTTGCTGAGGCTTATTATGAGCAGGATTAAGTGAAAGTGATTTAACATTAATATCACCAACAGACTTACCTGGCTTATTAAGCATGTCTTTTTTAGGTTTAGCCACATTTTGTGGTTTTAAAGAATTAACAAAATCATTTAAGAGAGCATTAGGTGGCTCTTCAGGAGCTTCTTCTTGCTCTTCTTCAGGAGCTTCTTCCTCAGCAACAGCCTCAGCTTCCTCTTCAGGCTCATCAGCTGTTTCAGATTCGATAGACTCATCTTCTTTTTCTTCAACAGCAGTAATATCAGTCTCTGTCTCATCTTCACTACTTTTAGCAACTTCAACAGGAGTTTCAGTAGTTTCTTCTTCAGCTTCTTCTGATTCTGCACTTTCAACTGGAGCAGATATTCTTCTAACAATTTTTAATTTTCTCTTTGGAGCTTCAGCTTCAGAACTAGGGCTAGAAGACTTAGTAGCAGTAGGCGCTTTAATAGCATAACCAGGTTTAGGTGATTCACTTGAGCATTCACCTACTATAGATTCAATATCAATAGCTTTAATGACACTTTCAGCAACAGTATTTTCAATACTACTAGATGCTGTTTTAGGATAGGAGCCAAATTTAGGAGCGTTTTCTAAAATCCTCTTCGTGATTTCAGTTTGGACTTTCTTTTGAATTTTAGTATCAACGATGTGATCAGGGACTGTTTCCCTCGCTAAATCATAAATTCTTATTTTGTCTTTCGCTACCATTAATCTCCTTCTAACTTACTATCATTTCATAAATCCCTTTGAATCTCTTATTTTTTTTAATTTTTTTTATACATTGTTCAGATTTACAGAGGTATGCCGATCTTCCAAACTGGTGTTTATTAGGATTTAATATTACTGTATTTGACTCATGTTCAGTCATTATTCTATGCATCTCTTTTCGATCTTTAAGCTCTCGACAAGCAATACATAGTCTTAACACAGCTTTCTTCATCGACTATACGTGTTCTTCGACCTCCTCGTCTTCGTAATCTGCATCTGCATTAGAATCTTCATCTTCACTCGGTGGTGTAAATTCAGTCGCTTTAATATCGATCTTCCAGCCAGTTAATCTAGCTGCCATACGAACGTTCTGACCACCTCTACCGATAGCAAGACTTAACTGATCAGGTGAAACAGTTACTTCTGCTCTTTTCTCTTTTCCGTCATCAAATAAAGCAACAGTTAGAACCTGTGCTGGACTTAATGCACTCGAAATAAAGTTAACTGGATCTTCTGAGAATCTTACAATATCAATTTTCTCATTCTTAAGCTCAGATAAAATATTTTGGATTCTTGATCCTCTAGAACCGATACAAGCTCCAACTGGATCTACATCATCATTAACTGATGCAACAGCAATCTTAGTTCTTTGACCAGCTTCTCTAGCAATAGCCTTAATCTCAACTGTTCTATCTTCGATTTCAGGAACTTCAATCTCAAATAATTCTTTAACTAAGTTTTCGTGAGTATGAGAAGCAATGATAATAGGAACCTTTCTATCTTCTCTATACTCAAGAATTAAAACTCTGATTCTTGAACCTACTTTATAAGTTTCTTTAGATAACTGGAATTTTAAAGGAATATGAGCAGTGAAAGAACCTAAATCTACAACTACATTAGGTTGCCCTGCGATAGTATACTCGATTCTCTTAATAATACCTGCCATAGTGTTACCTTGGCGTTGTTTAAATTCATCTCTAAGATTAGATTTTTCAGCTTCTCTGATTCTTTGAGTCATGATTTGCTTTGCTGTGGTAGCAGCGATTCTACCAAATTCAGCAAAATCATCTGGAGTAACATCTAATTCTAAAACTTCACCTTCAACAACATCTGGAATATACTCTTGAGCTTCAGCAAGTGAAATCTCTCTAGCTGGATCTTTCATATCAGCAACTACAGTCTTAGGGGCGAAGATACCAATCTCACCAGTTTCTTCATCATAGATAACTTGGACTGTGTCTTGGTTCGTTAAACCTGATTTTTTCTTATAAGCACCACCGACAGCATCACAAATAGCTTTAATAAACGTATGCTTAGGGATATTCTTTTCAACCTCTAACTGCTCTGCTGCTTCTACTAAGTTTTTTCCGATATTGTACATTTCGTGATTATTCCTAAAAAAAAGTGAGACACTAGGCCTCACCAAGAAAATTATCCTACCTAAAATATTATATCCAAATTCATAAAGATATAACAAGTCTTAAAGGCTTACTTGAATAAAATAATTAAAATAATATCAAGTTGTCGAGCTGCGTATTATTATCTTAATTGGTTTTATAGGGTAGTAAACAAATATATTGAGATATTAATTCAGATTATGAAAATTCCAAAAATATTAAATCCTGCAAACCTTCTAGCTTTAGGATTAGTATCTTCTTGTAGCACTGCTCATGTTAATAAAATTAACTCACCTAAAGAAACGAATAATAGGACCGAAAGACAAACTATATTAAAAGAAGGCTGTAATATTAATGCTCATTATGATCCTGGATGGGGAGATGAAGCATCAACCTGTTTCGATAAAAAAAGGCAAGAAGAAGCAAGAATAGTGGAGCAAGAAGAGCTAGAGACTGACAAACTCAAACAAGAGTTTAAAAGAGCCGATGACTACTACCACTTTAATAAAGGAGCAAATTCAATAAGTGATCCCTTAGCTTCTCTTGTAGAAAGTATGATGCCTGAAATAGATATTAATGGGAATCTCAATACAGATCTAAATAAAAGAAAAGCTGCTACTAATTATATGGAATGTCTAAATAAAGAAGTTCTTGATATCGGGTATTGTGCAAAAATTCTCCCCAATCGAAAAAAAGATACTCAGGTAAGAGAAACTATTAGTCTACTATCAATTCATCCTAATTCCAGTTTTGGCTTAAAAAGAAACGAAATGAACCTTGAAGATAATATAGTTTCAAATTCAAATAATAATGATTACTGCTTTAAGCCTCCAAAGACTTTAAACTCTTCAGGTGGTTGTTACTAGTGAGGTTTATCTTCTCCTATCACCTAGAATTCTAAGCAAGTAGATAAAGAGGTTAATAAAGTCTAAGTAAAGCTTCAACGCACCCAAAACCGCAAAGTTAGGATTATAGCCATAAGATTGACCAATCTTCTTTATAGCCTGCATATCATATGCAGTTAAGCCGACAAAAATTAGTACTCCAGCATAGTTAATTAAACTAGCAAGTCCAGTGCTGTGGAAGAACATATTAACCACTGAAGCGATAATCAAACCAAATAGCGCCATAACTAGAAGGCTGCCAAGCTTAGTAAGGTCTTTTTTCGTAGTAGCCCCATAAAGAGCAGTAACCCCGAAAGTCACAGCAGCTACACAGAAAGTAGAGAAAATCGACTGAGCTGTGTAAACCAAGAAAATAGAACTGAGCAAAACACCATTTAAGCCAGCGTATATAAAGAAGTTCGCCGAGGCTGCAGCAGGCGTCATTTTATGCATATTAGCGCTTAAATTCCAGACTAAAGCAAATGTTCCTATTCCTAAGAAAATCATCATAAAAGGACTAGAATATAGTGTTTTTATAATAATTGGGTTAGAAACTACTAAAAATGCCACCACTCCAGTCGCTAGTAAGCCCATAAACATCCAAGAAAATACTTTAGAAATAAAGCCTTGTTCTTGGGATTGATAGCCTGAGTCATATCTATCTTCTGGATTACCTAAATCAAAAGAATAATCAGTCATATTTATAATTTTAGCAATTAATTTAATGTAAGGGTTTCATAAGCCAGTGAGGAAAGTGAAATTATTATAAAACTCGTACATTTCATTAAGATATCAAGTTTTTTATATTTTCTTAACAAAAGGTATTGACAAATTCAGATAATACATATTATTATCTTAATTGGCTTTGTGTTATCCCATCGAAAAAATATAGGAGCATCAAAAAATGACAACAACAGGAAATATTCAACCTCAACAAAATTTAATAACAAAAGGGTTGGAACAACTTAAAAAAACTAGTGATAATTTATGAGGCTCTAGACCAGTGAAAATAAATCTAACTAGTCTGGAATATTCTTACATACAGGAAATTATCAAAATATAAGC
>JABSOS010000020.1 GCA_013216135.1 Candidatus Caenarcanales bacterium
ACAATCAGGAGCTAGAAAAGGAGTTGTACGAGTTAGTAATTTCTAAAGAATCATAAAGTTTAATGGTCTAGAGCCTTGATAATTCTAATCCTGCTCCTGATGAATCTCCTGATAATAGTTTAGCTGGAACAACAACAGAGCGATCAACTAGTTATCAAGAGCTAGAACAGTCAATTGCATACAGAAAGGAACAAAGAGAGTTAGCTGGTAATTTAGCTAGCACAGATAGTGAAAATAAGCCTCAAGTAAGCTTAAAGACGAATAATGGTGAAAATACGAGACCATTAGAATCACCTGTCAAAAATCAAAATGCACTAATCAAACTAGGAGTCTTACCTCAATCTATTAACCTTAAGAGTCTAAATCAAACGAATTCTAACCAGAAGCTTTTTATACCAGATCATCAAAAAGATAGGCTTACAGCTAATATTGCTAAAGAGTCTGTTAATGATCTTGCAAGCAGAGCTTCGGAGGTACTAGAAATTAATGACAAAGAACAATTTGGAGAAAAATTACAAGAATTCTACAGTAGTCTATTTGATCTGCCTGTTGACAGAAATTTCCAATATTACTCAAGAAATGAAGAAGACAACAAACAAAATCACAACAACTTTCTTGAAATAAAAAAAGAAATTGTAAATGAGTTTTTTGAATCACTTCCTAAAAAAATGAATGAATTAGGCTTCACTCAAAAGGAAATAGAAGGTATTAAAGTAGCTAAAGAAGAACTCTTTAATAAGTTAAATGTAAATTAATCCATAAAAAAGTACATAAAGCTAAATACTTTTCAGTATATCTGGATTAAAAGATATACTGAAAAGTATGGCTTTTCCTCCAACTACATCACAACAACCACCTATTACTCTTGAAAAATTAAATAAAGAGTTTCAAAAATTCAAAATAAAAGTTCAAAAGCCACTAGAACCATTACTTGAGAATCCAAATTTACTTCAAGATATGAGTAAAATTGTTGCTATTAATGAATTCCGTGGCTTTGACATTGAAGAATGGAAAAAGCAAAACAGTGAATCATGGTTCTCAGATGAAGTATACGCTAAAACTCTTCAAGAATTTGAAGGGTCAGCTTTGAAAAAGCTATTAAACAATGACTTGAAAATTCTATCCTATGAAACTGTTAGCAAAAACTCATCTGATGAATCGATTCATTCCACTGTACTAATCAATGACAGTAACAATGAAACTTGGTTATTCAATATTGGGCAGGAAGACTGGGACTTTACAGGTATTGAAGCTTTCAATCTTAGTAAGTTAGTAAAAGAAAAAGAACCAATTAACTCAAAGAATACATTTGTTGGAATACCACAGGATTATAAAGAAATTGCAAATACAATTTCTAAACTTATTGAACCTAGAACCGGCTTTGCAGCAGAAAAAGAGACGAAAAAATTACTTTCTAAATTAGCTAGATAAACACACTTAATTGAAAATACAAATAACTAGAATGATAAAAAACAGAAGCCTGGAATCTTGCTAAAGCGATAATAAAAATTACCTTCCTAGAAGAAGGGTATTGACAACAAGACAATCCAGGTACTATTATCTTAACCATACCTGGCGAAATTACTCTTAGTACAGTAAATGAAAATATAGGAAAAGTTTTCGGCTTCATGAAGCAAAACTTTGAAAGTATTAATGAAAAGTTAGAGAACAATACCAAAGATATAAAAGAAATAAAACAAACCTTGCAAACCATAGCAAGACAAGGAACAGACAAAGCTAAAACAGAAGAATTGCAAAAATTTAATGCAGAAGAGTATCTTCAAGAAAAGTCTGTAGATATTAATCAATTCTCTCAGGAATATACAGACTCCTCACTTAAAGAATTACTTAATGGAAAATACACCGTGTTAACTGCTGAAACAAAAAATACATCTACATACGATGGGTCCCCTGCATCAATTAATCTATTTATAGAAGATCAAAACAATTCAGATAAATGGTTAGTTGAGCTTCAATCATCATTTGGACAACCTGATCATATAAAAGCGTTTAATGTAAGTGCCTTAAAAGATAAGAACGAAGAACCTACAAATAAAAACATAATTTTCTTAGATGGTACAGCAGCCACAAGTGGAGCCGCTGAAGATTTATATAGAAACCCTAAAGTATCCTCAATGATTGAAGTCAAAACAATGCTAATATATCTTTCAGAATTACTTCAATCAGGACTAGCATAATTAGCTTAAACAAAATAAACCACAATCCCTAAAAGGATTCGGTAAATAACAAAAACCGTAAAATTATTCTTATTCAAAAACTTAATAAGAAAATCAATCGCAATCCATCCAGCAACAAAGCTAGTGATAAAGCCTACAGCTAGAGCTGGAAGATCATGATTAAAATCATAAATCTCAGGTAGCTTAGTATAGTTCTCTAACATATCTTTAGTCGCAAGCAATCCTGCCCCAGCTATAGCTGGGCTTCCTAAAAGAAAAGCGAAACGAATAGCCGCTTCGCGGCTCATGCCTTGTGCTATACCTGCAATAGCACAGATTCCAGAACGAGATACTCCCGGAAAAAGTGCTAAACACTGCGCTAGTCCTATCTTGATTACACGAAACATTCCCATGAATTCAAGGTTCTCAGATGTTCTTTCTTTTTTAGGACTTCTTTCAAGCCTCCAGTCAAAGAACCACATTAGAAGAGCAACAAATATCAAAGTAAAACTAATAAATTTACTTGAGCGGAGTAACTCTGAGGTCTCAATAAAAGGCTTTGCAGAAAAACCTATGAAAACGACAGGAAGAGTAGCGAGGAAGATATATAAAAGTAATTTTCTTCTTTCTTTCTTAAAAACCAAGCTTAATAAATCTTCTCTAAAGTAAATTAAAATCGCAAGTAAAGTACCCAGATGCAAGAAGGCATCAACGTTAAGACCAGGGTCTTCCCAGTGAAGAAACTTCGGGAAAAGAATCAGATGCCCAGAACTACTAATCGGTAGCATCTCCGTTAAACCTTGCACAACACCCAGAATGAAAATATGAAATAAATCCACTATATAGAATCTTACATTAAATTGGCTTTATCATTATAAGTAATTCTAAAAGCTTCTTTTAGACGCCATAGAGCTATTCTTTTATGATCTCCAGACTTTAAAATCTCTGGAACCTTATATGACCGAAAATCAGCTGGGCGCGTAAAGTGTGGGTGTTCAATGAGTTGGGTCTGCCCGAGTTCATTCAAGTCTTTCACTCCATATATTTCTAATTCACTTAAAAGCTTGCTTTTTTCAGCCTTGGTAAATTCATCTAAACTAATTTCTAAAATATCTAAAGCTGAATTAAAACTTTCAGCGATAGCACTATGATCATCACCAAGAACATCAGGTAAGACTCTAGTTACCGCATCAATCACAGTAAGTGCCGGCAATTCCCCACCTGTCAAAACAAAATCTCCCAAAGAAACCTCCTTAGACACTATATTTCTAAGTCTTTCATCGAAGCCTTCATAACGCCCACATAACATTACTATCTGTTTTTTTGAAGCAAAGTCTTTTATCATAGCCTGATTAAGTCTTTCACCACGAGGGGAAAACATGATGACCTCATAATCACGGTCATTTAAGTGTGGTGACACAAAGCTTTCAATACCCTTTGGGTAATAATCCTCAAGCTTCAAATTACATAAACTAGTTTTTGATTGCTTAGCAAGATCTAAAAAACAATCCAGAAAAGGTTGAATCTGTAAAAGCATTCCAGCACCACCACCATAAGGTGTAGCATCAACTTTCTTATGCTTATCTAGACTATAATCACGTGGATTAAAACTATTCATCTCAATTAAAGACTCAGCTAAAGCATTACCAATAATGCTTTCATTCGTGTAAGACTTTATTATTTCTGGAAATAACGTTAAGACATCAAAACGCATAGCCATAATCATAGCTTGACGATAAAATATTTATCAGCAAAAGCTGGTTTAAACTGATGACAAATATCCAAAAAATTCTCGCAAATAAAAACTTACATATTCTCTTTTGTTTTTTCGCTGCATTTTTAGCTTTTCTGTTACCCGAATCTTGCCCAATTATGGGAAAGAAAGCACTAGCTATCACGATTTTCTCAGCCTCACTTTGGGCTTTAGAGTTACTGCCACTTCATGTAACCTCACTTCTAGTAATAATTCTAGAAATCTTATTTCTAAGCTCATCAGAAGCTGGAAACTTCTCTAACTACGAAATATTTTTAATTCCTTTTGCAAGCCCAGTTATAATCCTTTTTTTAGGTGGTTTTGTGCTAGCAGCAGTTTTTGAAAAATATAAGATCGATAAGGAGATTGCAGCTAAATTAATTAATATCTTTGGGAAAAAACCTTATCCTATCTTAGTAGGTTTCCTTTTAGTTACAGCGATTTTATCAATGTGGCTTTCTAATACAGCAACAGCAGCCTTGATGCTTTCGATCATTACTCCTTTTCTGAACTCGCTAAAGAAAGAAGATCCTTTTAAAACAGCTTTAGTTCTTGCAATAGCATTTGGAGCAAATATTGGTGGTATAGCTACTCCCATAGGAACCCCTCCGAATGCCATCGCCTTAGGTTTATTAAACAATGAAGGTATCAAAGTTTCTTTTTCACTCTGGGTTCTTAAGTTATTCCCATTAATGCTTATCTGCCTTTTTATCGCAAGTATAGTCCTTCACAGACTTTTCAAAACTCAAATGACAGAAATAAAAGTTGAACTTAAAGGAGAAAGACTCCCTAAAGAAGCATTAGGAGTTATAACCATAGCTTCACTCACGATATTTTTATGGCTCACCTCTGGTGTTCACGGCATACCTGAAGCTGCGGTTGCTTTACTTGCGATCACAGCATTTAGCTTTTTAGGTTACCTAACAAGTAGAGATCTCAAGATACTTAGCTGGGATATATTAATTCTAATCTGGGGTGGTCTTGCTCTAGGACAAGGCTTACAGATAAGTGGCTTTGCTGACTGGCTTCTATCTCAAGGAATCTTCTCTCACCAAGGAATAATTTTAGTAATTATTTTTTCTTTAATGTCCATAATACTTTCAAGCATAGTAAGCAACACCGTTGCAGCGAATCTAATCATGCCAATCGCACTAAAAACAGCTGGAGCAGATCATTTAACCCTTGCTATGATAATCGCAATTTCTTGTTCATTTGCAATAGTTCTTCCGATTTCAAATCCTCCAAATGCAATCGCATTTTCAAGTGGGCTCATCAAATCTAGAGATATGTTGAAAGCTGGGATTATTATCTCTTCAATCTCACTAATAGTAACTATTGCTTATCAACAATTACTTTCGATGCTATAGCTTGCTAAAATTTAATTATGAAAAAAATCAAAAAAATAGCTGTAATGACAAGTGGTGGTGATGCACCTGGAATGAACCCTTTTATTAGGGCAGTTGTTAGATACGGCTTGGATAAAGACTTAGAAGTTTTTGGTATCGAGGAAGGCTACAAAGGTCTTATAAAAAATCAATTTAAATACATGGACTTTGATTCTGTTTGTAACATCATCCAACAAGGTGGAACTATATTAAAAACAGCTCGCTCAAAAGAATTCATGACTCATGAAGGCAGGGTCAAAGCCGCACAAAACCTGCGAGAGATGGGAATTGAAGCATTAATCTGCTGTGGAGGTAATGGCAGCTATGCTGGACTTTATGAATTTGCAAATAAAGATACAGGAGTCTGGGATGGGCTTGTCATAGGTGCTCCAGGGACAATAGATAACGATATTATCGGCACAGACTACACGATAGGTTTTGATACTGCGGTTAATACCGCTGTTGAGGCGATTGATAAATTAAGGGATACGGGAGATGCTCACTCTAGACACTTCATAGTAGAAGTTATGGGTAGACACTCTGGAGATATCGCAAAAGCAGTAGGAGTAGCTTCTGGAGCAAGATACATCGCAACTCCTGAGACCAAAACTGATATCGGAGCCATAGTAGAAACCATAGGTAGACATGGGCACGATATTATCGTGATCGCAGAAGGTGATGAGATAGGTGGAGCAGATAAGCTTGCTAAAATACTTCAACCTCACTTAGATGCTGCAGAAAATGGTGATAAAGAAGCTGAATTTAGAGTCTGTATTTTAGGTCATGTTCAACGTGGTGGCAGCCCTAGTGCTAGAGATAGAATTCTTGCGCACGATATGGGAGTAGCATCTGTAGATGCTGTGCTTGCTGGTGAAACGCTTAAAGCTGTCTCTAGTAGATGTGGTGAATTACTTTTAACAGCGACATTGGTTGAAAAGCAAGCCGTAGCTGCGTAAAGCAGAAATTGGGCAAGGGAGGACACCCTAATTATCATAGAAGAGATTAGGGTTGATGTATTCTTGATCTTTCGTGTTAGCAAGCAAATACCCTGCTGCTTCAAGGTAATTATTTACTACTCTATGAGGGATAGCATAGAAATCAGCTGGGTCATCAAGCACAGTCTGATTATTTAGAACTGTAAGAAGTTGTATTTCATAATTAGAAGCCTCTATCATCGGCACAGCATTGCAACAATCGTATGGTACTACTAAATTTGATAGATGACTTACTTTAAGATCCTCTGAACTTGGTTTCAAATTCAACTCAGCTGGGTCTGTGTAGTCTGAGGTTAAAAGTTTTAAGGCTCCAGTAGATGGAATTATACGAGGTGAATGCTGAAGGCATTTAAACACAGAAGCCAAATAAGTATTACCTAGGTGCTCTGCTGCCACTCTTGGTGCAACTACACCTTCATGCTGATATGGGGTATCAAAAACTGGAGCGTGGGCTGATGGAATTAAGAATTGGCGTGAAACCATATGCGAAATCTTCGCTTCTATAGCGCCTATCGGGTCTAAGCCCTGCCCTTTTTTATATTTATCTAAAAGCTTCGGATCATCTGGATCAGGCAATTTTACGATCACAGCTAAAGCTGTAGCTCCAGCATCTACTGCATTTTTACAGGCATCCATTAAAATTTCTGGCTCTGGCAAATGATCTAAATTAGCGTTTACTGGCTTTTCTGTATAAAAAATTTCATCGATGATATCTAAACCATAAACATTTTTAGCTGCATTTAAACAATTCTCAGTGATCTCCTTATCCTGATTAGAGGCTGATACATCCATTACTACTGCAATTTTATGTTTCACATTCAGTCTTAACAGAATCTGATTTGCAAAGAATCTATCCATTAAATAGCCCTCTAAAACCACTACGTTCTTGGGAATATCAGTAAGCAGAGCAGCATTTATGACATTAGGATGAGTAATTAAAACATCAGAGGCTTTTGCTAAAAGTTTAGCTGCTGGCGTGGCATCACCCGCGAAACCACCTATCTGTGCGCCGATTCCCGTAGGAACAATCAAAGAATTTACATTTCTATATAATTTAGCCATATCATCTAATTCTATACTTTAGTGAAGCCTAAAGTAAAAAAATCCCCAATTATAACCAAAATTTAACGGTTTCAAGTTAAAAATGGATCTAAGGGAAGAAATGGGGTAATGAAATTTCCTTTAGCAATAAAGCTTAAGTTTAAAATTAACCTCTCTGGTGGAAGCAGCGGAGGAGGTGGTAGTTCTTCTGTTGATACCAGCAGCAGTTCTATTGATCCTGATTTATTTGAAGATACCGATATTTTATCTGATGAAATTTTAGAAACAGATCCCATAGACCCAGTAGAAGATATTGAAGCTCTTGAAACTGAAGATCTTGAGGCTAAGGTTGAGACAGAAAAAGAGAAAGAAGTAAGTGTCGCAGATGAGTTTATTGCAGCTAAAGCTGAAGAAGAAAATAATTCAACCCCATCCATAAATAAAAATTCAGATAACCCCGGAGGGGAAGATACTTTTACTTCTTCAAGCCTTGCCAATGCTGAGGTAGGGACTTTAAGTGTGGGGGAAGATCCTTTTACTAGCTCACCTTCGCCTGGAGAAACAGAAGCAGCATTCGACCCTGAAGCGTTAATTGATGATTGGGAAAATGTAACTTATGGAACCCCTGATGATCTTGATATAAGCTTTTTAAGCTTAGATAGACCTGAGGAAATTAATGATGGAGTTGTATCTCAAGTCCTGGATAAAACAGGTGATACCTTTGTCTACAGTCCAGAAATTATCGAAACTAGAGAAAGATTAGCTACTGCCAGAGAAAATGGAACACTAGAACAAGAAATAGCAATCCTCAACAACACAGACAGAGAATCGCTCTCAAAAGAAAATAGAGCGTATGTTGATAATTTCAATAAATTATATGATGATGCATCTGGTTTAACTGGTATGCTTGAGGCAAATAGTATCTGGGAAAGTGTATCAATTAAAGTGAAAAGTACACCTACTGTTATTTCAGATATATCACCTCCTGGACTAGGTATAAAAGATGGTGACAGAATAGCTTCAGCTGATATTGAAGGGCAAGGAGAGAATGCTATTGACCAAGCATCATTTGATTTCACCAGATCTGCCTGGAAATACTACAACTCTAAAGAAGTATATAGTAACGATAAAATAGATTTTTCTAAACATGAAAATCTCAAATTAGATGATAATTTTGTAGAATATTTGGATTTATCAAATAGGTTAAGTTCAGAAGAATCAATCAAAGCATACTACACGGGTGAGGACGCTCAAGCAAAATTAGATGCAGACTTTGAAAGGTTTCAGGAACTTGATAGACTTCACGTAGCTAATATAGGAGAAAAAATCAATGTTACTGGTGACAGTAAAGCACAAACAATTAATACTGGGCAAACATCTGCAACAGAAGGAATTGCCGCTACTAGAGAAAATGTAACGAAGTCTTTTAAAATTTATAGAGGAAGACTATCTGAAGAATTAGGAAGAGGAGCTGAAGAAGATGAGAAACTTCGTGACCAACTAATAGAGAAGGGAGCATCTCAAGAAGACGTAGAAGTTGTTGAAGAAAGAATGAGGGCAAGAAAAGAAGCTCAAGCTCGTATAGATAGCATGACAGAAGAGGAGGAAAAACAATTTAGCGAAGATATGTATCAATACATTCAGGACTTGAAAAACTCTGACGATCCAGAAAAGCAAAAATATGGTGAGCAACTTGAAAAAGATTATAAGATATTTCAAGAAACAGGTGAACTACCAGATGGTATAGTCGCTTTCATCACAGAAAGAGCAGCGAATGATCCAAATTCCAAGTTAAGTGAAACAGCTAAATACGTTCTAACAGACCGGGATATTGCATTTAGAATATTCAAAGAAGATCCGGAAGAAAATAAAGATACATCCTTAAAAGAATTCCTTCAAGAAAAATTCAGTAGAGGTGGAACACGTGATTTTGATGAAATTTCACAAGATCTAGATTTAAGTAGTTTCGAAGTTGAAAAAATTAATCACAATGATTCTACAATACAGCAATTGAAAATCAAATATGACTACCAGCCATCAATTGATAGTAGGAGCAGTAGTCTTTCATCAACTAACTCAGATCATAGAACTTCAATGGGACAACAGATAGCAAACGCTCAATTTGCAAGAGAGCATGGCTTAGCCCCAACTCCAGCTGGGCAATCCTCACCATCATTTGAAGCAAGAGTGAAAACAATAATGCAACTCGAAGGTGTACCACGTGAAATTGCAGAGTTAATGGCAAAAGGAGCAACTCTTGAAGAAATCACAGCTTACATAGATGAAAATAGTGATAAAGAAGCTGTACTTGCAAGTCTTGGTTTAAATCAAGAAATTGAAATCCACGAACAAAATCAAGGTAAAAAACTAAGTGAAAGAGATAATATCGATATCATCAACGCAAGAAACTCAGGTCTAAGAACACCTCTTGCATTCAATGATGAGTTTCTAGGTATACAATTCGGTTAACTAAACATCTTAGTTTCTTTAATTTTGAAGATATCAACACTTGAAAATAAAAGAGTTTTAGTAATAAATAATGAGCTAAATAAACTTAAAACAACACCTATTAATAAAGTAATCGCAAAACCTTTCACAATCCCAGTCCCAAAGATAATAAGAATTAAACAAACCATTGAAGTATTCATATTACTGTCAAAAATGCTAGTGTATGCTCTTTCAAAACCATCTCTAAGACCTATATAAACTGACTTGCCTGATCTCATTTCTTCTTTCGCTCTTTCAAAAATGAGAATGTTAGCATCTACTGCCATACCGATACTCAATATAAAACCTGCAACCCCTGCTAGGGTAAGAGTCACAGCTCCTTTAAATACTGCAAGAGCTAAAAGAACATATATAGCTAAAGCTAAAGAAGCAACTAAACCTGAAAATCTGTAAGTAAAAAGCATAAATAAGATTACACATAAAAATCCAAATAAGCCGGCTTTCATACTTTTAGCGATTGATTCTTTACCAAGACTTGCACTAATAGATCTTTCTGTAAGAATCTTTACAGGAACTGGAAGTGCACCAGCGTTTAATTGAACAGCAAGGTCCTGCGCTTCTTCAACGGAGAAGTCCCCAGAGATTTGCCCAGAACCTGCTGTAATAGCACTTCTTACAACTGGAGCAGAAATAAGATTTCCGTCTAAGAAGATAGCCAAAGGCTTTCCAATCATTCCAGAAGTTAAATCACCAAACTTTTTAGCTGCTGCTGGTTTTAAATCAAAAGAAACTATCCAGTTGAAACCACCTTCAGTAGCTGCTTGTGCTCTTTTAAAATCAGCACCAGTGATGCCAGTGTTTACCCACTCACCTTTATCTCCAAGTTTTTTAAACTCTAAGAAAGCTGTAGCTAAAAGTCTTCTTTTCACAAGCTCAGGGTCGACACCAGGAATCTCAACTAAAATTCTATCCTTTCCAACTTGCTGAACCACAGCTTCAGTAGTTCCAGAAGCATTAACTCTATTTTCAAAAACTTTTACCAAACCTGCCATGATATCAGGCGTGATTTTTTCTACCTGTTTATTAGGAAGCGCCTGGAATTCGAATTGGGAACCACCTACTAAATCTAAGCCTAAACTTAAATCAGAGAAAGCAGAATAACCAAAAACACTAAAATTAGCTTCTTTCTTTACATCCTCTGTAAGATCAGCACTTTTTTGAAAATTAAAGATGTTAGAGACTGACCAAATAATTAATAAGCCAATCAGGATTACCTTAAAATTACGTTTTACAAATTCCATGCATATGTAAATTTAGCATGGATCTAAAAACTTACACTTAAATACAGAATAATTTTTAGGTTCGTATATTTCCTTAGCTTTTCTATATAAATTGTTCAAATTACCAATATCTTCAGGGTAAAAAGCAAGCATAGTTGAGCCTGATCCAGAAAGCAAAACCTTCTTTGCAAATAGTCTAGATTTTAGAGTGTCTCTGATTTGAGATAAAACTGGATACTCAGGAAATAAAGCCTCTTCGAAGTTATTAAAAAGTTCACTGATAGTTTCCTTACTCTCCATAGTCATAAGTGCAGGATCTTTATTAAAAACTAGACCTGTTATTTTTTTCATTCTTGCACGCTCCGCGTGCCTATTTAAAATCTCGTAAGCTTTAGCTGTCTCAATCCCAAAATCTGGCTTTATAATAACTAAATTAGACATCTCCTTAGGGTTTAAAGCTATTTTCGGCTCAGAGAACTTTTCTCCACGTCCTTCAGCATATCTTCGAGGCTTCTCTACAGAATTTAAACAGAAAGGTACGTCTGACCCTAACTCAAGAGCTAGTTCTTCTAAAAGATCAGATGCCATAGTGTAGTTGTAGTTCTCAGTAAAATACTGATCTAAAACCCTGAGCATTGCTCCAGCATTAGCACTACCTCCACCAAGCCCAGCTTGAATAGGTATTTTCTTATTTAAGTTTATAAAAATCTTTAAAACCCTAATTTGTTCTAAAACAACTGGATTCATTCTTTCAAAATAGAGCTTAGTCGCTCGGTTTATTAAATTATCATCACCAAAGGATTCAGTTTCTTTAGAATTAGATTTAAATTCTATCTCGTAATTAAAATTAACTGATTGAGCTACTAAAGCTTCAAATTCTACGGTTAACTCATCACATAAATCAATGGCCTGAAAAACAGTCTTAAGATTATGGTATCCATCATCACGTGGATAAAACTTCTTATCAAGTATGTTCAGATAAAGATTTATCTTCGCTGGTGCTTTTTCTTGATATCCTGCTTTAATAATCACTTGTTTATATATTATGTACTAAAAACACATAAAAACTAACATATCTGAAGTAAAATACTTCAGATTAATTAATATTAAATTGTAAACTGAAAACTGAATAATACCTGATCTCGCTAGAACGCTCCACTAATGAGGTTTGAGTTGATCAGTTAAATAAATAACTCATTAGTTTCATCGCGATCGACCTTCGGGCTGAGCCCTACTCCTTAAAAGGAGGTGATCCAGCCACACCTTCCGGTACGGCTACCTTGTTACGACTTCACCCCAGTCATCGGCACCACCTTAGACAGCTTCCTCCCAGAGGGTTAGATCACCGGCTTCGGGTGTTACAGACTTCCGTGGTGTGACGGGCGGTGTGTACAAGACCCGGGAACACATTCAACGCAGCATGCTGATCTGCGTTTACTAGCGATTCCTACTTCATGCAGGCGAGTTGCAGCCTACAATCCGAACTGAGATTGGCTTTAAGAGATTAGCATCCTGTCACCAGGTAGCAACTCGTTGTACCAACCATTGTAACACGTGTGTAGCCCAGGACATAAGGGCCATGATGACTTGACGTCGTCCACACCTTCCTCCGGTTTAACACCGGCAGTCTCGCTAGAGTGCTCAACTAAATGTTAGCAACTAACGACATGGGTTGCGCTCGTTGCGGGACTTAACCCAACATCTCACGACACGAGCTGACGACAGCCGTGCAGCACCTGTCATACAGTTCCCTAAGGCACTCAAATGTCTCCATCTGACTCTGTAGATGTCAAGTCCTGGTAAGGTTCTTCGCGTTGCATCGAATTAAACCACATGTTCCACCGCTTGTGCGGGTCCCCGTCAATTCCTTTGAGTTTCACACTTGCGTGCATACTTCCCAGGCGGAATACTTAACGCGTTAGCTACGATACCACGGGGGTCGATTCCCATGACATCTAGTATTCATCGTTTACGGCTAGGACTACAGGGGTATCTAATCCCTTTCGCTCCCCTAGCTTTCGTTTCTCAGCGTCAGAAATGTCCCAGTGAGCCGCCTTCGCCTCCGGTGTTCTTTCCAATATCTACGCATTTCACCGCTACACTGGAAATTCCACTCACCCCTAACATTCTCTAGCTTAGTAGTTTCAAAAGCGTGGATGGAGTTGAGCTCCATTCTTTCACTTCAGACTTACTAAGCCGCCTACAAACTCTTTACGCCCAATAAATCCGGACAACGCTTGCACCTTCCGTATTACCGCGGCTGCTGGCACGGAATTAGCCGGTGCTTCCTCTGGAGCTACAGTCAAATTCTTCACTCCTGACAGTGGTTTACACCCCACGGGGCGTCTTCCCACACACGGTATTGCTGCGTCAGGCTTTCGCCCATTGCGCAAAATTCCCCACTGCTGCCTCCCGTAGGAGTATGGGCCGTATCTCAGTCCCATTGTGGCTGATCATCCTCTCAGACCAGCTATTGATCGTCGCCTTGGTAGGCTATTACCCCACCAACTAGCTAATCAAACGCAGGCTCATCTCTAAGCGAAAAATCATTTCAGCTCGCGCCATATGGGGTATTAGCCCAAGTTTCCCTGGGTTGTCCCCCTCTTAGAGGCAGATTCCTACGTGTTACTCACCCGTCCGCCACTCGAGTATCTCCGAAGAGACCTTTCCGTTCGACTTGCATGTGTAAGGCATACCGTCAGCGTTAGTCCTGAGCCAGGATCAAACTCTCCATGACTTTTTATAAAAATCATAAATGGACAATTGTCCTGATCTACTCAAAATTGAATTAACGAGATCACATCAAATAAATGATGTTCTTGTTTGTAAATAGGTATTATTCAGTTTTCAGCTTACTTGCCAGTGAGGTGTGTCCCTCAGTGGATTTACAATCATAGCAATCGACTTGCCAATTTGCACGAAAAAATGTTTAAAAAAAGGTTAATGTCGGAACTCTTTGGGGTATCATCCGGAACAATTCCAGCTCCAGAAGCGAAAAATAGCCTTATTTTTTTTCTAAAGTATAGCCTCGAATTTTTGCAAAAGGCCAGTAAAAACAGTAAAAAACGCCTAAAAACGAAAAAAATATAAACAAGCCAAGCGTGTTCTGAAAAAAGGTAAATAAGCTAAGCAAAAGTGCCTGTTCCCCAATGTTAAAGCGCAATATCGGGATTTTTTCATACACAAATAAGCCAAAATTCATAAATTTCTTCAAAAATAACTTGAAAAATTTTTTTTCAACTAAGTCATGAGATTCAAAAAATACTTGCTCGCTTTTTTCTAATTTCACATCTTGATTAACGTAATAGTCAATCAGGTAAAGGCTAAAGAAGCTAATCATAGATAATGGCCAAATCATCCAGGCTTCAAAACTCACCTGAAATACCCTGAAATTAATCGATATAGTTTCAGCACTTTGATGCTTTAAAAACCAACCCAGTGCTAGAAAAAAGCAATAAAAAAAATCTTTTACACGATCTGAAACCCTATCTAACCAGGCCCCAAAATTAGAACTTAAATTACGATATCTAGCCAACTGACCGTCCATACAATCAAAAATAAAAGAGGCCTGTATTAAAATCGCACCACCAATCATGGCTTTAGTATCGTGAATAAAAAAGCAGCAGGAAGCTAGTAAACCCAGAAATAAAGAAAAAAATGTCAGATGGTTTGGAGTAATTCCCTTGATATCAGCTAAAAAATAAAGAATTTTGTTTGCAAGGGGTGCCGCAAAAATAGTGGCCCACCAACCATCATTTTTCTTTATTGAATCCTTTAACTTAACTTTATCGGGCATATATATTAAAGTAAAAATCAAATAGCTAATTAGAGAATAGCCTAAAATGCCTGAGCCAGAAAAAAACCGAGAAGACTATTTAAAAGAAAATAATATCTACACTGAAGAAAGCGAAGAAGTGAAAGACAGTGATGGAATTTATGATCCTAAGAAAAAAGATCTAACTGAGCATTTAGAGGAAATTAGAAATAGAGCATTTATAGTTCTAGCAACGCTTGCCATAGGTTTTATAGTCGCATTTCAGTTTTCAGAGAGCTTATTAACTTTTCTTGAAACCAGAGCTCCTAGTGGTTCTAGCTTCTTTCAGTTAAAACCAGGAGAATCTTTGTTCTCTAGTATTAAAGTCGCTGGCTTTGTTGCACTCTTAATCACTGCCCCAGTCTTAAGTTCACAGGTATTTTCTTTTTTAAAACCAGGTTTAAAAAAACATGAGTATAAAATTATCAGAATTATATTCTACTTTGCCCCTTTTCTATTTCTTTTAGGGACTTGCTTTGCTTTTTATTTTATACTCCCTCCTCTTTTAGGTTTCCTCCTAGGATTCAACTCTGGAGCAATTGAAAGTAGATACGGTATTGAACACTTTGTAAATCTTACTCTGTCACTGCTATTCGTCTCAGGTTTATCTTTTCAGTTACCAATAATACTTCTAGTAGCTTGTTTCTTTAAGATAGTTACCCTAAAACAGTTATTCTCAATTTGGCGCTATGTCGTCATGGGAGCATTTGTAATCTCAGCGTTTATAACACCGACTCCTGACCCGCTGACCATGTCTATACTTGCCTGTGCCTTACTAGGACTTTATTTCATCACTCTTGGTGTAATTAAAATACTGGGTATAGGAAACAAAGCTTAAATTAAGCTATCACCTTCTTTAAGCCTAAGACCGTTTAAGCAGTCACTTGCTTTCATTTCTTTTTTCCCAGCAGGTTTAAGCTTATTTATCTGCAAAACCCCATCCTGGGTTTGAATCCAAATATAACCAATTTTATGGTCAATCTTAACGATCTCAGCTAATTGATAATTTTTAGTTTCACTATCAGCTTCTAAAAATGCTTTCACAAAAGGAATTTCAGTTTCTGTAATAACAATCTTTTCATCCTGGTACATAAAGAATGAACCAGGCCATGGATAAGTTCCACGAACCATATTGTGAATATTTTTAGCTGAGTTAGGCTTAGAGTACTTGAAAAAATCCTGCCTAGGATTAGGAGAGCTATAAAATATTTCTTCAGCAGAAAAATCAATTCCCCCTAAATCTTTAGTCATAAATGGAGCAAGCTTTTTAGATACATCTAATTCTTCATATCCTTCTTGCTCTTTAGCAAATTGGTTTTTAATAGCGAGATAATCTCTATTAGTATTAGTTTTCAAAGCATCATCTAACTTAAGTAAAGACTCTAAGAGCAAATCAGCTCCCACCAATGACATTCTTTCAGTCAAGGACGCTGCATTTTCATTCAAATCAGAAATCATACTAATGCTATCGATCGCAGGACCGGTGTCCACTCCTTTGTCACTGAACATTGTGGAGACGCCGATTTCTTCTTCACCGTTAATTAGCATCCAGTTAATAGGCGCTGGACCTCTATAGGCTGGCAAGATACTTGCGTGTAAATTAACTACTCCTATTTTAGGAATATCTAAAACGTTTTGTTTTAGGATCTGCCCGTAGGCGACAGTAACAAAGACATCAGGATTAAAAGTCCTTAATTTATCAATCAATTCTTCATCTGAGCTTAACTTTTCTGGTTGAAAGACTGGTATACAATGCTCACTAGCAACAGTTTTTACTGGAGGTGGCGTTAACTTTTGCTTTCTACCAACCGGTTTATCTGGTTGAGTAACCACAGCCAGTACATTCATAGCTGGATGAGAAATCAACTGTTGAAGACAAGGAACCGCAAAATCAGGCGTAGCAAAAAAAACGATCTGCATTTGTATTTATTATAGAATGACTATAGGTTTGTATAAACGAAGACGAGCAGGAATATTAACTTTTATAGCCTTAGTCGGTCTAAGTAGTTCTGTTTATGCTGAAAAAGACATACCTAATTTCTTACAACCACCACCCCAAACTCTTCATGTATCAGTTGAAAAAGAAGTTATTACTGATGAGGAAGAAGCACCCGTAATAATAGAACAAGAACTTCGTTTAAACCCGATACTAAGCCAAGAATTCAAACCAATAAAATTTGAAAAATTATTTTTCAAAGGAAAGATTGAAGCGAATAATTTTGATCCCATTTCTCTAGATGTAGACTTTGTCAAACCTTCAGAACTAAGCCTTGAAGAGGTTTTAGAGGAGTCTATTCTAAATAATCTTGATTTAAGTATTGCAAAACTTGATAGTAAGATTGCAAAATGGCAATTTTGGGAAAAATTCTCTGACAACCTACCTGACTTTTCTTTTAACTTTGGTGGTAGAGACTTAAACGGTACTTTCTTCATCAACTCAGGCTTCCAAGCACCAATTGATGAGCGTATCGCGTCAAGAGGTTTACGCTTTGATTACAGGGCCTTTAATGGTGGAACTACTTTATTTCTAACGATGGCTGAAAAGTACTATAGAAGAGCAGCAGAGGATCAAGAAGAAGAAGTATATAATTTAACCCTTTATGAATCTGCAAGACTTTATAACCTACTTCTAAACTCTCAGTTACAAGTTGCTAGTAAATTAAAAGCACTTAAAAGTGCTGAATTAAATTTAGATTTAAGCAAAAAGTTTTTTAATGCTGGCACTGGTACCAAGCTAGATTTAATGCAAGCTGAAGCCCAAGTCGCAAATGTTCACAAAGAACTGATTGATGCTGAAGCTAATTTTAGAATCTCCGAGATCGATTTAGCAAACCATTTAAGATACCCTCTAACAGCAACAATTCAAGCACAAGATAAAGATATTTCTATCTATAAATTAGTACCAGATGATTTAAATATGGAAAATTTCATAGAACAGGCTAAAGAGCAAAACCCTGTAATTAAAAGAAATATTTCACTTAAGAAGGCCGCATTTAACCAAGGTTTATCAAAGATTGGTGACTTTTTACCGAAACTAGACTTGTATGCAGAGCAAGCTGGAAATGGTCCTGATTTAAGTGAGCTTGCGACCATTGATACATTTGGATTTTTTGTTAATTTTGAAATTGGTCAAAACCTTGGTGTAGGAAGTTTCAGTGATTTAATGAAATCACGTAACGAAATTGAACGTGCAAAATTAGCTTTAGAAAAAGAAGAAAGACGGATTGAGACTGAACTAAGAACAGCATATATACGTTTTCAACAAGCAAAATCTTCAATTTTAGCGTCAGAGAAAGAACTATTAGCTTCAAAAGAAGCTTTAAGACTTTCAAAACTTAGATATGAAAATGGCCTAGAAATTTTTGCAAACTTAACTCAAAAAGAAAGTGAATTTTTTGATAGTCAAAGTCGTTACATAAATGATGTCACTACATATAATGTAGCCCAAGCTCGAATAGCTTACTTAATGGGTAATATTAATATTCACGATATATTAAGCCAAACTCTATAAATCTTCTAGAAAAAAAAGAAAATCCCTTACAATTGGAGCGCAAGGGATTTTCGTGGGTGTGAGTCAAATTGTTATTACAACACAAGAACGTCTTGAATCATCTTATCCTGATCTTTCTTCTCGTTCATAACGATGGTGTCTAACATTTCACCAAGTGCATTATGTGTTGCGTATTGATAATTCAATTGTGAATTTCTTTGTTGGGCAAGTACTAAATTTTCATTAATAGTATCGTAGTTTTGACCATAGTATCTATTAGCCATTACTTTACCTACATAAGATCCAATTGATCTACCAATTCCAAAACCTATGATCGAACCTAAAGGACCACCTAGAGCACCACCAGCAATACCTAACATACCACCAATTCCTTCAGCTCTAAATTTCACTTTATCCATTTGAACTCGGATTTCTCCAGTTCTTTTAGTAAGTTGGTAAATGTCCTGAAAATTTGCAGCCATTATATATTTCTGAGCATTACTCTGAAACATGTGCTGGACTCTCCAGTTTATATAATTTGGTTCTTCAAATTGTGACATTTTTTCCGCCTATACCTTATATTCAATAATCGACCTAGTTTTAAACCTCTAATTATGATTTTTTGATCATTTCCATTTCTTTTTTGTACTGATCTTTATCACCTTTAGCAACTTCTAACCAAAATTGCTGATTATTTCTAGATAAACCCATCAATTGACTAGTAGTACTCATTAATTGTCTAGCCGCCTGTTGGTCACCATGACCGAGAATAGCTTGTTGAAGAAGTTGTTCTGCAAACGCATGATCTGCTTGAACTTGAGTAACGAGTGAATTTGCGTCTGTAAGCCGCTCTGCTGCATTAACTACTGGTACTGATGAGTATGTTGCCATTTTTTTCTCCTATTCCTTAACTATTCTTACTTAGTTATTAAATTCAATTGTTTGTCACTTAAAAAAATTGTTTAACCTTCAACCTACACTAAGGGTATACTGGATGAATTTTAAGTTTTGGTTAAGGGAAATAATTTTTAGAAAAAATTGATAGATCTTTAGAAATTATTTTAAACATGTCAATAAAGTACTACTTTTAACTATATATTTATACAATTTATGGGATCTTAAAAGTGAGAACAAATGATCATATTAGATTAAATATGCCAAGCCCAGTGGGGAGTATAACACCTAAAAAGATAGGGGAAGTCGAGATAGTTAATGACGTTACGAGTCAACCTCCAATTAAGGTTATTCAATTAGTAGAAGAGAAAGATATAGTAATTAATGCTGAACTTGAACATGAAAAAGCTTCTGTTTTAAGCGCACCTTCAGAAGATTATATTTCTCTTTATCAAACAATAAATAGCTCAAATAAAAGAAAAGAAGCTGCACTTTTAAAAATTAGCTCTTATTATCATTTTTCGCTAGGTGGAATCCAAGCTACAAAAGCGATTCAAGATAAATTCAGGGAAAATCCTGAAACCAGTCCCGATCAGATTCGAAACTTTATAAGGGCTGAATTTGAAGAAAGATTAAATGAACATCAGTTTAAAATTTTAGATGGCATAACAGATGATTTTAAAGAGAAAGAGCAAGAATTTAATGGAGCCTTATCCGATGCCTTCGAAGCAGCAATTGAAACTGGAACTGAACTATGGGGTCTCCCAGAGAATACAATCAAAATTCCTAGCAATAAAATAGAATGGCAACAATTACTCTGGTTAGCAGATGAAGGTAATATAGATAAATCTATAGACAACTTAACTTTAGATGAAAAGATTCAAAAAACAGCAAGGTTATTTAAAAAACATCTCACGCTTAACTTACAAATAGGAAAAATCATGGATATTAACCCACTAATAATTGATAAGCACATTGATACTGTTGAAATTAGTCTTTTAAATAATGCTCCAGGGGTAACATTTGGATTCCTTGAAATGAAGGACAAAGCTATAGATAATTTTTTTGCAACAAAAAAAGCAACTGTCAGAACAAATGGAAAAGAAATGGAACCCTACACGATACTTGCAGGCCCAAGTGCATCAATTTACGATCCATTAATTCCAGTAAATTCACCTGAAATGAAAATTGCAAAAGAAGTAAATGACCATGAATTTGGACATCTAATATATGGTGCGAGAAGAAGAGCAGAAGAAAAACTTAATGGTAAACCAGATATTGAAAAAGGTTTTAAGTACTCAGATCCTTTAACAAAAAATGACCTTGAACATTTTGGATTTTGTTCTGAGAAAGTAATTAATACATTCGAAGAAAATAAACAGCTGTTCTTACTTATAACAAAAACAGAGCTCATAGAACACCTAAAAATGAATGAAGCTAGCACTATATTTAACAACGATAGATTTACCCCAAGCCATGATAGTAATGATTATATTCAGAAATCTTTTTTAGCAAATATTGCTGATTCGGATGCAAACTTAGAACTAATAAAAAATATTGATTTAAGAGTAAAACTAGGTCTTGTTGATAAAAATGCTTTTGCTGATTTAGTTTATGCAGCTCCAGACCCTTTTTCCCTTATGATATTAATGGAGAAAAGTATACCTATCGAGGCTGCTTCAACAGAAAAGATAATCCAGACTATAGACTATATTAATAATGCTGGTTCATTTTATGATAATGGTGACCTTGAAAGGCTACTTGCTGTTCTTGAAAAAAGACCAACGATAGAACAAAATAAATTAATAGATTATCTTAACGAAAAAGATATCGCAAACTCTGAACATTATTTTGCTTCTACACTAGAAGAGAGTAAAAATCATTTCATCTATTTAAATAACATAGAAAAGAACAAAGTTTCAAATTTAATAGCGAGAGTAAATGAAAATTTTGCCAAACAACACTTTGACATTAAAGACGAAGATACTCTCGAAGCAGAGTATTTTGATATTTAATTGAGGGAAAAGTAAGTTGGTCCATTGCCATTTGGTTCTTGAATTCGTATTTTTTTACTCTTAAGTAACTCCTGCAAAGCTAAAATTAACTCTTCTTCAGTGCCACCTAAAGTATTTTTCAATGTCACAAAATTTATTCGTTTATTAGGCTGCTTAGAAATTAATGTCAATACTTGCAAATATTTATAATCTTGATTATCAAATTGATTTTTAGTATTAATTTGATAATCTGGAATTAAGATACTATCTTTCAATAAAATATTTATTGCACTAGAGAGAAGTGAACTCTCGAAACCATTTAACTCAGATATATTAACCTCATTTATAACACCTTTATTATCGGGTAATATCTGTAGTATTCTTTCAAACACTCTCTGTTCTTGCTTATTAGTAAATGGATAGTTTTTCATTAAATCATGATTAATTAACAATTTACTGGTGGGAGTAAATTTCAAACTATGTCTATCTGCAAGAGACCTTAAGTCATTTTTCAAAGCTAAAATACTAAAAGCTAAATAATTACCATTTTCCTTAGGTAAAAATTCTGAAAGGGTGAATTCACGCTTATCACCTTTACTAACCCTGTTTTCAATATTGGTTATAATTTGACGATTTACAGAATGATTTAACTGTGAGCCATGAGAACCTTGGATCTGAAAATGATTGATTCCATTTACCCCCTGAGCCTCTCCCATATCTAACAATAAGAATTATTTATAAGCTCACCCAAACCACCAGCTCCAGGAACTATATACTGAATATCAGTTAAACCTTTCTCTTCTTCAATAAACTCACCAGGAATAGAGTTTTTAACCTTATCAGAGGAAGCTCCACGGTCAATACGTAAAGCATAAACGATCAAATCTGGTGCCTCTTTCTTCATTCTTCTTATATATTCAGAAGTTACTATTAAATGAAGACTTATATACTTTCTAGCAGTCCCTAAAGTAGAGTTCTTATAAAAGTTAACAGCTTCTACCATAGAGCCCCCAGTGGCTCCCATAGGGTCAGGAAATATAACAAGTGAATCTTCTATAGATCCACCTACTTTATTACCACTAAAATCAACTCCGACAACTTTACCTTCAGTGTCAGTTTTTCTAGCCATATACATATGATCTTGACGAACAAGATCAGGATTTAAAACTAAGTTACACGTATCGAAGCAAACTTGACTTGGCAAACTTCCAGCTCTTGCGATATTAACTGTAACCAGCTTAGTCTCAGGATCAATAACCTCACCTTTCCAGATACCATCTGGACTAAGTTCAGCCATTCTAGTCTCAACTTCTACTTCTTTAGTAGGAATTTCGTTATTAATTACATGCCTAACCATTTGAGCATATAAATCAGTAATAATTTGATTAACTTCAGGTTGTTTACATTTAGCTTGTGATAAATAAGCAAGTCTAGATCTTAGGTAATTATCATCTAAGATATGATAGTTCTCACCATAAAGATGAGGAATCTCTCTAGAGTTTTTAGTAGATTCTTTAACCATCAGAGCTTCGTTTGACATTTTTAATCCTTATTTAGTCGATTACAGCGCCTTCAGACTTTAACCAGTCCTCAAAAGCGATAATATCAGGGATATAAAGATCACCAGTTTCATCGTTCATGATAAAACCTTTAGTTCTCATGCGATCAAAACTTTTAGATACTTGCTTAGGGTTCACCTCAGCCATCTTAGAAATCTTTTTAGTACTTAGTAAAGGGATTTTAGTTCCTTTCTTAGAAACCACACCTTTTTGCATTACGTCTAGGTATAAAGCTAAACCAACACGAGCTTCTTCATTAAGCTCAATATACACTTCTTCAGCACCAGCATCTGGGGCAACGACTGCGTTTTCGTTATTTTCAACTACATCTTGACCAGTTTCAGACATTGTGCATCATCTTAGCACATCAAAACGTCAGCATGAGATAGATTTTAATTTTCATATCGTTATATTTTTAGAATGATTTTCGTGAGTTTGATTAGATTTGCTGCGAGCTTAGGGACCCATCGAAGATGGGGCGCAGCAGCAAGTCTAATCAAAGCTCATGAAAATTTTAAAAGCTTGTTATGAAAATTAAAATCTATCCGCAGGACCGAAGTTAAATCTAAAGAATTGATTATTGGTAAGAGCTTCAACAAGTGGGAAACCCGCATCCACTCTTATACGCCCAACAAATGGTAACGCAACTCTAAGACCAAAACCTACAGACCAAGCGCGGCTTAATCTATTTGTGATGTTATTAAAAGTATTTTCTCCGCTAACTAAACCAAAATCTGAAAAGGCAGCAACATCCACTGATCTAAACAATTTAATTCTTTTCAGCCTTGGCACAAAGTTATAAATCGGAGTTCTAATTTCAGCAGTACCAATCGCAAGTGAATTACCAAAACCTAACTGCGATAAAGTCAAATAACCACGAACACCACTAACACCCCCTAAACGGAATTGATTAAAACGTGGGATATCACCTAAAAGCTGGTGTCCTACCCTAGCATTAATCAAAATACTACTATCTTTAGGTAAAGCAAAGTAACGTGAAACACTCGCCCTAACTTTAGTGTGTGAATTAATATCACCAAAACCTAAGACTGGCTCAGCAGTGAAACTTGTTCTCCACCCTTTTCTCGGTCTATCATTTGAATCTAAATTACGAAAAGTGTAAGTTGATTGAAGGTTCACAAAGTTACCAGAGACAAGCTGCTCTTCTCTAGTGTCACGAGCGTTCCTCCTAGCTCTTCTTAGATTATCAATCTCATTAATCCCTGGATTATTTCTAACTTTATCTGGGTCTAAGCCGTCTTCTTCTAATAAACCATCAACTAAACTACTAATATAGTTAGAGTCATCTGCACCATTAAGATCTAAAAAATTAAAACTCAAACTTGAATTCAAGCTTTGATTATCAAAAAGCCCAAAGGTTCTAGAAAGACCAAGTCCACCACCAAAGGCAGTTTGCTCAGAGAAGTCAACTTGAAAGTTATTACCTGAAACATAATTCCCGAAGGCTCTTACAGTATTCTGTGAATTCTTGAAATATGGAATAGCATAACTAGAACTTATCCTAGTCTGAGTGGCTGCTCTAAAGAAATCTTCATTATTATTAAAACCTGCATTTGCACCAATACCTGTTCCGAAGACACCATTAATATCTAGGTTATGACCTTCACCTTTAATGTTACCCACTCTAAGTGAAGCATTACCAAAAACACCAGTACCAGTATTGACTCCACCACCAACTCCAAGCTTAGTATTTTTTGTTTCTTCTAAAACAATCTTTAATTTATAAGTCTCAGCTCCCTCATCTGCAATGAGTTCACGTTTAACGTCTTTAAAGTAGCCTGTACCTCTTAAACGTTTAAAGTCTTTTAAGAAAACCTTTTCATTATATGGTTCATTTGCTTTCGTGTGCCCAATTAGCTTTCTAAGATAAATTTCTTTAGTTTTTCCATTTCCCTCAAATTCAATTTCAGAAATATTTCCTTCAGCTACATAAATTCTAAAAATACCCGAATCAGGGTCCCAGCTTATATCACTAATACGCGCTAAAACTAAACCTTTTGCAGAATAAGCTTCCTCAATTTCTCTTAGCTTTTTAGAAGTATTTGGGATACTCTGTGGTTTTCCAATAAGATCAGCCACCATTTCATAAGCATTAACTTTGTCTGTAGTATTGTTTCCTAGAATGTAAACATCTTTTACTAAAGAATTTTCTTTTAAATAATAATTAAGCTCAATGCCACCATCGACTAAAACCGGCTGCGCCTCGATCGAAGATTTAATAAAATATCCTGTTTTAAACAAACTTTGTAAATCTTGCACCACAGAATTTCTAGTGAAATAAGATCCACGCTTGGTTACGATTAAATTTTTAATTTCATCATCACTTATAAAGTTGTTACCAACTATCCTTACATTCATTACCTTTTGAAGCTCACCAGTTTCAACATATTCTGTTTTATTGATACCTTGCTCTATAGGCTGAGACTGCATCTCATCTTCTTTTAAAATATTATCGATTTCTTTACTTAGGGTAGATTCTTTTTTCTGAACGGGCGCCCCCAAATCATCAACGGTAGGTTCTTTTTTACTGCCTATATCGAAGCCATAATTAGGAGCAATATCAACTTTATCTGTAATCTTATCTGCAATTTCTTTAATCGCATGAACACTATTAAACCTTACAAATAAGGCAAAAAATACCAATATTGGGATAAATAATTTCTTAGGAATCGTGTTTTTATCTCTCTTACAGACCAAAGCTATTTAAATTAAGGCAAAAGGTGTGCTCATAATAAAAATTAGCATATTTAAGGTTCTGCTGAAAATGATAATTGATATGCCAGGAAATAAGATGGAAAAAATTGTATTATTAATGGAAAATGTCTAATTCAGAAAGCCAAGGAATAAAAATTGATATTTTCGACACCACTTTAAGAGACGGCGAGCAGTCTCCTGGTGCGACAATGAATGCTGAAGAGAAGCTAGAGATAGCAAAACAACTCGCAGAGCTGAATGTAGATGTTATTGAAGCTGGTTTTCCTGTTTCTAGTCAAGGTGACTTTGACTCAGTTCACGATATCGCTGAACAAGTTAAAGGACCTACAATCTGTGCCCTTACAAGAGCAGTTGAAAAAGACATCGAAGCTGCAGCTAAAGCTTTAGAGCCAGCTGCAAGAAAGAGAATCCATACTTTTATCGCGACCTCACCTATCCATATGGAATATAAACTGAAAATGGAACCAGATGATGTTCTAAAAAAAGCAAGTGAAATGGTGAGATACGCTAAGTCTTTTGTAGATGAAGTTGAGTTTTCAGCTGAGGACGCTTGTAGAAGTGAAAAAGAGTTCCTTTATAGAATCATTGAAGCTACGATTGAAGCTGGTGCAACTATCATTAATATCCCTGACACAGTTGGTTATACAACTCCTGAAGAGTTCGGTTCACTAATTAAATCTATTAAAGACAATGTTCCTAATATAGAAAAAGCTAAAATCTCTGTCCACTGTCATAACGACTTGGGTCTTGCAGTTGCAAACAGCTTAGCAGCAATCAAAAACGGTGCAGAACAAGTAGAATGTACTATTAACGGTATCGGTGAAAGAGCTGGTAACGCTAGTTTAGAAGAGATCGTAATGATCTTAAAAACTCGTAAAGAGTTTGGTTACTATACGAATATGAACACTCAGCAGATCATTAGATCAAGCCGCTTAGTAAGTAATATTACCGGAATGTTTGTCCAACCTAATAAAGCAATCGTAGGTTCAAATGCCTTCGCTCACGAATCTGGAATCCACCAAGATGGCATGCTTAAAAACAAGCATACTTATGAGATTATTGACTTAAGTGAGATTGGTTTAAAAACTACTCAACTGCCACTTGGACCTAGATCTGGTAAGCACGCTCTAAAAAGTAGACTTGAACAGCTGGGCTTTAAAAATCTTGATAAAGATCTGCTTCAGAAAACTTATGAAAGGTTTATTAGACTTGCTGATAAAAAGAAAAGAGTTGATGATAGGGATTTAGTTAGCTTAGCTACTGACTTATCTTTAAAAATCAAAGATTCATCTATTACATTTACTTTACTTCATGTTCAGGTTACCTCAGGCACTTCAGGATTACCTACTGCAAGTATCTGCCTTCAAGACCAAAGAGATAAAACAAATATTCTTAAAGGTGCTTCTTTAGGAACAGGTCCAGTTGATGCTGCATGTAAATGTATACGTGAGCTTACTAAAGCTAACTGCACTTTAACTGAATTTACTGTTAAGTCAGTTACTGAAGGAATTGATTCACTTGGTGAAGTAACTATCCGTGTTCAGGATAATGAAACTGGTCAATTATTCACTGGTCACGCAGCGAAAACAGATGTTTTAGTAGCTTCAGCTACAGCTTACTTAGATGCTGTGAACAAATACTTTGCTAAGAAAGGTGATATTAAATTCAACCCTCAGACAGAGTCTGAACTTAAAGTAGAAGTTTAATCTTACTATTTAAGACGCGATAAGTCGTAAATAGTAAATATAAATGCTAAAATAGAGCTTGAGGAGGTTATCTTGAAAGGTTTATTCTTTCTAATTTTACTAGTTATCACTTCTCAAGCAGTACAAGCCTACTACTTTGCTACTGATATTGAAACCAAAGTTATTCATTTCAAAGACAATGATTTAGTTTTAGAGGTTATAGATCATGATGATAAAAAGGAAAAAGAAGTTTTTCCTATAGGGACAAAGCTTGTGGCAACAATATGTGACTACAAGCCTAGAAGACACTTCATGAGAGATGAATACTTAAAACTTCAATTTGAAAAAGCAATACTACCTGATGGGAAAGAGCAGAGCATTCACCAAAAGCTAAAACTGAGACCAAGGGTCGCTCTAAATACTCATAGAACAGGATCTAAATTTGTCGGCACGCTTGGACTAGTCTTCAATCTCACTCTAGAACCAGCAATTGCAATAGCCTTACCAGTTGCCCGAGGTGGAAAAGCTATTATAGATAGTATGTTTGCGGTTTACAATACCCCAGAAAAAGAAAATAAGTGGAAACAAGGAACCAAAGGCTTCTTTACTGGATTACTCTTCCCACTTCGTGAAATTATTTTCAAAGGTGAGGAACTTGCTCTTCATGATGAATCTTATATCTGGATTCAAGACGCAAAAAAACACAAAGAACAAGTTACTGGTTTCATTATTAAAAAGAAAAATATATATTTAAGCAGAAAAAAATACTATGAAAGTAAGCATAAAGCTACTCCTAGCTTAGAAAGAGATGGCATCATTCTTCTATAGATGAAGAATTTCATTAGCTTTAGTGAATTAGAAAGACAAGTTTAGAAAAACAAGTTATCATTTAATTGAGCATGATTATAGCTGTAGACGGACCAGCTGGAAGTGGCAAAAGCACAGTGGCAAAAATAATTGCCTCTGAGTTAGATTACTTATATATAGATACAGGAGCTATGTATAGAGCTGTAACTTTCACCTGGCTTCAACTCCAAGAATTAGTCCCTGACGTTAATATTGAAGAAAAGCTAATCCCAGAAAAAGATATTCGCCGAAAAATTTTATCTGAAATTTTAGGTAAACACCATGAAAAGGCTTTACAACTAATCTGTGAGAATATTTCTATTCGCTTCCAAAACATTGAAAATGGAATTTTAACTTTTGTAAATAGTATCGATGTCAGTCCCTATATACGCTCCACGATAGTTACCCAAAACGTAAGTCACATAGCTTCATACAGAGAAGTTCGCGAATATTTAGTAGATGAGCAAAGAAAAATTGCTGAAGGTACTGATGTAATCATGGATGGAAGAGACATTGGGACTGTCGTATTCCCAAATGCAAACTTAAAAGTGTTTTTAACAGCCTCTGTAGAAACTAGAGCTGAAAGACGTCTTAAGGATTTAGAGAAGCTTGGAGAGAAAGCAAGCTTTGAAGAACTTTGTGCGCAGCTTGCTAGAAGAGATCATTTAGATAGTACCCGTGAAGAATCTCCTTTAATTAAAGCTGAAGATGCTACTGAAATAAATACAGATGAACTTAGTATTATTGAAGTTAAAGATAAAATCCTTTCATGCTTATAAGTAAAAGACGAGAGCAAAAATTAAGCATCCCAGTCAAGATTTACAAATTCTCTATTTCTGCTAAGATGTAAGCTATGAGTACAACACAGACTATGGATACATTTGCTGCAATAGAAGCAAGAAGATCAGTTAAGCATTATGATGCTGATCATAAAATGAGTGATGATGAAGTTAAAAAGCTTTTTGAAGCTACGATTCTTTCGCCTACTTCTTTCAATATCCAGAACTGGAGATTCGTAAATGTAGCCGATAAAGCTCTTAGAGAACAAGTTTGGGAAGCTTCTTGGAAGCAAGCTCAAGTAAAAGATGCTTCATTATTAGTTTTAATCTGTGCAGATTTAAATGCAACAGACGATAGACCAGAAAGATACTGGGCTAACGCTCCAGAAGAAGTAAGCTCTAAATTAGTGCCTATGATTACTGGTTTCTATAAAGATAATGAGCAATTAAGAAGAGATGAGGCTTTAAGATCTGTCGGAATAGCGTCACAGACTATGATGCTTGCAGCTAAAGCTATGGGTTATGATTCTTGTCCAATGATCGGATTTGATCCTAAAAAAGTTGCTGAAATTATTAAATTACCAGATTCTCATATCGTAGGTTTAATGCTTACTATCGGTAAAGCTGCACAGCCAGCAAGGGAGCGTGGTGGTCAACTTCCTTTAGAAGAAGTTTTAGTTACTGATACTTTTTAAAAGTATATTTTGCATAAATGATGGCAAGTTGCAGTCCTAGCTTGCCATCAAAGAGACCAGCTCTAATTAAAAATTTATAAACAAATGTATAAGCAGCTTTAACTCTAGCCCAAATCTTACTTGTTTTTTTGTGGGAAAGACTTGCATATTTCATGTAAGTAGCTTCAAGCTGTCCTACTGTAGCATAAGAGTAGTGATCAAGAGGGTTTTCAAAATCATAGATAAGCTTAGTAGACTTGGTGATATATTCACCACTTGCTTCATCTAAAATTTCAACACTTTCATGAACTGGTAATTCTTGAAAACGTCCAAGGTCTTTTAGAAATAAGCGGAGCTGATAGTCTGGGTAAAAACCTCCCCACTTCACAAACTTACTTCCGATGTATAATCTACGTGGCAATCTAAAACCTAGGTATTTATAATATTTCCCAGACTTAAAGAACTCACGAATCTCTTCAATCAGTTCATCTGTCATGATTTCATCAGCATCTAAACTCAAAACCCATTTATTTCGACAGAGAGATAAAGCATAGTTTTTCTGAGCAGCATACCCCTGCCATTCTTGAAGGTAAACTTTATTTGCATATTTAGTAGCAATACTAAAAGTATCATCTTCACTACCAGAGTCTACGACAATAACTTCTTTTGCAAGCTTGCAAGCTTGTTCTAATGTACGACCAATAATATGTGCTTCATCCTTACAGATAATGAAAATTGATAAATGTAACAGATTTTCGTCTTTTTTCCTTGGCACTTAAATAACTATAACAGTTATGCTACCTTCACCTTCTTTGAGCGAATACTTGTTTTATTTGATTCTTCTTCTGCAGCAACATCCTCTAAATAACTTTCGTATTGCAACCAAACCGAATCAGATTCAAGCTTTGCAATTTTGTAACCAAGGTTTCCATCTAAAAGTCCTAATTGGATTATGTATTTCATCAAGAATCTAAAGCTTGATTCAAGTGAAGCTCTCAAATGACTCATTTTCGTATAACTTGACTTTGCACTAACATGATAAAAGTTTTCCATCGCTTCAAAGTCTATATACGGAACATAGTCAAAAGAGCTCTTAAAGGTATGCACTTTTGGAGAATTTGTAACATATAACTCAGAAGATTCATCCCAAATCTCAGCAGATTCATCCAGTGCATAACCTTTAAAGCGATAATTATCTTTTTTGAAAAGTCTCAATTGATAATCTGGATAAAATCCTCCCCAACGAATATGTTGCTCACCTAAATAAAATTTACGAGAAAATCTAGTTGCAGAGAATAATGAGGACTTGCCTTCTTTAAAAAATTTCTTTATCTCTTTAATTAATGAATTACTTAAAATTTCATCTGGACAAATATGTAAAATCCAAGAGTTCTTACACATTGAAACAGCTTGATTTTTCATCCTAAAGGCACCAGTCCATGGCATTCTATACACATCACTAGTATATTTTTCAGCAATACCTAAAGTTAAGTCCTCACTACCATAATCAATAACAATAACTTCTTTAGCAAGTTTTTGCGCTTGCTTAAGGCATTTACCTATAGTTCTGGAATTATCGCAGGTCAATATAATAATTGACAAATCCAAGGCCGGTAGTGATTCTGAGCTTGACACTGACAAATATATTTACAGGAAATGTTAAGAGAACTTAAAGGCGACCGCGTTCAAGTTCTAAATAATTAGAACTTGGGTCACTAGCACGCTTATACTGTTTCCAAACACGCATTGCAAGTATTTTACAGATTTTAAAACCTAAACCACCACTTAAAAAGCCAAATCTAAAAATAAATTTTTCAATAAAGGTTCCATAAGCTCCTACTATTGCTTGAAATTTAGAAATTTTCTTAAAACCAACTTCGGCATTAAAGTAGTAATAATTTTCCATGTCTTTGATAGTTTTAAAAGGATAATAATGAATAGCATTATTAAAAGTGAAAATATTTGGTGATTCTGATACGTAACGCTCTTTTTTTGCATCCCAAATTTCTACAGACTCATCCATCGCATTTCCCCTAAAGTGAGCCATACTCTTTTTAAAAATCCTTAACTGATGATCTGGGTAAAATCCTGCCCATCTAACAAAAGTACTACCAATATGAAAACGACGAGGAAAACGAAAACCTATTTTATTTTTAGCAAGTTGCTTTCCAAACTTCTCTTTCATCTCATCAATCAAATTATCTCTAACCACTTCATCTGCACATAAATGCATCACCCAAGGATGAGTACATAAAGAAACAGCAAAGTTTTTCATACGATAAATACCGAGCCATTGCTTTCGATAGATTTTGTCAGCATATTTTTCTGCAATATCCATCGTATTATCTTCACTACCGTAATCAATAACGATAAGCTCTCGAGCGAAACGCTTAGCTTGCTTTAAAGTCTTCTCAATAGTTTTTCCATCATCCCTAGTTATTACAAACACAGATATATCAGGGAGTGATTGAGCCTTATTCATCACTACAAATATTATATGTTCTTAACTTAATTTCGCATAGTCTAAACAACTGATTTTTTGTGGAAATTATATTACTTCCATCATATAATAATAAGTCCACTTGCATGGAGAAATGACCGAGTGGCTGATGGTGCAGTCCTGGAACGACTGTGTACCTCCGGGTACCGAGGGTTCGAATCCCTCTTTCTCCTCCATCTATAAATAAAAAGCACCCAAATTATTGGGTGCTTTTTATTTATGGTGGAGGAGATAGGGGCATCCATTGTCCAAAAACAAGATTTTGATCTTGTTTTTGGATTCCTTCGGGGTGGTGTCTACTGCGTGGAGGGGAATAGTGTGCGCCTCCCCTAAACCCTCTTTCTCCTTAAGTTTTATTTATCTCTTATTTGATTTTTTATTTTGGAGAGGTGTGCCTACCTGTGGCTAAGCGGTTATGTTAGAGGTTTGCTAAATCTATTACAAGTGTGAAATCATAGATTTTATCAAAACTACTCAAATAGCTAAAAGTGGGCAGTAAACTTCAGACACAATAAAATAAGAACTTGCAAGCAAAGAAACGTTTCTTCATTTTCAAACTTTTAATAACAGAAATCCTTATAAAAAGTTTTACGTTAATTGTTTAAAAGCTTTTCGATTTCCTGGGCTTTTTTTAAATATTCATGTGATTTGCTGTTGTCACCCTTATCTGACCATACAAGACCAAGGTTATTATAAGTTCGAGCAGTTTCTGGATGATTTTCACCAAGGGTTTCGAGTTTGATTTTTAAAGATTTATCATAAAAATCAATCGCTTTATCATAGTCACCCTTATATGACCATACATTACCAAAGTTATAGTAAATATAAGCAACACCGGAACTAGTTTCACCATCAAGCTTTATTTGGAGCTGTAAAGCTAATCGATACATTTCAATAGCTTTATCATATTTAAAAATAATAGAATATTTGTTTGCTGAACTTAAATAAGTTGTTAATTCATCTAAATCATTTTGTTTTTTATTCTGATTTATTATTTGTAAAATTTGTTGATTTATTTCATCAATTTCATTTTCTGTTGTAGCATTATTTAAATTATCAAAAGACTCTCTTAACTCTGGATTATTTTTAGTATCTTTTTCATACCTTTCAAAATTATTAATAAAATTTATAAGATTTTCTTTTGAATTTTCAGATATTTCTCCTTCTCGGTGCCATTTTTCTACTTCTGCAATTTTACTTTGTTTATTATTGAAATTCTTTATTAACTCACTTGATTTTTTTGCCAAAAATACTGGATCTGCTCCTTGGACAATTATATTTTTTTCAATATTAGTTATATTTTGATTACCTGAACCACTATTAATATACTGCGAGCTCACTATAGCTTCTTGCAACCAAGCTTCTTTGATCTCATCAAAAAATATTCCTAATGGCATTGTAACGAAGGCAACAATGATTCCTGGTATTATTGCTTTGTGATATTTTTTTATGTAAGATTTGACTGGATTATTAGTAAAAACTCCCCATAAAGATAACCCCAGAACAAAAATTAAAATTCCAAATGCTGTTAACATAAATAAGCTTCAACACTTAATCTTACCTTAATATAATCAAACAAAATATTTTATTAAGGATTTTATTCTTAGGTGCACGACTTAGACAGTTCAATAAAAAGCAATGCAAAGGGCACTGTTGCACTAAGTAAAAAAAGAAAACCCGATATAAACAAAAGTTTTTCTGAAATCTTCAAATTAAATAAAATCCTTTTTGATAAATTTTGCAAATCATTTTTTTGATCAAGTCTATCTCTCTGAACAATATCAGTCATCACTTCACTTGAAGTGTAACGATAATACAAAGCGGTTCCAATAGTCGAAGCACAAAGTATACACAACAACATAAAAGGAAATTGATAATTGGAAATTTCAGCTTTTAATTCTTTTAAAAGATAAATACAGCCCGCTGGAAAAAGAGCTGAGAATCTTATGAATTCAGAACTAAGCTTATGGTAATTCTCAAGAATTTTAAAGTCTAAATCTCGTTCTTTCATAAAATCACTAATACACTAAAATTGGAACTCCACTCCCTGTCAACTAAACAAAAACACTCTTAACACGCATATTTAATAATTTTTGATTCTCAGCTAAATCATCCGATAAATCAAATGTCTTCTTTTGGTCAAAATCACATATACTAGCCTGAATAGAAACAGCTTCTGGTCTACTTGAAGACAGGTATTTAGCAAAATTATCTGAAGGATTTAGCGCTAATTCATTTTGAATAGATGTAAAACATCCTTTCATTAGTGAATATAAATCATCTTTATTATCTTCCATTACTGAACCAATTAAACCTAAGCCAAACTGTCCACCAGCAATTATCTCTTTAATTACACTGTGAGGAACTAACTTCCCTGCTTTACTTGAAAGTTTCGCCAATTTAGTTATTTTGTTACCAATACTACGTATAGCTTTATCTGACTCAGAAATTTCAATGATGATCTGTAAAGTATTATAGGTATTGTTTAAGTAACCTGGAGGAACAACTACCATTCCTTGACCAGGAAGTGTAACAGTCTTTTTTGCAAGCACTTCCTTCTTCGAAACTGGCTTTAACTTAACTTCATTCAAGAAAGTAATTTTTGTACCATTCCTGGTGTCACCTAATTCCGCATAAGTCCTTATAGAAGGTTGATTCATGTTATTAAGTTCTTTGAAATACTTTTGAAAAGTGACTTTGTTAATTACAATCTGAGCAGCATCGTTCATAAAAATAATTATAATAAACTATCTAGCGATAAATAAAGGTCTAATAATCCCACCAAAATCTTCATCATCAGTCGCAAACCAAAGCACTGCTTCATTATCAAAAGCCAAACCTTCTATTTTCACACCATCAATATTTGCGACTGGTTTCTGATTGTTAGGAATATTACCTTCTAGCACTTGCTTTAGATTAACTTTAAAGACTTGAGAAAGAAAAGGTCCAACATCTTTCTCCTTAGAATTTTCACCAGGATCTATAGTAGAAGAGTAGTAAAGGTTCTTAAACACTGGGTCTATAGTGAAAGATGAAACGACTCTTAAATCAGGACGTTTAAAGTTCTTTTCAAAGTCCTTAAATTTCTTTTCAAAGTCCTCTGAAGTTTTAAGCTTTCCAAGAAGTTTAGGTTCAAGAATTTGTTTATCACTTTTGATATTTAAATTTAATTTATATAAATCCCCTTTATTCCTTTCTGCATACAACAAATCAATTCTATCTTTATCATTTTTATCCTGAATACAAGCCAAACTCTCTACTTCATTTAAACCTTTTGCAAACTTAAACGTGCGTTCAACTTTCAATATTAGATCAGAAGATTCATCAAGACTGACTAAGAAGATGCGCTCAAAGTTAATACCCTTATCACGATATGGGCTTTCAGCTATTAAAAATCTTTCATTACTGATGCTACAGATACTTTCCAAGTCACTTGGGAATGGAACTTTACCACTTTTTATAGCTATAGGCTTGATAGAACTATGATCAGGTTTAATCTAATGAGCATAAGGGGTTAGTTGAGGCTTACCAGTATTTTTCAAATCATGAATAACTAAAAACTCACCTCGCCTTGGAAAAAACTCTATCCCACTAATTCCCGTCATATTTTTTGCTTCAATTATATTATTTGCAGAGACAGATAAAAAAAGTACGAAAACTAATAAGTGTAAAGATTTTAAAAATGAGCGAACCATAAAATTTATGTTATCAGCATTCAATAAAATTTGAATTATTTTAAAAGTTCAGAGAGAGTAACAAATTCAAATTCTTGTGAGAGTTCCTGAATCACTTTATCTAAAGTTTTGGCAGTGGCTGGACTATCCCAGGTACGCTCACCGTTATGTTTATTTTGTCCTACGTGAAGAATAATGATAGAACCACCTTTAGTAGAGTTGGTGATTTTCCGAACAGCTGGTCTATAAGGCTCTTCTGTTCTAAAATTAGCAAAATTAAATTTAGATATTAAAACATCACCAATAACAATCTTATAGTTATTCTTTTTTAGTAAACTAGTTGTTCTATTGTTCATTGCTCCCCAGGGTGGACGAAAATACCAAGTCTTATCATTAGAAAATTTTTGTTTAATCGCAGTTTCGATCCTAGTTTTACTTAGTTCTAGTTGCTGTAAAATTTCCTCGTCTTTATATTTAGTTATAGCCCTATGTTGGTTAATACCATGTAATTGAATTTCATGTCCGTGTTGATGTGCCTTTCGTAGAACCTCTTTTTCTTTTTCAGTTTGAATCCTGTCACCTAAAACAAAAAAAAGTGGCTTTAATACTATTTGCATGAAGTGTTTCAAGCACAGCATCCATATAACATTTATCTGCACTGGGTCCATCATCAAAAGTTAAAGCTATTTTATTAGAGTTCCTATCTCCGTGATGTATAAAGTGTCTGCCCTGAGACCAGCTGAGGAATTGAGAAGCCTTAATAAGAAATCCACCTATATCAGGAGTTCTAAAGAATTTAAAATTATTATAGTCGTAATGTTCTCCATAGTCGCAGGTACTTTTATTTGATATATCATTTGCCTGAACTGGGTTTAAACAAACTAAAGTAATAACAACTAGGCTATAAACTAAAAATTTGAGCTTCATATTTTAGCCTATTTTAACAGTAAAATTAAAAGCAAGCACTTAAGCAATATACAATCCACGGCAAAACCCAAGACGACTGGTCATGTTACAATAAAAACAAATCAATAAATGTCTAAAACAACAAACAAAGAAAAAATACTAGAAGCTGGACTCGCACTTATTTACAAAAGAGGCTATAACGCTTCTGGAATTCAAGACATTGCAAATGAAGCAAAGGTACCTAAAGGTTCTTTCTATAATTATTTCAAGAGCAAAGAAATTTTCACAACAGAAGTCATAAAAGAATATGCAAGAGTAACTTTGCAGTTTTTAAAATCTAGACTTAATACTGGGAAAGGAAAAGCATTAGCTAGATTAAAAAAAATGCTTAATTACTGGGCAGATACAATGTACAGTGACTATGATGGCTGTGGCTGCCTGGTTGGCAATCTTAGTCAAGAAATGAGTAACCAAAGCCAAGAAATAAGAACAGCATTAAGTGAAAACTTTGAAGAGCTTGAAGCTTGCTTTATTAAATGTATCGAAGAAGCTAAACAACAAGAAGAACTTCCTCAATCAACTCAAAGTCCAAAAAAGATTGGAAGATTTATCTACAATGGCTGGCAAGGAGCCTTAATTAGAGCAAAAGCAGAAGGAAATAATAAGCAACTAAAAGAATATATCGATTTTATTTTCAAAGAGGTTCTTAATTAAGTAAACAAGGGAAAGTTAATAAGAGAATTTAACTTCAATTAATTAAGACGACTGGTCATATTATAATTTTCATTTAACAAATTTAGAAGGAGAGAAAAATGAAACACATAGAAGAAACAGAAAGAAAATTTGCCTTACATACTATTGAAAGCGCCCCTGAAAGATCCAAGAAGGCTATGGAATGGTATCAGAGAAATTTTCAAATGATACCTAACTTAACTAAACTTATGTCAGCATCACCTGCTCTATTAAATTCATACTGGGAAACACAATTAAATATACTAGAGCAAGGTTCTTTATCTGCTGAAGAAGTAAATATTGTAGAAACCGTTATTGCACATGAAAATAAATGCCAATACTGCGTAGCAGGGCATACAGCATTTTCAAAGAATCCGATATTTAAGAATAAGGAAGAAGATATCGAAGCGATTAGAAATGATAAAGCCTTTACAGATGAGAAGTTAAATTCTTTACGGGACTTTAGCCTTGCCGTATTAAAACACAAAGGTCGAGTATCCGATGAAGAGTTTGAGGCTTTTATAAAAGCTGGTTATACAAGAGCACAAGCACTTGATATAGTTACTTGCATTGCTGCAAAGGTAATGTCTAATTTCGCAAATCAAATAGCTTTAACTCCGATTGATGATGCATTTGCACCTCTTGCAGAAGGCTTAGCATATAAAGAGGAAAGAAAAATCCTAACCATTAAATCATAGGAGTAGTATGAAAAATTTCAAATCAATAGTATCTCTTGCTGAAAAAAGAAAAGGAGGAAAAGAGTTACTCCAGGAACTTTTACCTAAGTTCTTAAGTAAAGCTAAGCTTGCTCAAAAAGGAGATGATAGATTTCTTGCAATGATGACTAAAGCAGTTAATCAAGCTGGTTTCAAGTGGAGTGTTATTAATAATAAATGGGCTCAATTTGAAGAAGCTTATTATAATTTTGACATCAAAAAATTATCCCTGCTAAAACCTAAAGACTGGCAAAAGTATAGAGAAGACACGAGAGTCGTGAGAAACTGGCAGAAGATCGAAGCCACAATGAAAAACCTTCATCTAATAAACAGTATCTCAAAAGACTACGGTAGCTTTGCAAAATTTATAGCGAATTGGTCTGAATCAGATCAAATTGGTTTAATGGACTTCCTGAAGCAAAATGGTTCAAGGCTAGGAGGATATACTGCTCAGTGGTTCTTAAGGTATATCGGTAAAGATTGTTTCATAACTACACCTGATGTAATTGAAGCAGTTAAATATACAGGAAGAGAAATCACAAAAGGTACAAGCAAAAAAGATTTGAAAATCATCCAAGAAGCTTTCAATGATTGGCATAGTGAATCAGGTTTACCTTACAGTCATTTAAGCAAAATTGCTGCTTATAGCACGGGAAAAAACTACGACATTGAAAGTATAAAAAAAGAAATGAAAAAACAAAAGGACAATTAAATGAAATACAAAACAAATAAAATCACATTACTACTAGCAGCTTTACTATTACTAACAACACTTACAGTAGATGCAAGTAGCTATAAATATACCTCAAACTTTAATAATGAAGCACAAATAATTGGCGACTATAACCTTGATGATTATAACTCTGCAAAACTTAGAGTTGTTCAACAAGCATGGATTAACCTTCCTCCTGAAGAGGCCTTAGTTTTAGTTTCCAATGAATTACCAAAATGGATTGATGTCATAGAAGATGTCAAGTGGGATAACTCAAAAGCACATGTCCAAAACCAGATCAGTAAAAGCTCTGAAAGAACTTGCAGAATTGGTAATAAAATTGCAGTTGAGGATATAAGGATTTGGGACGATCAAGATGATGATTTAAAGCTTTACGCATACTCTCTTAATGAAGAAAAATCTACGACCCCATTTCCAATAAAAAATTACTTTGGAGTTTTAATTATTGAAAGAAAAGCTGATAATACTTCTTTAATTACGCAAAGAGCTTATTTTGATAAAAAATTCCATATAATGGCTCCGTTTATTTCAACGATGATGAAATTTAAAATTTTCAAGCCAGCTTTTAAGAAATTAGCTGAAGACTATAACGGCAAATATATTATAGGTAGCTGATTTTAAGACTGGTAACTTATTTGAAATCGCTTTCTGAGTGATATTGTCATTAGATGAATAAAGCTTATGAATTATCACTCAGATAGCAGCCTATAAAAGCAATACTATAGTGAAATCCCTTCAAACTCCATAACCTTTTTCACAGCCGAACGCTCAGAAATACGTTTTTGATACTCAACCAAAACAGACCACTTATTTAGATCTAAACCTACACCTTTATGCCAACGTAAAACTGTAAACATATAAGCATCAGCAACAGTGAACTTATCACAGGCAAGATATTCTTTATCTGCTAAATGATCAGAAACATAGCTATAAGCTTTTTTAACTTTATCGATGAAAACCTCTTTGGCTTGATCACCCACTAAGTCTGCACGAAATATAGGCCAATGCGCCTTATGAACCTCTGAAGTAATATAGTTCAACCACTCTTGAACTTGAGCACGGTCTATAGTTCCTACAGCTGGAATTAAGTTTGACTCTGGTTTATTATCAGCAAGATATTGAACAATAGCGACTCCTTCAGAAAGAACTTGACCATCACCTAACTCTAGGTAAGGCACAGCACCTTTTTCATTAATAGCGTAGTAATCCTTTCCAGACTCAGTAGTGTGCTCTCTTAAATTCACCTTTTCTAGATCATAGTCATAGCCAGCTTCACATAAAACAATATGTGGAGATAGTGAACATGTACCAGGTGTGTAATATAGTTTCATTTGTTTTTCCTTTTTTCTTATTTATCTTTCTCTACCAATCTTAAATTATTGCAAGATTAAAGAAAATAACCAAAATTGGAACTCTTTATTGCAGAAATTGCAACAATCAAATTATTAAGCTGAGAGTTTTAAAACTCTTGAGCAGTAGGACGTATAACAATTTCATTTACATCTACATCCTCAGGCTGTTCAATAGCAAAAGCTACTGTACGAGCAATCGAGTCAGCAGGTATCGCAAAATTATCATAAAAATCTTTAATAGATGCAGAGCTAGCTTCATGAGTAGTACAGTGCTTCAGTTCGGAATCAACAACTCCAGGTTCAATACAAGTAGTACGAATCTTACCACCAATTTCATGGCGTAATCCTTCACTAATAGCGCGTACTGCAAATTTAGTACCACTGTAAACCGTTCCACCAGGACTAAATACTTTAACACCAGCTACAGAAGACATATTTATAAAATGTCCGCTTTCTTGTTTCTGAAAGATTGGTAAAGCTGCTGCAATACCATAAAGAACGCCTTTGATATTTACATCAATCATCTTATCCCACTCTTCGACTCTAAGTTCAGCCATGGGAGCTATTGGCATTATACCTGCATTATTTACAATGACATCGATACAACCATAGGTTTCAACAGCTTTGTTAACAAGATTTTCGACATCACTTTTACTTAAAACATCTGTAGTTAAGTATATGGCTTCACCACCATTTGCTTTTATATCATTAGCTATAGCTTTTAGTTTTTCTTCACGTCTAGCACCAAGTGTAACTTTAGCTCCTAGAGTTGCTAAATAGCGTGCTGTTGCTTCACCTAAACCACTACTTGCTCCTGTGATTACAACTACTTTATCTTTAATATTTTTACTCATATTCATACTTATTATCATTGTAAAGTAGAAATGAGTAATTCACTTAAGAAAAATAAGTTACTCTAGCAACTGAAACCTCAGAAACAAACAAAACCCCAGGTTTTCCTTTAAATAATACCTCCAGCCCCTCAGCCACACGCGCAATCACATCCTCTGGTGCAACTGCTATTATCATCACAAAACTAGACTTATCATTAAAGAACATCTGTCCTTGATGGTGTCCATAATGTCCAAACCCTGAAATATTAGGAATCACAGTGTAACCTGTGATTCCTTCATCTTTCATCATATTCGAAACAGTGTCTTGGTCTTCACCTGAGATTACAACCTCAAGCTTAAACATTTCATTTAATTCAAATTCACTCATAATATTAGTTCTTAGTTAATTGTAATAATTTTGTTCTCGATTGGACAAATTACTTTTAAATATAACCAATTTCTAGTAAATAAGTTTTTCAAATTACTATGCTTCTCTAAAATCTCTTCCACTCTAGCTAGAGGTGCTTGGATATAGACACATAATCTTTGTGGATTATATAGAAGAGTTTCATCATCTTTAAATATCGATTGAAGAGTTAAGCCTGTCTGCAAGTCACTTGAGTTACCTTGAAGTACCCCGAAGTCACCGACAACATTATGGGTAATCTTACTTCCACTACCGAAGTTAACATTATCCATACTAGAGAAGTAATACTGACCATTAATACACTGAGTAACAACCATCGGTGCGCACATGATAGTCTCTAGTGCTGAACCATCGTTATCACCTTCCCAGTCATAAGAGTGCATGAATACTCTGTTTCTTAGATCAGAACCTTTAAGTAAATCTCTTGCACCTATGAAGAAAGCGATGTTACCAGTAAGTCCCCATTCAGGTCTTGTCTCTGACCAGTCTTGAGACTTGAATATGATTTTATCGTGATCGATTTCATCAACACCAAGCTCTCTTGAGTTTACAGATTCAGTGTGAAGTTTCTTGTTAACCTTCGCTGAAACATTTGTAAGTTCACGACTTTCTCTATTGATAGTAGCTGCGATACCTAGTTTAGACTTAAGCATATCGATACGCTTACGCTTCTCTGGATCAACGATATCAATATCATAGATCTCAATTTCATCAGTAGTCGTATCGTGCTCAGCACCTAAGAAAACAGTATTCTCTGGAATGTGGATACCATTGTTAGCGATTTCTTTTCTAATCTCAGGATTATTAAGAATCTTTGCTACCGCTTTAGCGTTATCACCACCATGCTGACCAGCACAAGCTCCACAGTCAAGAGCAGCTGCGTAAGGGTTATTCTCAGTAGTACTTCCATGACCAGTAAAGATTACAAATTCAGAGAAGTTTTTGGTGAGACCCATTAATTTAAGTGCAGTCTCAGAGAAGTAAACTTGCTCCTGCAAAGTTAAACCACTTGGGTTACTAGCACTTAAATCTACATTTGCATCAAAGTAGACTTTATCCTTAGAGTCTTTGTTATCCTTGAATAAAACCTTCATCTTAGAGAAGAAAGTTTTAGACAGCATCATAGCCATATAAAGGACACCAGCGGCTTCAGCAAAGATAAAAGAAGTACCAACATTCGACTTTAAAGACTTATAGGTTTTTGTTAATAAGTCATTGACTGACTTTGAGAATTGGAAGTCAGAAAACTTATCTAAAGTCTTCGGGTGAACCATTTCTTCAATCTTATGTACTGGCTTAATTAGAACTGGACAAGTATCTTCAGCAAACTCTTCGTCATATTTTTTATAACTTACTGGTAAACCAAAGAAACCTGCTGCACCTAAAGTTTCAACATTAGATACAGATTCTATCGACCTTCTAATTCCTTCAGAACGAACATCCATACAGAAAATCATCTGAGCAAGACTCTTATCAACAGCCTGATTATTAGTTTGACCTGCGAGGTTTGACTCGATAATATCTGTTAATTGTTTCTGGTAAGTTCTTTCAAGAGCTTCTTGGTAAACATGAACAGGAATTTCACCTTCTTTTTCTTTACTAGTGATAATACCAGTAAATTCTTCTTTAGGAACATAAGACTTGAACATCTTCAAGAAGACAATCTCTAAATGTAATCTTACAGCTAAGTACTCAAGTAAGTTTACATCATACTTAAAGTGATCCCAGTGTTCATGACCTTCACGCCATTTAATATATGAAGCCCAGCCAGGTAAAGAACTTAGACTTAATCTTAGATACTCAAGCCTATCATCTTCCTCAATACCTAAAACAGTGAGTGCTAGGCTTAAAGACTCCTCTGGACTTTCTGGAAGAGAACCAAGCCAAGATTTCAGCTTAGAATCACCTGAAAATTTAGGATCGTGAAGAATAAGGTTCTTCCAAACATAGTAGAAACCTTTATCACGCTGTGGCATTCCCCAGATAGACTCAGTCTCATCTAAAAAGCCTGCACAAAATTGATTAGTGTAGTTATTTACCTGATCTAAAGTATCTCCAGCACTACGAAGAGAAATCGCAGGAGCTAAAATTTGCACTTCAGGCATATCTAATTTATCTTTTTCATACTGCTTAATTAAAGAGTTTAATATCTCACGATCAATCTCACCATCAGCAACAAGCTTTTCGTATTGTTCTCTACCTTGAAAGCATTTAGCTTTAAAGTATCTTTCGATAAGCTTTGTAGCCTTTAAGAAATCATGCTCTTCAAAACCTTTAGTTGGGTTGTCAGCGATGAAGTTCTTTAATGGTGGTGCAGTGTTGACTATTGAAGCTGCGTTTGCAACTAAAGCCTTAACTACTGATTTATTAACTGATGAATTTGATTTGAATTTTTTACGCTCTTTTCTTTTAGCGGTATCCAATCTTTCTAATGTAATTTCCATTATTTAGCCTCCTTGTAGTTGTAATCGAAACGGTTCACAGTGTTCACTTCAACTGGACTTAAAGATGAGCTGTGAATCATAGAGTAAGCCTTGAACTGAAGTTTTTCAGGTAAAGCCTCTATTAAGTTTTGTTTGAAATTCATTGCAGTCCAGATTCCTACAAATGGAAGCAACGCGAAGTACTGCCATACAGTTATCTGGTAAACATAATCTTGAACATCTTGCTTCAAGAGTAACTCAAATAAATGAATCATGTTTCCATAAAGGAAAGCCACTGCAAATGAAGAGAATAATGCCATCGCAAAAACGAAAGATGAACGTAAGTGCAGTGACACTGTATAAGCGACTTGAGCTAAACTCATGAATACGAACAGTAAAAGTATCGAACTACTACTGAACCACTCAAGAGCGATATGACTCTGTGAAACAAAGATTTGTAAAGCAAAGTATGCAGTAACTAGTGAAAAAGCAAATCTAAAGATTTTAGACTTTAATGATAAAGGTACCTTCTTAATGTATTCCTTAGTAAGAGTTGAACCTGCTGCAAGGAAATGAAATGCTTTAAAGAAACCGTGCATACACAAGTGACTAATCGCTGCACTAAATAGACCTAAACCTACTTGAGCGATCATAAAGCCCATTTGTGAAATCGTAGAACAGACAAGCTTTGCTTTAACAGTGTTTTGAGTAAATGACCAAAGACTTGCGATGAAAGCACTAATGATTCCAGCAAAGAAAACAGTAGTCATAAAGCCAGTGTCAGAACTAATTAGTGGATTAAATCTCACAAGTAAGAAACCACCACCATTAACTAAACCAGCGTGCATAAGAGCTGAGACTGGAGTCGGTGAGTTCATCGAAGATAAAAGCCATTTATGGAATGGGATTTGTGAACACTGCGCTAAAGCCGCTATTAAAAGAGATACGAAAGCTAAAATTGATAAGTTTTTAGGCATAGTCCCTAAACCTTGAACAATTTCAGTAATAGTAAATGTCTCTAACGAGTAGTAGCAGATTCCAGCAAATGCAAGTAAAGCTACAGCACCTAAACTAAAATAGCCTAAAGCCATTCCACCTGCTTCTTTAGCAGCACCCCAAACTTTCTTATGAACCATAAGCTGAGATAAGAAGTAATTGCTAAGGAAGAAAAATCCAATAAAAACTAAAATGTTATTTGATAACAACATTAACCACGTAAAGCTAAGTAAAGCACCTAGCTTGATGTAAAATGCACCCTGCTTCTGGTCACCATGCAAATAGTTTTTTGCATATTGAACGACTATCACAGCAACAATAGCAACTAAAGCGCTGATAGTTATAGCAAGAGTGTCAAAAAGAAATAATGATCCTAAATTCATATGTATTGCCTCCTAATTAACTATTGATAAATATAGTTAATATTTAGTTATAAGTAAAGTTAATAATTTAAATAAGCACCATTAGTCAAGCTAATAACTCGGTCCTGGCTTGATATAAGTAGTGTAAAGCTAAGAAAAACCTTAGACAAATTTCAGATAAGATTTAAGCAAAGTTAGCTTTGAGTTTATGGTTCAAGAATTTTCTTCTTTCTTCTTGCCATGATATTAAGCACTTCAACAAATAATGAAAATGCCATACTGAAATAGATATATTCTTTCGGTAAATGGAAGCCAAAGCTTTCAGCTACAAGTAAAACACCGATCATCATCACAAAAGACAAAGCAAGCATTTTTAATGATGGATGAGTCTCAATAAAATTAGCAATTATCCCAGAAGAAGCAATCATAACTATCATCGCAAGCGTCATTGCAGCAACAATAATCCAAATATTTTCAACAATTCCTACAGCTGTTATCACTGAATCAAAAGAGAAAACTAAGTCAATTAAAACAACTTGCATAATAACCTTAGAGAAGCCACCACCGAATTGTTTGAGCTCCGCTTCTTTTTCACCAGTAACTTCATGGTGAATACTATCAGTAGCTTTATAAATAAGAAAAATTCCCCCTAGTAGAAGTAAAACACCTTTACCAGATAAACCATGCCCAAATAGATTTACAAGTGGTTCATTCAAACCAATTATCCACGCAACGCTAAAGAGCATGAAGATACGCATAATTAACGCAAGAGTCAAACCGACTACACGAGCACGCTCCCTCAATTCCTCAGGTAAGTTGCCGCAAACTAAAGCTATAAAAACTACATTATCTATGCCAAGTACTATTTCTAGAGTAGAAAGAGAAAGGAAGCTAATTAGAAGAGAAGAGTTTGATAGAATTTCCATGCTTTTAAATTCTATCTTTTTTGAAACTTTTTAGAGAACTTTCTCTTTAATTTTGGCGACTAACAATCACCTAAAGGTTGCTTATTAGATAAAGCAACAGTATCTAACCAATAATTCTTAAATTCTCTAACAGTTTCAATATATTCTTTTCTATCTATACTTTTATGTAAATAAGCTGAGGCTAAAGATTTATACGCTTCTCTAATATCTTCTGGATTCTGCGAGCAGCTTAAAATGATTACAGGGATATACGCAAACTTTGTATTAGCTTTTAGTTCTTGTAACAGTTCAAGACCATTTTTTTTCGGTAAATTCAAATCTAACAGTATTAAAGAAGGTCCATGATTTTCTAGGTCATCAATTGAATTTAAAAAACTTAAACCAGCATCTGCGTCAAAAGCAACGTTAAGCTTCAAATCTATACCTACTTCACGAAATGTACGCTTCGTTAACTCTACATCAGCAACATTATCTTCTATTAATAGTATATTAGCTGAGCACATAAGTCTTACTTACTCCCGACCAAAATTTTATAACTTTCGTTAACATCTCCGTGTAATCCTTTATTTTAACGGGCTTGATAATATAACCATTTGCACCTAAGCTATAACTTTTCTTAATATCAGCTGGATTATCAGAGCCAGATAAAGTAATTATAGGTACTTGGCTAAAAGTATAAATTGACTTTAACTTTTCCAATAACTCAAGACCTGTTAATTTCGGCATATTAATATCTAAAAAGATTATATCGATTCTTTCTTCTTTAATTAGATAAGCTTTTTTTTCATGATATTCTGTCAGAAAATCCAGTGCTAATATTGGATCTTCAAAACTTAGTATTTTGTCGACTAGGTTAGAGCCTTTTAATGATGATTCAAAAATAAATCGATCAACTTCTTCATCATCAATAACTAAAATATTAGCCATATATTAAACACTCCATTAACTCTCTAATACTTTATGAACATAGTCCTTAGGAATTGTGAAGTAAAAAGTAGCCCCTTTATCCAATTCAGACTCAACCCAAATATCACCACCATGATGATTAACTATTTTCTTACAAATTGATAAACCAATACCATTACCTTCATATTTACTTGTACTATTAAGTCTTTGAAATATTTGAAATATTCTATCTTTGTATTTAGGCTCTATACCGATACCATTATCCTTAAATGATACTTTCCATTCCTGCTCATCTTCTATAACATCAATAACTATCTCAAGCTTACGCTCAGAGCTTCTGAACTTAATAGCGTTTTCAAAAAGATTTTGAATAATTTTCTCTATATAAACCTTATTAGCTTTAATTACAGGAAGCTTATCAAAAGCAACAGACGCTTCGACTTCCTTAATACTTTCAGAAAGCATCTCAACGATACAATTAACTGAATCATTAAGATCTAAATCTTGAACTTCGACATTTTGTTTACCTATCTTTGAAAAATACAGTAAGCTCTTAATCTGCTTCTGCATTCTCTCGGCACCAGCATCAATATAGCCAGCCCAAACTTCACCCTGCTGATCAACTTTATCTTTATAAGTATCAAGGAATAAGTTTAAGTAAGAACGTATATGCCTCAATGGTGCTTGCATATCATGCGAAGCCATGTGAGCAAATTGCTGTAACTCAGTATTAGACTCTAAAAGCATTTCTTGAGTCTTCTTAAGTTCTGTAATATCAGTATGTGTTCCAACAATTCTGTTAATTTTACCCTCAGAATTTTTCAAACCAACACCTCTACAAATCACCCACACAGTAGAGTCATCACGATGCTTGTATCTAACCTCCTGAATATAAGGGAACTCACCATCAGTCTGAATATGTTTCTCAGCATTCTTAATAGAAAGATCAAGATCCTCAGGATATATTAAACTCTTCCAAGACTCTGGAGAATTCTCTAGTTCATGGTCTTGATAACCGAACATTTCCTTAAATTTAGGACTAATGTATTCAGTATCTTTTTCAATTTCCCAATCCCAGTAACCATCATTGACAGTTTCCATAATAAAACGCAATCTTTTTTCACTTTCTACTAATTCTTCTTGAGCAAGCTTAAGTTGATTAATGTTAATGAAGGTAACAGTAACCCCTTCTACAGAATTAAGGTTAGAGATGTAAGGTAAAGCCCTCATCAGGAACCAGGTTCCATCATTCTTACGCACTTCCTCCTCTATCATCTGCCCTGATTCTAGAACTACATCAAGGTTTTGTAACAGGTTTTGATCCTCTACATTATGAGCGATATGGAATATAGGTCTACCAATATCCTGTGGTAAAAGATTAAACAAATCAGTTACAGATGGGGTAAATTTTCTAACATTCAGAGTCTCATCTAGAAATATAGTTCCGACCTTAGTACTATTTAAAAGGTTAGTAATATCATCATTTAACTGAATTAATTCTTCAATTTTATTCTGATATTCAGAGTTTACGGTATAGAGTTCTTCGTTCGTACTGTGCAGCTCTTCATTAGTACTCTGCAATTCTTCGTTAGAAGCTTGCAATTCTTCATTAGCAGCTTGAAGCTCTTCATTACTAGTCTCTAATTCTTCTATCGTCGTCTGTAAGTACTCTTTAGTATAAGCAAGTTCATTACGCAAAGAATTCAATTCATCTTTAGAGATGGTCTTATAATTGACAGATTCTTGATCATCAGCTTTTGCTTCAAAGATTTCCTTACTCTCAATAGTTACAATAAAAAATCTTTCACCATTATCATATACTGGTAAAGGTTCTACAGTGATAGTTAAATCTTCTTGCTTAGAGTCAGGGAGATTCAAATTCACATCTGTGTAACGAATAGTTTTCTTTTCACTATATGCACGCTGTAATACAGCTGAGATAGGAGCTTTCAAGTCATCCAATACTAAATTAGGTAACTCCAAACTAACTCGACCTTTCACTACCTGCAAATACTTATCAGCATCACCAAATGTATGAATCAACTCCTCTCTAGAATTAACGATAAAGGAATCTGGAATATATATCCCCAGGAGTGAGTCATAGAGAGAAAACAAATCTCTTTCAGAGCCTCTATAATTCACAGGAAAACTTGGAACGTTAATCTTTGCCGAAGGCAATGCTGAATTAGTCTCTAACATGGATGGATTAGGCAAACGTAGATTAATAGGGAATCTTATATCATGAGTTTTTTTGAATATTTTCCATTTAGGGTTAATCGATTCAAAATCTTTTTCAAGATCGCCTAAGTGCTCACTAGATCCTAAAAAAAGATAGCCCTCTGACTTTAAGCCAAAGTGTAACATCGAAATCACCTTTTTCTGCACTGCGGACTTAAGATATATTAGGAAATTACGATTAGTTATCAGATCCATTCTAGTAAAAGGAGGATCGTTTACTAAATTATGAGGTGCAAAAACAATTTTCTGCCTTAAAGAGGTGTTAACTTGATAATAAATTCCTTTACGTTGAAAATATCTTTCTAATCTTTCGGGACTAATTTTAGTGACAGCATTTTCACAATAGATACCTCTACCAGCTTTATTTAGAGACTCTTTATGAATATCAGTAGCAAAAATCTTAAAATCTCTGTTTAGGTTATTTTCACGAATATATTCATCGATAAGTATAGCTATACTATATGCTTCTTCACCGGTAGCACAAGCAGAAACCCAAACTCTAATTTCTCCATTACTTTTAGGATTATTAAATAATTTCGGGATAACTTCTTCTTCTATAGCTTTAAAAGCCTCTATATCTCTAAAAAATTCAGTCACCTCAATTAACAAATCATGATAGAGTGCATCAAGTTCATAAATATCACTATTTAATAAAGTCAAATACTCTTCTATACTATTAAAGTTTTTCAATGCAATTCGTCTTTCCAGGCGGCGAATAATAGTAGATGGTTTATAAAAAGAAAAATCAATATCATAGGCATGTAAAAGTAAAGTAAAGATATCCTTCAACTCTTGCATATAACCAAAGCTAGAATCAAGACAGAGCTCTTGCCCATTAATATTCTTAGAAATTAATTTTTCTAATAAGTCTGGTATTTCTTTGGGGCTAGAAACTTGGTTAACAACTCCTGTCTCAACTGCCATATTAGGCATACCATCAAATTTTGCAGTACTTGGCTCCTGAACAAAAACCAGACCACCATATTTACTGATTTCATTAATACCTCTAGAACCATCACTTCCAGTCCCAGAAAGAATAATACCTACTGCTCTTGGACCTTGGTCTCTAGCAAGAGAATTAAAGAAAGTATCTACAGGAAGAGATAATGCGCTAGAACTTTCTTTTTCTGATAGATAAAGCTTACCATCAGAAATAATCATTTCATTATTAGGTGGAATTAAATAAACAACATTAGCTTCAACTTTAGTCTCATCCTCTACTACTTTAATAGCCATAGACGTATGTCTTGCAAGAATTTCATCCATCAAACTTTTAAAATGAGGAGATAAGTGTTGGATAATAACAAATGCAAATCCTGAAACAGGATTCATCTCACTAAAAAACTGTTCTAATGCTTCAAGCCCTCCAGCAGACGCACCAATTCCAACTATCGCGACTGGAGACTTTGGAGCATCTTTTTTCTGAACTTCTTTAATTTCACTTCCTGACATCTACTTAGCTGAATTATATCAAGCCTGTTTCAGCTTCATCAATAAATATAGAATTACTCTGGTAAATATTCATCAGAAATCACATCAAGCTTTTCAGAATTGATACTAGGCAATTTTTGCATATGAGGTAGTTTTATTATAAATTCAGAGCCTACACCAGGCTCACTTATAACATTTATAGAACCGTGGTGACCTTCAATGATTTTTTTAACACTTGCAAGTCCCATGCCTTCAGCATCGAGTTCACTACGCCCATTTAGTCTCTGAAATTGCTGAAAGATCTTATCTTTAAATTCTTCTTCAAAGCCTATACCATTATCAATAAAAGAAATTAGGTGCTCACCATTCGCCCCCGTGTTGTACTTTATCTTAATTACAGGTGAAACGCGCTTTTTTCTATACTTAATAGCATTAGAAATTATATGTTGAAAAGCTTTTGAAATTTGATTACGATCAGCTGGAATTGTTATTCCAGGTGGAAATCCCTCACAAAATATAACTTTTGCAAAACTTTCGTTAAAAGCTTCCTCCATATCTAGAGTTACTTTGTATAAGCATTCTAATAAATCAACTTCCTTAAATTCCAGTTCATAATATGAAATTCTTGAATACTCCAGAAGCTTATCCAACAATTTTTGCATTTTTTGACTAGCAGAGCAGATGACTTCAACATAGTCCAATCCTTTACTACTAATATTATTTTCGTCAAGCGCTTTTAATTTATAACTAAAGGTTATTACTTTACGAATTGGCTCCTCTAAATCATGTGAAGCTAAATAAACTAACTCCTCAAGCTCCTTATCACTGATCTCAAGCTTAGCTAAATAATGATCAATCTCTTTCAACCTAGATTTTAGTTGTTTTTGTAATTTATGCCTCTCTAAAGCATGTCCTATAGTCTTTGCAAGTAAGCTTGCTTGATACTCACCTTTAACTAAATAATCTTGAGCACCTTTTTCAACAGCTTTTATACACAGGTTTGCGTCATCATAACCAGTTATAACTATCACAGGAGGAGTACTATCTTTCAGTTCATCCTGAAGCGTATCTAAAGCTTTAAGAGGATTATTCATACATTCCTCGACACTCATATCATTTTCAAGAAAAAGGTCTAAAAAGACTAAGTCGTGATCTTCCTTCCTAAGCTTTTCTGTAGCATGAGATAAATTATCTGCAACACAAAAATCAAGCTTAGTATTTTTATAAAATAAATTATTGTTCATAGCCGAGCTAATACTGTGACTCAAAATCTCAGCATCGGCAAAACTATCTTCAACTAATAAAACTTTCAATGAGTCTCTCTTCCCAATATAGAATGCTAGCATATGTATTAAGGATTTTTTTGTGAAAAAAGAAAAAACTATAAGTGATATTGAACTTGAGTTAGCAATGGAGAATTGTGCAAAAGAGCCAATTCAAATTCCAGGTTCAATACAATCCCATGGCTTTATGTTCATTCTCAACAATGAATTTAAGATAAAAAAGATTAGTGAAAATATCTTAAATTTCCTCAACAAACAGCTTAATGAAGTTATCGATAAAAACTTAAATGAATTTATTGATGAAAAGTTCATAAATGAACTAAAGACGCTTCGCTCCGAAGGTGCTTTAAATCCAATTCGGTCTATGACTTTATCTTTCAAATTCACTGATGAATTATTTGATGCCATTATTCATGAAAATTCAGCAGGATATCAAATTCTTGAACTTGAAGAAAATCATAATCACTCAAGTGTACAAGACCTTTATAAAAAAGTTATGTCTTTTTCTGTTAATTTACAGAAAACTTCTAATACTGAAATGCTTTATAACTATGTAGTAAATGAAGTACGCTCCATTACAGGCTTTGCGAGGGTAAAACTTTACCAGTTTGATAGAGATTGGAATGGTTTAGTTATCGCAGAGTCTAAAGAAAATCATATGCATTCATATCTGGGCTTGCATTTCCCTCAGTCAGATATTCCAGTTCAAGCTCGAAAACTTTATTCTAAAAATTATTTGCGCTTAATTCCAGACATTAACAGTAAAGCATCAAAAATACTCCCTAACAATCTTGATCATAAATCTGAAGCTATCGACATGAGTTTTTCAGTATTGAGAACCGTTTCACCTGTTCATATCGAATATTTAAATAACATGAATGTTCAAGCCTCTATGTCTATTTCCATTATGCAGAATGGAAAGCTCTGGGGACTAATAGCGTGTCACCACGACAAACCTTTACATGTTCCTTATTCTGTACGCATGATTGCTGAACTTTTCGGACATACTTTTTCGGCTTTACTGACTAATTACTCTCAGAGCAATGAAAATGAAAAAAAACAACAAAAAGAACTTTGTGTAAATGAAGTACATGCAATTTTAAATTCAAATATTAATATCAGTAATGCCCTCAAAGTGAAATATAAGCTTTTGCTTAAAAGTGTTGATGCAGATGGACTAATAGCAAACTTTGGTGATAAACACTTTGCATTTGGCATAGTGCCTGAAATGCCTGTTGTAAAAAAAATAATCCAGTGGCTTGAAGCTCATTATCAAGAGGAAATTTTTATTAGTAACTCCATCAATAAAGATACAGATCTATTTCTAGAAGAAGGTTCTTCAGTAAGTGGACTTATTGCCACACCGGTAAGCTCAGAAATGAAAGATTATCTTCTATGGTTTAGATCTGAACAAATTTCTGATATGAACTGGGCTGGCAAGCCTGAGAAAGTGCTTAGTAAAAATACACTTGGCTACCATTTAACCCCAAGAGCTTCTTTCGATAGGTGGCAAGAAAAATTAAGATCTTATTCAAGACCTTGGTCTCAATTAGAAATTGAGACAGCACAGGAAGTCAGTCAAGAGTTTTTAAAAAAGCGCTATGAAGATATTTTGTGTCAAAAAACTAATAACCTAGACTCAATAATCAAGAACTCCAATGCAACAGTTTATATCATGAATACGAAAAAACAGATTATGAGCATCAATGATAAAGCCTTAAAAACCTTTGGCTGTAACAATTCTGTAATCGGGAAAAGTATTAGTGAAATATTTGATCACGAATCAGCATCTCTAATAGAAGGAAATTTCCAGGAGATAATCTCAAAGAGAGATTCTATTACTTTTGAACAAACTTTTTTTATAAATAATAAAAAAATATCATTTATCAGTGCAGTATTCCCTCTCTTTGACTCTAACAATGATGTTTACGCGATATGTACTATATCTACAGACATTAGCAAATTGAAAGAAACCGAAGCAGATTTAATAAAATCAAATAAAGAGCTTGAGCACATGGCTTTTATTGCTTCACACGATTTACAAGAGCCACTAAGAATAATTGCAAATTTCACAGATATTCTAAATGAGGATTATAAAAATCAATTAGACAACGATGCTCAGCGTTATATAGACTTTGTGCTATCTGCTACCAAACGTATGCAAAACTTAATTACAGATTTGTTATTGTATTCTAAACTATCTAATCAAGATGATAATAAACCATTAATTGAATCTCAAACAGAACTTAATAAAGTAATAGATGACTTAAATTTAGCTTACCAGGATAAAGGTATTAAATTTATAGTCTCAAACCCACTTCCTGAAATATATATGAAAGCAGAGCATTTTTATTGCATAATGCAAAACTTACTTACAAATGCTATCAAATATACTAGAGACCCCAATAAAATAGAGATCACCATAAGTTGCAATACCTCTCAAGGTTTTTGGACATTCTCTGTTACTGATAATGGCATAGGCATTAAACCTAAGTATTATGAAAAAATCTTTTTAATCTTCCAGCGCCTTCATAAAAATGAATACCCAGGTACTGGAATCGGTTTAGCTCTTTGCAAAAGAATCATTGGAGCTTATAGAGGTGAGATTTGGGTTGAATCAGAGTATGGTAAAGGTAGTAGTTTCTACTTTACTATTCCTAAACGACCATAAAAGTCTCCAAAGTTTACTATATATTAGGTTTCAAACTTTCAATACACTCAAGAATCAAATTATTCTGAAACTTCCGTTTAGCGGTTATCGCATAAAAAGTTTCACGAATTTCTGGAATCTTTTTCACTTCAATCAAAGTCTTCTTTTCAAGCTCATCCAGCACAACAATAGGCGGCGCTAAAGTCAAACCCATTTTATCCAAAGCAACTAATCTAAGCATCGCCATGTCATCAACTTCTACTAAAATATCAGGTTCTATATTTAACTTATCAACAAGAGAATCAAAAGTAACTCTAATATTATTCTTATGAGAAGGAAGATTCAAAGGATACTCAAGCAAAATATCTTTTAAATCATCAGGATAAGCTTTTCGGCTTCGCCTCCCAATCAAACTAACTTCTTGGTCTGAAATCAAGTGAGCAACCCAAGCAGAAGCCCTAGTTCTATTCTTAGGAATGCTGTTAGCGAGAACGACATCAAGCTCATGCGCCTCAAGTTTATCAATTAAAGCTTGAAAGTTATCAGAAATAATACTGAGTTCAATCTCTGGATTTTCAAGTAAAGGTTTTAAGAATAGGAACTGGAAATTTCTTGAAAGTGTTGTAATTACTCCTATCTTTATACTTTGCTTAGTAGAGCGTCCCTCTTCTTTTAATCTATTTAGAAGTTCACCACCTGTATTGAAGATTTCATCAGCGTAATCTAATGTCATTCGTCCGGCTTCAGTAAGAACTAACTTCTTTCCTTCTTTTTTAAAAAGATCATGCCCTAACTGTCTTTGTAAAGTTTTCAACTGGATAGATAAAGCAGACTGAGCAATATGAAGATTATCCGCAGCACGAGTAAGGTTTCCCTCATGTGCAACTATCCAAAAATATTTAAGGTGATTATAGTTAAGATCCATCATTCTATATTGTATATCAAAGCATTTGAAACAATATATCGTATAGATTAAAGATTTTGTCGATAATAGATAAGGCTCTAGACCATTAAACTTTATGATTCTTTAGAAATTACTAACTCGTACAACTCCTTTTCTAGCTCCTGATT
>JABSOS010000021.1 GCA_013216135.1 Candidatus Caenarcanales bacterium
TCTCCTGTATCTCAATTCACTAGAGAACTTCACTTTTTATTTTTTGTCAATTAGTTCCTTTTCTTGAGGGAGAGCCTGGTCTGCTTCTCTTAGTTTTTGCATTTTGAGTTCGAGGGCTTTTTGTTTTTCCTCGTAGTCTCTTGATCGAGTTCGATAATCTTCATTTGAGATGATGCCATCTAGTTTATCTTCATACATTACAGCTAAACGTTTTTTATATTTTGTATATTCTGCTTGATATATTGAAAGCTCAGCTTCACCATGGTCTCTTTTAGTTTGATTAGCTTCCTTGAGTATCTTTTTAAGTTCTCTAAGTTCTTCATCTTCAATTTTAATTTGTGAATAAAGTTCTAAAATCTGCTTGGTGATTTTTTCTTCGCTAATATATTTAGCTCCGTGCTTTTTGTAGTGTTCAGTGCATTTATAGTAAGTGTATTTTCCACCTTTCTTCTTCTCTCCTGAGATTGAAGAACCACATTCAGCACATTTTATTAAACCTCGATAAATTAGTGGCACTATACCTGATTTTACACCTTTATTTTTCTGACCATTTGCACTCTTGATGCTCTGGACTTGATAGAACAAATCTTCTGGAATCATATGCTCGTATCTATGAGGATACTCTTTGCCTTTATATGTCATAGTACCAATATAAAATTTATTCTTTAGGATTGCATCAATCTGGCTTTTACCAAGATCAACTCCAAACTCTTCTTTAATCTTACGCATTAAACCAAGTAAGGAAATGGCGCCTACTGAATAGGTTTCAAACATAAACTTAACTACTTGAGCTTTAAAATCATCAAAAATAATATCTTTGCGCTTACCTTCTGCTATGTTTTTATAACCATATGGGGCTTTACCTGGACACTCTAAATTATCTAATTTAGTCTGGGCAGATTTGATACCATCTTCCCTGAGCCTATTTATCATTTGCTTGCCTAAGAAAACTTTCATATCCCAACTTAAGATGTCAGTACCTATTGAGTTTTTATTGAGAATTAACCTGTCATCTACAAAATGGATTTCTTTATCATGCTCTTTCATTAACGAGTCCGCAAGGCAATAATCGTAATTGTTTCTTGTAAATCTATCGACTCGAAATGCAACTATATACTTGATGTCACTATTTCTTTTTACAAAAGAAATCATCTCATTAAATTTCTTTCTAATCCCATGATCAGCACTTTCACTAAAAACAAATTCTTTAATAATTTCAAAATCTCGCTCATTTGCATATCTACGTAATTTAGGTAATTGAATATCCTTAAGCGATAAACCTTCTTTTTCTTGCTTAGAGGTACTTACCCTAGCTAGGATCACACATTTTTGAGCTGTCATTATTTTAATGATAGTCCAAATGTTGACAAATGTGAAATAGTTTGTTGCAAATAATTTCTTATTTCCCAAATCAATTTTCCGAAAAGATAAATTAACAAAAACGTTTTTTAAAACTGTCAAAAAACAAATCTAGAAAAGGCTTTCAGTGTTTAACTCTATGTGTTAATCTAAAAGTAATAATTTCAAATTAAATCTCAAAGGGAGGGGCCGAGAAAATGAAACATTGCTTTAACTTAAACAAAGATGCTGATGAGCAACTTTATTTTTTAGTTGATCATTACAACTTATCAAAAAGTGCATTAATTAGATTCGTAATAAAACAGCACTATAAAAGTTTAGAAACAATACAAAAGTAAATTAGGGGACAAATTGAGTATTAATCAAGATTCTGGAGCTAATCCAGAAACTAAGGGAGAGTTTTGCAAAAAATCAAGATTCACAAGAAGTGAACTTCAGGAACTTGCTGACTTTTGTCTATTGCTCAACAGAATTGACCAAAAGAATAAGAGGAAACAAAAGAATGACAGTAAAGAATAAGAGCATAAAACTATTTTTAAATGACTCGATTAATGAAGGGGAATTTTTGTATAGCTTAAAAACAACAGCTTCAGTTGAAATGAACAATCATAAAAATAAGCGAAGATACCCAGAGTTGTTAAAACCTTTTATAGAAGAACTTAAAAAGAGATTTTATAAAAATACCTCAGTTCATAATATAATGCCCTTAGTTGATGAAGATGTTTTACTCGCTTGCTTTAAGTTACTTAAAGACAATTATTCAAAAAAAGCTTATAAAATTCACCTAGAAAGTAATCTCTCTTACTTACTAGATAGATTGAAAAATCAAAGATACGAATTTAAACCCTTAAGAACTAAGTTTATTAACAAAAAGAATAAGCCTAGAAAAGTATATATAGAGGAAATTGAGGACAAGATCGTTAGTAAATTAATGTCAATAATTCTTGAAGTTGCTTTTCTTCGTAATTTTAAAGATTTTGTCTATTCTTATATTCCTGGACGCTCTTGTAAATGCGCATTCAAGGCTATAGATAGTAATCTTAAAACTCAGCAAGAACCTTATTTATTGCAGTTAGATATTTATAAATGTTTTGATAACATCAATATGAAAATAGTTAAAAGACTGATTAAAAAAAGAATTAAAGATCTATCTTTTTTAAAGCTTCTAAATAAAAGATTTCGAATAAGAAGAAAATCGACTCTCCAGGGATTAGCCACTGGAGCAATTATAAGTAATATCTTCTTAAACAAAGTGTTTGATTCGTGGTACTCAGAGACCATGAGCAGCAAAATCCAGACTTGGGCTATCAGATACTCTGATAATTTTATATTTGGTATCGATAAACCTGAGCTAAGTGAAGCCTTAATAGCCGAATTTAGTTCACGGTTAGAACAATATGGCTTGAAGCTGAATACTAGTAAAACTCAATTTAGAGACCTATCTAAAGAGAGTATGAAAATATTTGGCTTGCGTTCAAGCTATATAGATTCTAGTCTAGAACTTCAGATTCCAGACAATAAAATTATTGATATTAAAGAGAAGTTATTAAAGCTATCTAGGACATCTAAGGATAAAGAGAAGTGTTTAGATGATAGTTATAAGCTATTACTTAATCACTTTAACTATTATGGTATTAAGAATCATCTTAATATCTTTCTGGATTTATGTAATTTGGCAAAGGGTTATATAAGTCATTGTAACTCCTATAAACTTTAAGTCAAAACGTTTGAGCGTTCACAAAGGATAAACAATAATCCTGATTTAATGGACTTTACCCTAATCCGAACGCTCAAAGCTTTTTTAATAAACATAACTAATTAATAAGGAGATAATTATGGATAAAAACATTCCAGTAGAAATAGAAAATAAACAATATTTAGTGAGAAATATTTATAAGCTTAATAAAGCATTATTACCTAACAAGCACAATCATTATACAGCCAACAGCTTCTCAAGTGACTGTGACCAAAAGTTAAGAACTCTTGTTAATGAATTATATGAGTTTATTTCACAAGAAAATACCGAGTTCCAGAAACATGAAAAGCTTATTAAGGAACTTATAGTTAAATCAAATTCCAGTAATGATGACGTAATTTATAAATATTCTTTTGATTACAAAATGCTAGTAACTTCACTATTGATAGAACTTCCAAGGCTCGGGTCAATAGGTTCAGAGGCTTTAATTGCTTATGTCTATTATTCAAAAAAGAAACCCTTAAGCTTGAAGATTCAGCACATCCAGAACATATTAAGCAGATATAGTAAATTGTTTTTTTACCATAACCCTTTTGCATATGATGCTCTAGCAAATAATAAAACAGCTAAAGAATTTAAAGAAAAGAATATTTCCTTGTGTAAAAAGATTTTAAAGCTAATTAATAGTGCTTTGCAGAGAGGTTCTGTTTTATAAGAGTTGTCAATTTCTTTTATGAAACCTCACAACATAAAGCAAATTAACAGAAATAAATTTAGGAATCAAGAATTTTATTTTTTGTTTTATGAAATTCTTCCTCACTGATAAGACCTTTTTCTTTCAAATCAGCTAATCTTTCAATTTGGTCTATTTGAGATTCGACATATTTAGAGTTACGGCGTAAAGAATTTTCTTTATTATATTTTTGATCAAACTCTACTTCATCCATTAATAATAAAAATACACCTTCTATAAAGCCAATTAGCATAGGTATCCAAGTCCAGAAAAATAATAAATACCAAAGACCAGATACTTTAGATAAATAGAATTTATGTATTCCAAAACTCCCTAAAAATATTGCTAAAAGAGCTGCTGTAGTTTTATTCTTACTCGAATGATTTGCTCGTTTTGAAGCTAATTTGGAGCTATTTTTGTCAATTTGATAATCATTTAATTTGCACATATAATTTTCATTTTGCTCTTCATAAAAATCTATAATAGACTTAGTTTCAGTAGTTATTTGATCTTCAGGCAAAAACCTCGAGTACTTTACATAAGAATAAATGCAAATAAGTAATTCAAAACCTCCATATAAACCAGCAAGTATCAGTGATGTATTTATAAAAAATTCAATCAAAGTATACTCATAGTAATAATTGACACTATAAACTAATCCAAAAAGACTTATTGATAATAAAAAACCACCCTTAACTAAAGCAGATCTAAAGAAAGATCTACGTTCAGAAGTTTTGGGCTTAATATGCTCTTCATCAAATTTACTGAACAATGAAGAAACTTTTGAAAATATAGACTGAATTTGCTTTTTCATAAAAATTGATGAGACGGGGAAGGTTATCCATCCCTGTCTCTTACCTTATCTAATCACCATAAACAGTGGTTTTCCATTTACTAAAAACTATATAGTTCTTTTTTTCATAATCTACAAAACTTACTTTACGTACATTTCCATTTTCGGCTGCTGTATGAACTCCTCCGTCACCAAATTCAAATAAACCTAAAATAGAAATTAATTTAGATTCACCTTTTTTCATCTGGTATAAATTATTAGGCACTGCCCCTGTGGCATGCCCTGGAAGTGTAGATTCATTAAATAAAGCAGCATTAGCTGGCACAGCCAGACTTGCAACTAAACCTACAGCAACTAATATTTTATTGATTTTATTTTTCATTTCTTTCTCCTTTTTTAAACCTATTTAACATGAACAATATATTTCCCACCACGATCTTCAAGCTCGTAATGGTATTTTAAATATCCATTCTTTTTACACCAAACACTAAAATTATCATTCCATGGCAGTCTGTCAGCATGATCCACTTCGTCACAGCTATAACCAAATATCTTTATATAGCTTTGAAGAGCTTTTATAATTTTTGGATCTTTGATGCTGTAACTCGTTTCGGCAAAAGCTGAAGAGCTTACTAAAAAACAACATATTACTAATAATGTACGCATTATATGAACTCCTATATTTATCTATTTATTTAACTCTTAAATTATAAGAGCCGGGAGTTCATAGTTCGCCTAATAGAACGAATACCATAGTCTTTAAGCTAAGAAGCTCTGGACATGCACCATAGTCTCCCGGCTAAAAAGCCAGGAGATATCGTTTTTACAGTCTGATATCTCTATCGACTGCTATTAGGGAGGCTATGAAACCCCAAGATTACATAAAGTAATCTCGTATATAACTTTACTTAAAAAAGATGACTATTGCAAGTTTATTTATCACTCACATGAAAAAGTTAGTTACTTTTCCTCTTTCATAATATATAGATTCTATTTAGCTTAAAAAACTGTTTTAGAGTCGCTTTTGACTAACTTATGATTGTCATGAATCATAAGTTAAGCATTACAAAACCTCTAAAAATTATATCCCAGCAATAGCTATAAAAAAACAAACTACCCTGTAAAAAGATAAGCCACATTTAAGAGGCTTATATATTTATTTAATCATAATTTATGGTGATAAAAGTAAGTTCAAAGCACTATCATAAATACAATGAATATTGAAATAGTCATTCCCATAATCATTTTATTAATAGCAGTAATTTACTATCAATTCAAAGTCATAAATAAATTAAAGAATCGCTATGGAAGAATTATTGATATTGATTCAGAATCTGAGAGGTTAAGTAAGTCTTTATCTGAAATGAAAGCCAATTATAATCAAAAAAAAGATATCTTTGACAAGTTATCAGATTCTCTAAAAATTTATGAAGAACGTTACGGTTTAATTGAGCTTGGTTTTTATGAACCTATATTTGAATTTAGCACTTCTGATGAATATAAATATGAGATCAATAATATTAGGGAAGAGCAAAAGTACATGTTACAAAATAAAACAGCTATATTTTGTAATACCGAGTGGACTATTGATGGAAGCAGGTCTAAAGGAAAGAGTAGTACAAATAAAAATATAAAACTTACTGCAAGAGCTTTTAATAATGAATGTGATTCCTTAATTTTAAAAGTCAGATGGAATAATTACAAAAAAATTGAAGAGAGAATAGAAAAAACTTACGAATCAATTAACAAGCTTAATATATCAAATGGTGTTCAAATTTCTAAAGAATACTTGGATTTGAAATTAAAGGAATTGAATGCAACCTATTTGTATGCAGAGAAAAAATACCAGGAAAAACAAGAACAGTTTGAAATAAGACAGAGAATAAGAGAAGAAGAAAAACTAGAAAAGGAAATTGAGAAAGCCGAAGAGGAAGAAGAGAAATATCAAAAATTACTTAATAAAACTCTTAATAGTTTAAAAAAAGCTACTGGAGAAAAGCTTGAATCTCTTCAAAGTAAAGTTAAAGAACTAGAAGCCAAATTAAAAGAGAGTCAGGACAAAAATAAAAGGGCTAAATCTATGGCTCAACAGACAAAAGTTGGATACGTTTATGTCATCTCAAATATAGGCTCATTTGGTGATAACGTCTTTAAAATTGGTATGACTAGGCGATTAGAACCATTAGATCGAGTTAAAGAGCTTGGTGATGCAAGTGTTCCTTTTTCATTTGATGTCCATGCAATGATCTATTCAAATAATGCACCAGAATTAGAAAATAGATTACATAAAGCCTTTAATTCAAAAAAACTTAATTTAATAAATAATAGAAAAGAATTTTTTACTGTTTCACTTGATCAGATTGAAAATGAACTTAAAAATCATGATGATATTGAAACTAATTTGATAAAAGTAGCTGAGGCAAAAGAATATTATCAATCTCTAGCAATAAGAAATTCAGTTGAAGAAAGTAACTTGATTGAGTATTCCTTCCCTGACTCAATTTAGCTATAAATTGATAATTTTTACTTAGTAAGCAACAGATTTAAATGCAGAATATAAATTATTTAAAGTAACCAAATCAACAGATTGAGAATTCAGTTGACTTAATGCTTTTAGAGCTTTTTGTTTGTTTGTTAGTTTATGAGGTGTCGCATAATTTTCTGCCTGTTGTTCATCGTTTAATTTGACTCTTGTTGTATCTGTATTTAAAGATGTTTGTGACTTCTCACTATCTTCTTTATCAGAAGTTTTTTTTGATTCAAGTCTTGCTTCGAACAATTGCTTAAATTCATCTTTTGAAAAAGCTTTAGTCTTATCAGAGCCCTGCTGATTTCGCTCTATCATTAATTTATTTAAGTCCAACCTTGTTGTATTAACACTATTCATTAAAGAGTTACCTTTAATTACTAATTAACCACTAATTTATTTATTGGGTAAACAGTTAAGTGGTGTATTCAGTTTTAAAGCAATCATTTGAAAGAACAAGGCTATATAGATGACTAAATTCTAATCTTAGCTTAATCAATTCTAATGGCTTCGATAAACATCTCTTCTATGTCCTACTTTCTCAACATAAATAATATTTTTCTCAATTTCTCTAATACTAATTATGAGTCTATAGTCACCAAAGCGCTTTTTATAAACATATAGATTCTGATCACCTTTCAATTTATCAAAGCTATTTTCTCTTAACCAAGATAAATCTAGTTTTTCTATGTCCGTGATGGTTTTTAGAAGTTTAAGGATTTGTTTAATTCTATTTTTATCTATAGATTCTATATCTTTTTTGAATTTCTTATAATATTTGATGTTCAATGAATAAATCCTTTACTGCATCTGCTTCATCATATTCTTGATTCTCAAAGTGACTTAGATTAAATTCAAATTTATCTTCATTTTCAGCTAGGACATTATCATAAAAAGCCTTCATTGATTCATTAACAATAGTATTCTTGCATGGTCTATCTATAGAATCCCAGCCAGCTCTTGCAATTTTCCAAGGATCTTCTTCATGAGTGAGTTTAGATAAATGCTGACCTGACATTTCACCGTAATTCTTAAATACAAAATTTAAAACATTTGTCTCATCATCACTAAAATCAGGGAAATCAAATTTAGATTTGTGACTCAGTATATTATCGAATTTATATTTTTTATATCGTTTATATAAACTAGGGATAACTGGACCGTAGTCCCATGCTTGTATCTCATCAGCAAATAAAGGTTTATCTCTAAAAACCATAGACCATGCTTGTGAATAATAAACAAGCTTTTGTAATTTTAAATTCGTTATAGAATCACCTTCCTCAACTTTTTGCTGAGCAAGAAACCAGTTTGCAATATCTATGGCTCTTCTATTCTCCAAGTACATTTTGAATTACCTAATTTATATTACTAGTACAAGTATAATATGCCCTGTTTAATTGATAGTTAAAGTTAATCAATATCTAATCATTATTATTCATTTAAGCTTGATAATGCAATTCATGTAGTAAATCACCCAACTCGCAACTTCTCGCTGCTAAATCTATACTCACTAACCTCAAACTCAGTTCTGAAATAGTCCACTAGGTGGTGCCATTTTTATTATTTAATCTACGTCATAACCAAATTTTCTAGGCTTCGGCTCTATAATATTTGCTTGAGGAGTTATTTTATTTTTTTCTTCAACATTATTATTTTTTCGCACCTTAACAGAACCACCGTTTTTTAAAGGTAAGCTATTTAATCGCATCAATCTTTTCCAAAAAATCACAGAATCTTTCGCGCTAGACATGTCTTCAACTAATTGATCTAAATTTTCATCATCTGGGTCAACGCCTTGCTCAATAAAACCTTTCCTTACTTCTTCTTTATTTTTTGATGGGTGAGAAATATAAATGGGTGCTTTCATTAAATATTTTGGTTGTAACACTGTTGGAAATTTATCGCCAAGTAAAGTAAACTGTTCCATACCTAAATTAGGAAAAACACACTCAATATATGCAAATGCTGAACTAACATTTCCAGCAAGAAGTGATTTAACTACTTTATCCAATAGCTTGTCTTGCAACTTTCTATAATCTGCAACGTCTAATTTATTTGTATCACCGAGAGCAAAAGCAAGAGTCTCTCCATCAAGAATAGTTGGATTTGTCTCAAGAATTCTTATAATACCTTCTACATTGGGGTAACCATATTGATCAATAGCATTATTATTTAATAAATAATTCTTCAGTGGCCAATCTTCTCGTCTTTCTAATTCATCAAGATCATATCTTCCACTATCATCTTTCATCATTAAAGACTGCATTTTTTCTCGAGATCTAGGACCAAAATAACCATTTCGAGTTGTTTCATTAATGACTTTACCCCAATCAATATCATAAAAACATATTGACCGCCTCTCTAAACTTGGGAAAATACTACCTTCATCAAAACCCGAGTTAGAGTGAGTACTTAGGTTACCTCCTTCATCAAAATTGACATGTAATTTTTTTCTTTCTGAATCATCATTGTTTGATTCTTTCTTTTTAGAAAGTTGGATATCAAAACCCAGAGGATTACCTGTTTCCTGAGGTTGAACTTTAGGAGCATAAGCTGGTTTCAAGAAATAACGCTCGAAATCTTCCTTTCTTGGCATAATATTTTTAGTAGTTAAACCATCCGACACGACTCAAGATAATAGCATATTTTATTCGATAATTTTTTTCGGAAGTTTCCACAATCTAGCTTAATTTTCTATTTTAATCACAGCTAATATAATATGCATCTTAAATACTTCACATTCATCTTCGCAGCTTTTTTACTATCAACCCCAAACAAACTCAACGCAAAAACCTATAGAGGAAGGACAAATGGTGCTAAAAGAGTCGAACAATACCCTGAAAAAATGGAAGACATTATGTTCCAGTACGACTTTTTAACACCTAGACGTTTAGAATATTTAGATAAAAAGTATGAAACTCAGTTCGTAAAAGACTTTTCTAAAACTAACGTCTCCGTTTTCATTAGCCCACATGAAAAACCTTTTAATCCATCTAAATGGCTTCGTCCAAATTCTGGAAATGGGCTTGATTTAATTACAGACGCTATAATCCACACTACAGCAAGGTTTAACCCTGAAGATGAGAATTTTCATAGTGTTCATATTATTAATAAAAAAACAAATGAAATTGTGTGTAAACCAGAAAAAGTTAGAACATTAAAGATGAATCAAGCTTTGGTTGATAAATACGATCAGATCATTGATAGAGATGACTATAGTATAAGAAGATACAACCCGAGAACAATTGTCGCAATAGCTGAATTTGCTCCCAGCTGTTTTACACTACCTAAAGATGAGCGCCTTGGAATAATTATCGCAGCGAAGGGAAGCACAGGCAAATGTAGACGAGGATTATAATAAGAATTGCCTTGCTGCAATTGAAGCTGTGATGCCTATCAATATTAAGGAATATCTCTCAAAGCCTCCTACAAAAGAATACATTACGACTATTGAATTTAGCTTTGATTATAATGTTAGGCGCTAGACTGATAACGCTGCTAATTCTTTAGCAACCTGCCTCATCTCTGATTCTGGAGTAACAGCAGGTGTAGTTCTGTATAAATTACCTACAGTAGAAGCAAAAATACCTTTATCTTTCATTTGTTTCTGAGCCGATTTAGCTTTTGCTTCATCATCAAACTCTAAAACAGCGAAATAAGGAGTAGAGTCAGGTCTTAACAATCTAAAAGGTTGACCTACATAATCTAAAATTCTTGTACCTATCTTTTCAGGTTCACCAGCAAGTTTATCTAGCTCAGTCTTGAGAGCTTCAAATCTACTATTAAGCAATCCACCTAAGTCTTTTTGATACTTAGTAAGAAGTCATTCTCTCCCTTGAGCTTTTGATTGATTTTCACGCTTTAAAACTTCTTTTAATATCGCCTGAGATAAAGTACTCACACTACTTACTGAAGTTCTTACAGCACCACCGATACGTCCCTTGAAATTATCAACCGCATCTTTATTAGCAGAAACTATGACATTTGCTCCTAGCCTCAATAAACCAAAAAATGGTCCCATCTTAGAAGCACTGTTTGCAATAACGACATTAAAGTTTTTACCTTCCATCGCTTTCATAAAAGCAGGAAGTTCAGTCACTATATCTTTTTTAACTTCACCATTCGCTAAAGTTAACTCTCTATAAGCTGTATCGTTAATGAAATTAATATTCTCATCTGGATGCAAATCTAAATCTACAAATGCTTGTTTTAAATCTTCTAATTCGCTCTCATTAAAACTAAGACCCTGAGGGTTAGCATTAGGGTTTACTAACAGGACATTAATATTTTTATTAGACTTTCTAGCCTGATTAATTGCCTTAACAAAACTTTCTTTATCAAATCTACCTTTGCTATCTAGCAAATTAAATTTCTCTACTTTCCTTTGCTCACCAGGAAGCTGTTTTATAATTCCAGCAATATTTGGCCAAACCTTTTTTGGTGTAACAATAGCACCATCCAAAGAAGATAAAGCTGTGTAAAGAGCACCTGTTCCACCTGGAACAACTGCTTCAGAAGTTGATACACCTTCTGGCAACTTATCTAAAGAATCCCCTAAAATCCTTTCTTTAAGCATCTTAGCCAATTCTGGATCACCTGCTGGACTTGAATAAGCTGCTAATCCATTTGCAGAAGTATTATTTACAACATCTGCAACAACCTTCCTAAAAGGTTCAAAACCAAAAATATTACCATTATCATCTTTAGCTTGACCAGCTGTCATTCTAATAACAGTTTTTCCAGATGCTTCTACTTCATTAGCTTCAGCATTCAAGCCCATAATTGCCCCATTTGTATAGTCAGGTGCACCAGGTCTATAAATATTAAATGAATTAATCATGTTTTGAACTTCCTAGATAGTTAATTAAAATTAACTAATATATCGATTGTGAAAATCGAAGAGAATAAAAATATTAGAACATTCCACACGAATAAAGAATTAATCTATTGTTAAATAGAAAAGCTATTCGCCTATTATTTTAACTACAACACGTTTCCTTCTTCGCCCATCAAATTCAGCATAGTAAACCTGCTCCCAGGGACCCAAATCAAGCTTCCCTTCAGTAATAGGTAAAGTAACTTGGTGTCCTAAAACCATTCTCTTCAAATGTGCATCCCCATTATCTTCTCCAGTCATGTGGTGTCTATAATCCTTTCCAAATGGAGCTAAGCCATCAAGCCATTCATCAATATCTTCTATCAAGCCAGACTCGGCATCATTAACATAAATAGAAGCTGTAATATGCATAGCAGAAACTAAACAAAATCCTTCCTGAATTTTAGATTTGGTGACAATATCGTCTATCTCATCCGTGATTCTTAAATAGTCACGGCGATTTGGAGTATTAAACCATAAATATTCTGTATGTGATTTCATATACAAATCTAATCACAATTAACTTATAAATAGAAGGGCTACTGAAAGTATGACGCTTACTTAATTTAAGATTTGCTTTAAAAAATATAAGAGTAGTTCACGGGCATAAAATATAGAACAGGCTTTTTATAAAATATTAAAAGGAATCTTAACTATGAGAGTTAAACCAATACTGAATTACATTACAAGCTCAGCTTTACTATTAAACTCATGGCTTATCAGTCCATGTTTTGCGATTAATAATAATTTATTTATTGATAATCTAAGCCTTTATAACTCTGCCAGTGATTCAAAAATCAGAGATATCACTCAAAATGAAATTATAGACCTTGCAATAGACGGGAGTCAGCTGACTATTACCGCGAACCCAAATCTAGCTGCCCAAAAGGTCAGCTTCACTTTAACCGGAGCTAAAAATTCAAATAGAACAGAAAAAGTTGCGCCATACGCCTTAGCTGGTGATAAATCCAGTGACTTCTCTAATGCAAATTTGCTGGTGGGTTCCTATAACCTAAAAATTACACCATATGATACTTCTGGTCAAGCTGGTTTGACTTATGAATATAAGTTTAGTGTAATAGATTCCTCAGATAATGACTCCCTTAGTAACCCGCCAGCTCCCCCACCTCCAGAAGATCCAATCTCAGATCCTATTACTGAAAGCTTCGGAGCTTTTGATAAAACAAAAGATTTACTATCACTTCACTACGACCATGCTCCAGACAAGGATGATGGACATGCAACCGTAGCAGGAAAAGTTTTAATTGACTACTATCAAATCCCTAACTACCTAGTAGTAGGTGGTGCCTATGGGAAAAACGCATCTAAATATAATCAAAATTCAGAAGATGTCATGGATGCTACATGGGGGGCAGCATGGTTTAATGCTCATGAGAACCCACTTACAGGTAGTGAACTTGATGGACAAGGAATTGGGCTTCCATGGTTACTACATATGCTCTATTACAACGATGGAAATATCTACGTAGCCGAAGGTGGTCAAGCAGACAGAACTTTAGCTGCTGCAAAGTATGTTAAGAATCAAGGTGGTGACCCAAGTAGAATTACAGTAATTCAGCATAGTAATTGGAACATAAACAACTACGGTGATGGAGTATTAGAAGAACTTTTAGCTCTAGGTGTAAAACATATAAAAATCGAAGATGGTAATAGTAATAATAAAACCGCAGATTTAAATACGAGTAATAAAGAAAATAGCAGTGTCGTAAATGACTTTGTCCAGAAAGCTTTAGCTTCAGATTGGTCTCAAGCATGGGCAGCAGCCTTTGATTACTATAGTCCTAACCATAGAGTTGACTTTTCAGATACTGTAGAAGCACTTCATATTTTAGGAGTAGCTAAATCTGAAGTAGCTAATATTACTGACTTTGCTGATAAATACTTTGATGTCGACATTAGTAACCCTCCGCCTAATAATGATAATGATGATCCTGACTCAGATTCAGAACCACCAAGTGATACCAATGAATTAAATATCACTCTAACGCTAATTGATAGTGAAACAGACTCAGAGATAAAATTAATTAATGAGGGAGATACTATAAGCCTTTCAGAAGGGTCTGGAGCACTTAGTATAAGAGCAAATGCTTCACAAAATCTTTCAAGATTAATGTTTATTCTTAATGGACCAAAGTCTTTCACCCAGACAGAAAGAGTAAAACCATATGCACTTGCTGGAGATAAGAGTGGCGATTATAAAGATGCAAAGCTTATACCTGGAAACTATAGTTTAGAGATAATTCCATATAATAATGGACAAGCTCTTAATAGTAAGTTAATTCCATTCTCTATTAGCCTCTAGTTGAGGTTTTGAGATTGCACTAAGATTCTTTCTTGAAATTTCTTGTTTTAATCTTAAGTTAGGTAAAACAAATTTATCCATTATAGAAACCATTAATCTATATTGTAAATCTGCTAATAAATCCTCTCTTTGCTCAGATGTAAGTTTTTTATTAGTATCTGGAAATAAATATTTCAAAGATTTATCAATAGAGTCTCTGAAAACTTCCTGATCATCATCCTTAACAGACATCTGCTGAGAGCTCTTATTATTAAAGTCATTAACTGAGATCTCAAAGGTAATACTTGAAGCTGACTTAGTATCATCAATACTTTTAGGGTGCAAGATCTTTACATTAAGTGACACATCATAATTAGAATTACCAGGGCTTACATAAGGACTTTCTGAATTCATTTCAATAGATTCTAAAGCTGTACTTAAAAGGAAGTCCTTTTCAAATAAAAGTTTGAATTCCTTTAAATCACTTACTTCTATTAACTGATTCGAACTTGTAAGATTGGGGTTTTTCTTAGAGTCAATATCATCAAAAACATAAAAATCATCAGAAAAACCTATTTTCACCTTAAATAATCTCCTGCTTAGTCATACAGTGAAGTGATCCACCCTCCTGAATTAAAAGAGAGCAATCAACCCCTATTACTTTTCTTTCAGGAAAAAGCTTCTCAAAAACCTCTAAAGCTTCAGCATCTTGCTCACAGTTATATATAGGAACTAAAAGCGCACCATTCAAAAAAATAAAGTTTGCATAAGAATAAGCAAGCTTGGATTCCAAGAAACCTTCAGGTTCAGGAATAGGAATTTTTATAATTTCAAGATCTTCTAATTCAGCCTTATAATTCAGTAACGCCTGATAATTTTTCTGGCAGATATCATAATTTGGACTCTCTTTATTATTAGTGTAGGACAAAAGAACTCGCTTATCAGAAATAAACCTAGCTGTATTATCCACATGACCATCAGTGTGATCATTAGCTAAACCTCTATCTAACCATAAAACCTTTTCAATCCCCAAAGCTTCTTGAACCATTAATTCAAATTCATATTCAATAAAATCCTCATTTCGATTAGGATTGAGAACACACTCTTTAGTAGTAATTAACTTAGCATCTGAACTATAATCAATCGCTCCTCCTTCAAGTATCTGAAAATAAGCATTAAATGCTATCCCTTGGTTTAAAGCGATAGCTCCAGGTACAGCATTATCACTATCAAAGGGTGGAAATTTCCCACCCCACGCATTAAAGACAAAGTCAGCGACAACTTTCTGTTCTCCAGAATCACTGTCTTGGTAGAGGAAAATCGGACCATAATCTCTAATCCAAATATCATTATTAGAAATCACTAAAGAATTAAGTTTGAATTTTTTATTCGAAAAAGAAGCAAGCTTACCAATCACAGACATCATTAAAGCTTCATCATTAAAAATTAACTTTACATCTTGATAATCTAAACAAATATCAATTAATCTAAAATAGAAATCCTGAATAGCCTCTAAGCCTGATTTAAACTTAGTTTTATCAAAACTAATCCCCTGCCAATTATCATTATGAGGGAAAGCAAGCCAAACTGCTGCTTGCTCTTCCCATTCACCGACTACTCTAACCATAGCTTCTCTAAATCCCCATAAACATCGACTCTTCTATCTCTAAAATAAGGCCAAATACGCCTAGCTTCTTCAATCTTATTCAAATCAATTTCAAAAACTGAAACTGTTTCATCAGTAGAATCTCGATGAACAATCTTGCCATAAGGATCAACACAAAAAGAATTTCCCCAGAAATTCAAATGCCCTTCCTGTCCAACTCTGTTAACAGCAATAACATAAACATTATTTGCAATAGCGTGAGAGCGCATCACTGAAAACCATGCCTCTAACTGATCTTGATAAATCGCCTCAGGTTCACCTGCATCCCAACCTATAGCCGTAGGATAAATCAAGACATTCGCTCCTTTCAAAGCTGTTATACGAGCGGCTTCAGGAAACCATTGATCCCAACATATTAAAGTTCCTAATTTCAATCCAGTAGGAGATTCATTTAGATCACTAGAATCATTTTCAGATAAATTTGCAACCTTAAAACCTAAATCACCAGGACGAAAATAATACTTCTCATAGAAACCAGGATCATCTGGGATATGCATTTTACGATAATGACAATTTATTTCCCCTCGGGAATCAATCAAATAAAGACTATTAAAAAATAGTGCTGATGAAACCTTCTCAAAGAAAGGAAAAACTATAGCTACCTTTAACTCAGATGCTAGCTTACAAAAACTTTTCACTTCAAAAGAATCTTTTAAAAAAGCAAGATCAAAATTCTCAGGCTTTTCTTCAATAGCAAAGTAATCAGTTAAAAATAATTCAGGTAATATAATTAATTCAAGCTTTTCTGCATTATCAGAAGCTTTTAAGTCTTTAATTTTTTTTTGATAGTAATCAAGATTAGCTGCTATTGAGCCTTGTGATTTACCTTGAATCCAAGCAATTTGAACCATAAGAAATATAATTTTAACTTTTGCTAATTACTACTTGCAAAATAAATATAAATACTACATAATTTTAGAAACCTTTAATAAATAAAATAATAGAAGAGAAAAATTGAAGACAACGTTACCAGGACCTACAATAGAAGGTTATTTTAGGCAGCCATCAATTAAAATAACACCAGGTGATCCATTTTCAGATGACCTAAAGGATACAACAGATCTCAATAAGTTATCAGGGAAAATAAGCAAAAAGGCTAACCTCGAGAATTTAAAAAATACTATTTTATTTCTCATTGACGATACAAATAAAACAAGCAAAAGTAATCCTTTGGAGAAATTCAATACATTAAAAATCTATTCACAACCAGGTAATCAAAATAGAACCACGCTACTACAAGCATTTAGTCATATCCTATTCCAACCCCAGGCTGACAAGGATCTATTTAAGCTCATAAGATTAGCCCATAGTATAGGAATAACCGCACAAGATATCAAAAAAACAAACTCTTCAGAAAGAAATTACTTATATGATCTCAGCAAAGACATAATCTTTAAAAAGCTAAATAATACAGAGTTGAGTCAATCACAATCATTTACGCAGAAGATAAACCGCTTTATTGAAATACTAAATGAAGAAGGGAAATTCAGAGATAACGCTCAGGAGTATTTAAAAGACTTTCTTTATGAAAATAATTTCCAAGACAAAACATACGCCCTAGCTTTAGATATCGCAAAAAATTTAGAAACCAACAATCCTTCACCAGAAACTTCTCCTAAATTACCCGACTTAATCAGTCAAACTTTTATCCAAATTCATCTAGAAGATAACTTTGCAATATTATCCAATGATACAAACGATAAAGTTGCAAAAAACAATTTAGTGCTAATGGTGAATAAACTTAAATTAGATCCTAAAAATCTTGAACAAGCTTTAAAAGATACTTTCAGCAAAAAATTAAAGCAGAATAATAATGAAAGGACTGTTTCACTAAAAGAATTAGAAAAAATGCTGAGCATAGCAAAAGAATTTAATTTAAGAGAAGAATTTATAAAAGAGGTGGAGGATTCCATTCAAATTGAAAAAAATACAATAGAGCTTGGTAATTACATTAATCAAAATGAAAACATTGATTTACTGCCTATGATTGATTCATATGCAGAATTCATAGGAGGAGTTGATAAAGAGAAAATACAAAAAATAAGTGAAATTGCTTTAAAAAATATTGCAACAGAACTAAATAATAGCAATGATTTAGGAGAAGAAATAAAACACAACAAACTTGAATTACTCGCTGAAATTGCTCAAGCATATGAACTTAATAGCTTAGCTACCTTAATAATTGGTGAAGAAAGGCATACAAATTCACTTAATTATGATTCACATCAAAACTCTATAAACCAAACTTTAAGAAATCACTTACCTATGATTAAAATTCATCGAGGCGGAAGATATATTCAAAGCCTTCACCCACAACTACTGAAATTAAACCAGGCTGTCATCAATGAATTAACGATCATTTCTACAACTAACCCTAATCAAGAAATTATCAATAAATATACTGAAAAAGTAAATGAAAAACTTGATATTTACCTCAAGAGCTTAAATTTATCCAGTAAAGAAACTCCAAATATGACTCAAAATGAGCTAGAAAATACGCTATCAATCATAAAAGATCCTTTTAACTTTGAAGTTAGTGATGAAATCTTAAGCAAAATAAAACAAGAAGAAACAAGCTCATCAACAAAGTCAAAATATGCTGAATACTTAAAACATCCCCAACTTAAATCAACTGAGGATCATATTAAACGTGTAATTAAGACAGCTAAGCGAACTCAGGGAGAAGTACAGCTACCTCAAAGACTACAAAGTACAGTGCCTGAACTCTTCATGCTTGCATCTGCAAATTTAGCAAATTATTATAATCAAAAAAATGCTACGGAGGAAATTACTTACCTTAAAAGCCTTGTCAAAGAATACTCTCAAAGTAATAAAGATAAAAAAGGTCAAAAAATAGATACTTTAACTCAAGCTATAAAAAAAGTTAAAGAACTAAATGGGACAAAGCAAAAGCCAAAAGCAAGACAAAAAAAACTAAGAACCTCTCTCATCCAGTGAAACATTCTGGAGAAAACAAAAACATTGCTTCATTAAACAAAGTCCTAGACAATAACCAAGCAAAAAAGTTAATAAAAATAGTTAACAGTATTCAAAACGAATACACTAATTCAAGCGACATAATTATAGATTCAGAAGCAGAGCAAGATACTATTCCTAATATCTTCTTAAATAAACTTCAAGAAATTATCACAAATAAATCACAAACAAATACTAAACCTAATGTTATTGAGCTAAGTGGAGGATTTCAACTTTATATACCTCAATCCCTGACACAACCAATCAAACTAGATAAAAATGAGATTGAAGATTTAATAAACTCAATTTCTAAATTTAGTAATTCTGAAAATAACTCAAAGAATCGAGTTTCACCAAATACCTCTCTGTGAAAAATATAGAATGATCAAAGTTTCAGGTGTAAGTTCTACACAACACCCGGGTAAAGAAAATCTAGACATCACAATGTTCAGCTGGTTATTTGAAGGTGAAAACAACAATTCAGGCTTTGATATGAAAATAACGGGTTTTCAACAAAGTTATTTAAATAAGTACGACCCATATCTTATTCAAAGAGAAAATAAAGAATCTTCAACCAAAGCACTAAGAAAAAAAACTCGAAAAGAAAGAGCGATGCAAGAAGCAGAAATAAGAGAAAAGATATTAGATAAGTTCATAGACACTCTCAACAAATTACTCAATAAAAAATTTAAGAATATTCAAGGTCCTAGACAAATAATTGAATTAAATAATGGGAGGCAAATAACATTACCTGAAAGTAAAGTACCCACTAGATATAAAATTGAAATTGATAAGAAACAAAAGAGAAGAGATCCATCAAATATAATAATCAAATCAAATATTAAAGACGACCCTGAAACTTTAATCAGGTTTACATATGAAGAAAAGCAAGAACTCAACGAAGTCCTCGACCCTAAAAATCTAAACTTCCTTCCTAAAGACATTCAAAGAAAAATCAGAGAAGAAAACCAAAAAGTCACAAAAGACTATCTCAAGAAAATATCACCAGAAGTAAGATAAAGACAAATACATCCAAAAGACGCTTACCCAATCTAGCAGAAGGTGATAGCTTAACTTTTGTAAGTGAAATTTCACTTAATTTGTGTGTAAAACTAAGGAAGGAGAAAAAAATGGCTTTAACACTAGAAAAGACTTCTAATGCTAATAGAACATTAGGACCCGGTCATGATGCTGGAAGGACAGGAAGTGATGCTCAATCACAAGCTGCTGGCTCAGGACATGTAATTAGAACTTATTGTGAAACTGTAAAAGAACAACCTACAGAAGGTTTACCGAGCATTATTACTACTACTGCACCAGACTTTGTAAAACATTTGGTAACAGCTCAAGGTAATGCATCTCACTATATTAATGACATCCAACCTGTACTTTTACAAAACGTTTCAGACTTAGTCTCTTACTCTAATATGTGGAATGCTTTCAGCCCACAGATGAGAAAGTATGCAGCAGCTGGTGACTATAAAACAGTAGCTCAGGGACTAAAGGTAGTCCAGGGAAGATTAAAAACTTTTTCATTAAATGCAGGCAACGCTCACTCTGTATTAATTCACTTCCAGAATACAATTACAGATGATGCAAAAGCATTTAACGCTGACTATAAACTTTTAACTAGTACTAAATCAGGTATCCCTGCTCAAATCGATGCTTTAGATAAAGAGATAGATGCAGAAAATGATGCTATTGGTAAGTTTGCGGGCATGATTGCTGGCGGCGCTGCTGCAGCTGCCTTAGGCGGAGTTATGATCGTTGCTGGAGCAGTAACGGACGTAATTACAGCTGGTACTAGCACTCCACTTATCGCAGCTGGTGTATTAGTAGGAGCTGGCGGTGTTGCACTAATTACAGTAGGAGCTATTGGCATCGATAAAGCATCAAAAGCAGTTAGAAAAGCTACTATCGAAAAAGCTAGTCTAAATCAAGAATTAACTTCACTTAAAGCTTACTGCTCGACAGTCGGAAGTTTAAAAAGTGGTGTAACCAACTCTGTAACAGCAGTTGGAAACTTAGCTAGCTCATGGGATTACATCTATGAAGATTTAAATGCTGTAATCTATGATTTAGAAACAGCAAGTTCTTCTGTGCAGTTACCATGGTTTGATAGCATCATGGATGAAGCTGACAGTGACTGGGCTCAAGTTGGAACCATGGCAAAAGCTGTTCAGCTACAAACAGCAAACTCAAGCTGGAAAAAAGTTAACTTAGATCAAAATGGATCTAGCTTACTTGACGCACTTCCAGACTCTGAAAAAGCAGCTATTCGTGCTGAAGAAGCTAGAAAGCAAAGCTAGTTTAATTTCACAAACCCAAAACAAAATTAAAAAGGAAACATTTATGGCAACTACACTTATTAGTTCACCTAAAACTGTCATTGATACTAATATTCAAAGCAAAGCAGTGAACTTAAAACAACAACTCAATCAAAGTCAATCTGATGCAGCTGTAATTCAGATGTATCTTACTGCAATCCAGACCAAGACGATATTAGGCAGGACATAGTCCCAGACTTGCCTAACATTCAAGCTCAAGCGCGTGAAGTAGCTAAAACTTGGACTTCAAGTGTTCAATCTAAAACAAGTCAAACAGTAACAGATCTCATTAGCTTTTCTAATCAATGGTCTGCATACCAAAGTCATATGATGACTTACGCTCAGCAAATCGCTAGCACCACTACCGATCAAGCTACTAAAGATACTGCTAGACACAATCTAGACCTAATGCTTGGACAAGTATACGCTTCTGTAGAAATGAAAGAAAACAATGCTACCAAAGCTGTTGACCTAGTAAATCGCTTCAATACTGAAATCAGTGATAACAATAAACAGTTTGACACTGCTCTAACAACTTTAAGAAAAGCTTTTTCTGGAGAGAGTGGAGTTATATCCCAGCTAGACAGCGAGATTCATAACGCAAACCAAAGCATAGCAAAAGACGCAACACTAATTACAGTAAGCGCTTTAGGTACTATCGGTGGAGCTGTAATGATCGTAGTAGGAGCTGTAGGAGAATTTGAATCAGCAGGAACTTCTACATCACTTATCCTTGCAGGGATAGGAATGGCAGCAGGTGGAATCGGTGGGATAGCAGCTTCTTCAGCTGATCTTCACTGGCAAATCAAGAAACTTGGAAAATTAAAAACAGCTAAAACAAGAGCTGAACAAGAATACGCTGCGATAAACACTTCTATAAGTCAAGTTTCAATGCTTGATGAAAAGTGCCTTGCTGCAGTTAACTCAAGTAAAGATTTAGCAGGTTTATGGACTGGCTTAAAATCTGATATCGATACGCTCAGAAATGATATTAAAGCTATAAACCCTGGTGACTACAGTATCGTTCACTCTATTCAATACGCAAACAGTGACTGGGCTTCATGCTATGAACTTACTAAAACTATTCAGCAAAACACAGCAGGTGGTAACATCCCAACTAAAACAGGTCCTCAAGGACAATACCCTCACTAATTAAACAAACCCAAAGTCCCCAGCTATAGCTGGGGACAACTAATTATCAAAATGAGACCACTATAAAAAAGGAAAATCATGAACGCTACTCTTACAAAATCTACACAATTAAACATTTCAGAAATTAAAAAACTAATCTCAGATATCGAAGCTATTAATGTAGTAAATTCACAAGCAGCTCCTAGCTTACCTACTCACATTCATACAGTGAAAACTTTATGTAGTAATTGGAGTCAAAACTCACTTCCTGAATTAGAGATTAGCTTTCAATTAATTAGTAAACTTGTAGATGATTGGAATAACACTTACTTCAATTCATTAAACACTTTAATTAATAATAGTGATTTTGATAAAACAAAGTTTATCTCAATTTTAAATCAAGTCCAAACAGAAGCAAATACAGCTAAAGCGTCAACACTAAAATCTAGCTCACAGACTAAAGCTGATGATTCAACTTTAAGCACAGCAATTGCAAATATAAACAGTGACTCAAGTTTAATTAGTTCTAAACTTAGTGCAGACCAAGCTGGTTTAAGAGACTTAAATCAAAAAATCGCAGATGCACAATCTAAAATAAACGATTACAAACATAGACAAAAAATTTACAGATGGATCCCTGGCTGGGGCTGGCTTGCTGGAGCAATTGATAAATTAGCATCTAATATAGGTGGTTACCAGAAACAAGTAGATGCTTATAGGAATGCAGAAGTTAGTGAGAATAATGAAATCCAACAACTACAAAGTATAATTCCGATACTTAGTAATAGCTCTAGCACTATTAAAATTCTAAGCAGTGCTTTTATTTCTTTAGAAGAAACTCTAGATACTTTAACAGCAAGCCTTACTAATATTCTTGGGCAAGTAAATGCTATGAAAGATGATCAATTCCCAGTGTGGATTGAATTTCAGGTTAAATCATTAAACGATGACTTCGAACAAATTAACTCAATTAGCAGCAAAATTAGTTCATAAATATTACCGCCTTTAAGAAAATATTCTAGAATAGACAGAGTGGTTGCGATCAAAGAAAAAGATTTAAATAGGATAGGCTTTGTTGCCACACTTGGCTTATTTGCATTGCTTGCTTTCATATTCTGGCTTAAAGGTCATAATTTTAGGAAAGATAAGGTCTTCACTTTCTACTTTGAAAATGTAAATGGACTTGAAGAAGGCTCTGCTCTAAGGTGGCGTGGTCTAAAAATAGGTTTAGTTAAAAGTATTAAACCTGTACAAGAAAACATCACCTTAGAGGAATATCCTGCTCAAGCTATAGCTGACCTAGGAAATAAACACCTTGAAGAAGGTAAGAGACTGCTCATTAGATCAAATATTAATGACCTAGTTTTTGCCCGTGAAAAAATCAATCAGGCTCAATTAGAGCTAGCCCTTGCTAAACTTGCCACAAAACAACATAAAATTAAAAAAGGTAAGCATATCGAAATCGAGGCTATTGTAACCACAAAAGACGTACCTATAGGCAAGATAAACCAGGTAACTATTGTGCCATCTGGACTTATAGGGGAGCAATACGTAGACCTGACTTCAGTTAAGATCGATAAAGAGTTTACAGATAAATTTAACTACAGTGAACCTCGATTCATTACCCTCGAACCTATTCGTTTAGATAGCCTCATTAGAGTTAACCTAGAGTCCTCTGAAGCGATTAAAAACCTAGCAAATAGGGTCAATGCAATCTTCACTCAAAAAGACGCTGAAAATATCAAAGAACTTATCGAGGGAGCTAATGAGATTTTAGGTGATACTCAATTAAAAACAGACCTGAAAGAGTCTGCTAAGAACATCAAAGAAATCTCAAATGACTTCAGTCTCTGGAAATTTATGTTCGGTGCAGGAAAAAACAGAGATTAAATTATTGAAATATTTGTAAGATACGGCAAGAGAATGTTAAAATAGTCCACATACCAGACATAACTAACATAATTGAGCTTAAAGTAATAAGCTAACCCACCTGGTATTAAAAACGAAATAAATTATTAAGAAATCGTCATAAAGTTTTAACATTTTATACTTGTGGTAATATAGTAAACTCAATGGTAAGATACCCATATTGGGGCCAGTCTGAGCATCTATGATTACTAAAAATTATTCGCGTAAAATCCCTAAGAAAAAAGCCTACGAGGGACAGAGGACGATTAAACTCCCTGATTTAACTGAAATACAAAAGCAATCATTTCAACAATTTTTAATCAAAGGTTTAGCAGAAGAGTTAGAGAACTTCTCACCAGTTACTGACTACACTGGCAGATTAGAGCTTTACTTCTTACATAACCACTATACTTTCGAGGAGCACCAAGAGCCTAATAAAGCTAAAACTCCTATGGAAGCTAGACTAAATGAGCAAAGTTATACGAAAAAACTTTACATTAAAGTACGTTTCGTAAACAGAGACACTGGTGAAATTAAAGAAAGTAAGATGTTCATCGGTGAGATACCAATGATGACTGAAAGAGGTACTTTCATCGTTAATGGTGCGGAGAGAGTTGTTGTATCCCAAATCGTTAGATCACCTGGTATCTACTACAAGAGAGATATCGAGCCTAGTGGAAAGCGTGTATTTAACGCGACTTTAATCCCGAATAGAGGTGCTTGGATTAAATTAGAAACTGATATTTCTGATTACACATACATCAAGATTGATAAAACTAGAAAAATCCCTATCACTATCTTCTTAAGAGCTTTAGGTTACACAGAAGCTGAGATGAAAGATACTTTCTCTCACTATGATTTCTTAGCGAAAACTTTTGAGAAAGACCCTACTCAAAACGAAGAAGAAGCTTTAATCGAACTTTACAAAAAAATGAGACCTGGTGAGCACCCATCTGTAGATGGTGCTAGACAGCTTCTTGAAAGCAGATTCTTTAACCCTAAGAAATATGATTTAGGTTTAGTAGGTCGTTACAAACTTAATAAAAAATTAGGACCAAACGCTCCTGAGGATTTAAGAGTACTTACTAAAGAAGATTTCGTTGCTGCTATCGATTACTTAATTAAATTAAGTTTTGACGAAGCTCAAATCGACGATATCGATCACTTAGGTAACAGAAGAGTTAGATCTGTAGGTGAATTACTTCAAAACCAATTCAGACTTGGTTTAAGTAGAATCGAGAGAATCATCAAAGAGAGAATGACTCTTCAAGAACAAGAAGGTCTTACTCCAGCGAACTTAATTAACCCTAAGCCGTTAGTTTCTGCGATTAGAGAGTTCTTCGGTTCATCTCAATTATCACAGTTCATGGATCAGACTAACCCACTAGCTGAGCTTACTCACAAACGTCGTATTTCAGCTTTAGGTCCAGGTGGTCTATCTAGAGAAAGAGCTGGTTTCGCGGTTCGTGATATCCACCCTTCACAAAACGGTAGATTATGTCCAGTAGAAACTCCAGAGGGTCCTAACGCGGGTCTAATCGGTAGTTTAGCTTCTCACGCGAGAATTAATGAATTTGGTTTTATTGAAACTCCTTATAGAACAGTGGTTGATGGCGTAGTAACTAACGAAGTTAAGTACTACACAGCGAATGACGAGGATAACTTAAAAGTAGCTACAGGTGATACTCCTACTACAGTTGAAGGTATCTTCAAAAATGATTCAGTTCCTGTTAAATATAAAAACGAATTCATCGAGACTAGAGGTGAAGAAGTTGACTTAGTCGGTGTTTCTCCGATCCAAATCGTATCTATCGGAACATCTTTAATCCCATTCTTAGAGCACGATGATGCGAACAGAGCTCTTATGGGATCAAACATGCAACGTCAAGCTGTGCCTTTACTTAAAGCAGAAAGAACTTTAGTAGGTACTGGTATTGAAGGTCAAGTAGCTAGAGATAGTGGAATGGTTGTTATCTCTGATCACGACGGCGTTGTAGACTATGTAGATTCTAAGAAAATCACTATTAAATTTAACGATACTAATTTAGGTGCTAAGACTTATGAACTTCTTAAGTACATGAGATCTAACCAAGACACTTGTCTTAACCAGACTCCTATCGTAAAAATGCACCAAGAAGTTAAAGCAGGTCAGGCACTTACAGATGGTGCTGCAACTTGTGAAGGTGAGCTTGCTCTAGGTAAAAACTTACTAGTAGCATTCATGCCTTGGGAAGGATATAACTTTGAGGATGCGGTTTTAATTTCACAAAGATTAGTTAGAGACGATATCTACACTTCAATTCACATTGAGAAGTATGAAATCGATGCTAGACAAACTAAACTCGGTGCTGAGGAAATCACAAGAGAGCTTCCTAATATTAGTGAAGATGCTCTTAAACACTTAGATGAGAACGGTATTGTTCGTATCGGTGCCATGGTTAAAGAAAACGACATCTTAGTCGGTAAGATCACACCTAAAGGTGAATCTGATAACCCTCCTGAAGAAAGATTATTAAGAGCTATCTTCGGTGAGAAGGCAAGAGACGTAAAAGATAACTCACTAAGAGTACCTCACGGTGAAAAAGGTAGAGTTATCGCAGTTAGAGTTTACGATAGAGAAAAAGGTGATGAGTTACCTCCAGTATCTAACAAAATCGTAAGAGTATTTATCGCTCAGAAGAGAAGAATCTCTGTAGGGGATAAGGTTGCGGGACGTCACGGTAACAAAGGTATCATTTCAAGAATTCTTCCAATCGAAGATATGCCTCACTTACCAGATGGTACTCCAGTAGACGTAGTTCTTAACCCACTTGGTGTTCCTTCTCGTATGAACGTTGGACAGATTTATGAGTGTATCTTAGGTATGGCAGCGACTATTCTTGATCATGCTTACGAAGTTCCTTCATTCGATGAAGTTTTCGGAGAAGGTGCTTCTGACAACTTAATCATTGATGAAGTTGAAAAAGCTAGAGCTGTTAAAGATGGAAAACATTCTTGGTTAAACACTAACGGTAAAGTAAAACTTATCGATGGTAGAACTGGTGAATACTTCGACAACCCTGTACTAGTAGGTGTTATGTATATCCTGAAACTAGTTCACTTAGTTGATGATAAGATCCACGCTAGATCTACAGGACCTTACAGTTTAGTTACTCAACAACCACTCGGTGGTAAAGCACAGTTTGGTGGTCAGAGACTTGGTGAGATGGAGTGTTGGGCACTTGAAGCATATGGTGCGTCTTATACACTTCAAGAAATGCTTACTCGTAAGTCTGATGATGTTGTTGGTCGTGCGAAAGCTTACGAAGCTATCGTTAAAGGTGAAAACATCACTCCAGCTGGCGTTCCTGAATCATTCAAAGTATTACTGAAAGAACTTCAATCTATCGGTCTTGATATTCACGCTCAAAAATCTGTGAAGAACAAAGAAGGTGATTCTGTTTTAGAAGAAATTAATTTAGATGCTGATTCTACATTTGATTTCATGAAAACAAAAAATCATTTACCGAAATTAGATGATGCGATTAATGACTTAAACTCTGCTGATAAAGCAGAAGCTGTTAAGTTAGAAACGAAAACTGGATTTACTTTCAATTAATTGAATAAAGGATTTTAATAATGTCTGACGATATCAAAAACGAACTAGTAGATGATTTAGGTATAGCTTCAATTGAAGCTCTTGATAGAGATATAGATGCTCAAGAGATTCAAGAAATTGCTAAGAATAGCTTAATCGCTGATAACGATCTATTCGATAACATCAAAATCCAAATCTCATCTCCTGCAAGAATCTTAAGCTGGTCATTTGGAGAGGTTACTAAGCCTGAAACTATTAACTACAGAACTCTTAAGCCTGAAAAAGATGGTCTTTTCTGTGAGAAGATCTTTGGACCAGTTAAGGACTGGGAATGTGCTTGTGGTAAGTACAAAAGAATCAGACACAAAGGTATCGTTTGTGAAAGATGTGGAGTTGAAGTTACTGAATCTAAAGTAAGAAGACAGAGAATGGGAGCTATCACTTTAGCTGCGCCTGTTTCTCATATCTGGTTCCTAAAAGGAATTCCTAGTTACTTAAGTTTACTTTTAGATGTAACTTTAAAAGATCTTGAGCAAGTAGTTTACTTTAACTCTTACCTAGTAATCGATCCAGGTAATGTAGAAAACATCAAGAAAAACCAAATCATCAGTGAAGAAGAATACGAACAACTTCTTGATGATGAGAACGCACAGTTTGAGGTTGGTATCGGTGCTGAAGCATTATTACTTCTTTTAGAAGATTTGGCTCAACCTAAATACGAGTATCCAAATGCGAGTAACAGAACTGAGCGTGGTGAGCTTTACAGCCTTCCAGGTTTAGAAGAGCTTAGAAATAATCTTAAAGCTGAACTTGCTGAAGTAGGTGGTTCACAACAAAAAAGAATTAAGTGCGTTAAGAGATTAAGACTTGTTCAATCTCTACTTAACTCTAAGACTGATCCTGGTTGGATGATCATGGATGTACTTCCTATCTGTCCTCCAGACTTAAGACCTATGGTTCAGTTAGATGGTGGTAGATTTGCAACATCTGACTTAAACGATTTATACAGAAGAGTTATTAACAGAAACAGTCGTTTAGCTCGTCTAATCGACATGGGTGCTCCTGAAATCATCATCAGAAACGAGAAGAGAATGCTTCAAGAAGCTGTTGATGCTTTAATCGATAACGGTAGAAGAGGTAGAGTTGTTACTGGTACGAATGGTAGACCACTTAAGTCACTTTCTAACATCATCGAAGGTAAGCAAGGTAGATTCCGTCAAAACTTACTTGGTAAGCGTGTTGACTACTCTGGTCGTTCAGTTATCGTTGTAGGTCCTTCACTAAAATTACACCAGTGTGGTCTACCTCGTGAGATGGCGATTGAATTATTTAAGCCATTTGTAATTAACAAGCTTATCGACAGACAGATTTGTCAAAATATTAAAGCTTCGAAGAAGCTTATAGAGAAAGGTTCACCGATAGTTTGGAACATTTTAAAAGAAGTAGTAAACGGTCACCCTATATTACTTAACCGTGCACCAACGCTTCACAGATTAGGTATCCAAGCATTTGAACCAGTAATCGTTGAAGGTAGAGCGATTAGACTTCACCCTCTAGTTTGTTCAGCGTTTAACGCCGATTTCGATGGTGACCAAATGGCAGTTCACGTACCACTTAGTGTAGAAGCTCAAACTGAAGCTAGAACACTTATCATGGCTAACACGAACATTCTTTCACCAGCAACTGGTAAGCCGATTGTTACTCCTACACAGGATATGGTTTTAGGTATCTATTACTTAACGATTGATAAACCTAACTCTAGTGATCCTAAAGAGTATAAAGGTGCTGGTATGTTCTTCTCTAGCGAAGAAGAAGCTATCACAGCTTTCCATACTAAGAAAGTTGATATGTTCGCAAAAGTTAAATTAAGAACATCTCACACTGAATCAGGTGAAACAGAGATTATTGAAACTACGTTAGGTAGAATTATTTTCAACAAAACAATCTTCGATTCAATTGAGAAAGATATCGTATCAGTTTAGAAAAAGGGTTAATGAGCAAAATGCAAAATATTACTGACAGACCAACATCAACAAAAACAATCAGAGAGAAGCATATACCAACTTTCGTAAATCAAGTTGTTGATAAAAAAAGACTTAGTAAATTAATAGCTAACGTCTACGAAAACTTTGGTAACGACGTTACTTCAGTTTTAGCGAACAACATGAAAGACTTAGGTTTTAAGTACGCTACACAAGCTGCTGTAACTATCAGTATTGCAGACTTAACTATTCCACCTAAGAAAAAAGAACTTGTTAGTGAAGCAGAAGCTGAGCTAGCTGAAACTTCTGAAAGATTTGAGAAAGGTCAAATTACAGAGGTTGAGCGTTATAACAAGGTAATTGATACTTGGGCTGAAACTAACGAAAAAGTTACAGAAGCTGTAGTTGAGCACTTTGATAGATTAAACCCAGTTTACATGATGGCATTCTCTGGAGCGAGAGGTAACGTTTCTCAGGTAAGACAGCTAGTAGGTATGAGGGGTTTAATGGCAAACTCTGAAGGTAAGATTATTGACTTACCTATTAAATCAAACTTTAAGGAAGGTCTAACCGTTTCTGAGTATGTAATTTCAGCATTCGGAGCGAGAAAGGGTCTTGTAGATACAGCACTGAAAACAGCTGACTCTGGTTACTTAACGAGAAGACTAGTTGATGTAGCTCAAGACGTAATTATCAGAACAGAAGACTGTGGTACAGAGAATTACATCGAAATCAAACCACTTTATGATGGTGAAGCTGAAGTAGTAAGCATTGACGTTCGTCTTATCGGTAGAAGAACTGCTGAAGATGTAGTTAACCCTGAAACAGGTGAAGTAATCGTTCCTAAAGGCGAAATGATCGGAAGACCTGAATCTGAGCAGATCAAAGATGCTGGAATTAAATGTGTAAAAATCCGTTCAGTTCTTACTTGTGAAGCTAAATACGGTGTTTGTAAAAAATGTTATGGTTGGTCAACCACTGATAACAAGCCTGTTAACTTAGGTGAAGCTATCGGTATCATCGCCGCTCAATCAATTGGTGAGCCTGGAACACAGTTAACAATGAGAACCTTCCACACGGGTGGTGCGGTTTCTGGTCACGGTAAAACAAAAGAACTTTACCATTCACCTGCAGCTGGAACAGTTGAGTATGAGATGGATGTTCGTGAACTTAGAACTAAGTATGGTGATGTTGTTTACCAAACAGCTTCAGCTGGAGTTCTTAAAGTAGGCTCTAAGAAATTAGATTTACCTACTGGTGCAAGTTTATACGTTCAAAGCGGTGCTGAAGTAATCGTTGAGCAAGTTTTAGGTGAAGCTCCTGATACTAGTAAGAAGAAAATCTTAACAGAAAGAGCTTCTAAAGACGTTATTACGATGCAGTCTGGTCGTGTAGTATTCAAAGACTTCGGTATCGATGAAACGAAAGACAGACAAGGAAACATTTCTAAACTTGCTAACAAGCAAGGTACGATCTGGGTTGAAGCTGGAAACGTTGTTTCTCTTCCTAGTGGTAGTAAAGTTTGTGTAGAAGATGGATCACACGTAAATTCTGGTGATACTTTATCAGAGACTACTATTAAAGCACTTCACGGTGGTGAAATCAGATACGGTGCTGATATCGTTGTTGAAGAAGCTGAAATCGGTTCTAGAAAAGTAAATAAACTTGCTAGAGGTAGATTAATTAATGTAATTAACGCTTCTATCGGTTCATCTAACGCTAAATTACAACAAAACCAACAAGGTAACATGTGGAACTTAGATACTGAAAAGTATGTTCTTAAAGTTGTAAACGGTGAGTCTATCGAAAGTGGAAAAATCTTAGCTGAATTAGTTGATGATGAGTTAACTCCTTTACTTCCATGTTCTGGTGAGATTCGTTATGATGACTTAGAAATCGATGACAGAAAAATCGTAACTAAGCACGGAAGAATCATCTTCATTCCTGAAGAAATTCACACATTATCAAAAGACTCTAGTTTAGTAATGGTTGAGTCTGGAACTCACGTAGAAGCTGGTACTGAAGTAGTTAAAGACGTTTACGCTAACATCGACGGTATCGTAAGAGTAACTGTTGAAAATAATATCGTTCACGAAGTAACTATCACCCCAGGTGAATTATATGAGATCGATGATCCTACTTTACTTAAGTATGCTGATGGTGACATCGTTAAAGAAGGTATCGAAGTTATGCCTGGTATTTCAACTAAACACCCAAGCATGATCACGTTATTTGCTAACGAAGAAACTGGTGAAGCGAAGTTACTTCTAAGAGATGTTCAGTTATTTGACATCACTCCTAGAGAAGTTGACTTCACAGCAGAAACTACAGATGGTTCTATTAACATCTTACCTGTAACTCAAATGAACTTCAGAGACGGTGATAAAGTAAGAAACTTCAACGGTGGTGCACTTACTAAAACTAGTTTAATCTTAGCTTGTGAAGATCAATATGCTGAAACTAAAGGTGTAGTTGAGTTTGAAGAAGAAGAATTAAACATCATCTTCCAAGAAAACATTATTCTGAGATCAGAAAGAACAGCATCTACTATCACTGAGATTTTAGTAGCTCCTGGTGATTTCGTAGATCCTGGTGAGTCAGTTGCTAAAGTTCAATCTATCGCACAGACTTCAGGTCAAGTATTCGCTGCGAAGAATGATAAAGGTAGAATCTTAATTCTTGATGATTCTGCGACATTCACAATCACTACGAAGAATGCTCCTAAGCTTGCGATTGATGATTATGTTCTTAAAGGTGATGCTATCGCTGGTTCTGAGCCATTAGAAGAAGCGGGTATCGTTTCTGAAATCAACGGTAAAGAAGTACTAATCAGAAAAGCAAGACCTTTCCTTGTCAGTCCTGGTACACACTTACACGTAGACGACAACTCTCTTGTACAACAAGGTGACCAATTAGCGACTATCATCTACGAAAAAATCAAAACTGGTGACATCGTTCAGGGTCTTCCAAAAGTTGAAGAATTACTTGAAGGTAGAAAACCTAAAGAACCTGGTATCCTAACTGACGTTGGTGGTAAAGTTGAAATCGTTAGTGAAGATGGTGGTGAGTCTGTATTCATCAACACTGGTGAAGAAAGAAAAGAATTCGTAATCCCTGTCGGACAGAACATTATCGTAAACGAAGGTGATGTACTTGAAATGGGTGATCAATTAACAGATGGTCAGCCTAACCCACACGATTTACTTGAGTATAAAGGAGTTGAGAGATTACAACAATTCCTAGTAGACGAAGTACAGTCTGTATATGTATCTCAGGGTGTTGAGATCGCGAACAAACACATTGAGACTATCGTTAGACAAATGACTAGAAAAGTTAGAATTGATGATCCAGGTGATACTGAACTTCTTCAAGGAGAGCTTCATGATATTAACTACGTAAGAACTATCAACTCTGAAGCTGAAAAAGAAGGAAAAATTACTGCAAGTTACAAATTCGTTCTTTTAGGTCTTACTAAAGCATCATTAAACACTGAAAGCTTTATCTCAGCAGCTTCATTCCAAGAAACTACTAGAATTCTTGCTGAAGCAGCAATCAAAGGTAAAACTGACTGGTTACATGGTCTTAAAGAAAACGTTATCATCGGTAGACTTATTCCTTCAGGAACTGGTTTTGATGATGAAGTTGATAGTGAGCAAAGCTTAATTGAAGCTCACCCAGAGAAAGAAGAATTAATGGCTGGTATTTCAGTGGCTGATTAATTTACTTTCTGTGTGGCGCCGGAGGCGCATAAGATATTAAAAATACTCCACTGGAACAGCCCTCATATGAGGGCTGTTCTTTTTTTGAATCTAAGCTTTTTATAAAGAGAAAGTTAGCAAAGTCAAAAGCCAACCAAGTAAATACTAATTAAAAATTAAGATAATGAAACACCACATACATTCAAGATAAGATCATTGAAATTATGGCTATAACACGACCATATATCACTTTAATAGAAAAAAATATAACTGATGGAACGAAACGCAATCAAGCAAAAGCTTTTGTAAACTTTATTGAAAACTTAGTTAAACAAAAGGTTGAACCTGAAGTTAAGAAAAAAACTAAACCAATTGAAGATGCTAACAAAGATTTGGATTGGTACAAAACAGGAATTCTCTCTTCAATAAAAGATGATTATTCAAAAGAAGTCATGGGACATTCTACAGAGCAGAATAAAAATATATATATGCCAGCAGCACAGTCATATATAAATATTCAAAAGCAAGTAGAGAGTCTTGAACAAAAAAGAGAGATGGAATTCGGAGCAATCCGATCAAAAGATATTCAAGAAATTAATAACATCATAAAAGATGAAATAGAAAAACTTATTGATAATTTAAACACAATCATTACTTCTAATGCAGATCGTGCAAATCGAGAATCTGAATATAAATATGATTTGAACTGATTGAAATTAGACTTAAATGAAGAAAAAGATATTAAACATTATTTAGCAAAAGAGTTACTTGTAGATAAATTACCATATAAATATCCAAAAGCCATCCAAAAATTCTTCTCAGACGAGAAGATAAAAGATCTTATCCATGGAGATGGTGTTTTCTATCATGATGCAAATACCGAAAATAAGTTCAAGGACATTATAAATAATATAGCTATAGAATTGACAGCAACACCAAATATTGAAAATAAGATAGAAAGATTACAAATTTACACAGAAATAATAAAAGATGGTTATAAACAATTAGAAGAAGCTTTTTTTGAAAATACTTCAAACTATGCATTAGACGATGGTCAAAAACAATCTTACAAAGAATTACTATATGAAACATTAAAAGAATCATTTACATATGAATATTTAAATGGACAACTAAGAATCAATTCAGAAGATTTAAAAGAAAGTGAAGAAGATGTTTTTAAAGGTTTAATTCTTAGAGGAATAATTTTTGAGAAAGACAATTTAAGTGACTATGATTTTGAAGGGGCTGACTTAACTAATGCCGCATTTATAAATATGAACTTAAATGATACTAATTTTAAAAATTCTAATCTTAGTAAATTAAATTTTTATCGACAAAACTTAGATGGAGCGACATTCAATGGAGCACTTTGGGATCTAAATCATCCGCCAGAACTCTGGGGCATCGCTGAAAATGATCCGGACCCTTTTAAAACTATGGCTAAGTGGTATAAAGATATGGACCACTACACAGACATGAAGGTCAAAATTTATTATGAAGAACCTGAATTTGTTGCTGCAATGGAATCTTTTAGGAAAACTTTCACTGGACTCAATGAAAATCAGATATATAGCTTACTAAATCAATACCCACCAGCTAAGAAAAATTTCTATATTAAAGTTCTTGACTTCGACCCAGAAAAAGATATTAATCCAGATAATAATTTATTAAAGGTAAGGAAAAAGGGGGCAAGGCTATTTAGTACTTTAGGTAAACAATTAAGCCATGGAACTAATGAGCTCTTTAAGATGTTGGGTTCTGATCGTTCTAAAAACTATTACCATAACTATTCAAACTGGACTGAAGGAAAAATAGGTGAGAGAGTCTACCAACCAGTAAGACTGGAACATAATCGAGACTTAGTACTAGAACAACTAAAGTCAGATTCCTTAACTGGAGAGAATAAAAATACCAAAGGACAAATTATACTTCCAAGTGGAAATAATATAAAACACTATACTCTTAAAAGTGATGACTATATTTCAACACTTATCGAATCAATAATGAAGGATAAGTCTATTTATAGTTACAACCCTGAATTGCTTCACGAAAGAGCTAAAGAGTTAAAAGAAACCCTAAAGAATGAAAATATTGCGTTGATAGTCTTTAACCACGCAGGTGAAAATTTTAAAACTAAAATAAACCAAGATACAAAGAAACTTGCTGGCTCACTTTTCTATTATACAAATTTAAACAAGGCTAACCTTTCAGACTTGGACCTAAGGGAAGCACGCTTCAAAAACATTTCAGCTCAAGGAACTAACTTTACTGGTTCAAAACTAGATGGAGCAGTATTTTCAGATGCTGATCTAAGTAATGTTAATCTATCAGGAGCATCCCTCTCTGGAACTATTTTTAACAACTGTAAAATTACAGAAGCACAGTGGGAAAATGCTTTAATCAATGAAGCAAAATTTATTAATTGCACTGTAGATTTTGGAACCAGTACAAAACCTATTAATAGTGGATTACTTAAAGATATAACCACTGAAAATTCTATTATTAGTCTAAATCTTTTGAACCTTTCTGATAAAAAACAGCTAATCTTTGATGGGCTTTCAGTGATTAATAGCTTAATGAACAATTCAAGTCTTAAAGGAAATATAGAAATAAATAAAAATAGAGTTGAATTTATTGGTTCAACAGTTATCATAGATGATCCAGAGCGACTACTATTAGATTTTGATAACGACAACTATATAGAAAATAGTCACGATATAACTAATATTGCTCATGAAGAAATAATTTATCCAGGTAAATATTTAAATTCAAAAGAACATAAATATAACCAGAAAACACAAGTTCCTAATAAATATATTCTGAATGATCCTTTCTTTGGATTTTCTCAAATGAAAATAGGCTATCAAAATCCTAAAAATACTTTCTAGTAAAACCTTCTACAGAGAAGCTTTCAAGATCTTCCATCTTTTCACCAGTCCCTAAAAACTTCACTGGTAATTTTAATTTATGAGCAATTGAGAAAACTACCCCAGCTTTAGATGAACCATCAAACTTAGTAAGAATTATAGAATCTAAATCACATATCTCATTAAAAGCTTCTGCCTGACTTAAAGAATTCTGTCCCATAGAAGAATCCAAAACAAGCATAGTTTCCAATAAATACTTTCCAGTCTCTAAATTCTTTTCTATAACTTGTTTTATCTTAGAAAGTTCTTCCATTAAGTTCTTTTTATTATGAAGTCTTCCAGCCGTATCTACTAAAACCACATCATAATTTTCTTCTTTAGCTTTTTCTATCGCCTTGTAAACCACAGCACTAGACTTAGATCCATGAGGCATTTCTATAAGATCTGTTCCTGTTCTTTCAGCCCAGGTTCTCAGCTGATCTTCAGCAGCTGCTCTAAAAGTATCTCCAGCAGCGATTAAAACTTTTTTCCCTTCATTTTTAAATTTATGAGCGAGTTTTGCAATGCTAGTAGTTTTACCTACTCCATTCACTCCTAAAATCATCACCACAGTAGGACCATCTGAAGACAATCTCAAATTAAACTTATCAGACTCTTTATCAGTCTGGATTCCATCAAATGCTGAAAGTAAAAAATCTTGAAGTTTAGTCTGAAGTTCATCTCGGTAAATTTCTACAGACTTTATCTGATCACGAATCTTTTCTACAAAATCCATCGCTAGGTTTACACCTAAATCAGATCTAATCAATTCTTCTTCTAAAGTTTCTAAATCCTTTTTCTCAAGCTTAATACGCTCAGCTGGTTTTTCATCTATAGCTGCTTGTTGAGTTTGAGGCTCAGCTTTTAATTCATGCTCAGCTAAAATTTCCTCAAGTGTAGGTTTCTTCTCTCCAAAAAAATTATTAGTTTGCTGAGGCTCTTCTTTAAGAACTTCTTCTAATACTGAAGCTTTGGAATCTTGAGATTCAAGACTTTCAACTTTCTCTTCCTCTTTATCTTTATTAAGGAAAGGTATTTTATTGAGTATTTTCTTGAAAAAGGACATCTGTAGCTAAGATTTTAGCAAATGCCTTATATTAATTAAAAATAAAGAAGTATTTACGAAACCGCACACCAAGATAAGATCGAGGTGGTAAATGATTGGTGTTAAAAACTATCAAAGCTTATATGACGAGTATGAGTTTAATAATAAAGTCGATATAAACAAACTCAAGAAAGTTGCAAAAAAAATTGAAGCACTTACTGGAGATAAAGTTGGGAAATATGTTTACAACAAACTAGATTTAAATCCCGTAAAGAGTGCAGAAGTAAATAAAAATTTACAAAGTCCACAAGCCAACAAAGTTATCAATTACTTTCCTGCAAAGGCTTACCTAAATATACATGAACAAATTCAAAATCTAAGAAAAGGAAACTGTGTTTCTAAAGAAGACTTTTTCTATGAATTCGATCATGACAATAGCCTAAATAAAAAACAATTAAACACAATACTAGATCTCATTAATAAAAAAGCAAACGAAGCTATCAAAATGATCAATGCACTAATAACGCTAAATATAAGTGATACTATCCAGACTGGTTCCATAGATGGAAAAATTAATGATCATAAAGAAGCACTAATAGACAAACTAGAAGAAGATAGATTAATAGATTTAATCAGCTCAGATTTATATCTAAATGAAATTAATCAGAAACATACAGATAAAAATGAAGAATACCTTCACGATATTAAAAAATTAAATGCTCCACTAGACTCAGAAACAGATTTAGACCGCTTGCAGTTTATTTTAAATTTCAAGAAAATTTACCATAGATTAATAATATTGATGAATCCAAATTCAGAAGAAACTCAGCATAATACAGATGAAGAACTTAGAAATATTTATGAGAAAGCAGAAAAGGATATAGGGTTTACTGGTAGTAGTTATATATTAGGGGACTTAGCTAGTAAAGAAACTGGTTTAAGAGATTTCTTACTAAGTAGGACAGCTTTGTATCATATTCTAGATAAACATAAACAAGCTTTTGCAGATAAAAAGATCTCAAGTACAGATGAATTTAAAAATTTAATCAAAGATACAGTCAAAAACTATAAATATTGTGAGGAAGTTCTAACTTTTTTAAGCTCACCCACTAATAAAATAGTTAATTCCCAGGCTAAGCTAGATAAGTTTCAACCTAGGACAATGATTTTATTGACACAAATTGAAGAACTCATTCCAAAAGAATTAATAGAACTAAGTAGAAGTAGGTACGGGGTCAATGAATACATCAATCAAACTCCTCTAAATGAATTTAATCACAGACTAGAAAATATAGAGCATATTAGAGAAGCTTTTAATGGAATGAATGATTATGACATTAATACTTTACTGAGCTTTCTTCCAACACTTCAAAGTTCAGCAATAGAAAAAATCCTAAACTATGATCCTAATTCATACACAAAACCAAGTAAAAATATCTTAGAAAGTGGCTTAAAGACATTCCAGAAATTCAAAAATAATTTTTTTGGTGATATTGTTGATGCTAATTGGAAAAATGGAATTTATAAGCCTCTAAGCTTACAAAAAATTAGCTTACTAAGTCCGCAAGAAACCAAAATTCAAAAACCTAAAATTCAATTACTTGAGGGGGAAGAAACGACACTTGCTAGCAAACTGGTTCAAGAAAGCTTCTCTCCATATGGACGAGTTATAAATACTAACTTAAATCATCTATTTAATAATCAAAACTTATCAAAGCAAATTCAAGGAAACTTTACTGGCAGAGACTTTAGCTCAGGAGAGTTTCACAATAAACTTGTCGGAGTTCATATTAACGAAGCTAGTTTATGTGATGCAAAATTTGATAATGAAGATCTTTCTGGCTCAGTATTTGAAAATATAAATGCTAAAAATGCATCATTTAAAAATATACTTTTAAATGATGGTAATTTTAAAAATGTTGATTTAACTCGCGCAGATTTCTCTGGAGCGAAATTATCGAATGTAACTTTTGAAAACTGTATACTCGATAAAAGTACTTGGGAAAAAGCTAAATTACATAATATCGAAATGATCAATTGTGTTTTCCAAAACTCTGAAATTAATGAAATAGATATTGATGATTGGCGATTAGAAAACACGATAGTAAATAATTTAAAATTACTTGCAAAAGCTGAAGGGATCAATATTACTAAGTTAGGCTTAATTGATTCAATATTCACAAACTTCATCATCGCTGATAAAGACTCAATAAAACTTAATGAAAAAAAACAAATAGAAAATCGTGACTCTCTAACCGGAAACAGAATAAATATTCAAGGGGAAGCTTTCAGCTCCACTGTTATTGGTTACGACCCAAATGAAAAACTTAAGCTAATTTATTCGGGTTTATCCGAATGGAGAAATACCTCTATGAAATATCCTATTAAATACTTTATAAATAAACATGGGAATGAATCAGTGAATATTATTGAAAATATTTACCACAAGCAATTTGGAAACCTTGGTACTTATGATCTAGCTGAAACACTAAAAACAAGTAACATCGGTATTAAAAAAAATCACTTATAAAACCTTAGCGTCATTCTTTAAGGCATTTAAAAGCTGCTGCGCAGCTTCTTTCGCTGGACCTTCAAAGATTTTCACATCCTGACGTGCTGCTGGAAGCGCTGCTTCCAACGCTTCTAAACCAATAGCATCAGATGCTGCTGCATCTACTTCTTCTAAAGGCTTTTTCTTCGCCTTCATTAAACCCATTACAGAAGCGTATCTAGGCTCATCTTGACCTTTATCACAGGTAATCACAGCTGGTAAAGAAACCTCAAACTTCTCTTTAGCACCAGAAGCTTCACGCTCAGCGATTAATTTATCGCCTTCAAAACTAAGTTTATTTACATTCGGTAACATCGGTAAATCTAAATGAGCTGCAACTCCAGCTTCAAGCCAAGCTGCTTCAATATCAATATTTTTCTTAGCACCCAAGATTAAATCAACACCTAAATCTTTGATTTTATCTGCAAGTGGCTTAGCATCTAAAGCTTCTGATTTTAATAAAACTCCTTGATCTGCTCCCATCGCTAGGGCTGATCTTATCGCTGAAACAGTCCTGTCTGGACCTAGAGCCACTATTATTACTTCTTCTATGGCATCGTTAGCTTCCTTAAGTAAAAGCGCTTTTTCAACCGCAAACTCTGCGTATGGGTTTAAGATCCACTCAATATCAGATTCATTAATAGATTTGCCATCGCCTGCGATTTCAATCTTAGTAGTGGTATCTGGAACTTGACTAACAATTACAGCTATCTTCATATATTCAATTTATACCCAAAATTAAGATTTAGCTAAGAAATTTTTTAGGTTTTCTGCCTAAATTGAAGTTTTTTAGGTTTTAAATTAAAGAAATTTTACTTGCTATGTATTAACAACCAAGATAATATAATCCCCTATGCGTAGCGATCTTAAGACAAATGCTCTGATTTATAACCCAAAACTTGCTACGACTAATCCACCCGGATTAAAAAGATTTCAAAAATACACATCGGGTAATCCCATATCGACTTTAAAACCACAAATAAAATCACCAGTGAATTTCCCACTCCAAGATAATATAAAGAAAAATATAAATGCACTCAAAGATTACGAAACACAAACAATAAAAGACTATATTTCGGGGCTTGATCTATTAGATAGACAAACAAAGCTTGATAGCTTTACTCGTCTAGATTATGGTTTAGTCAAAAATCATATAATTCTAAAAACCCTAGATCAACTTAGTAAAATACCTGATAATAAAAACTCTTTTACCTTTGAACAATTAAATAATGCTTATCAAGAAAGCATAAATATACTTCAAGAAAAGTTTCCAGGAGTCCAAGCTGAACTAGACTCTATGAAGCAAGATCAAGTTGATCCAGAAAACCTAAAACCTTTAATGCATTACCTAGGGCAAGCCCATGATAAATTGTCAGCTAAGGAAATAATGACTGATAAAAACATTAATTTGCTAATGTTGTTTGGAGATAATCTGATAAAAACTCCAGAAGAGATTAAAAGCAGCCTTGAGAACAACATTTTCAAGCTAAACCCCAGCTTTATTAATGCAATTAATATCTACAAAGCTCAGAATAAAAATAAAAACCTTGTTGATGATCTATTAAGTAAAACTAACGACTCTTTTCGAAATCAAAACAATCAAACAAACCTTAAAATCCCTACTAAAATTGATCAAAGTATCAAAATGGCAGAAGCTACATACCAAAACCGACTTTATAACAAGCTAACTCCCAAGACACAAGAAATTTATCAAGCCATCCTAAAAAAAATGGAAGAAAGCCTACAAGATCCAAATTTACCTGATTATTTCTTTGAAATAAAAGATGAATTTAAAAGAAATATGATGGAAGACCCTAGATATAGTTTTAAACCCAAAGAGTTTGAAAATGCTTTCAAGGAATTAACTGATTATGGAAAATCTGATTATCGATCACACCTAGGTTTACTTGGATATGTGGAAATCGATGGTGACTTAGAAGAAGAAGCCTCAATAACTCTTCCAGAAAATCTAGAAATCATCAAAGAAATAATAGCCATAAACAAAAATATTTAAGATATCTCCAAAATTAAATGTCAATACATTCTGTTTTTTGTATTTATCTATACTATACGACAGTTTTCTTAACAAGCAATTTGCTTTTTAAGATCTGGCGCACCACTACAGGTAGTAGGAAAAAGGCCAAAAAATTAAGAAATAACACTACGAAAGTGACTGAAAATCCATATATTAAGTAGTCTGTGTCAGTCATTATCAGATTCTTATCAAATTATACCAAGCATTTCCCTTATATAGTTAAAGCAAGAGGGTGAAATACCTATTAAGCAAAGGGAGAAAATCATGGGACTTGGTTTACTAAGACCGGTGTATCACGAATTAGAACAAGACAGCCGCGAAAGAGGTGTTAAGTCATTTGAAAGAGATACAGATCTTGAAAAATTTTCGCTTTGGTTAAATTCAGTAACAAAACTGAGAAATAAAAATTATAGAAAAAGAAGAAATGATGCATGGTTAAAACACGGTAACCATTTCTGGGGAAATTACGACAGAAAGGCTGCTAATGGTACTTATAAGTCATTTAAAGAAAGAACAAGCAAAGAGCTTGTAAAAGCTGTTTCTTTTATGAGTGAGCTTGCTTAAAATGCATTTTTCACTAAGAATGATTCTCAAAATTAAATAATAAAAATTTTCTATGACAAAATATAAGCAGTGAGCGAAGAGAACTTACCTGCTAAAGTAAAACAAGTTCTAAGAACAGTTTTAATCTTAAACATCATCGTTTTTTTAGCCGAGCTTTTTGCTGGAATTAAAGCTAACTCTATTAGTATCATCGCAAACTCCATGCACTCTGGAATCGATGGTTTAAACAATGTCGTTTTATTCTTCTTAGTTAAAATCGCAGCTGAACCAGCTGATGAGAAACATCACTATGGTCACTCTAAATTTGAAACTTTAGGTGCACTTGCAGTAGTAGCTTTTCTAGGAATAACCTGTGTAGAAATAGTTGAAAAGTCTATAACTAGATTTTTTAACCATGAGGAGCAGATAGTTAATATTGATTCGCTAACAATTTGGATTCTATTTATCACAATGGGAATAAACTTTTTTGTCTTTTTCTACGAAAGACACTGCGCTAAAAAATACAATAGCCAAGTCCTGAAAGCTGATTCAGCACATACCTTCTCTGATATCTTAGTCACGGTTTCGATATTAATAGGTAGTATTTTCATTAGCCAAGGATATGACTGGTTAGACCCACTGTTAGGTTTATTCATCGCTGCCGTAATAGCTAATAGTGGCTGGCAAATAATCCAGGAAAACGTTCCTATCTTAGTAGATGAGGCATGGATTCAAGAAAAAGAAGTTAAAGACCTAATACTAAAAACCCCTAAGGTAAAAAGCTACCGCTACTTCCGCTCTAGAAAAGGAGCCGATATCGGCTACATCGATGTAGTTATAGTTTTCGATACCGATTCACTTGCAGAAGCACACGACCTTGCACACTTAATCGAAGCAAAGATTATCAATCAATTTGGTTTAGCAAAAATAAATATTCATATTGAACCTTTTTAAAATAATAAATACGGGTTACAATTATCTTTAATGGTTCGTGTTCCTATTATTATCTTTTTATTGTTAATTCAATTACCAATAAAAGCCACAATAGTTCCTGTTCCAAAAGGGCTTGTAAAAGGTATGTATTCTGATATCAAACCAACACTCTACTTTTGTCCAGACGGGAAAGCGTGTATGCAAGAAGAAGCATTTAGAATCGTTTTTGAGGAAGAGAGCAATATAGATTTCCAAGAAATCAATGAATTAGGACCATTTACTTTTGTAAGATTCATATTCCCAGAGAACATCAGTATCAGAGAGTCTTTAAAAGAAGATTTTAGTGATTTATTTAATGTAACTGTTTCATATGGATTTGAACAAAAGCAAAGCCTCAGTAAATTAATATCGAAAATAGAACATAATGAAAATCTAGATAGAAAAGCGTATATTGATATAAAAATCCCACAAGTCAAAAAATCTCTACCTTCACAAATACATAGATCAATCACACTTAAAGTTAATAAGAATACACTTCTAATTTCACATAATATTTCCACTGAGGCCTTGCTTGAAACTCAAATTGTTTCCAGTGAAGATATAGCAAAGCCTGATGATGACCAAGTTATTAGCCGAAACTCATTTGATGTTATGACTCCTAATGGTGAATTTTCTTCAGAAAAATTAATCAAATATACTGTTACAGAAATAGGTGACGATATGAATTGTTACAATTATCTGTAATGAAAAACATACTTTTAACAGCTGCATTATTTTTAAGGATATTAATACCAGCAAAAGCATTTGATGCTGCACCAATAGGTGAAGTTAAGGCTATAGACTCTGAAAGTAAGCCAATTCTATATAAATGCTCTGAAGGGGTAGAATGTATTCAAAAAGAAGGCTTTAGAATTATTTTCAAAGAATTTGTTTTTGCTGATTTTAAAGAAATAAACGACTTAGGATCTTCTGTATTTTTAAGGTTTCAATTCCCAGAAAATATTTATATTAAAGAAGCTAGTGCAAGTGACTTTAGTGATTTGTTTACACTAAATTTATCTACAGGCTTTGAAACAGTTGCAAATCCTAATAGCTTAATTAATCAAATTAATCGTAATGCAGATCTATCAGGAGCTGCATTTATTGACATCAGTGTTCCTCCAGTAGAAGGTTTGGATGACGAAACTCTATTAAGAACTATTAGCCTTGCCATTAACTCAGATGCTTTAGTAATAACACCTAGTGAAGCAGACAATACTTATGTCGACAGCATGATTGTTACAAACGAAGGCACAGCCACAGTTAATGACGATGTAGTTATTAGTCAAAACAGCTCAAACCCTATGGTTGCAGATGAAACATTTTTAGATTCACCACTAACTTTAGCTTTCTCACAAAAAACTTTCTCTAACTATAGAGCACCATCTATTCAAGACCCTATAGAGCTGACAACTTTATCTGTAATAGAAAGCAATCTAGGTGGAGTTTTCAGCAATTTTAATACCTTTACTAAACAAACAAGATACGTAACTAGCTCATCTGAAAGAGACCCTCTCCAACTCTGGGACTTAGAAATTAAAGAATCAAACAATGAAGGTCTTGCTTTAGATGAATTTAGTTCATTAAAAATCACTTGTAACGCTAATCAAAGTGATCTGTTTAACAAAGTAAACAATTTAATAGATATTTCAGATGCTTCTGTATTCGTTTCAGATACATCAATTGAATTATCAACTGTGCTTCAAGCCTTAGCAAATGGCTTTGAAGTAAATATAAGAAGAGGTACCCTTACCCCATTATTAGATCCTAGCTCTACACTAAGTTCAGTGATAGTAAGAGGTCTCAAAATTAATGATATAAACATTAACACTCAAGGTATTCCAGATGAAAGCTTAACTGAGATTTCTTGTAATTTAAGTACGACTGAAAACTCTACTGAAAAGATTATTGGTGGTGCTACTAGTTTCAAACCATTAAAAAATCCACCATTTATTAATGACCAACCAAGTAGTGATAATCTTCTAGATAGTTCTAAATTAACGATTACCGATACGATAATAGCAGAGACACTAAACACTGATGATATAGACTACATAGTAAATGTATCAGCTGAAGCAGGGGCACTAGAACCTGGTACTTATTTAAAAGTAACAACAGAAGAAGAAGCAGTAGACGAAGTTACAGCTCCAGTAGCTGATGATGGTAGCTTCAATGCTAGTCTCAGAGTTAATAACTGCAACCTAGGAATAGTTATCTCAGAATTTCCCAAAGATAATAATACCGAAAATGGTAACAGCGTAACCTACATTAACTTTTTATGTGACGATAAAGCCATTAATTTCTATAACTTCCCAGAAAGCATAGATGCTTCGGCACTTGCGTCAATAAACCTTTATAGTAACGCTGGTTCAAGAGTCATTATGTTTGAGGAACCTGAGACTGGTGGCTTTAGCTTTTCCAACCTGGTAGAAGCTGAAAGAGTGTTTATCAATAATTCTCTAGTTAAAGTATTAAATGATGGCACTTATTATTCAGTAGTAAAACTCAGTAATGAATATAAATTAAGCATCTACAGTAATTTTGAAAAAGATATTCCATTTAAAACTTTAAGTATCATCCCTCCTGATTTAATCGAAGCAGATATCAACATCAGTGATGAAGTAGAAAGTAATATCTTTGAAAAAGGTCTTGAGTCTTTGAGGATAAAAAGAAAAAAGAAAGATTCACAGCTAGTAATGTTTCAAAAGAAACGTGGTGTATTTAAAAAACCTAAATTCCCTGGAGACCTTTCTATAGAAGTAATCTATGATGATGGTAGTTCTGGAATAGTTCCGACTCAAATTAATAGGAGAGGAACTAGAATTAGACTTGAAATAGATGAGGGTAAAACACCTGTATTAATTCAGTTGAGTTCTGCTGTGCAAGGGAGTTTAGCAAGAGAATTTCCTGAGAAGTTAAGGAATTAGATTTGTTTTAGATTACTTTTTATAACTTTTTCAATCTTTCTATAGATTGGTGATCTAAATATATCTTGATTTTCAAGCCTAGAGATAAGCTCAGAAGTGATACTAGTAATTCTATCTTTCAAATAGTTAATTCTTCGCTGAACTAAACTTACCTTCAAATCATTCTCGATAGCTAATTTCTCAAAATTTCTAAAGCTAATATTTTTGAATTTATACTCACCACCTAGCTTCATTGCCATTTTAGATTTATGTGGATTTGCATAAACCATGGTTGAAAGCAAGTCATAACATGGCGCTAAAGACTCTTCTTTCGCTTTATACAAGATAGAAAAGTTTTTTGCGTGAGCATCACCATTACCAATAATAAAATTAAAAATTACTAGATCTATAAAATCTATCAAAGTCTTACCCTGCATTCTACCAAGACTAATTTTATTTTTAAGTAAATTAAAACATTGATTTAGAGTGGGTCCACCTTCCCTTTCATATTTAGTTTCAGGTGGAAAGCTTAATATTTGACAAAAATCTTCTTGATGTAATCTAGAATAATTCCCCTCTGAATCATGGATACGATCATATCTACTAATTAAATAATATGATTTTTTATTCAATTCAAAAATATTAATTTCAGGGACATTAAAACCAATTTCCTGAGCAAGCCTCATGCAGAAATATTCATTACAGACAGTCTCTTCAAAACCTTTTATCTCAGTTTTAACAATATGAGTTGAAACTGAGTTATAAAGTGGAATAGCAACTTTATTATCTTTAAAAGAAATCAAAAGTTTATTCTGAGCACCAGCCACTGACATTCGTATATCACCATCATCAGCTAAAAAAGGTCTTTGTTCAAGAGACTCCAAAATTTTTGCTGCCTCTCTATCAGTAAGCACCCTATAGTGATTTGTTTTTTTAAGAAATTTCTTTTTATTTTTTGGATAAAGTGAAACAGCTCCTGCACACTCTCCCCCAACTATCTTCAATAACTCAAAGGTGTTAGTAACCGAAATCTGTAGATGCTTTGCTAAAAACTCACGAACATATTCATCTGGCAATAAGGCAGAGAAAAAATTGTGAGTTACTTCATGTTCAAAACTTTTTTGATTTAAAGGAAACTGACTAGAAAGCTGAGTAGCATTAGAATCTTGTAAATAGCTATCTTGATAGCTAAATTCTAGCCTTCGCTGATAACGCTTTAAAACTCCAATCCTTTTATTAAAAAGGTAAACATCTAAACTATCTTTGAAGTCATAATCCTGAGACATAAAGAATTAATCCTCTCCCCAAAATCTTTCTATATTTAAACTCAACCCCAAGGCACTTAATACCTGTAAAGTTTTCCCTATCTGCAAAGTCTCTTTTGCAGCTTCAAGGTCAACAATAAATCTTCTACCAGTATTCGCTAAGCCAGCAAGGTCTTCTTGGTTTAGACCTTGTTCTTTCCTTGCTTCTCTAACTGTTCTAGCTAAGTCTTCTAAGGATTTTAGTTCTATCTTTTTCATTAGGCTAAAGCTCCACTGGTTCCCGCTCGGGAACTTATAGGGTATTTATACCACGAAATGAACTTTTTGTTACCAGATGGGAACTTTTAGCGTTTATTTATTTGATTTTATTTAATTTGTTACCGAACAGGAATGAAAATCCAATTCCCCTTAAGCACATGTGAAACAAAATTTCCACCAAGGTCTTTCTGGGATTGGTTCTAGACCTTGAGAAGCTCTATAGTCATTTATGCTCTTGTCATAATCTTTGAATAAAACATAAGCTGTATAAAGTAAAGGAGTTGGTGAGAGTAGAATACCTAAACCAATTATTAGTTCTTCTTGTAACTGAGTTAGCTCTATCGTCATTTGTGCTCCTTCTTTTCTATAGTTTTTTGGGCATGAGAGATTATATTTGAACCATTTATCGCTAAATAAATAGAAACTATAAGCTTTAACCAAGCTATTAGACTCAAATCTTCTAAAGTATATGGCTCTAAAAATAATCGTAACATTAAAGAACCAAGGGGCATTTTCCGCAGAATGATTCTCTAATCCAAATCAGCTTCATTATAAGCATAATTAGTAAACTGGTAATAGTAATCACCGTAACAATTACCAGCACCAACTGAACATGCAAATTGACCTAGCGTTAACCTGAATGGAAGTGCAATAAGATCAGCTGGTGGAGCCAAAACTTTTATAACGGTAGCAGAGTAGATATTACTTATTCGAGAAAACATAGGCACACCATAATAAGCTCTTGCACCGAGTTTAATCTCTCGCTTTTCTTTATTTACATTACAATTCTCGTATTCCAATTCAGAATTAAGACAAAAAGTCGCCCCAGTCAAAGTTCCCTTATTATCATTTAAATAAAAAGCTCTGGTGTCATCTGCATCCCAGCGTCTATAATTAAGCTTTGCATAAAAAGTTTCATGATTTAAAACCTGCTTAAGCTCTTCCGAATCAATACTATCAAAGTCGCCATAAACTCTATTTAAATTTACATCACGATATTTATTGAAGAACTGCAAGTCATCTGCAAGATTTGAAGTCTCAATTTCTTGAATGTTGTAAGACTTAAGTAAATTCATGCTCGCATTATAAACATCTAAAGTATCAAAAATAAAATTGCGCTTATAAACATTTGAACATCTATGGTCGTTTTTATTTTCTTTACAGAAAAGTGGTGCATAGAGAAGATTTGCACGAAGTTTGTGTCCTGCACCAAACTTAATATTAGTCACAGGCTTATCATCTCTAGTTTTTCTAATAACTAAATTTTTAGTCTGATAATCATAATTTTTTGAACGGCAACAATAAGCTTGAACTTTGTTAACAGAACATAGACTAAGCAATACTAAAATCAGTAAAGAATTAATTTGCGTTCTAATTTCCACCAGATTTTTCCAAATAAATAGTCTGAGAAGGGAATGCAAACTCTAAACCTTCAGCATCAAATTTCTCTTTAATATAGAAGCTAACCTTCTCTCTTCCATTCATATAGTCAGCATAATCAGAGTTAGGGTGATAATAAACAATCTCTAAATTTAAGCTAAAATCACCAAACTCAAAGAAGTGTACTCTATCAAGTCTCGCTCCAGCGACCTGCTCTACAGATTCCTTCACGATCACTTTAGCTCTTTCTATCTGCTCAACAGACATATCATAAGTCATGCCAATATGAAAGACAACTCTTCTAACATCCATTCTTCTAAAGTTTTGAATCCTAGTACTAGTAAGCTCTTTATTACCAATGATAAGCTCTTCACCTTGAAGAGTCTGAATCCTAGTAGTTTTCAAACCTATCTTTTTAACTGTACCCGTATCAGTACCCACTGAAATAAAGTCACCAACAGCAAAAGGTTTATCAAAGTAAATAGAGAAGGAACTAAAAATATCACTTAATATATTTTGAATCGCAAGTGCAATAGCAATCCCCCCAATCCCCAAACTAGTAGCAAGAGAGGTGATATTTACTCCGAGATTAGCAAGTAGAAGTAAAAGACCAAGTATCCAAAGCAGGATTTTAATTAAAAGAATTAAACCATCAAAAACAGTTTTATCGTCCTGTTGAGTTGAATTTTCATCTACGTGTAAAACTTTCTTTAAAAGATACACAGCTAAATCATTACAAGATAAAATCACCTGGAAAATAATTAAAGCAGTTAGAATCGCATTTAAGATGTGAACGACATCGACACTTAAATTTAAAGTTTTAGCACCGATATAAAATGCAATATAGTCATAAGTACGTGGATGAATTCCAGCTATTAATTCAACAACATAATTGTCAAATTTTGTACTTGTCTTTTCTGCAAAATATTCAAGCTTTTCTATAATTTGAGAAAAAGTAAACCTGAAAATATACTTTAAAACTATAAAAATCCCAATTGCAATTAAATAATTTTGAACTGAATTACTAAAAACTTCTTTAGATAATAAACCCAGAAAAAATTCTTGATCAAGCTGCATATCTAAGAATTCTAGCATTAGCAGAATTTTCATGGCATAATCAGAAATATGCATATTATCGTTTATGGGATTGGGTCTGTAGGTGGCTTTTATTCATGTTTGCTTGCAAAGGCTCTAGAAAACAATAAAGAACATAAATTAAGTTTAATCGCACGCCCAAGAGTAATTAATGCACTAAACACAAACAAAGCTATCAAATATAGAAAAGAAACTAATGGTGAAGTTAGCAGTATCGAAAAATTTCCAACAGATATTTTTAACTATGTAGAAAAATACTCAGAACTAGAAATAAATCCAGAAGAGGAAAAAGTAGTTTTACTTTGTGTGAAGTCTAAAGATACAGTCTCAGCTTGTGAAGATATAAAAACTAAATTTGATGAAAATACTACAGTGCTTTCTGTACAAAATGGAGTTAGTAATGAAGCTAAAGTAGAAAGTATTTTAGGAAAAGGATCTGTTTTAGGCTGCTTAACAAATGTAGCTGCTGAAACAGTAGAAGCAGGAGTCTATCTTCAAATCTATAACCCAGTAAATCTTTATAGATTACAATTCGGTGAAATCCATACTGAAAGAGGAATGGAAAGAGTTAATAGAATTGGTGAGGTTTTAGATTCATGTAACATAACGGCTAAAAGATCAGAGAATATTGTTCAAGATCAATGGGCTAAATTAGTTTGGAACTCAGCTTTTAATCCTATTAGTGCTCTTTATAAAGCAACTTTAGGTAAGCTTGCCAAAAATCCTCAAGCAACGAGAGAAGCTTTAGGAATAATGGCTGAAACTACTGCTGTAGCTAGAGCTAAAGGGATAAACATCAGTGAGCAAACCCCTGAAAAACATTGGGAATTAACTAATCGACCAGAATGGGCAAGTTTTAAAACCTCAATGTTACAAGATTTAGAAGCAGGGAAAGAGTTAGAGACTGATGAACTTCTAGGCTATGTAATCTCTGAAGCAGAAAAGTTAAATATAGAAACGCCATTTGCAAAAAAAGTTTTTGATGAACTAGCTGTTAATATGGTTTAAAAACAATCTTTTACCTGTTCTTTTAAACTAGGGTTTAGACTATTTAAGAAAAATAAAGAAGATCGAAAAGAATCATTTTTAAAACCAATATCTTCCAACGCTTTACACTTATCGACACTTTGTTCTATATATTTATCATGACCTAACTCTAAGCCCTTATCAGGCACCAGAAAATAGGCTGCTAGCTCATAATCATACTAATGAGCTCCTTGAGGAGTAATATAAGGTAACCTAAGAGGAAACTCTTTCACATCTAGAACTTCTGGATTGATAGTCCAACCTCTTTTATGGCGAAACTTACCATCTGAGTCTTCTCTTACAAAATGATAATCTCTCTTATCACCATCATGGTAAATATAAAAAGCAACCCTATAATATCCTTCCTTTCTGGTGTCTTTATCAGAAAGTATTAAACCATCAGTTTCTATTGCATCAATTAATTTATCTGTATATTCTTTTGGCTCTAGACCATTAAACTTTATGATTCTTTAGAAATTACTAACTCGTACAACTCCTTTTCTAGCTCCTGATTGTTT
>JABSOS010000022.1 GCA_013216135.1 Candidatus Caenarcanales bacterium
TATATTTTGATAATTTACTGTATTTAAGCATATTCCAGACTAGTTAGATTTATTTTAACTGGTCTAGAGCCTTAATAATACTCAGGATCAATTAGAAAGAAATAAAATTTATGTTGCAATAGCAAAAGATAGAACAAACAAAGAAAAAGTAAGAAGAGAAGCACTGACTTGTATTGGTGACTATATGGAACCTAATGATCGAAGTAAACACTTATGGGACTTTATTCATGATGAATCTACTGAAGTGAAAAGGACTGCACTTAGGTATGTATTAAATGAACCAAGGCTTAAAGAATATGAAGTACAATTTTGGGACTTATATAATAATGAAACGGATAAATCATTTAAGGAAATATATCTTTCTCAATTGTTAAATCCTGGCTATCCTAAAGCTGATGATTTATTCCTAACAGCTTTAGAAGGAGATAATAAGTATATTGTCATACATGCCCTTAAAAGGCAAAAAGATTTAGTTTCAAGAAGTTTAGATGATAGTCGAATAATGGATAAAATCATGGAATTGATCGATTCAGATGATTACGACCTTGCTTTTTCTGCTTTGAATTTATTGACTGCAAAAGATGTATTAAATTCTCAAAGAGTCAAAGATAAAATTGAAGCATTGACAATAGATTCTAAACATGAAGATCTTAAGGAAGACGCTCAAGAACTCTTTGAATATACTATTGCCTATGCTAAAAAAATGAATATTACAAACAGTACATTGGATTATATCGCTTTGAATAATCAAAAAAATAACTAATAATCAATTTTAGAAAAAAATATTATTTGTTACCACTCCCTAAATCGAGAAATATTCAATAAAATCCCCGCAATAATACAAGAGCTAATAAGGCTACTTCCACCATAACTAATAAAAGGCAGTGTCATCCCAGTGATAGGTAGTAAACCTGTAGCAACTCCAATATTAATAAACATTTGAGTACTAATTAAACCTATAAGACTGATTCCCATAATGCGGGCAAAGTTATCAGGAATCATATAGCAGATTTGGAGTGCTCTTAGTATCCATAAGCAAATCACGAGTAAGAAAGCTGTCGCCCCAAGGAACCCCATTTCCTCACAGATAATTGAGAAGATAAAATCAGCATGAGAAATTGGAAGAGCACCTTGTTTTTGTAAAGAAGCTCCTAGACCTAGCCCCCAGACCTGCCCAGAGCCAATGGCGTATTGCGACTGAATTAAGTTATAACCATAACCGAGAGGATCTGAATATGGATCTAGCCAATATTTAATTCTAAGCATTTGATAAGGTGTGTGGGTGATGTGAAACCAAGCACCTGTTCCACCTAGAACTACTATCATCCCTAAAAGCCAGAGTGGGACGTTGGAGGCAAATGCAACAAAGAAAATTCCACTTGAGATTAAAATACTACTACCTAAATCAGGCTGCTTTAATACTAGCCCGAGCATAATAAATGAAATTAATAGAGCTGGTAAAACCCTCTTCCTATCTATAAAACATTTCGTTAATAAGAGTACAATTGCAATTTTTGCAAATTCAGAAACTTGAAGGTTTATGAAGCCCAAATTAAGCCAGCGCCTTGCCCCGCCTATAACTACACCATATTTTGCATTTATGACTAATAAAATTAATGAAATTATTGCAAATAGCCAAGCAAACTTTTTCCACCATCTAAAATGTGAAAAACTGACAAGAAACATGACAGGAATACCTAGAAGTGCATATATTCCTTGTTTCATAATAAAAGTCCAAGCACTGTCTGTATAGTGATAAGATTCACTCCAAGAAGCGCTTGCAACAAAAATCAGACCTATTGCAATTAAGCTACAGGTTAAATATAGAAATGGCTTATCTACATCGGAGATTTTTGCTTGCACTAACTACAGTTTAGCCTATTCGTTAACGCTTTTCGAGTTACTAAATCTTAAAACAATATCTTTGAAAATTTCGCCTCGTTCTTCAAAGCTCTTAAACATATCAAAGCTGGAGCTAGCAGGTGCAAGAATTACAGGAATGGCTGCTGGATAAGCTGAAGCTAACTCTAAAGCTTCTTCTAAATCAGAGACTTTTTTATAGTCCTTAAAATTTAATTGATCTAAACCTGAAGCTATTGTGTCTTTTAATTCACCGATTATATAAACAAACTTAGTCTTGGTTTTTACTGTTTCAAGAAACTTACTTAGATCTAAGTTTTTATTTTTACCACCAATAATAGCGATACTTGATTCAAAAGCATTAAGAGATTTTATCGCAGACTCTGGATTAGTAGCTTTGCTGTCATTATAGAAGTCTTTACCATCTATACTATTAACATATTCTAATCTGTGAGGAACGGCTTTGAATGAACTAAGCTTTGCTGTAAATTCACTATCATAAATATCTAAAAAGTCAGATGCTGCTAATATCGAAGCAAGACAATTAGCGTAATTATGTTCACCTTTTAGTTTTGTAACACTTAGTGGACAAAGTTCTTTTACTTCACCATTTAATCTGAAAGAAAATTCATTGTCAGATATATAAGCACAGTCAAGATTACTTAAAAGTGGATCCACTGCTAAGTTCTCTTTTACAGAGAAGAATTTAATTTTGGTTTTGATTTTCTCTTCTTCCTTTTCAGTGAAGTCATTAAGTGATTTTTTGTTTACTAAAAATTCTATAGCAAGCTCTCTTAAATAAGGATCATCGTAGTTGAAAATTAAAGAGTTCTCTTTTTTAGTGGAAAGGGCAAACATTTTTTTCTTACTCCACTTATACTCATCCATATCTCTATGCCAGTCCATATGGTCTTCTGTAAGATTTAAATAGATAGCTGCCTGAGGTGGGTATCTATGAATATTAACAGTCTTTGAGTAAAAGAGTTGAAATGAGCTAAGCTCTAGAACAGCTTTGTTAGAGCGGCTTAAGCTCCAGAAATCAAGCATGGGTCTACCATTGTTGCCGACAGCTACTGTCTCTAATAGGTGTGCAGTAAGTTCAGATGTGGTGGTTTTTCCATTAGTTCCAGTGATGGCTACGTAGTTAACTGCATTAACAGTATCCTTTATGCTGTGTAACTTAGTTAAGAATAGATCTAAATCAGTAAGATATTTTAGTTTATCTTCTTCTACAAGCTTAATTATATGTTGGATGATTTCTGAATCTGGCTTAAAGCCAGGACTTACAGCAACGATATTCACATCATCTAATAAAGTTAAATCTTGAGTACCGAAATGAAACTTAATTCCTTCATCGCTTAAGAATTGAATGTCTTTTTCTATTTGTTCAAACTGATTTCTTTCTTTTTGTTCTATTACTGAGATATTGTAGATATCATCATCTAGAGCATGTCTAATTAAAGAAAGAGCTGTCTTGCCGAGGCCTAAAATTGCAATTTTTTCCATAAGTTACCAGTAGAAAAACAAACCCATATGGTTTCCTAAGTAATTCCATGTAATTTTATCAAAGATTTCTCTTAGTAATGGGATTCCTCTTCCACCTTCACTTTCGACATTAACTTCATCAATGCTCATGAATTTATGTTTGTGCCAGTTAAAACCCTGCCCTGGGTCTTTAATTACTATTTTTAGTGAGCCATCTTTCACCTCAAAGCCGACATCAACATTAGTCTCAACAGCAGCCTTAACTCCGTATTGAGCAACGTTAGCAAAAGCCTCAGTGAGACCTAGTCGTAAAATTAATGAACTTTGTTCAGGAAGCCCTTTCTCCATACATGAATCGATAATAGTTTTAATATAAGCGTCACAGTTATGGTAGTCACTCATGTCAACTTTATTTAGAGAAAACTCTTTTTGTTCAAGACAAAGTAAGAGTCTGTCATCTGTTAATGTATTACTCCCAAGACGTTTATTTAATTCATTATTTAAACCTTCAGTAATTTCTTTAACATCTAGTTCGGTCATAGTCTTTAAGGAATTTAACATCCAGTCATCTTCTTGATTCTTCGTGCTGATAAGAGTTTGCTCCATGAAGCCGTCTGTGAATAAGATTAACTTGTCTCCAGGACTAAGTTTGATGCTTTGGCAGTTATAGTATGCTTCAACTTCACGTGGATCAATTAAACCAAGAGGTACTCCAGTATTCTCTTCAGTATCAAGCATTTTAGCTTTACCATCTTTAATAACGTATGGCTTTAGGTGACCTGCATTGGTGTAATTTAATTCACCTGTACTTAAATCAAATACTCCATACCATGCTGTGGCATAAAAATCAGAATTGTTACTCTGTGCTAGAAGTGAATCACAAAGGAAAGATATTACTTTGTCTGGCGCCCAGGCAAGAGCTGAATTTTCAATAATAGAGTTAAATTGACCTAAGATATATCCTGTTAATAGTGCTGCTGCTGGACCTTTACCAGATACGTCGCCGATTAAAACTCCAACTTTATTTGGTGACAATTCAGAAACCCAGTAGAAATCACCTGATACATTACTGTGAGGCTTATAGAGAACAGAGATATTCATGGAAGTTTTTAGAATATCACCACCGATAACCGAGTTTTGAACTCTTGCTGCTTGCTTTAACTCACGTGAAATTCTGTTCTGATAATTATTTAACTGTTCATAGATCTCAGACTGAGTCATTGCAACAACAACTTGGCTGGCAGCAGATTCTACGAAGGTTACTTCATCTTCTGTCCAGGATCTTGGGAATAGCGACTGGAAAATAATCCAACCTTTTAGCTCTTCTTGAGCAAAGAGTGGGGTTGCTAAAGCTGATCTTGCTTGAGAGTTAATTAATGCTTGTTTTTCATCACCATTCAATTTTTTTAAATTTTCAGTTGAAATTAAGTTCTCAATTATGATTGTCGAATGCTTATCGTCACAAAGTTTATCTAAGATTAGTGAATTTGTTGTTGTAGCTATGCTGCTAACGCCTGTGGCGCAGAATTCTTCAGATACATGATCCTCTAAGAAAAGTAAACAACGAGATACTTTCATAGCAAAGCCAAGCTCGTTTACAGTACGAGATAAAATATCTTTTAAGTTTAAACTTGATCTAATTTGACTTGTGAGGCTATTTAAAAGCTCTGCTTGCTTAGTTCTCTCATGTGACTTTTTGAATAATCTTGCACGTTCAATTGCAGTCATTAAAGGATAGGAAATCGCTTGTAACAATTGGATATCGTTATCTTGCCAGCTATTATAGCTATTGCAGTCTTGCAAGTAAATTAAGCCTAGTACTTCATTCCTTAAAAGTAAAGGTACTGATAGAAAAGATTTAACTGTGTCTAGAAAGTGAGCAGACATGCTGCTATTCGTTTCTTCATATTGGATGGGAGTTTTGCAACGAAGAATTTTAAAGAAAAACTCATCTCTTCTAAGTAAGTTGTATTCAAGGTTCCTGCCATGATCATCCTCACAAAATTCTACGACTTGAAATTTGTTACCTTGAAGGAATACAATTCCACAACGGCTTACCTTGAAGAATTTAGCCATCTGCTTGGTTAAATATTTTAGGATGTGAGTTATATTAAGTGAACTATTTACCTTTTCAATCCATTGATTAAGTAGTCTTTCCCTTTCAGCAAGAGCGTGTGCAGCTTGTCTTTCTTGCATTAAAGCAAAAGTGGTGTTTTGTAGATATAGAGACAACCTTTCTGTTTCTGCAAGAGTCTTTTCCATCATTGCAGTTTTTTCGGTATTTAATTTTCTTTCTTCATCAAGCTGCTGTGACAGCTCTTCAAGTTGCTGTTTGAGTTCATCACTATTTAGATCATTTAAGTTTTGATCTGTAATTTGTGTATTTTCTTCCACTTTAGCTAGTTTGTGAACTTATATTCGTTAATTGGTGAAGCCTTGCTATTTTTAAAAGATTTTGGACATGGTCGACTACATTCTGGAATTCTAAATCTGCCCCGATAATTCTACATTCTTTCCATAATCTTACAAATGAGCCCATACCTGCACTATCGATGAAATCTAATTTAGAGCAGTCAACGACAACTTTTGCTTGCTCTTTTAAATATGGTAATATAGTATCTTTAAATTTTTCAGCTTCACTGTATAGTAGTTGTCCACCAACTTCTATCTCAAGGAGCTTTTCCTCATTTATTTTTACATCGAGTTCTAGCATAAGTTCATTCATACTCACAAGTGTTAAGCTAAAAGCTATGACACATTCACTATATACCCATAATATATTGGTGAAAAACCCAAATGAACTAGTAAAAAACGGGAAGATCATCGTTAAAGATGGTTATATAGACTCGATATCTAGGCATGAAGTTGAAAATACATCAAATGACCCAGAAGAGTTTTATATCATTACCCCTGGTTTCATTAACCTTCATTGTCATCTTGCATATTCAGATATTGAGCTTGAATCACAGGGGCTTTTTCCATGGATAGATGCTTTGATGGATAAGTGTTTAGATAATCCTTTTGATGCTAAGGCTAGCAGTTACTCAGGAGCTTTAGAAGCTCTGAAGACTGGTACTACTTTTCTTGTTGATAATACTAACTATCATAGTGCAGGTCTTGAAGCTTTAAATAAAACTGGTTTAAGAGGAATTGTCGCTAAAGAGCTTTTTGGCTCAGATCCTGACTTAGCTGAGCTGATTGTTAAAAATGTTTTCCAAGATATAGAAGCTTTTGCATTTTCCCCACATTCTTTATATAGTGTTTCGCCTGAGATTTGGGGCGCTATATATGGTTTTGTCGATGGCGGATTCGTAGAATCTAAGTTTGGTAAGTTGATATTTAGTCATTTTGCTGAAGATATTGAAGAAGAAGAGTGGTTTAGGGATAAAAATTCTTCTAATATTAAAAACTTAGAGAGTTTTTGGAGCAGGATTAATGTTCTGAAGGATAAAAAGAAGTTTTGGCGTGGTGCAGATTCTTCTTGGGATTACTTTAAGAAATATATTTTGAAAGGTTTTTTGAAGTCTGATTTTAAAGCTGTACTTACTCATGCTATAAATTTGTCTGAGACTGAGATAGAAGAGATAGCTAAATATGATCAAATTCGATTAGTTACTTGTCCTCGTAGTAATGAATTTTTAAAACATAATATTGCCAGAGTTGATCTTTGGGAAAAACATGGAATCCTCTATGGGCTTGGCACTGATAGTAAAGCCTCTAATTATGATCTTGATCTTAGAAAAGAAGCTGTAGCATTAAAAGAAAATTTTAAAAAGTTAGTTACTGATATTAGTTATAAGAGGCTTTTTGAGATAATGACTATAGATGCTGCTAGAGTACTTGATTTGGAGCAAGAGATGGGGAGCTTGGATGAAGGGAAGCTTGCTGAATATTGTGTTTGGAAAGTAACTGATAAGAATTTAAATTCTGAGACTTTGTTAGAAGGTGATTCTGAAGAAATTTTTAGTTTACTTATTAATTCAAAAAAGCTTGAGCTTGTAGATTCACATTTAGATTTAGTCTTAAATTAAGAAAAGGTTGTCAAGATAATTCGGGTTTGTGCCTTATATAAGTATGGTCTCTATAAATGGGCATGGAGTTGCTCATACTAATTTAAATAAAGAGGAACTATCTGAACCAGAAGATAATAAGAAAAAAATTGCGAAATATACGATGAAAGCTGGCAAAAAGTTAGCTAAATATATAGAAACAGTTTCTTCACCTACAGAGAGTGATCATCATGTGACTAAAACTCCAGAAAATATTTTTGGGGATCCTGCAACAGGAATGCTTATAAATGGTGGAGCTTTATCTGTTCTGCTTTTAAAAGGTTTAGAGAATTATTTATGTCCTCAGCATACAAATCGAGAAACGGATATTCCTAAAGAAATAAAACCTACTACTTAATCCCTTGCATCATCTTGATTAAATCTTCATAGGAAGTATAATCTTCAGTCTGCTGTCTAAGAATTTTATTAATACCATCAATTGAAGCTACAGCTTTATCTATACCAGGGTTGCTGCCTCTTTGGTAGGCACCAATATTTATTAAATCTTTTGCTTCTTCGTAGCTCGCCATAAGTGAACGTATATGACCAGCTTTAGCTTTATGGTCTGGAGTAACAATAGAACCCATGACCCTACTTACAGATTGGAGTACATCGATAGCTGGATAATGGTTCTGGTGTGCAAGTTTCCTTGATAGAACTATGTGCCCGTCTAGGACTCCTCTTGCAAGGTCACTGATAGGTTCGTTCATATCATCACCGTCTACTAATACTGTATAAAGTGCTGTGATACTTCCTCTTTCACCAGTACCTGCTCTTTCTAGTAGTTTGGGGATTATTGAAAACACACTAGGTGTATAACCTCTAGTTGCTGGAGGCTCACCTACAGCTAACCCTATTTCTCTTTGAGCAAGTGCAACACGGGTAACACTATCTAGCATTAATAAAACATCTTTACCTTCGACATCTCTAAAGTATTCAGCGATTGAATGTGCAAAGAGTGCTGCTTTAATTCTTAAAAGTGCTGGTTGATCACCTGTAGCAACTACTACTATTGAACGTTTTAAACCTTCAGGTCCTAGACTCTCTTCTATAAATTCTCTAACCTCACGACCACGCTCACCGATTAGGGCTATGACGTTAATGTCTGCATTTGCATTTTTGGCGATCATACCCATAAGGGTACTCTTTCCTACTCCAGATCCAGCAAAGATACCCATTCTTTGACCTTTACCACAAGAAAGAAAGCCGTCTAAGGCTCTAACTCCGAAAAACATTTGATCAGTAATTCTACTTTTCTTAAGTGGGTTTAAAGTTTCTTCTCCCCATTGTCCTACTTCGTAGTGGGTTCTTAGTTTAATACCATCATCGAGTGGTTCACCAAAAGCATCTATTACTCTACCTTTAAGGTTAGGACCTACGGTAATAGAAACTTGTTTTCCTGTGGGGACTACTTCAGCACCCATCTTGATTTCTTGCATCTCTCCTAGTGGCATCAGGATAGTATTGTCTTCTTTAAAACCTACAACTTCAGTTCTTAACTCCCTGCGCCTAGATTTAATGATGCACATTTCCCCAAGTTCAACTAAAAGTCCTTCGGCTTCTATTGTCAAACCTATTACTTTAGAAACCTTTCCAAGTGTGCGAATACTTTTAGCTTCATTTAGATTTTCTTTGAGTGAGTCAAAATTAATTTTCATCGTTTTCTTCACCCATATCTAAATTACTAAAATCCATATTTTCAAAATCAAAGTCAAAGTTTTCAGGATTTACTTCCTCTGCTTTTTGTTGTGGTTTTGATGGAGGAGCAGCTTCAGTTTGAGGTGTTACTTTAGTACTTGGAGCAGCAGGGGCTTTTGCTTGTACTGGCGCAGCAGTTTCTTCGCCTTTAGCAGCAAGCTTTTCTTCTTTCCTAATACTCTTTAAGTCATTAGCAAGTGTCTCAATCTGCGAATCAAGCCTGACATCAAGTCTTTCCTTTTTAGATTCTACTATTAAGTCACCTGGGTTTAATTCATGATCAGCGGTGATGGTGAGCATTTCTAAATCTGGGAATTCTTGATGAAGTATATCTTTATATTCCTGGAGTGCTCTTGCAGCATCAACTGGCATAGTTAGCAAAATTTCTTGTTTGAAATTGAGTGAGCGAATAGATTTTTTAACAAGTTCTAACATGTCACTTTTATCAAAACTGAGTTCTTTTACAATAACTTTTTTAGCGATTAGAAAAATGAAATCTAAAACATCCTCTTCTTCTTCATCTAAAGCTTCTTGTTTCTCTCTTTCAATCGATGAAATGATTTGAGCAGCTTCACCTAAAACATTATGGTATTGATCTTCGACTGCTTGTCTTGCATCAGCTTCCCCTTTAGCATAGCCTTCATTATAGGCATTGGTTCTGATAGATTCTTCTTCTGCTTGAGCTTTTGCAAGTATTGCTTCAGCTTTTGCTTCTGCTTCCTCTATAACAGAATTGAAATGTCTTTGTGCTTCAATCTCAGCTTCCTTCATACGATCTTGAAGGATTTGATCTTTAGTAGGTAAGTTTAAAAACTCCTCCTGGTCAAGACCACCAATAATCATTTTGTTGGAGACGGGTTCAAGCTGATTAGAAAAGATTTTTTTTCTTTTTTCCTCAAACATCTACTATTAAACTCCAACTTCATTAATATAGGTTTCTAAACTCTTAGCCACTGCTTTTGGATTTTCATCTATAGTTTTCTGAAGTTCATCTTTCATCTTCGTAATAGTTTTATTCCCATCTAGACTAATTTTCTTACTATATGCAAGCTCAGCTTCTTCGATCTTATCGTCAATATCACTAAGGATTGCAACTTCATCTTCATCAAGTAATCTATCAAGATCTTCAGAGTGATCAGCATTGATTCCTTGTTTCAACATTATAAGTAAGATTACTGTTACTATACCACCGATTAATAATGTTACGAATAGAGAGATATATTTCTTCATAATCGCTTTACGTTTCATTTCAGCAGCTTGTTTTTCTCTTTCGATTTCTTCTAAGTCGATATATCTTGAAGAAGAGAATTTAATACCAGTGATAATTACTTGGTCACCTCGTTCGGTATCAAGCCCAGAAGCAACTGTTACAGTTTGCCTCAAGACAGCTCTTTCTGAAGGAGAGAGGTCTTTGTTTACGACAACAGCAACTGAAACTTTTTCAATCATCCCTGTAGCTTTTTTAACTTTTTCTACAGTTCTACTAATTTCATAGTTAACAGTTTTATCTTCCTTAACATAGTCTTTTTTAGGACCTATGTCTTTAAGCTCTGATACTTGAACACCGGCAAAATTAGGTATATTACTCTTAGAACCAGGAACTCCCCTAAGCTTTTCAGTAGAGCTTTTTGCGTATTTTTCAGTGATAACTTTTTCGCTTCGTACTACTGGATCAATTTTGTTTCCCTCAGCGTCAGTTGGTGAAAATCTCTCGATGTTCATTTCTGATTCATCGAAATTCAATTCAGCACTTACGTTAACTAAAACATTACCATCACCTAAGATAGGGTTAAGTAGTGCTTGCAAATCTTTTTCTAATCTTTTTTCATATTCTCTTTGTCTTTTTTCATTCATTTCAAGACGGTTTGCAAAGAGTGTTTGTTCACTTGTAAACGTTACTAATGACTTACCAGTGTTGTCTGTGATTTGTACTTTATCTGGTTCTAAGCCAGGGATCGAACTTGAAACTAAGTGTTGAATACCTTTTACTTGAGCGGCATCTAAATCCTTACTGTAAGCAGGAGTAATGACAACTGAAGCTGTAGCAGGCTTTTCTTTATTCGCAAAAACACTTTTTTTAGGTAAAACTAAATGAACTCTTGCAGCTTTAACCGAGTCTAAAGAACTAATCGTTCTAGCAAGCTCACCTTCTAAGGCTCTATGGTATTTTAATTTCTCACCAAAGTCAGTTACTGTAAGGTCTTTTTCATCAAAGACTTCAAATCCAACACCACTTCCTTTGGGTAAACCTTTACCGGCTACATCTAATCTAACTCTAGGGATAGAGGTTCCAGCTACTAAAATAGTACTACCATCACCAGCAATTTTGAATTTGATATTTTCTTTTTTTAAGTAAGAGCTTATAGCAGCTGCATCTGAAGTATCTAAACCTGAAAATAAGACTGAATATTTAGGTTTGAATACGAAGTAAGAACCGATTCCTGCAACAATTACTACAGCGATGATAATGATGATATTACTTTGCTGTGTAAAAAAGCCACCTTGCTTTCTGCCACGTTCTTCACCAAATTCATCGAAACCATCGTCGATGATATCACCTTGTTTTTCTTGTAAGTCTTCAGCCATTAATTTTTACCCCTTGAATTAAATTTGCACACTATTTATTTCTTTGTATCCTTCTATTACTCTGTTTCTAACTTGGATTGCTAAGTTTGTAGCCATGCTTGCTTTTTCCATAGCAATCATAACTTCAGCGGGATCAACAGTTTTACCTGCAATATATCCTTCCATTTCGATTTCAGCTCTAGTGTTAACGTCTTTTAAAGTTTTCATTGCTTTTTCAAGCGTTTTATCAAATTTTTCATAAACTTTACTTCCATTTTTTTCAAAATGGCTTGGGTTAGCCTTTAATAAAGGAGTTTCTACTGATGTGTCATATAGTTGTATGTTAGTAATAAAATCCATAATTAAAGCTCCAGCCCTGCTCTAAACATTTCTTTGAATGTTTGAATACTAGTAATATTTGCTTGATATGCAGCTTTAGCTGAAATCATATCTGTCATTTCCTCTTCTATTGAGATATTCGGGTAATAGACATAACCCTTATCATCTGAGTCAGGGTGACTAGGATCATAAACTACATTTAGAGCTTCTACGTCATTGATAACTCCGTCAGCTGCTACGCCTTTAATTAAGCCAGTTTGCTCGTCCATGACGGTTTTAAAACTAACTAATTTTCTAATATATGGTTGAACAATACCATCAGCATTATGAGTAGTGTTCATGTTTGCGATGTTACCTGCGATAACATCCATTCTTAATCTTTCAGCTCTAAGAGCGCTTCCTGCGATGTCTAAAGTATCGTAGTTATACATTTCCTATTAACCCCTAATAATCGTTTGCATATGCTCAAAAAACTTTTTACCCATGGTTGCGACAGCTTTATATTTCATACCTGTCTTACCTAAGTTGAGCATTTCGCGATCCAGATCTACATTATTACCATTGGTAATAAAGTCTCTCTCTGGTTCTTCAATTTCTATTTTCGCTTCTAAAACACTATTCGCATTCAAAGAAAAATGTTCTTCGTCGGTATTGGTTAACTGAATACCTCCGCCATAACGAAGCTTTCTTTGAATTTTAGCTAACTCTTCTTCGAATTTAACTTCTTTCGCTATATAGTTAGGTGTACCTGCATTCGATATGTTTCCTGCAAGTATCTCATGTCTACGCATGAGACCTCGTATACCTAGCTGTAAGCTAGAAATTGTTGTGTTTTGTGAAAAAGCATCTGTAAACATATATCTCGACCTGATTCATTTATTCACAGGCTGTAGATATATCTCCATAGACTAAGTGTATGATTTTACATAATAACTACTAGACTTTAATAGGATCTTAACTTTTTAGTTGTCTTCTACTGGTTTACCATTAGCTAAACGTGGACTTGAATATGGTTCTGTAGATAATGGTGGTCCACCATAGATATTTCTTATTGCATTTATTGCTCCCCTCATACCTGGAATTTGAAGCACTCTATCATAGTGTTCCTCATAGTTAGGGGCTATCTCTCCTGAAGTAACTTCACTATTTCCTGTATCTGTATTATTTGCTGTAGGTGTATCTTCATTTAAAATTTCTGAAGCTTCTTCTCTGAGTTTTCTTGCTTCAGGCATCATTAATATAATTGATTCTTGTTTATTTTGATTTCCTTTAGCATTATCGACTAAAGTTTCTTCAGGTCTATATGCACCTTGAGTATCTGTCCATATTTCACTGGGGTCGATATCACCAGGTCCTCCTCTTTCTAAACCTAATTTTGCGACACTACCATTTAGATTTTGAACAAATGGATCAACTGGTTTATTTGGTATATCAATTTTATTTTCAGTCTTTGTATCAAGACTTACTGGTTCTATTTCAGTACTTAAAGTTTCTTGAGTATTAATGCTCGGCTCATATGTATTTGTATTAAGATCTATTCCTAATTCCATTCTCTTTCTCCTTTGTTTGTTTTCAGCTTATGTTGTTAATGTTCTTTGACTAATCTTGTGGTGGACCCTGTCGTATTTGCAGGGGTTCCCCCTTTGTGTATATACGAATTCAATCACTTTTATCTATAAAGAAGTGAGTGTATAGGCGAGAATAGGTTATTTGTTGGTCTTGTTTGACCTTCTCTAAGACTTCTGCTTATATATACTTCAATATTGCCGTGTAAGCCTCCCTTGTTGTCTTTGAGTGAGGCTGGAGGCTTTTGCCCTTCTTCGTTAGATTCTATGAATATATTTAATGCTCGTTGAAGATTGGACTTATCATTTAAAGCCATATCTCCCAAACTGTAGCCAAATAATTTATTTAATTGATGAATCTTCCTTAAATCATGGGGGATATTCTGATTTAAGGAATTGTACATATCCCAAATTTTCTTTTTCCCACCTTCAGCTAAAAGAATTTTCTTAGCCTCAGCTATAGCGTTAGCTTCATTCTCCTCTAGATTAGCTATAAGCCCCTCAGCTTCATCCCTTGCGGCTTCTTCTGATTCTGTTTTATCTTTATCTTCTTTAGTTTTAGCGATTTTATTATCAGGTTCTTTTCCAGTGGCTTCTTCACTGTTAGGGAAATTAGTCCAGTCTTTATTTGGGTTAAGCTCATAATTAGCTCTTAAATCAGAGGTTTCAAAGCGATCGAGGTTGAATCTTTCACTCGTTAATGGATTGACTTTACTAGGGTCTATGTCAGTCTCAATATCAGTAAATTCAAAATCGGTGTTAAAACCAGACTTCTCCCATGTTCCAGAGTCAAAGCTACTATTTATAGTTACCATTTTGTTTCTCCTTACCTCATTTAATGGGGATTCTTTGTGCCATTATTAAGTTTTGGAGGAATTTTTGTGGAGTGAATAAGTTTTTTATTCTGCACTCTCTTAGGTGCTTAGTGGTGCTAAGGTATTTCTGTAATCTGCATCAAATTGATTGTATCCATCAAAAATAGGGTTTGCATACTCTGAATATGATGCTTGAATTTGATCTATTACTTTATCTGCAATATATGCTTTTACATTTTGATATGTATTATTCTTCTCTTCTGATTCAAATGTTATTCCATCTATTGTTGATACTATTTGGTTTAATTTTTGATCAGAAGGTTCGGCTTCATCTAAAGTTACATAATCACCAATTAACTTAGCTACGAAAGGACTGAATTCTTTATTTGCAATATGACCACTGCTATAGCTCTTAAATTTTTCTTTGAAGGCACCACTAGGATCTTCAATTATTTTATCTATCACTGCCTCTCTTTCCTCTTTTGTATCAATATACGCTGGGTTAAGATCTCCTAAGATATCTTTAAGTGGCATATTTACTGAATTGATTTCCTCTTCAGCTTTTTGGGTAGAATTATTTGCGACAACTTCTTCGTTCTCATTTGAATTACCTCCTAGTGGATTATATTGCATCGCTCTTTGCCAGACATCATGGAAGCCAAAATTTCTTGGACCCTTATTACTTCCTTTATTCTCAGCTGAAGCTATTAATTGTGAATTTTGTCCCCAGGTTTCATCTACTTTACCTAAAGTTTCAGTGCTACGAAGTTCTCCTGCAAGATTTTGACTTTGTGGTATTTGGTAAAGTTTATTTTCATCAAAGCTAGGAGGAGTGATTGTTTTATTCTCTTCAATTCCTTTAGTGCTTGCTATCTCTACATCTTCAAATGAGTTAAGCTCGGTAGGCTCAAAACTGTCTACTGTTCTTATTGTTGGGTTAAATTCTATGTTCATTTCTCTTTCTCCTTATTTACACGCTGTTAAAAATCACAAATTTTGTGTTTTTAACTAGATTGAATTTTGTGCCATTAAAACTTTTTTATCTAAAGATACGCATCAAGGTCGCGTATAAGACATATGTTTGATAACTATATAAAGTGAACAAAAAAAATAATTGACAATAAATTTAAAAATTTTTCAAAAATATTGTCAATTATTAGAGATTTTATATGTATTGAAGATTTATTTATCTTTTGAAGCAAAAGCTACAGCATTATGTGGGTGTAAACTTTCAATATGTTGAACTTTTACTGTGAAATCAGATAGATAATCTAAAGAAGAACAATAGTTCTTAAATCTTCGAGCTGCATCTTCACTAAACATGAAATTTGCACCATTTAATCTTGCAAATTCTTGCTCGTCTTCACGTTTTACTGCTGCTTGAACTGGAGTCGATATAGTTTTTTCTAAATTATCGATTAATTCATATAATTCAGGAATATTTTCAATCCTGTTAAAGTGGGTTAAAGCGATATCAGCATAACTTCTTTGGCTGTGTGGAGTTGCTACTTGACTTTCTTCTTTACCTAACCAGTCGTATATATCCTTCATGGAAAGATCTTTATTCGCAAAGGCTTTTACAAACTCTTCTTGAATAAGCTGTCTTGATAAGGCTGCCGAGCAAGGACAAGTGCTAGAGTAAGCGATTTGAATTTTAGTATCAAATTTCACTTCATTATTCTCATCGATGCTAACCGTAAGAGTTACAGGATAGAATCTCCAAGCAGAGTTTTCACTTAGTAGTGCATTTCTTTTTAAAGAGTAATCAAATTTGATTTCAGCAAAAGCAGATAAGCTCATATCATTATGAGATTCTTTTAAAGATCTAATCAACTTTTCTAAGCTTTCATAAGTCAGTATTTCATTATCCAAGATTTTGTGCGCTTTTAAAAGTAACCTAGACATATGGATTCCCTTTTTATTAGGAGCGTCTAGACTTACAAATAGATTCGCTGTTGCTGGTAAAGAGATAATAGAATCATCTTCTGACTTTAGTTTAATAACTAACTCTACTTCCTCCATTCCTACTTTGTCTAAGGAACCTGAAACAAGTGCTTTAGTCTCGATAGCTATATCTGGGAAGCTTTTCTCTTGTTTCTGGTTGTTATCTTCGTTAAGAAGTTTTTCGGTTTTCATAGTATTAATACCTATTCCTTTTTGATTGTAACATTTCGACTCTATGAAATAGAACTTGAATGTTTGGGATTTTCTAAAGATTCCAGAGGCGGGACTCTGAAACCCTTTTCAGTTATTATTCCACTAATTAAGTGATTAGGTGTTACATCGAAGCCAGGATTAGTATATTTGACCTCAATTGCAGATTTAAAGTCATTAGATTCTGAGCTGGAATCTTTTATAAAAGTACAAGCACTTCCATTTATATGACTTAACTCATTTGAGTCACGGTACTCGATAGGAATTTCAGAACCATCTTTAATATTAAAATCTATAGTCGATTCTGGAGCGATTACGTAGAAAGGAATTTTATGATAATTGGCAAGAATCGCGAGTTGATAAGTCCCGATTTTATTTGCAACATCACCATTTGCTGCAATTCTGTCAGAGCCTACGACAATAGCATCAATACTTCCATTTGCCATAAGGAAACCTGACATTGTGTCAGCGTTCATAGTTACAGGGATTCCTTCTTGAGCTAATTCCCAAACCGTTAAACGTGAACCTTGTTGACGAGGGCGAGTTTCATCAGAGTAAACCATATTAATTAAAGAGTCTCTATGAAGACTTCTAATGACTCCTAAGGCTGTGCCATAACCACCTGTAGCAAGTGCACCAGCGTTGCAGTGGGTAAGAATATTTAATGGCTTAGTAGAGCCTAAAGTTCTCTTTATTTCCTCTGCACCGAAATCCCCCATTTTTTTACATCTATCTAAATCATCTTCTTGAATCCAGATAGCTTTCTTTAAAAGCTTTTCATATAAATCTTTATTTGAAAGCTTTGTTGAGACAGCATCTTCAATTTCTTGATTCATTAACTTTAATGCCCAAGCAAGGTTAACAGCTGTAGGTCTAGTAGCATTCAGTGTGATACTGACTTCTTTAAGGTAATCTAAAAGCTCCTCTGAGACTTGATTGTCATTTGTTTTATAATCTTCAGCCTTAAAAAAGTTTTGTAAAGCAAGCACTAAGCCATAAGCGGCAGAGATTCCTATTAGTGGAGCGCCTCTTACCAGCATATTTTTAATAGCATCAGCCATTTCTTGATACTTTGTGATTTTTACCCATTCAAGTTTATATGGAAGTTTAGTTTGATCAATAATTTCACAGCGATTTTCTTCGATGTTCCATTTAATAGGGATAATTTCAGTTATATTACTGTTGCTGTGCATGAGCATTATTGTAGCTTAAGCCAGTGCTAAAATTATTAGTAAATGTACCTAAGAGTTTTAGCATTAATTTTAATCAGTATTTTTTCTTTTAGTGCGCCAGCTATAGCTGGGCTTCCTAAATACATACTTAAATTTGATAATATAGTCCAGAAAAGAAAAGCCATGGCGCCACTTTTAAAAGATTGGGAGTTCTACCTAAAAGATCACAGTGAAATTCTTTATAATAAGCCCACTCATAAATTCAAAAATGATCAATTCTGTCGCTTTAGCTTCGATTTAGATGAAAAGAAAAACATTGATAAACAAAGTATAAAAATGCTTGATAGTAAAGGGAATTATGCTTTTAATTTAGGGGCTTTAGATTTTTTGCAGAATACTGCTTTTCACTTTAGAAAAGGCAATGAAGAGAGTCCTGTAACGGTTGATATGCGCTACCAGTCGTATTAAAGTTCATTGACGCGCTGAATAGCTTTGTAATGCTGAAGCTCTTCAAAGCTGTAGTGATCTTTAATCTTAATTTCAGTATGAACATAGTGATCACCCTGAACTTTAGTTTTAGGGTTAGGTAAGCCTCGATTACGTAGTCTTAGAATCTTTCCATTTTGAGTTTGTGGAGGTATTACTATTTCTACTTTAGAACCTAAGGTTATAACTTCTTTTTCTGAACCTAAAATAGCTTCATATGGTTCTAACTGTAAAGTGCTATGAACATCGTCGTCCTCTAAGCGGAAAATAGAATGTTCTTTAATTTTGATTTTTAAGAAGAGATCACCATTGTCACCACCATTCTTTCCGACTTTACCTTCACCTGCTATCTTGATTTTATTACCATCCCTAACTCCAGCAGGAATCATTACTTCAAGTCTTCTTAAACCCTGTCCAGTACTGCTAATTTCAAGCTTCCTAGTGCAGCCATGGTAAGCATCCTCCAAGTCTAGTTCTATAGATAGTTCGTAATCATCACCTCTACTAGTTTTTGTTGATGCTTTGGTCTCACCTCCGAAGAACATATTGAAGAAATCAGAGAAGTTATTGTCTTTATTAGCTTTGCTACCAGAGGATTGTTTAGATTGCCCTTGGCTAGAAGTGGTGTTTTTCTTAGCGTTTGAATATTGTTTTTGTTGATATGAACGTTGATTTGAATCATTACTTGCGTGATCTTTTTGATTAGTATATGTTTCTTGACGTTCACGCGCTTTCTGTGATTCTTGTTTATAGTAATCGTAAGCATTTGAGTTATTCTTTTGCTTATCTTGTGTTTGTTGTTTATTTTGTTGTTGTGATGAATAATTTGATTGGTAGGAAGAATTAGATGAGCTAGACCCAAAGCCACCTGATTTAAATGAACTCTGACCTGAGTTTTTATGACTACGGTAGAGCGTGTCATACTTTGCTCTTCTATCTTTATCTTTTAAAACTTCGTAAGCTTCTTGGATTTCTTTAAACTTTTCTTCTGAGCCACCATCACTATCTGGGTGATATTTTTTAGCTAATTGTTTATAGGCCTTCTTAATAGCACTATCTGTTGCTCCGACGCCAATATTCAGGCTCTTATAGTAATCTTTGAAGTCCATGTTAAGGTCTATCATCACTTAGATCTTTGCTGCTGGTACACACTACTAAGTATTATGCCCGTTGCAACCGAAACATTTAAACTATTAAATAAACAAGGTATATGAATCATGAAATCACAGGCTTTTTTAATGCTTGGACCTAATCCTTTACCCTCATTTCCTAAAAGTATTACTGATTTTTTATCAAAATCTACTTTTTGGATCTCTTCACTATTTTCTGACTCTACCTCAGTTCCATATAACCAGTAGCCATTTTCTTTAAGCTTTTTTAGGCAAGTGCTGATATTACCGACACGTATTACATTGGTTTTAAATATTGCGCCTGCACTTGATCTGACAACTGTATCAGTAACTGAACTGGTATTACGGTTGCTAATAATCACTCCATTTAAACCAAATGCATGAACAGAGCGTATCATCGCACCTAAATTATGAGGATCTTCGATATTTACTGCAAATAGATAGCTTGCATCTTTTTCTTGTTCATAGAGAAACTTTTCTTCTTTGATATCAATTGGGGCGATTTCTGCGATAACTGATTTATTTAATTCGTTATCACCGACTATTTTATTAAGTTCTCTCTTCTCGACTTTATTTAGAGGTATTTTCTTTTTTCTGGCGAGTTCTTCTATTTCTTTAACGCGGTTATTTATAGTTTTAGTAATCCAAATTTTGGCTATAGAGCCTCCAGATTGAAGGTACTCAAGAACTAATTTTGCACCAAAAATTTTATTCTGCTTACTCATATTCATCAAATATACTAAAGACTTTTTCGCGTTCCTGGTTTTTCACCTCATAGTCTTTATCATCTTTTTCTTTTTTCTTTTTAGATTTAGGCTTATTGGACTCTACAGCTTTTTTGATCATTTTGATCTTTTCATCTTCTTCTGAGATTTTTCTATTCTTAATACTAAAGAAACCATTTTTTTGTTTATGTTCATCTCTAGTTTTAATTTCTGCTACATCAGGAATCGGAGCATAGCGCTTCGGCTCAGTTCCTGGGATAAATCTTTGAAGGACTGGGTTCGGAGTATAATCCGTTGCAAGTAATCCTGTTAATGGGTCAATTTTTACCGTTTTATAGTGATTGGTAAATAAGAAGGCATTTGCTGGCTGAGGGTTTGCTTTATAGTAAGCAGTCATGTATTCACGCCATATCCAGGCTGGAGTGCTTCCTCCAGTAGCGTAACGTGAAAGAACTTCTTTATTATTTTCATTACCCGCCCAAACTGTAGTTACAGTATCTGGAGTAAAACCAGTAAACCAGATATCTCTACTACCATCTGCTGTTCCAGTTTTACCAGCAATCTCTCTACCAGGAAGTTTTGCGTAAGCTCCTGTTCCGTAATTAACTACGTCTTTCATTATTTCTACTAATTGACCGACATGCCTTTGAGAAAGAGCTTCATGAGGAATAGGTTCATTTTGCTCTAAAGTTCTGCCATTAATATCTACTATTTTTCTAATTAAAATAGGCTCAATTCTAACTCCACCACGAGCAAGTGTAGAGTAAGCCCCAGCAACTTCTAATGGAGCAAAGGCTTGTGAACCTAATGCTAGAGATAGAATTGGCATCATGTTACTCTTTAGACCTGCTTGATGAGCAGTTTTAATAATGTTCTTAACACCTGTTTTCATAGCAACTTTAATTGCTGGTATGTTTCTTGAAAAGATTAATGCAGCTCTAGCTGTGATCGGTCCATGGAACTCTAAATCAAAGTTTTGAGGCGACCAAATCATGCTCTCTGATGAAGGGTCATCAAGGATTAGAGGTTCATCTTTGATGATAGAACCTGGATCGATAACACCTTGCATAAAAGCTGTAAGGTAAACAAAAGGCTTAAAGCCACTTCCTAAAGTATGTGGGTTAGTAGCACGGTTATATTGATAATCCCAGAAATTGCCAACGCCACCTACAAGTGCTCTTATCTGAGCGGTTTCTACATCGATACTTACTAAAGCTCCTTGGTTAATTCCAGCGGCAGCGTTTTTTACACCGAGGTTTAGGTACTTTTTCGCTTCTCTTTGAGCATCAGGGTCTAGAGAGGTATAAACTTTTAAACCAGTGGTTTTTAATTGATTACGGGTAAACCTTTTATTTAATTCATGCTCTACATAACTAAAGAAGTAAGGAAATTTAGAAAAGTTACCTTTAGATTTATTAAATTTAAGTGCTTTTAAATCTGCATTTGTATACTCTTCTTTAGATATATAACCAAGCTCTAACATCCTGTCTAGGACATATTGTTGTCTAACTTGGGCTTTTTCTAGATTCGCCGAAAGGTAACTAGGTGCAGTAAGTAAAGCTGCTAGGTAAGAAGATTCTAAAAGATTTAAATCAGCAGCGTGCTTACTAAAGTATCTTTGGGCTGCTCTTTCGATACCATAAGCTAAATTACCGAAGTAAACTTGGTTTAAATATATTTCAAGAATTTTTTCTTTGTCGTATTTATTTTCTACTTCAAAAGCGATTAATAATTCAATAATCTTTCTTTTTATAGTTCTTTTATATCTTTCATCTTCTTTGATGAAAAGGTTTTTAACCATTTGTTGAGTGAGAGTACTTCCACCCTGAACAATTTTTCCAGCTTTAATATTTTTAATAAGTGCTCTTAGAAAACCTTGGAAACTAAAACCAGAGTGTCTAAAGAATTGGTTATCTTCAGCAGCTAAAAGAGCTTTTTTAGCATAGTCTGAAATCTGCTCTAGCTGAACTACTTGTCTATCTTCTTTACCTTGAAGTACACCCACGAAGTTATTTTCGTGGTCATAAATCTCGATGCTACCTATGGGTTGGTAGTCTTCTAATATAGATAAAGAAGGGGCACCAAGAAATTTATTTATGATAGGTAAAGAAGCCTTAAATAAAAATGGCGAAGCTATTATTAAAAGTAAAATAGCAATTATTATTTTGTTACTGATAAGTTTCTTCAACACTAGATTAAAGTATAGCAGGGTGGGTATTTTAACTAAGATTTACTCGTTTTTTTTGCTGCTTCTTTTATGAATTGATGCATGTGATTTAATGCTTCTTCACCTATACTTTTCTGGGGCATCATATTTTGATAGTCCCATAATATATCTTGCTTAGCATCTTGAATTTCTTCTTTTCTAGCTTCTGGGGTTTTAGATAGTAGCTCCTGTGTGTTTAAAATTCTTTCTTTTAAATTGTTGAATAAGTCTAAGAAAGGTTGCCTCCTTTCATTATCAACACCATATCTGTCTAAATTAAGGCTTATAATTTTATTAGAAGAAGTATCTGAAATAGAGATGTCGGTATCTCCTTGTTTGGGGTTTCTTAATTTTAGGATCTGATTTTCTCCACCAAGATGTAATGACTTAATGTGCTTATCATCAAAATCGTCATTGAGTTGGTAATTAATATTTGTGTAAGGTTCCTGAAAAACTATTTGTTCTATACGAGGTTTAATTATTTCTATTACTTTTTTGAAAAATGCTGTATCAAGGTCACTATCTTTAATACTTAGATCATTTTGAACATTATAAAGTGGGGGAATGAACTGTATCTTTACATTTTCTAGTTCTCCATTTTCATTCTTTATTTTTCCTGTAATGAAAGAATCTAGCCTAGAATCTCTTATCACGACTCTATTGATGCTTTCCATTTTGGAGAGAGTATTCAAAATTCTTTCCTTTGTTTCTGAAATATATTCTTTTTCAAGTGCTTTGTTTATTGGAATTAAGGCACCAAGTTTCATTAAAGCATTTCTAACAGATTTAGCGTAAGTATCAACTTGTTGAATATATTCTTTAGTTTGCCCTTTAAGCGGGTTAAATTTTTCGTGGATTTTATGAATTGCATCTTCCAACCCACCAGGCATTGGTATTTCTTGTTGCTTTAATTCATTTAAGCTAGGTACGGTAGTTTCCCCTTTAGGGTACATATTTGAAAGTGACTCTATTGTTTCTCTTGAAACGTTCTTTACTGTAGGCTTATTGGTACCTTGGTTTAGAATGATTTTTTTTGACAGTTCTAAAAGATTTTGTGGGTTTAAAGATGCTAACTTAGTTGCCATAAGAGTCATAAGTCTAACTTAAAAGAATATCCACATGGCATGAAAATATTTTTATCTTAATAATTTCAATGTTAAAAATCTATCATCTTTTTATTTAAGATCAAAAAATCAGATTCTTTTATTCTGTGATTTTTTCCAATGTTAACCTCTCCTATCCTAAATCTATAAAGATCTTCCACTTCATATCCGAGAACTTTACATGATTTGCGAATCTGTCTTTTATAACCTTGCTTGAGGATTATATTAAAAGAATTTTTACTTACTTGTTTTACTTTACAAGGCAAAGTCTTTACCTTATCCTCCTTTTTATCACGGCTAATAGTAACTCCAGCAGAGAGTTTTTTGATGAAGTCTTCTGTTAACTCTTTATTTACAGTTACTAGATACTCTTTTTCATGCTCAAAGCTTGGGTGCATTAGTTTTTGGCTGAGTTCACCATCGTTGCTTAAAAGAATTAAACCATGAGAATTTTTATCAAGTCTACCAATGTGAAACAGTCTTAGTAATGAACTATTTTTCTGTTGATACTCTTTTTCTAAATCAAGGAATTTTTTATTCTTACGAAGATAAGTAATAATATTTCCTTTTATGTCTGTATTACAAGTGCATTCTATATCTACAGGTTTATTTAAAGCGATATAAATATTTTCAAAATTATCATTACTTTTATTTTCACTAAATATAAATGAATGAGTCTTCTCTGAACCTTTCTCTAGAACAGTAACTTCATTTCCTTCTTCTAGAATGTAACCTGGGTTTACCTTTTCATTATTGACTCTTACTAATTCATTAGTTATTAACTTATCTGCCTCGCGCCGCGAGCACAATCCTTTTTGGGCTAGAAATTTGTTTAATCTCATAAAATCAACTAGTAAAGCTATAAAGTTTTAGGTTAGATTGCCGATAACTAATAGTGGGAAGGGGAGAAGTATAACGGTAAGTTCAAGGATAACATTACCGATTACGGATCTACAAAAAATCTTAGGTATGGGTTTCATATCTAAGATTTTTTAGCATTATGATGGCAAGCTCCGAACTTCAATGGAGTGCTAAAATGATCCAAATGTCAGAAGATCTTATAGTTTCAATTGATATTGAATTACTAAAAACTAAAAATAAGTCAATAAAGGACTGTCTTTGACTTAGAAGAACTGACAAATGAAATTAAAAATTTAGAAGAAAAGACTTTAAAGCCAGGTTTCTGGGATGATGTTCAAAACGCTCAAGCCGTATCTAAAGATTTGAGTTATAAAAAAGATCAGCTTGAAAAGCTTAACTCGTGGGAGAAAAGACTTAGAGATATCGTAGATATGCAAGAAATGCTCTCTGAAGTAGACGACCAGGAAGAGAAAGAAGAAATGCAAGGCTTGCTTCATTCTGAATATCAAAAGCTTTTGACTGAACTTGAAGACTATGAGTTCTTATTAATGATGTCAGGTCCTTATGATAAGTCTTCTGCGATAGTAAATATCAATGCTGGAGCTGGTGGCACAGATGCCCAGGATTGGGCAGAGATTTTACTTCGTATGTATAGTCGATGGGGAGAAGGTACTAAAGGTTTTAGTATTGAGCTTTTAGATCGTTCTGATGGTGAAGAAGCTGGAATAAAGTCTGCTTCACTTAAAATCTCTGGTCCTTATGCTTATGGCTACCTTTCAGCTGAGAAAGGGGTTCATAGACTCGTAAGGAAATCACCATTTAAAGCTTCAGCGGATAGTAGGCAAACCAGCTTTGCTGGTTTAGAGGTTTGTCCTGTGATAGACAGCTCAACTGAGCTGAAAGGATTTAAAGAATCTGATCTAGAGGTAAGCACTATGCGTTCTGGTGGAGCTGGTGGACAGAATGTAAATAAAGTGGAAACTGCTGTTCGGGTTAAACACATACCATCTGGTATTACAGTTAAATGTACTCAACAAAGAAGCCAAGCCCAAAATAAAGAAAAAGCGATAGAATTAATAAAGTCAAAGTTACTTGCTTTGCAGGAAGAGGAAGAGCAAAAGAAACTTGCTGAACTTAAAGGTGAAACAGTACTTCCTTCATGGGGTAACGCCATTCGTTCATATGTCTTTGACGAGGGAAGAGTTAAAGATCATAGAACTAAGTATGAGACAAGAGATGTCGATGCTGTCATCAATGGTGAGATTATTTTAGATTCTTTTATTAAAGAGTTTTTGAAGTTTAAAAAAGCGAATTAGAGGAGCTAATCATGGAAGCAAGCCAAATAATAATGCAAAGTTTTGTTGTAGCAATTTTTGCTGGGGTCTTAATGCAGGTTTTGGCGGAGAAGTTAAAGTTACCTAGTATCGTATTTTTATTAATAGCTGGTATCCTTTTAGGTCCTCAAGTCTGTGGATTAATTCAGCCAAGTATTCTTGGTCCAGGCTTAAGTGTATTAGTTTCTCTTTCTGTTGCTTTAATTCTTTTTGAAGGTGGTTTGAGTTTAGACTTTGAGTCTTTTAAAGGAGTAGATGTTTCAGTTAGAAACATGCTTACGATAGGGCTTGCTATAACTGTCATAGGCTCAGCTATGGCTTGTCATTTTATTCTAGGTTTAGATCTACCTTTAAGTTTACTCTTCGGATCATTTATGAGTATAACTGGACTTACGGTTATTAATCCGATTCTAAGAAGAGTAAAGATTAATCAGGATCTTGCTACGATTCTTAGAAGTGAAGGTATCTTCTCTAATGCGATCGGTGCAATTCTTTCTGTAGCTGTACTAGAATTAATTTTGGTTACTAATGAAATTAGTTCCAGCGCATCTGGAACTGCTGCTGAAAAGATCCCGGTAGCTACATTTCTCTACGCATTCTTTATTAAAGTTTTAGTTGGTGTAGCGGTTGGTTACCTTACTGGAAGAGTGCTAGGGCAGATTTTAAAGTCTTCTATAGTAGGAACTGATTTGAAAAACCTTGTGGTTTTAGCTTGGGTTTTCGGGACTTATGCATTGAGTAATTATGTCGAAGCGAATACTGGAATACTTGCTGTAATTCTTACAGGATTTGCAATTCAGAAAGAAGATATTCCACAGCTTAATACTCTAAAGCGTTTTAAAGGGCAGCTTTCAATTCTTTTTATTTCGATACTTTTTGTTCTTATCGCGGCAAACCTTCAGTTTGCAAATTTTAAGATACTTGGTTTATCTGGAGCTTTAATAGTTTTAATTGTGATTTTAGTCATTAGACCAATAGCGGTCTTCCTTTCTAATATAGGCTTACTTAGTATTAAAGATAAAATATTTCTTTCTTGGATTGGTCCTAAAGGTATAGTCTCAGCTTCTGTGGCTTCTTTATTTACATTTTTACTTCGTGAGCAAGGAATACAGGAAGCTGTTATAGTTGAGACTTTAGTATTCTCAACTATTATAGTTTCTGTTCTAGCACAAGGTTTAACAGCTAGGGTTGCAGCTAAAGCTTGTGACTGCCTTGAGAAAGGTGGTTATATTATTATTGTTGGAGCAAATGTTTTAGGACGAATTATTGCAAAGGTTTTTGTAGATATGGGGAAAGATGTTTGTGTGATTGATAACAATAAAGAACATTGCCGCTTAGCTGCTGAAGATGATTTACTTACCGTTTATGGCAACTGTTTAGATGCTCATATTTTAGAGCAAGCACAAATTGATAAAGCATCTATTGTTATTGCTACTACTGCTAATTCTGAAGTTAACTTTCTTGCTTGTCAGATAGCAAGAGACTTATATCAAGTAAACAATGTTTATCCTGCGATAGGAAATCCAGATAAAAGTGTTCATGCACGTTTAGTAGGGGAAATCGGAGGAGATTTAGCTTATACTAAAGTTCTTAATATTGATCATTGGAAAAAAGCTATCGATAATAACAAAGTCACAATCTTTGAAAAAGAATTGGAAGATTCTGGTAAGTTATCAGAACTTACTATCGATGAGCTTGATGATCAGGATTGGATTCCAGTGATATTGAAAAGAAAAGAATCTTTCTTCTTCGCTCACTCAGCTCAGCCTTTTAATTGTGGTGATGTTTTAATTTGTTTAAGTAAAGCTGTAGGTTAAAATTATATTTATGTCTAAGATCTCAATGCTTACTGCATATGACTTTAATACCGCTAGAGCTTTAGAAGAAGTAGGTATTGATTATATCCTCATGGGTGACAGTTTAGCTAATGTTTTTCTAGGTTATAAAACTACTCAGGAAGTGAGTTTTGAAGAGATGATGATGTGTTTTAAAGCGGTTAGGCGTGGTGCACCTAATACTAAAATTGTGGCTGATTTACCTTATGTATCTGTTTCTAAACCTAATGAAGAAGCTTATGAAGATGCTTTAAAGTTTTTTGAGGCAGGAGCAGATCTTGTGAAGATTGAAAATGCTGAAGCTAAAAGTCTTGAATTGATTAAAATGCTTACTGATAAAGGTTATGAAGTTATGGGGCATTTAGGTTATACACCTCAAAGTATTGAGAAGTTTAATGGTAAGCCTAGCTATGTAAAAGATAGAGAGCTTTTATTAAGAGAGGCTAATGAAATTGTAGAAGCTGGTGTTAGTTCATTTGTTTTAGAAATGGTTCCAGATGAGATAGCTGAAGAGATTACTCAAGAAGTATCTACTAAAAGTGTTTTTACTATCGGCATCGGTGCTGGGCAAGGTACTTCTGGACAGGTTTTAGTGAGTGATGATCTTCTTGGGCGTTTTAATTTGTTTAAACCTAGATTTGTGAAGCGCTTTAGCTATCAATATGAAGACATGCTTAGAGCTTTTAGTGAGTATAAAAATGAAGTGCAGGAATTGAAGTTTCCTGAAGATCATAATAAAAAATTAGTATAAAATAAATTAATTTTATTGAAAATAATACTTGCAAGATGAGTTTAATTTCTGGTATTGTTAAATATTAAGAAAAGATAAAAATGCGTACAAAGGAGTGTGTGAAATGGATAAAGGAGATTTATCTCTTACGATAGGTTCTGGCTTAGCTGGTTTAAGTGTGCTTGCTAATACTGTTGCCCCTAATTACTTGCAATACAAGGATGTATCACCATCACTGGCAAAAACTTGTCAAGATCAGGTGAAGCAAGAAATTCGTGAGACAAGAAAGGAAAACGAATTAATGGCTAAGTATTATCCAGGTGGAGAATTTCAAAGAGCCCCAGACATTAATAAAATGTACCCAACTGGATGCCCTAAACCTGATGAAAATGGAGCTATGCTAGTAAAAGCATCTGGAACAGGTCTAGGAGTTGCAGGTGGCTACTTAATAGCAGAAGGCGTCAAAGATAAAAGTAGTTAAATCTGCTAGGTAAGCTTATTTTCAAATTTATTTAATTTGATTTTGGATAACTTGCTTAATTTGAGTGGGCAAATTTTTGTAGTATTTAGTTTTTGTGAATTTCATTAAAAACTTTTGAGGTGTCATTTTAACTGGAAAATTTTGTCCACTTGTTAAGCTCTTTAAGTAATCAATTGGTTTTGACTCTTGTTTGAATTCTAATAAATATTGAGTTAAGCCTTGGAAAATATCATCAGCTAAAAACGCAATTGGATTACTGAGTTCCTGGATTTTTATTTGTGCTTTATTTTTTAATTTCTCTATTGGGTTAGTTTTTTTTCTCTCTAAGCTTTGCTTTATTTTAGATTTCTGTTTAACTAGAAAAATTGCATTAGGTTCTTTTAAAGCAGATATATTATTTAACTTTGAGACTTTACAGTCTTCTAAGTAGTATTTTGCAAATATGCTTGCATCTAGTTTTATTAGTGAGATTGATTGGTTTGGAAATAATTCTTTATTTGCATATGAGTGAAGTTTAAGTGGTGTAATTTCTTCAGTTGTAAAAAATGCTCCAAGTAACTCTTTACTATCACTATTAAAAACAAGACAGGCTTCCTCCCCTCTGTAAATGTTTTCAAGGTGTGCTTTTGAAGGATTATTCATAGATTTATCATCAATAAGTTTTCCGATAACATGAATAGATTTAATATTATTATTTTCTTCTTCTTCTATTAAGTTTTTAAGAAATTTTGATCTGTCTTTAAATTCTATATCTCTTATATCAAGCAATCTTGTTTGCCCTGATTTATCTGTTATATAGCCGCCTGTCATCCATGGTTCAAGATGATTTGCTTTCAACTGAAGTTTATCATTTTCTTTATATACTGAGAATCCTAATTGCTTTTCTTGAACTATATCTTGGTACCCTGCGCCTAAGGCTCCGTATAGTTTATAGCGTCTTTGGTCAAAGTAGTTTTCTAAATCATTTTTATTTTTGAATTCATTTACGCATGGTAGCAGTGTAAAATCTGGTGATAGACTTACTAGATGACTTCCTTCGTTGAACTTTTGATTTAATCTCCTTAAAAGACTTTGAGGTCTTTGATTTTCTTTAAACGGAATTGCTGTGACTGATACTCCATCTTGTTCATAAATTTTTTTTGATTTGTTTGATATTTCACTAGCTTGCATTTCCCTTGCTATAGGAAGAGGGCTTGCCATGATGATGTCTTGAATAGGGACTCCAGCATCTTTTGCAAATTTAGTATTAATAATAGAAAAATTGCCGAAATAACTTGAATGAAGGTCATATGTTAAATATTGATCAATATTTAATCTATCAAGATATTCTAAGACTACATTTAGCTTGGTACCAAAGTATTCTTCAAAGTCTTTAATTCCTTCAGGAGTTAATAGGATTAATTCTTTTGTATTTACATTCTTGGCTTTTTCACTAAGTTCACCTCTGTTTGTGACTCTAGCAAGATTTTGTCCTTTCGGAAATAGATTTGGTAATTTATTAATCACTATTAATCTCTTTTAATCTATGAATGTTTTATTTTAGTATGGCGATTTGATTTTTAATATGAATTTACTTTAATGGGGAATCTCAACTTTGTTTTTCAGTAAATCCTTAAGCTTTTATAAGAGCAATAAGTATTTACCCCTCAATAGTTTAAGATAATAGTGTGGAGTTTGCTTTCAATAATATGCCGTTTGGAAGTAAATATTGTACTTCTAAAATTGAGTTGCTAAAAAAGATTGCGCACCATGAAGGTGTTAACTCTGAAAAGGCATACAGGTATATTGCATATGATAATTTTATTGCTCCTCATAACGGTCTAGGTGAGATGAAAAATCTCCATACAAGCTCTTTTAAAGATCCAAATAACATTAATCAAGACTTTTTAACTAAATTACAAGAATTAAAGAAAACGTATTCAAATTTAGAAGATTTTTTAAATGCAAGAAATGAACTTTATTCTGAATATCCAGCAGACATTCGTTCAATTCTCAAACATGAATTCTCTGAGGAGAAGATTTATAGTAAATATTTTGCTGAAGGAATAGAAGCTAGAGATAGTTTTAAAGCTTATGCTGATAGTTTATCGAAGGCTGCTGATGAGTTTGACCGAGCTTTTATCGCTGTGGTAAAAGCTCCTACTGGAACCGGGAAAAGTATTCAAATTGCTGAAACTCTTAATAAAGTTCCTAAATATGTTCAATCTTTAGTAGTTGTACCAAATCTAACTCTTGAAAAACAATTATTGAAAGATATTTTAAGAGCTAACCCTGATAAAAAAATAACTCATTTATCATCTGCTCCAAATCTTAAAGATAGTCAAGGTGAAAAAATAGAGTATGGAACTCATGGTGATATCGTAATCGGTGTTAGAAATTCAATGTCAAATATACTTGATGAAGAGACAGGTAAAGTAAAAGGCAATTTTCGACCTGGATTTGTGATATTAGATGAAGCGCATAAACACTATCAAAGTCCAGAAGATGAAAAGGATGAAGAGGATGGTAAAGTGGTTTTGCAAGAAGTACTTGCAGCTTTAAATGAATATATGCCAGCATTTATGCTCTTTTCAGCTACTCCTGATGCTTTGACTACAGTAATGCCATCAAAAGAAGCATATGTTTATCATCAAATGGGTAATCAAATTCTTTACTGCCCTGTTAGCAGAACAGCAGAAAACTTCTTGAGTTTTCTTGATAGTACAAGAGTTAAAAAAATACATGATATTAGTCTTGCTGAAGCTATTAGAAGGGAATGGCTTGCTCCAATCGACTGGTTTGAATTAAATGTCGAAGAGAAGAAAGGTAAAAAATTAGATTTGAAGACCAGTGAGGAAACTGGAGATTTCACTTTGAATTCAGTTAAAAAGTCTCTTGGTGAATATTCAAATGAAATCTCAGAAGCGACTGTTGAGCATTATAAAAATGAATTTAAAAAGGATGGATTACAATCAATTTCAATTTGTCCCAGTATTGATTTTGCAAAGGAGCTTGCAGAAAAATTTGGTAAAAATGGTGAACCTGCTGCAGTAGTATCCTCTAAAGGAATTTGGACTGTTGATGCTAAAGGTAAAGTTACTAAGCGTAAAGATAGTGAAAAACAAGATGTCTTTGATGAATATGAAAGAGGGGATCTTAGACATATGACTACCGTTGAGATGTTAAATGAAGGCTGGAGTTCTAATGTAGCTTCTGTCTGTTATTACTTAACTCCAACTAAAAGTTACTCTAAGTATATTCAGGCGATAGGAAGGGTTCTAAGGTTGAATATTGGTGAAGATGGTATTTCTACGAAAAGAGCTAAAGTTGTTGACTTGTTTATGAATTCACTTCAGGGTAAGCGTTGTATGAATCTTCCTCTCGCTCTTGCTGAAATGCCTCAGTCACAGATAGACGAGGATAAAGGTGAGACTTTCACTTCTCATATACAAAAGAAAAAAGACAAAGATACGAAACCTAAAGACAAAAAAGATGAAATTTATAAGCAATATAAAACAATACCAAAGATTATAGAGTTTATAAAAAATCGTATCGCTGCCCCAGTGATAAAAGATCGTATAAGATTAGTAATTAATTTAACTCCAAATGAAAAGACTAATCTTAAAGTTAGAGAAGATATTTTAAAGTCAAAGCTAATATCTAAACTTGAAAAGGAGTGTGAAGAATTTGAAAAGATAGCTACTGGAGAAGAGCTAGAAGATTTCCCGGCAATCACTAATGACTCAGAGTATCATCCTTTAATCTGGCATAAAGCTAAGGATGGCTTTGTTGATGATTTCAATGAATGGTTTGAAGATTTAGATAAAATTCCATTTAGTGCTTATATTAGGACTTTAAAAGATAAAAAACCAGCTAAGGGAGAACCAATTTATAAACTTAGCTTTGTGAAAGCATTTCTTCGTGAGAAAAGACCTAATATAAAAATTGAGGATGGTTATATTAGTCCTGATGCTTATGATGATTTGATTTCAGATAAGACGGTTGCAGACTTAACCTATTTCAGTCGACTTGAACAGGCTTTAAATCTAGAGGATAGAGGTAAGACTCATCAAGAAATATTAGTTAATTTACAATCTCCTTTTTTGCAAACTAAAGAAGACCTTGAACAATTATTAAATGATATAAGGAGTAAAGCAGGGGTACTAAGCCTAAATTTACTTGGTGACACAGGTGTAAATGATAAAAGTCTTGATTTCTTAAATAGTACTAGAGTTGGGATTAATCCAGATAGTGGTGAAAGAGACCTATATTTTCTGCATGATAAATATTTTAAGTTTATTCAAAATCTTGCAAAAAAACCTTTTTTTGCAGATGAAAGAGACTATAGAGATAATGAATTGTTTCTCAAGTTTTTTACTAAATTAGATAATTTAAAGCGAGAGTTTAATTCTGGCCCTTATCAAGTCTCTGCGGACCAAAATGATTCTAAGAGTAAGATTAAATCTGGCTTTAGTAGTAAAATTCACTTTAATACCAAAAAAGACTTAGCCGACTTTATAGTTAAGGTTTTGGAATATAAGGAGTTGTTAGCTCCTGAAATGATTCAAGCATACAAGGATGAAAAATATATTCATAATGATATTGCTGATATGGTGAAAGGTGAAGTTATAAATATGAGAAATAATAATGTTAGTGTAGCTAATCTTATAATGCATTTTAATGAGTTAGGTAGTATTGAGGAAGTTGGAGAAGATTATTTTAATAGTGCTGTGAAATTTTTAAAAGATTATTTGGGGAACTTTAAGGGAGATAATAAGCTTACTAAGACAGTAGATGATAAAGGGCAGTTAATTGATGCAATTTCTCGTGAGCTACTTACAGGTAAGCATCGTAATGAAATTATTCAAGCTGTTATTGGTGCTATTTTTTAAAAAATTATAAAAACACAAAGTGGTTATCTTTACTTTGTGTGTGTTATGTTAAGCTTTTCTTTGTCGTGTCAGATTCCCTTAATAAACCTTCAGGTCAAATATTGGGTTTAAATGGAAAGCCTTTAGGTGAAAATACATTAAAATTGGCTTCACCTAAGTTTAAGATACCTGAACCTACAAAAAAAATTATATTGCCTCCAGAAAGAAAATTTCAAACTTATTCAGATGTTGATTTGGAAAATGAAATTAAGAAACTCTCAAATGTTTCATTTGAAGCTTTAACTAGAGATTCAATAACTCAAACTGAATATATGAGTTCATTGAACATGAGTCCAGCAGGGGTTTTTAGTGTTCCTAATGATAAATTAATAAACAAGCTTGTAGACAAAATCAAAGAAAAAGCGAATATCTCAATTCCAAATTTAAACCAATGTATAGATTTTATAAACGGTAAGCATGAAATAGAAATTCAAAGCTTTGATGAGCATAAAGACTTAGAGCCATTATTTAATGAACTTAACGATTTTATGGAAAATATTATTAAACCATATAAATATGATAATCAAGAATTACTATATTACTTAAATTTTATTTTCAAATTCATAAAAGTGTTATCAGAAGACGATTTTAAGCAAAAGGAAAAAGAACTTAAAATTCATGTAGAAGCTCACTTACCTGAATTCACAGAAACATTAATTAGCTTCTATCAAGATATAACTACTAAAAAGTCAAATGATTTAAGCTTAGAGAAAATAGAAACTTTACTTTTAAGAGATTTAGATTTAATTGAAAAACAACAGGCTGTAAAAATATTTAATCTGCTTAAAGATAATCATAGACTTTCAAGTGATCTTGGGCATAAGTTGAAATTAAAATTTCCCGAATTGGAAACAAATCTATCAATAGAAGATTTTAGTAAGATATCTTTCCTTGATCTTAAAAATAATTTAGAAAGGTATCAAAAACAAGCGTCAAATATATTTTTAGATTTTGAAAAATATAACTTAGGTAAATTTGGTACTGAACTTGAAGTTCGTTTTCAAGGCGAGGCTGAGCGAGGAAAAGAAGATGAGCTTCGTTATGGTCTTTTCAATAATGTTAAATATAAAAATCTTTTTTCGTTAGGTTTAGATGCTGATGAAGTTCCAGAGATTCGTAATAAAGGTATCGGTTTTTACGCAAATGAACAAAGATTTGAAAATTATATCGACATGGTAACAAAATTATACTTTTCACCTGATCTTAGATATACTTCAAATACTCATATCCATGTTGATAGACCAAAAGTAGAGTTTAATGAAACATATGATCAATTACATGGAAGCATATGGGATTTTTACGGGACATTAAAAAATGGTGATAGGACCTATGAATTGAAAGAAACCCCTTTTGTAGATATTGAAAAAAAGGGAAGGGATGCTCATAAAGATAGATTAAATGTTACAAACTATTTTGATCAAATGATAGTTGTAGATCAATTGAAAAAAATCAATTTTGAAGATATTGACTACAATGAAATAAAAAACAATATTGGTGAATTATCTGTTAAAGAAGCTTTGGAATTAGCAGAGAATCCCTTTGAAAAAGTAGCTCAAAATCTTAAAGCAAAAATCTTAATTTATCTTGCAAAAAAAAATAATATAGAAGAGATAATCCCTAATGTTTTAAGGTTATCTAAAAATAAAACTATTCCAAATTTCAAAAATTCATTTGTGCAGAAATTTAATACTGAGCTTGTAAGTCAAGATGAATTAGATGAATTTTATCAACAAGAATTTTTGATAAAAAAATCTCCAAAAGAATTCCAAAGATTTGCAAGCGCTAAAAAATTCAATTCAGATCAGAATTATATTGTGGAGAACTTTATTAAAAATTCTCCAGATAAACTTAGGTATCTTGAAAAATACTTAAGACAATTTAGTGATCTTAATGATTTAAAGTTATTGGAGTTACTTAATGATGACAATATTCATCAAGAAGATAAGATTACATTACTAAATTCATTAAACCCTAAAAGCTTATCTCTTGAGAAATCTATGGAGATGATAGGTGTATTCTCAAGTGAAATTGGGTATTTGTATGCAAATAAATATCTTGTTGCGAATGGGAAAACTATTATACAACCTTTTAATATCAATCAAGCTGAAAAAGTCTTGCTTAATAATCGAGATCTAGATTCTAAAATTTGTTCTGTTATTCTCAAACAAAGTTTAGCTGATCATAGCTACCAAGATATTGACAAATATTTAACAGACAAAAAAATTGATAGTGATATTAAGGAGGCTCTAATTACGAATATGCAAAAAATTAGTATTGGTAAATTAGAAACACTGTTGCAAACTTATCCTATAAAACTAAATCAAGATACAGGTGAATTTAAAAAAACTGATAATAGTAAAATTATTGAAAGTATGTTTGAGCATGCACTTGCAAAAAAACAAAATTCAGAAGAGGTTTTTCAATTCATTCTTAAACATTCATACTTTCCAGATGATACATTAGAAGTGCTTTTATCTCATATTAATACTAAAGATCAGATTATTGAATTTCTTGAAGAGAGTTCTATAAGCGATAGACTAAAAGAAGAACTAGTTCAAATTAAGCAAGAGACTCTTACAAGTGATCTAAGAAAAAAACCATTCTCAATATTAAAGAATGAAAAAATATCGCCAGAAGTAAGAAGTTTAATTGCTAGTTATGGGGATGTTAGTTTGGATAGCTTATCGAAAATGCTTACCTTGAAAGGGAAAGATAAGCGATTTGTGAAAATGTTTAGTGAACAAGTTTATTCAAGATGGACAGACCTTAAAGTATTTTTTGCAAAGCACCCTAGGCTTTCATCTGAAATTAAAAAAGTGCTTATTCTAAATAGCTACCAAATGAACCTAGAAGATGGGATTGAAATTGTAAAGAAATATCCAGATTTAACATCAGATATTTTTGATGGTACAGTAGTTAAATATTTTGACTTTGAAGATTTAGAGAAGGTTTTGGCTTCAGATTTAAACTCTAAATCAAAAAAACAAATTATAGAAGGTTCTTCTTTCAGTCCAAAGAATTTTATGGACTTAGTTAAATTTTTAATATTTCATCCAGATGAAAGCTATGAAAAAGTACTAGAACCTATTTTGGAGAAAATCTATGACTATTATGATTTTGCGGATATTTCAATTGACTTATCAAAGAGTGAAAATAACTTATTTCAAAGATTGTTAAAAATGCCAGGTTTAGGTTACAGAGTGAAAAGTGATTTAAAGGAAATTTATAATATTCATAAATTATAAAATCACTTTTTCTTCAGCCAAAAGCTCATAGTTTTCTAGACTCCTAACCTCTAGTCTATGAATAGCTTTCAAGTAATCCACACAGTAGAATAAATCTAAATTCGCTGCCTTTGGTAGCTCCCCTAAAGCTCCAGAACGACTTTCTGGATAATAATCTTTTTTCATAGAATCGACTAGTCTAAACGATAAATAACGTAAGCTTTTCTCTGTATGATTTTTATAATCTAGGTTAACCTTCATGCACTTTTTCCCCATACTGGAGCTAGCTTTTTTAACTTTATTTATTTTTAAATCTAGTTGTTTTTCGATTTTTTTGAAACTCAGGTTTTGGTAAATATAGTCACTCTTTTTTTCCAGTTCTTGATTGGGGTTGAGTAGATCTTGATTTCCAGAAATGCTTGAAGCTTCCTTTGAGTCAGCGAGTAACTCAAGTGCTTCAGCTAAATTCTCATCTTCAAATTGAGAAATAATCCAGTCATTATTTAATTTGATTTTGATTTCAGAACCAGGTTCTAGATTGAAATTGTTACCCTTACTGTAAATTCCTGTGGCTAAGCCCGCTGCTGCGCCGAGGGCAGCAGCGCCACCAGTAACATAAGGACTTGAAAAAGCAAATAAACCCGCAATCTTGTATGCAATGAAAGGTGCTATAATAGCACCACCTACAGTATAAGCAGCAACTTTCCCTATTTTAGAGGCTTGATTTTTGAAGCTTTCTCTTTGAGCTAAGTTATCAGCAGTTAATGAGTTTTCATTTAAATCAATTACAGAGCCTCTCACTAAAATTTTTTCAAACTCTAACTGTACAAAACCATCTTTATTAAAGTGTTTAGCGTCTTCTACATTTACTACTTTTGCTAAGAATTTACTTTCAGCAGGGATCAGTGTTTCTTCTTTTAGATTTTTTATATCTGCAATATTTTCAAAAATAACGTGCTCACCGACACTTAAAGGTTGGCTTTTACCATCTAGTGTTTTTCTCTGCATCCCGAATTCAGTTGGGACTTGAGTTACTCTAAGAGAAATCTCTTGATCGTATTCAAGTTTATATTCGATACCTAGTTTATGTGTTTCCTGTGGCTCAGCTGCAATGCCGCATAAATTTCCAAGAAGAAAACTTGAAAATAATAAGCTTAGAAGAAAGATTGCAGTTTTTATTTTAAACTTGAGCATACTGTTTTTCAGCTTCAAAATTCAAAGCCTTTTCTACAGTATATATCTTTTTATCCTGAGATTCATAATAGGTGCGCATTAACATGTCTGCTAATAGTCCCATCATCGCAATTTGGATAGAAACAGTAAAGAACATCGCACTTATTACAGGAAGTGGTGTAGAGTCTAAATCAATTCCGTAACCGAATTTTAGAACTAAAGCCCAAGCCGTACTTGCCATAAATAGAACAAAACTTAGCATTGCCATACCACCGAAGACATATATAGGCTTAGTCGCATAGTTAGTTAAAAACTTCATCACGATTAAGTCTAGGATTACTTTTATAGTTCTATTAATACCGTATTTAGAAACTCCAAAGCGACGAGCGTGGTGTTTAACTGGCATTTCAGTTACTTTCGCTCCGTACCAGCTAGCACAGACTGGTATGAATCTATGTAACTCACCATAGAGTTTTACATACTTAAGAACATCTGCTTTATAAGCTTTTAAGCTACAGCCATAATCGTGTAAATGAACTCCAGATATAACAGAGATGATTTTATTTGCGATAACAGAAGGTAATTTACGGTTAATGAAAGTATCTTGTCTATTTTTTCTCCAACCACTTACTACGTCATAACCTTCTTCTACTTTAGCGATTAAATCAGGGATATCTGATGGATCATTTTGTAAATCTGAATCAAGAGGGATCATGATTTCGCCACTTGCATGCTCGATACCAGCTTGCATAGCTGCTGTTTGACCGTAGTTTCTTCTGAGTTTAATAACTTTTATATTAGGCTTTTTAGCAGCAATAGCTGCTAAAAGTTCATAACTTTTATCTGAGCTACCATCATCAGCGTAAATAACTTCATAGCTTAACTTTCCGTCTAATGATTTTTCAATTTCAGCTTGAAGTAGATCAATATTTTCTTCTTCATTGTAGACAGGGATGATTAGTGAAGCTTTGTATTTATATTCTGGGTTAGTTGCGGTTAGCATTTAGATTATTATAGCTGAAATTAGGGCTTGAAAATAAGTACGATTTAGATTAAGATAATATGCGTGCTTTTCGTTAGGAACTTTATTCCACCATGGGCTAAAAGTGAACCTGTCGTTCCAGTATCTAATGGCGCAGATAAAAAACAATCTCGTGTCAGAAAAAGCAAAATTAATTCTGACTATATTAAAGAGTTAAGTTCAGTATCATTAGGAAATTATTTCAATGAATTAAAAAGAGAGCTAGATGATAGCCCAAATCTCAAAACTTATCGACAAATGACAGTTGCCGAATTATCTCGAAAGCAAGATTTCCCCAATTTACTTAATAAAGATCAGGATCTTGAAACTCTATTTAAAAACAATTCCGAAGAAGAAATCTTTTACTCTCTCATAAATTATACTGATCCATATTATAAGTCAACAGGTGTTTTAGAAAGAAACTTTCCTATCGATGAAAAAGAAAATAAGTTAGTCAAAGAAATATTTGACCGTGGTTACTTTGACAGAGGCTTATTAGCTGATGCGAAAAGAAATGCATATTTTAACTCTGGTTGCTTAAAGGCTGATAATCTAGAGCTTTACACAATTTATAAAGCAATTAAAGAATTTAGTGATTCTGGTAAATTACAAGATATTGATTTACAAAAAATCATAGATCGAAATATTTTTGAAGAGGATGGCATGAAAAAATCAAAAAAGAAATTTTCGTTAAGTATTGATACAAATAAAACTTCTTTTTCAGGATTTGGATTCACAGATATGAGAATGGCAAATTCATCTAAATCTTGGTGTGAAAGAAGGTTTAAAGATAAAGAATATATGTTGGGAGTGGATGCTCCATTGTCACTTATTCTGCATTATAAGGACGAACCTGTTGCTCAATTAGGGTTTTCTTTTTATCCAGCAAAAAATGCTATTTGTATAAACCAACTTCAATTAATCAAATATTTTAAGGTTGGAGAAAATGATGAAGTGGATGCAGAGTCAAAATTTCATGGTGTTACTGGGAATCTTGATACTCAAAAAGTATTAGTCGAATCTTTAGAAGAACTAGCTGCCAAAAATGGTTTCTCGAGAGTTTATATGCAAAGTGCTGAAAATAATTTTTGGACTTGGAATGTAGCACCTAGAGAAGAGAAGCCACATTTAGATACGGCTTTAGCTAAAGAGATTTATAATAAAACAGCAAATGATTTACATTTTACTGAAACTAATGATTATTCAGCTAAAGCGTTTTCTGGGTTTTATCCTAACTTTGTTAAGGAATTGCAGCTTAAATCTTAATATACTTACTAGTAACCATATAACTACTAGCTGAACATACTGTAACCCCAGTAAGTAGCATAATTGAGAAAATTAAACCAAGCTCATTACTAGAATCAAAGCTAAATGTAAGCGGCATGATAGTTTTAAATGAACTTTGGAATGAATTCCAAATGAATTTCTGGAAGAAAAGCAGTGGCAGAATGGCTATTACAGCAGAAACTATGCCGTAGAAGACTCCATGAGTAATAAATGGTCCTCTAATAAACCAGTCGTCAACTCCTACTAATCTGAGTATCTTAATTTCAAGCGATCTAGATTTAATAATTAACTGAATAGTATTTGAAATAATAGTAACTGTACTTATCGCTAAGATTAAAGTTATAAACAGTCCGAAGGAGAATAAAATCGAACGAACACGTTTAAGTCCCTGAAATAATTCTGGAGCAAAGCTAATCTGCTCAATCCCTGAGTAGTTTTTAATTTTTTCGACTACTGGTTTTAAATCTTGTGCAGTTTTTACATTAACGTGAAGTGTGTCAGGTAAAGGGTTACCCGCTTCGTCACTAAATCCAAATTTCGCTCTAAAGTTTTTCCAAGCAATATCCTTAGGAATAATATCTACCTTTTTAACTTCTTCGATCTGACTTATTTTATTTGCAAGAGACTTTGTCTCTGCTCCATCTAATAAGTAAACTGAAAACTCAAGCTGATTATCCAGGTTTTGATAAATCTGTTTAATCGATGAGTTAAACTGTAATACACCCCCAAATAGTGCTAAAGTCACAGTTAAAATACTGATAACCATGAAATTAGACATACCAGAGAACTTGATGCTCTGATAGGTTTCTTTAAGAATGCGCCAAATAATTCTAAGACTACGCATAAGGACTTGGATTTAAAATAGTATCATTAACCAGTTTACCATCTTCTAGAACAAGAACTCTTTCTCTAAATTCTTTTACGATTTTATGGTTGTGAGTACTTACTAGAACTGTAGTTCCACGTAATGAGATACTTTTTAGTAAATTAAAAATTTCTATAGATGTTTTAGGGTCTAAATTACCAGTAGGCTCATCGGCTATTACCAAAGGAGGTCCTTGAACTATTGCTCTTGCGATACCGATTCTTTGTTGTTCACCACCAGAAAGTTCATCAGGGTACGCTCCTGCTCTATCAAGCAAGCCTACTAAGTTAAGTGCGCCACCTACTCTTTTTTGAATTTCAAATTCAGATACGCCTAAGCCTCTCAAGCCATAAGCGATATTATCGAAGATAGTTTTATTCGGTAAAAGTTTAAAGTCTTGAAAGATAATGCCCATGCGACGACGCAGGTATGGAACTTTATCATTCGAGAGTGAGCTTACATCTATATTATTAATTAAAATCTGACCGTGAGTATTTCTTTCTTCTCTATAGAGAAGCTTCATTAATGTAGATTTCCCTGCTCCACTAGGACCTACTACGAAAACCATTTCACCAGCTTCGATATCGAAGCTTATATTATCAAGTGCCTTAATCGGACCAAAAAATTTACTTACGTTTTTGAATTTAATCACTCTTTTTGTTATTATACAGCAGTATAAGTTCTTTTTTACTCTCACTTAAAAGCTCTTCGGAATATTAATATTTAATGAATGCTGATCTAAAAACTGCAAAATCTCGTAAGACTTGTAAGAACATTTTAGATTCAGCACGTAAAGTTTTCTCTGAAAAGGGTTTTAACTCAGTAAGTGTAAAAGATATTGCTAAGGAAGCATGTATCGGACATGGAACTTTTTACCTTTATTTTCAGGATAAAAAAGATGTCTTTAATAGATTAGTAGAGGAAGTTGAAGATGATCTTTACACTGCATTTGAAGGTGGAGTTGATTTAGAGATTGATTATGCTGAAGGCTTAAGTGCTTATCGAGCACTCAGAAAAGATATCGCAGCGGTTTTTAAAAGTTTTAGAAGAAACTATGACATCATCAGGCTTTGTCGTGAGCTTGCTGGTTTAGATTTAGAGTTTGCTGATAAGTACTATAAAATTCGTTTGCGTTTGATTGAGCGGAGCGAAAGGATTATAAAGAAGACGGCACTTGCAAAGCATGTAGATCCTAAGATTTCAGCTGTCGCGATTTCGGGATTAATAGAAGGTGCAGTAGAAGAACTTTTAAATGAAACCAATCCACACCGTATCGAGATGGATGAAGATAAGCTTTTATCTACTGTAGCTAAGATGTATTTTAAGCTTTTGATTTGAGGTTAAAATAATATTAAATGGACAGCGCACTCTTTGAATTTACTAAATTATCCTTCGAAAATTTAAATAGGCATATTAGGCTCGCTGACAATAAAGCGAAGTTCATCTTAAGTTTGGACTTAGCGATTATTTCAGGTATCTCTGCTATAGCTTATGATTACTTCTCAAATGAAACTAATATATTTTCTTTAGAATGTAAATTTGTTATGGCTTTGCTCGCTGTAAATACAGTGCTTATTCTCTACTCTCTTTTTAATACCGTTTCTATTATTAACCCTCGTTTATCTAAGGCTAATAACCCAAGTGCAATGCTTTACTGGGATCGGATTACAGATATGGATTTACCTGAATTAGAGAATGAATATCAGAATGCGAGTCATGAAAAGCTTCATTCTGAGTTGGTTGCACAAATTTACTTTTATTCAAAAGTAGCTTCTGATAAATACTTAAAAGTTAGAAATGCTATATTCTCGATGCTTTCAGCTGTAGTAACGACTATTCTTACGATGATGGTAATTAGTATGATCAAGTTGTTTTAGGTTCTTTAATTTAAATGTAACTACGAGCTAATATCTATTGATTTAGATATATGGTGCATAGGGTCTCCATTGGAATAATTCCCTTCCTGAAATAATTTACTAAAGCCAAGCTTTGAGTAAAAATCTACTAATTCAAGACTTCTAAACTGTAGCTTAAGTTTCTTTGTAGTAGGATCATTTTTTTTCATTTCTTTTTCTAGGCTAGTAAACATTTCAGACGCGATTCCTTTTTTTCTAAATTTAGGATTTACTGCTATAGAAGAAAGAATTCTTTCTTTATCGTTAGATTTATATGAATCTAGAAAAGCGATTATTTCACCTTGATGTTTTACTGTAATTAATATAGGAGAGTTATTTGACCTATAAAGGTAATTTTTCTCCTGTATACTTGTTTGAGTTTGTAGATTTTGATTATGGAGATTTACGATATCTTCAAGTTCTTGTGCTGTAATATTGTTTCCTGAGTTATAGCTTGAAATTTGATAGTTTTTATCATCTAAAATTGGTGATTTATTTATAGCCGAATTTTTAGCTTTAGGAGTGGTTGGGTAACAAAATATAGCGCTATCGTGTGCTACTGCAGAGTCAGGGAAGCTTGGGTTGGGTATAGGTATTTGCTGCTTTTGGTCAACTATAGCTGTTTTATCTGAAATATTTAAGCCTAGATACTCTGAAAAAGCTTTTAAGAAATTTTGAGAAGCTTCTTTTGGAAGCACACTTTTTGTTACTCTATAAGAAGGCTTTGCAGCAACACCAGCAGTGTCTGTTGTGAATAATTGTCTATGACTTAAATTTCCTTGATCATCGTAAACCCATACCAGAGAGATATTTATATTTGCTATATTCCCAAACAAATAGTGGCTATGAAACTCGTCAACATTTAGACAAGAAAATATATTAAGGTCTTCGCTCTGTTTAATAAAATTTCTTCTATTAGGCTCAACAACAAATCTATAACCAGATTTAGGGTCTGTATATTCAAAAGTAGGAGTTTTATGCTCGGTTTTTACTAAATTCTCGATTTTGAAATTGGGGTGTATTGCTTTCATCATATTTACCCAATCTTTTTGATTGTTTAATAACCATTGATTAGTTTCGGTATAATCCTTTTCTAGAATATAATCGGTAGTAATTTTTTTCCCTACTGTAATATTAGGGTGCTCTGGATCTTTAAAAAAAGCATTTAAGGTATTGGTTAAATACCTTAGGTTGAGCAAGAAGTCATCTTGCCTTTGACCTTTCTCACCATTTAAAATTTCTAGAGATTTTTCTTTAATAGTTTTAATTTCATTAGAACTATTACTTAGATTTAATCTTGTGCAAAATTTATCTATAAATTGTTTATTTGCTTCTATGATAATTTCTTTACTTTGCTTTTCAAGTTTATTTAGTAATTGTTTATGGTAAAGTTTAGATTTTCTAGGGGCTAACTGTGGGATTTTTTGAAATATTTTATTTAGTTCAGTAGCATTTATAGTGTTAAGTTTAGTATTTAATTTTTTTAAGGCTCTTCTTTGGACAAGCTGCTCGATTACTGATTCATCTTTTATTAATTTCTGAATTTCAGCTAATTTTTCTTCTGGTTTTAAATGATTTGATTCTTTAGATTTAGTTCCAGGTTTTAATTGTTTATAAAGGTAGTTTACTACGCTTCCTTTAACAGCTATGCGATCAATTGTTGTTTCATTTTGATTTTCTTTTGAATTGATGATTGTCTCTATAATATTTCTGATGTTTTCTTCACTAAATTTGTTTTTTACTTCGTGTATTAATGTGCTACGTTCCTCTTCACTAAAAAAATAATTTAAAAGTTTATTTTGAGATTTTATATCTTGCTCAAGTTTTACTTTTACTTCTTTTAGAATTGTTCTGAATTTATCTGATTCAGTTTTAATAGTGGGATCAATTGATTTCGGGGAATCAAAATTTAATTTTTCAGCAAGGTCACCATACATAGTTTCATTAAATGAATTATCAATTTTTTGCCCTTGAACTGTTATATTTTCAGTGTCATTCAAAGCTAGAATAATACTCTTTAATTTTTTAAACTCTTCATCATCAAAATTTATCAGACCATATTCAAATAGATCGATAAGATTTTTATTAGTACGATCTTTAAAACCAGCTTCTAGAATTTTGAAATTTTGAGATCTTTGAAGATTATGATCTTCTCTTACTAGCATTTTAAAAAACTTTTGAGACTCTTCAGAGCCAAGCTCTTTTTCAATTTTAGTTTTAAAAACATCTTGTGCTAGTTTATCTTTCACTCTTTCATGTCCTTGATGTAAAAGATCACCAAAAACTTTTAAAATAGGGACACTTGCTCTTAAGGATTCAGTGTTAGTTTCAGATTCGAGTGTGATCTTTTTAAGTAAAGATCTTAAAGACTCTGCTGATACTCCATCAAAACTTTTGATTATTGGTTTTGAGATATTTAAATCTGCATCTTTAGCCTTAGTTAATAAATCTAAAAGTACTTGCGGATCGTAATTCTCTTCTAAAGCTTTAGCCCAATCAAACTTTAGTACACCCATACTTTCAAGCTCATCCTCAGAAGATGATTGGGTTCGGATTTTTGAGTAGGCTAGTATATCAACTAGAAAATTATTTAAGTATTCTTGATTTTTTACTAAATCTTCCCAATTAAAATCAGCATATTTAATAGATTTTACATTTTCAATACTTTTAGGTAGTTTTGCTCCATTTAGCTCAGATGATGATAAGTCACAGCCTTCTAAATCAAAATCGCTTAGATCTTTATTCTCAAATGAAGCTTTGCGGAATGAAGCTCCTTGAACATGCTGAGGCGGGAGAATAATATCGTCTAAGATTGTGGATTCAAGGTTTGCATTTCTAAGATTATAATTACTGAGATCAGCTTTTTGACTGAAAGCTGCTCCATAAAGATAATGGTTAGAGAGATTAATTCTTCCCTCATTATCTTTAGGTAGATTTAGAGCTTTATCAAGTTCTATAGGGTAGGGTATGTCTATTAATTCACTTAAGTCAAGACCATCACAATCACAGTTTTTCCAATTACAATGGTACAATTTCGTGGTGCTAGGTAGTTTACCAGAAATCTTTATGTTATTAGAAAGATCAACATATTTAAGCCTAACTCCACTTAAATCTAAGATGCCAAGATCTAGATTTTTGATTTTTACATTTGAAAGCCGTGCTTTATAAATAAAGGTATTCTTATTTACTTTGATATCTTCAAGTATGGATTCATTAAAGTTAGCTCTTTGCAGGTAACTGTCTTCTAAATTAGCGTTTGTAAGATTTGATTCTTGTATTTTAGCTTTATCTAAATAAGTTCCTTTGAGATTTGTGCCCTTTAAATCACATTTAAATATTTCTGATTTGGATAAATCAGATTTAGAGAAATTAATATTACTTAGGTCTTATTTATAAGCTTTAAAGTTAGTTAATTTAGTGTTAGATAAATCTAAGTGAATATTAGGGTAGTTATTCTTTATTTTTTCAATGCTACTTCCTAGTTTGGATATACCAATTTCATAATTAATAAGTTCTTTTTGAAGATTATTTTTTTCACAATGTTCTGATATAGATTGATTAAGTGCTTCTTTTAGATTGCGAAATTTATGATTTGGATCACTAACAAACTTAAAGTTAGCTTCTAATAATTTTGTCTGTTTGACTTTAATATCTTGTTCAAGCTCAGAGAAAAAGTCATTTATAAGATTACTTTCATTATCTAAGATATTATTACTTTGAGATTCTAGTGCGTTAAGAAATAAAACTTTGCCAGTTAAATATTCATTACTGGACTTTGTATCTATAAAAAATGAATCTTCCTCTACAATAGTTCCATCATCTATTTTAGATTTATTTATTGTGATGAGCTTATCTACATAATTTAGAAAATTTATTACTTGATCATTGTTTTTGAAGATATTGGTGAAACTGACTATAGCTTTAGAGACGGAATTTAAGTATTTATAGTCATTCAGTTTATTACTGCTGGCTAGATAGTTTTTATTTTCAACAGCGGTTGCAGCAGTTACTAAAGACACGCTGTAATATTATCTTGAACGCAAGCTTGGTGTCAATACTTTTTATTGTGAGTTTTCTAAGGGGGGGGAATTAAATTCTAAACTAACTCAACTATAGTCGCAATTCCCTGTCCAAAACCGACACACATAGTTAGAAGACCACGTTTAAGCTCGCGTCTTTCTAATTCATTAACTAAAGTCGTAAGGATTCTAGCTCCAGAGCAGCCTAGCGGGTGACCTAGTGCTATAGCACCACCATTAACATTGAGTTTCTCAAGTGGAATATTTAATTCTTTAACACATGCAAGTACTACAGAAGCAAAAGCTTCATTTACTTCTACTAAATCCATATCTGCCATGCTTAAGCCTGTCTTCTCGAATAACTTAGTAACAGCTGGGATCGGTCCTGTTAACTGCATTTCAGGATCACTGCCACAAACATAACTTCTAATAATTTTAGCTCTAGGCTTTAGACCGTACTTAGAGACTGCACCTTCACTTGCAAGTAAAACAGCAGCAGCGCCATCTGTGATTTGGCTTGCGTTTCCTGGAGTGATTACTCCACCATTTTTAAAAGGTGTTGGCAAGGTTGCCATTTTTGCCATATCAATTGAAGCTCTAACACCTTCATCTTTAGCTACTAAACCAAATTCTTTGGTTTCAACTCCGATTATTTCTTTATCAAAATATCCACTAGACTGGGCATTGAAAGCTTTTTGGTGAGATTCAGCGCTGAATTTATCTAATTCTTCTCTAGTGAAACCCCATTCCTCTGCGATCATTTCAGCAGATTCACCCATGGTTTTTACTTGGTATTTAGCTAGGTAAGAATCAGCCATGCTAGTTCCTTGATTTGCTGAAGTCGGGATCGGTAAAGTATCCATGCCCATAGGGATACGGCTCATATGCTCTAAGCCACCAGCGATTAATAAATCGTAGTCCCCTGATTTAATAGCTTGGTTAGCAAAGTCAACAGCCTGCATACCAGAGCTGCACATTCTATTGATTTGAATTCCAGCTACACTTGGATCTAAAGCCATTAATGCAATTAATCGAGCAATATTCATACCTTGCTCTGCAATAGGTGTTACACAACCATATATCAGATCCTCAACTGCTTTAGGGTTGAGATTATTTCTTTCGACTAAAGCTTTAACTGGAGCTACTCCTAAGTCCATAGGGTGCACACCAGATAGGGAACAACCTATCTTTCCTCTTCCCATCGGAGTTCTTACTAAATCTACGATATATGTTTCTTGTGTCATTAACCTAATCTTATTATTCCACTATTTTTAATTAAAAATGTAACTACTCAGGTAAGTTGAAAATTAGCGAGGAATATGTTTTGGCAAGCTAGAATAGCAGATTGTCCTAATC